>CANEHB010000001.1 GCA_947427205.1 uncultured Clostridium sp.
ATTATAGTGAGTTTTATAATTTTAGAATGCAAATTATTATAATTTAAATTAGTTGACAATAATTGTAAATCATGTTAAAATATTAAAAATTTTAAGGAGACTTATTTTTTATGATTAATACTATTTTTGAAGGAAACAAACATAAAAAATAGCCTGTGTCTAAAAATAGGCACAGGCTATAAGAGTTTGTGCCTTTAGAGTTTAAAAATGAAACCTTAAGGTGCAAAAGCCTTAAGGTTTTTGTTTATCATAAAAAATAAGTTTACAATAATTGACTTTTATTATATAATAATTGAGTCTAAATTAAATAAAAAAGGGGCATGATTACGATGAGTGAAAATGAAAATAATAACGGAGAAGTTATCCAAACAGAAGAAGATATTAACAGATTAATGCAAGTTAGAATTGATAAATTAAAAGAGCTTCAAGAAGCTGGAAAAGATCCATTTGAAATTACGAAATATGATAGAACAGAACTTAGTAAAGAGATAAAAGAAAATTATGAAAAATATGATGGTAAAGATGTTTCAGTAGCAGGAAGAATTATGGCTAAAAGAATTATGGGAAAAGCCTCTTTCTGTACAATACAAGATGCTACAGGAAATATTCAAAGTTATGTAAGTATAAATGATTTAGGAGAAGAAAGTTATAAAGCTTTTAAAACATTTGATATAGGAGATATTATTGGACTTAAAGGGTTTGTTTTTAAAACAAAAACTGAAGAAATTTCTATACATGCAAAAGAGATTGTTCTTTTAACAAAATCTTTAAGAGATTTACCAGAAAAATTCCATGGATTAAAAGATATAGACTTACGTTATAGACAAAGATATGTAGATTTAATAGTAAATCCAGAAGTTAAAGAAACATTTCTTTTAAGAAGTAGAATATTAAAAGAAATTAAAAATTTCTTTGATAATGAAGGATATTTAGAAGTAGATACACCAATTTTAAATACAATAGCTGGAGGAGCTACAGCAAGACCATTTATTACACATCATAATACATTAGATATGGATATGTATTTAAGAATAGCTAATGAATTATATTTAAAAAGATTAATAGTTGGTGGATTTGATAGAGTATATGAAATGGGAAGAATGTTTAGAAATGAAGGAATGGATATTAAACATAACCCAGAATTTACAAACATAGAATTTTATGCAGCATATCAAGATTATAATGATATGATGGATACATCAGAAAATTTAATTAAAACAGTTGCTAAAAAAGTTTTAGGAACAGCTAAAATTAATTATCAAGGAACAGATATTGATTTAGAATCTACTTGGAGAAGAGTAACAATGATAGACTCTATAAAAGAAGTAACAGGAGTAGATTTTAATACTATAAATACTGATGAAGAAGCAGTAGCTATTGCTAAAGAAAAAGGTGTTGAAGTTGAAGAATCAAAGAAAACAAGAGGATATATTATAAATCAATTCTTTGAAGATTTTGTAGAAGAGACATTAATACAGCCGACATTTATTTGTGATTATCCAGTTGAAGTATCACCTTTAACAAAAAGAAAACCATCTGATAAGAGATTAGTTGAAAGGTTTGAATTATTTATAGATGGACGTGAATATGGAAATGCATATTCAGAGTTAAATGATCCAATAGATCAAAGAAGTAGATTTGTAGAGCAATTAAAACAAAGAGATGCAGGGGATGATGAAGCAAACATGATGGATGAAGACTTTTGTATGGCTATTGAATATGGTATGCCTCCAACAGGTGGAATGGGAATTGGAATTGATAGATTAGTAATGTTACTTACAGATTCTGCTTCAATTAGAGATGTTATTCTATTTCCAACTATGAAACCAATAGGTGGTGCTACATCATCAAATGATAGAAAAACAAAAAAAATTGAGGAAAAATCAAATACAAGTAATGTAGAATTAAAAATTGATAGAGAATCAGCGATTAATTTATTAAAAAAATATAATAAAGAAGAATTCCATATAAGACATGCATTTACAGTAGAACAAATTATGAGATATTTTGCTAAGAAAAACGAAGAAAATGAAGAGCTTTGGGGATTAGCAGGATTATTACATGATATTGATTATGAAATGTATCCAAATGAACATTGTGCAAAAGCACCAGAAATATTAAAAGAAATTAATACAAATGATGAGATAGTTCATGCTGTTTGTAGTCATGGATATGGTATATGTTCTGATGTTGTTCCAGAACATAAAATGGAAAAAATATTATTTGCAACAGACGAATTATCAGGATTAATATGGGCAGCTGCGAAAATGAGACCATCACAAAGTACAAAGGATATGGAATTAAAAAGTTTAAAGAAAAAATATAAAGATAAAAACTTTGCAGCAGGCTGTTCAAGAGATATAATTAATCGTGGTGCAGAAATGTTAGGAATAGAAATTGATGAATTATTACAAAATACTCTTGATGCAATGAAAGAAGTAGAAGATGAAATTCAAAAAAGTGTAGAAAAATATGTTTAAAAATTTAAAGGGGAGACTTTGGGTTATCCCCTTGAATTTTTAAATATTGGTTATAAAATAATTGATAATAATAAAATATATGATATAATAATAAAAATTTAAAAGATAGTAAATTTTTAGAAGAACATAGAGTAAATTTACAATACTTAAAATTATTAATAAAATTTAACTTAGGAGGAATTTAATGTTTGGATATGGAGTAGATAAAAGAGTTATTTATATATTGCTAGCAATACTTGTAGTATTTTCACTAGCAACAATGTCAAGAGGAGAATGGTTAAGCATTTTATTAACACTTCCAGCTGTTATAATAGCAATTACTTTTCATGAATTTGCACATGCATGGACAGCTGATAAATTTGGAGATACTACTCCAAGAAGTCAGGGTAGAATAACTTTAAATCCTCTAAAACATTTAGATCCATACGGATTTATTCTGTTAATGTTCGCACATATTGGTTGGGGTAGACCAGTACAAATAAATCCAAATAATTTTACAAGTAATAAATCAAGAAACTTTTGTGAATCTATGGTTTCACTTGCTGGTCCACTTATGAACTTTATATTAGCAATTATTTCATGTATAGCATATGTATGTTTAAGTTATTTTGCAAGCCCATTGTTTATAAATGGATATACTGGTAGTTTAATAATGTTAATGTTATATATGTTAATGACAGTAAATATTGGATTAGGAGTTTTTAATTTAATTCCATTACCACCACTTGATGGAGAAAAAATATTTAGAAGTATATTACCATATAGAGCACAAGAATGGTTAATTAGAAATTATCAAACATTATATATGATATTCTTGTTACTATGGATTTTTGGAGCTTTAGAGATTATTGTTTCACCAGTAATTTCTACAATAATCAACTTACTATTTAAAGCAGTTGAATCAATAGTTTTGTTATTTATTTAAAACTAATATATAGGTAAAATTTCATTATATTAAATGAAAAAGTATTTGTAATAAGTGAAGAAAAAATAAAAAGTAGGAGTAAAAAATTGAAAGATATATTAATAATGGGTATTGAATCTAGTTGTGATGAAACATCTGTAGCTATTGTAAAAAATGGAAGAGAAGTCTTATCAAATATTATAAATTCTCAGATTAAAATACATGAACAATATGGTGGAGTAGTTCCTGAAATTGCTTCAAGATGTCATACAGAAGTAATAAACGGAATAATGAAAGAAGCTTTAAAAGAGGCAAAAGTTACATTAGATGATATTGATGCTATAGCTGTAACTCAAGGACCAGGGCTTGTAGGAGCATTACTTGTAGGTGTTTCATATGCAAAGGGGTTGAGCTTTGCAACTGGAAAACCATTAGTTGCTGTAAATCATATTGAGGGACATATTGCTGGAGATTATTTAACACACAAAGACTTGAAACCACCATTTTTATGTTTAATTATTTCTGGTGGTCATACTCATTTAGTAAATGTTAAAAGCTATAATGAATTTGATGTACTAGGAAAAACAAGAGATGATGCTATAGGAGAAGCTTTTGATAAAGTAGCAAGAGTTGTTGGACTTGGTTATCCAGGAGGACCAAAAGTAGATAATCTGTCAAAAGAAGGAATGCCTAATATTAAATTACCAGTAACTCATTTTGATAATTTAGACTTTAGTTTTAGTGGTATAAAAACAGCAGTTATTAATTTAAATCATAAAGATCCAAATCTGGATAAAGCAGATTTATGTGCTAGTTTTCAGACAGCAGTTACAGAAATGCTTATAACAAATATTAAAAAAGCAGTTAATACATATTCATCAGATAAGATAGCAATAGCAGGAGGAGTTTCAAGAAATTCTTTTATAAGAAATTCTTTTGATAATTTAGCACAAGAATTAAATATAAAAGTTTTTTATCCAGAACCTATTTTATGTACTGATAATGCTGCAATGATAGCAGCAGCAGGATATTATAATTTTATAAATGGGGAAAGAGCAGATTTAAATTTAAATGCAATACCTAATTTGAAAATTGGAGAGTAATTATATAAAAGTAGTTAAAATTGTAGTGAAATTTTTAATATGATAATAAAAAAATATAAATTACATTATGAAAATAAAACTTAAATGTATATAAAGAAATGCTATAAAGGAGAAATTAATGTCAATATATGTGATAGGTGATTTGCATTTATCATTTTCAGTAGATAAACCTATGGATATTTTCGGAAATAATTGGGAAAATCATGCTGAAAAAATAAAAAATAATTGGATAGAAAAAGTAAAAGCAGAAGATACAGTAATAATGCCAGGAGATTTCTCATGGGCTACATATCTAGAAGAAACGCATAAGGATTTTGAATACTTGAATAGTTTACCAGGAAAAAAGATATTATCTAAAGGAAATCATGATTATTGGTGGACTACAGTAACTAGTATGAAAAAGTTTTTAAAAGAAAAAAATTTTGAAAATATTGACTTTTTGTATAATAATGCTTATTGTATAGATGATAAGGTAATTATAGGAACTAGAGGATGGATTAATTCTTGGAAATCAGAAGAAAATTATAAAATATTAAAAAGAGAAAATGATAGATTAAAATTATCTTTAGAAAAAGGAGTGCAAGAATTTGGTAAAGATAAAGAAATAATTGGATTTATTCATTATCCACCATTTTATAAAGAACAGATAGTTCCAGAAGAAATTGATTTTATAAAAACTTTAAATGATTATAATGTAAAAAAATGTTATTATGCTCATCTGCATGCTGAATCACTTAAAGATGCAATAGAAGGAAATGTAAAAGGCATAGAATTTAAACTTGTAAGTTCAGATTATTTAAAGTTTGACTTATTAAAAATAGATTAATTATATGAATTTAATCTTGAAATACAAAATGAACTTAAGTTTGTTATATAAGGAGCAAAGATGGAAGATTATTTAAAGGATAGAGACAATAATGAGAAAGAGTATAGTAAAATTGCAGAATGTAAAATAAAAAATAGAAGTTTTATTATAACAGTTGATAAAAAGATTTTGGAAAAAAGTAAAGAAGGAATTTATAAAGAATGTATAGAAACTGATACAGTAACAGAAATTTTAAAAAGATATACACAAACACCCAAAAGCTTAGATGTAGAAAGATAATCAGGAGTATAAACAAAGTGAGTAGAGTAGATATGACTAATGAAAAACCATATTATAATACTGAATTGAATAAAACTTTAAGAAAGCATATAAATAAAGAAAGATATGGAGATTATGCAGTATTAATAGAAGATATACTTCAAAGAAGAGCATATGAATTTAAATTTTCTAATGATGAGATGGAGATACAGGCAATAAATCTTGTAAAAAATCTAGAAGGAGTTGAATTTGTATCTAGAGATATAATTGGTAAATGTACAGGTAAATATTATCCAGGTGAGAGAAAAATAAGATTAAATCAAGATTATTTTACAGAATTAGAGAATGAAGAAGATTTTGAAAATTTTGCAGATGAAATTTATGAAACATTAACACACGAAGTATATCATGCTATTGTAGAAGGAGATAATGAAAGTGGATTAGTATATTATAATGATGAAAAAGAAGAATGGGAAGGAACAGCACTAGACGAAATTTTTACAGAAGTAGCTGCTGATAGATGTACTATTTCTAGAACGTCACAAGATGCAGAAAGATACAGAACTAATACACAAGGATATTATGGACTAACTTTTGCAACAAATTTGTTAGCTGCAAGTTTAGGATCTAGTGAAAGGGAAATATTGAAAAGTGGTATTCAGAATAGAACAACATTCATGAAGTTTTTTATGTCAAAATTTTATAAATTAGAAGATGCACAATATGCAAAAAATGAATTATTTGATAATTTTGAATCTAGCTTTGACTTAATCTATAATATTGATTGTTTAGCAGATAAAATTTATGATATAGAATGTTTAGAAGATAATGATGAAAGAAAAGAAATTATTAAACAAACACTTAGTTCTTCTTTAACAAGTTTATTCAAAAGTGCTTATGATTTAGCATCATTTCAAATAACTAGTGATATTGAAGCAAAACCATGTTTGAAGTATATATCACAGTTAACATATAGATTTGCAAAGTTGGAAAGAATTATGCAGGATACTTTAGATGAGTTTGAAGAAACTGAATTTTTTACTCAAGAAGATAAACAGAAATTGGAACTAGATATACAAAATAGTAGAAAAAGTTTGGCAGTTAGAATAAACCAAATTGATGCTTTAGTAGCAAATAAATATAAATTTAAAAATAATGAAGCATTTTATGAACAATTTGAATTAGCTAAAAAAGGAATGTTATTACAAGATACAGAAATGCTAAAGGAAAAATATGATATTATAATAAGAGAAGATAGTATAGGAAATATTAAATCTATTACTGAAGATTTGGAATATGCAGAATATATATTAGAAGAAGATTTCGATAATGGTAGATGTTGGGATAATAAACCAGCAGGTACTATATTAAAAAGAATACTTGATAAGCATATTCAATTTCAACAGGAATCAAGCATAGAAAATATTTTTGGAAATGATGAAAATGTATCTGAAGAATTGGAGTTAGTACAATTTGAGGAACAGCTAGAAAATAAAAGTAAAGTTTCAGATGATAAAAAGAGTATATTAAAAAAAGCAAAGGAAAAAGTAAATATATTTTTTGCCAAATTAAAAAATAGAAATTTATTAAAAATAAATTTTCTGATAGGAGAAAGTTCTAAAGATAATTCACAATATTATGCAAGTTTAGCAAGTATGAAAGTAGAAAATCAATTTGATAAAAGATATAAGATGGATCCACAAAGCTTGAACTCTATAGATAATAAAGAACAATCAATAGAAGTAGAAGAAATCATGACAGATGATAGCAAAAATGACAAACAAATACAAAATCAAAAATAGATTAAGGAGTAAATATGCAAGACAAACAAAAAAATATAAGAAACTTTAGTATAATTGCACATATAGACCATGGAAAGTCAACTTTAGCAGATAGAATAATAGAAATGACAGGTGTTTTATCCGAAAGAGAAATGGAATCTCAAGTTTTAGATAACATGGATATAGAAAAGGAAAGAGGTATTACAATAAAATCTCAAGCAGTAAAAATGAATTATACTGCAAAAAATGGAGAAAAATATGAATTTAATTTAATAGATACTCCAGGACATGTAGATTTTAATTATGAGGTATCAAGGAGTTTAGCAGCTTGTGAGGGTGCAATACTTGTAGTAGATAGTACTCAAGGAGTAGAAGCACAAACACTTGCAAATGTATATTTAGCTTTAGATGATAATTTAGAAATATTACCAGTAATTAATAAAGTAGATCTTCCAAATGCAAGACCAGATGAAGTAAAAAAAGAAATTGAAGATATTATTGGTATCCCAGCAATGGATGCGCCTTGTATATCTGCTAAAACAGGATTAAATGTTGATGAAGTATTAGAAAGAATAGTAACAGATATACCAGCACCACAAGGAGATGTAAGTAAAGAGCTTCAAGCATTAATATTTGATTCATATTATGATAATTATAAAGGTGCTTTAAGTTATGTAAGAATAAAAAATGGAACAGTGAAAGCAAATGATGAAATATTATTCATGGCAACAGGAAAAGTATTTACAGTTACAGAAGTAGGTTATTTTGGAGCTGGACAATATTTTCCATCAGATAAGCTTGAGGCTGGAGAAGTTGGCTACATTGCAGCAAGCGTAAAAACAGTATCAGACTTACATGTAGGTGATACAATTACTTTAAAGAACACTCCAGCAAAAGAGCCATTACCTGGATATAAAAAAGCTAATTCAATGGTATATTGTGGTATGTATCCATTAGATGGAAGTGAATATGAACCATTAAAAGATGCTTTAGAAAAATTAAAATTAAATGATGCTGCTTTAAATTATGAACCAGAAACATCAGTAGCATTAGGATTTGGATTTAGATGTGGATTTTTAGGTTTATTACATTTAGAGATTGTTATAGAGAGATTAGAAAGAGAATTTGATATTGGATTAATTACAACAGCTCCATCAGTTATATATCAAGTTCATAAAACAGGAGGAGAAGTAATTGAATTATATAATCCAATAGATTTGCCACCTCAAACAGAAATAAGTTATATGGAAGAACCAATAATGAAAGCTGAAATTATGATACCTAAAGAATTTGTTGGTAATGTTATGAAGGTTTGTCAGGAACGTAGAGGTGTTTATATGGATATGAAATATTTGGATGAAAATAGAGTAACACTTGAATATGAACTTCCTTTAAATGAAATTATATATGATTTTTTTGATACAATAAAATCTAAAACAAAAGGATATGCTTCAGTAGATTATGAATTTAAAGAAAATAGAAGAGCAGAACTTGTAAAATTAGATATACATATAAATAATGAAGCTGTAGATGCACTATCATTTATAGTTCATAAAGATTCAGCCTATGAAAGAGGAAGAAAAATGGCTGAAAAATTAAAAAAAGTAATACCTAGACAATTATTTGAAATTCCGATACAAGCAGTTGTTGGAGGAAAGATAATTGCAAGAGAAACAATATCAGCTATGAGAAAAGATGTTTTAGCCAAATGTTATGGTGGCGATATTACAAGAAAGAAGAAATTGCTAGAGAAGCAGAAAAAAGGTAAGAAAAAGATGCGTCAAATAGGAAATGTAGAAGTACCACAAGAAGCATTTTTATCAGTATTAAAATTAGATGAAGAAGAATAATTATTATTAAAAATTATTTAATTTATATATTTTAGATAAATGATTTCTGCGAAGCCTTTGGAGCTTAAAAAGCGACCAGCGAAGAAATTAATTTAGATAAAATATATAATATATAAACAAATATTATTAAAAAAATTAAGGGGATTGAAGATGAGAGAAAGTTACAGAGATAAAAGAAACAGACAAGCAAGATTAGCTGAAGAAAGAAATGAAAAAAGAGAAGATAGAAGAAAAGGTCAAAGAAGACAAGAAGACAGAAGAGAACAAGAAAGAAGAGGAATAGATAGAAGAAAAGTAGATAGAAGGTCAAAAGAAAGAGAGGGATTTGATAGAAGAATAGGTGAAAGACGTTCTGTATCAGATAGAAGATTTGTTGAGAGAAGAGATTTTGAAGATAGAAGAAAAAATGATGATGATAGAAGAAATGATGAAGAATCTTCTAATAATGAATATGAAGATGTTATAGCTGGAAGAAATGCTGTACTTGAATTATTGAAATCAGACAAAGATATAAATAAGATTTATGTTGAAAGAGGAGAAAAACATGGATCAATAAATGAAATAATAGCAAAAGCAAAAGATGCAAAAATAGTTTTAGTAGAAGTAGATAAAACAAAATTAGATTATATGGCAGAAAATCATCAAGGGGTTGTAGCTGTTGTTCCACCATTTAATTATTGTGAAGTAGAAGATATTTTAGATTTAGCAAAATCAAAAAATGAAGATCCTTTTGTATTGATATTAGATGGAATTGAAGATCCACATAATTTAGGATCAATAATAAGAACTGCTGAAACAGCAGGAGTTCATGGAATAATAATTCCTAAAAGAAGAAATGTTGCAGTAAATAGTACAGTTGTTAAAGTTTCAACAGGAGCAACTACATATATGAAAATTGCTAGAGTAAATAATTTAAATGATTCTATAAGAAAATTAAAAGAGGCTGGACTTTGGGTAATAGGAACAGATGGAGAGTCAGAAACATTATATTATAATCAAGATTTAAAAGGTCCTTTAGCTATAATAATTGGTAGTGAAGGTTTTGGAATGAGCAGATTAGTAAAAGAAAATTCAGATATTTTAATAAAAATTCCAATGAAAGGAAAAATAACTTCATTAAATGCTTCTGTATCAGCAGGAATAGTAATTTATGAAGCTGTAAAACAAAGAATGTAATGATATTTTTTTTGTAAAGTAAAAAAAAGCTTGCATTTTGTAATTTTAAATGTTAAAATATTTACGTAAAAGATATAAATCGAAACAGATTTAAAAAAAAAACCCTTTTTTTAAATCTGTTTTTTTGTTTTTTATAAAAATTTTCTTTTAAAAAGAGAAAAACTCTGTACAAAATAATTATAGAAATTTATTAGATTTTCTAGTAATTTTATTGTTTAGAAAATCTTAAATTTGTTTTGTAAGAAATTTAATAAAAATAGGAGAAGTAAAATGGAACTTGCATTTGATAATGAAAAGTATTTAAAAATTCAAAAGGAGAAAATAGAAGAAAGAATAAAAATGTTTGATAATAAACTATATTTAGAATTTGGAGGAAAAATTTTTGATGATTATAATGCAAGTAGAGTGTTACCTGGATTTAATCCAGATGCCAAAATAAAACTTTTACAAGAGTTTAAAGAGAATTTAGAAATAATTTTTTGTATAAATGCAAACAATATTCAAAAAAATAAAATAAGAGCAGATTATGGAATAGGATATGATGTTGAACTTTTAAGACTAATAGAGAATATTTCAAAATTAGATATTTCAATTAATAGTGTTGTAATTACAATGTATACAGGTCAAGAAGAAGTTGAAAATTTAAAACAAACTTTAGAAAGTAAAAATGTGAAAGTATATTTACATACTCCTACAAAAGGATATCCAGATGATGTTGAGACAATTGTAAGTGAAGAAGGATATGGAAAAAATCCATATATAGAAACTACTAAAAAATTAGTTGTTGTAACAGCACCAGGACCAAATAGTGGAAAACTTGGTACATGCTTGTCACAGTTATATCATGAAAATAAAAGAGGTATAAAAGCTGGTTATGCAAAATTTGAAACATTTCCTGTTTGGGATTTGCCACTTATGCATCCAGTAAATGTATCTTATGAAGCTGCAACAGCAGATTTAGGTGATATAAACATGATAGATTCATTTCATTTAGAAGAATATGATATAAAAGCAGTAAATTATAATAGAGATATTTCTGCATTTCCAATTTTAAAGAATATATTAAATAAAATAATAGGAAATGATATATATAAATCTCCTACTGATATGGGAGTAAATACAATAAGTAAATGTATAATTAATGATGAAGTAGCAAAAAATGCTGCTAAAATGGAAATTATAAGAAGATATTATGCAAGTTTATGTGACTTTAGAAAAGGAATAGGTAGTGAAGAAATAGTAGAAACTATAAAAAAATTAATGAATAATGTTGGAATTACAATTTCTGATAGACAAATTGTAAAATATGCTTTAGAAAAATCAGAAAAAGAAAATGTGAATGTTGTTGCTATAATGTTAGAAAATGGAAAAGTAATAACAGGAAAAGAATCAGAACTATTAAGCGCTTCTAGTGCATTACTAATAAATGCTATTAAAGAAATTTCCAGAATACCAGATGATGTATATTTGCTTTCACCATCAGTTTTAGAATCAATTTTTAAATTAAAACAAAAAACATCATATAAAAGGAATTATTCTTTAAATTTACCAGAAGTTTTGATAGCGTTAAGCATATGTTCTAAAACAAATCCAGTTATAGAAAAAACATTTGAAGCTATTGACAAATTAAGTGGATTAGAGGCTCATAGTTCTTATATTATATCTCAAGCTGAACAAAAAGTATTAAAAAGCTTAGGTATAAATTTAACTTGCCAGCCAAAGTTATTAGGATATGAAGAATAAAAAGAAGTGAAAGGAGAAAAAATGAGTACAAAGTATATTTTTATTACAGGTGGAGTAGTATCAGGATTAGGAAAGGGAATTACAGCATCATCACTTGGAAGATTATTAAAAAATAGAGGTTATAATGTTGTAAACCAAAAATTTGACCCGTATATAAATGTTGATCCTGGAACAATGAGTCCATATGAGCATGGAGAAGTTTTTGTAACAGATGATGGAGCAGAAACAGATTTAGATTTAGGGCATTATGAAAGATTTACAGATGTTAACTTAAACAAAAATTGTAGTGTAACTTCTGGAAAAATATATCAATCTGTTTTGAACAAAGAAAGAAGAGGTGATTATTTAGGAAAAACAGTTCAAGTAATACCTCATGTTACAAATGAAATAAAAGAAAAAATATATAGTTTTGATGGAAAAGCAGATATTGTTATAACAGAAATTGGTGGAACAATAGGAGATATAGAAGGATTAGCTTTTATTGAAGCAATTAGACAAGTTGGTCTTGAAAAAAATCCAGAAGATGTTTTATATGTACATGTAACATTATTACCATATATAAGTGGTTCAAATGAATTGAAATCAAAACCAACGCAACACTCTGTTAAAGAATTACAAAGTTTTGGAATAAAACCAGATATTTTAGTTTGCAGAAGTGAAGTAGATATTCCTGAAGAGATTAGAGGTAAACTTGCACTTTTTTGTAATGTAAGACCAGAAAATGTTATACCAAATCTTACAGCTGAAAATCTGTATGCTGTGCCACTTATGTTAGAAAATCAAGGTTTAGCAAAAGCTGTTTGCAGACAATTACATTTAGAAAGAGTAGAGCCAAAAAATGAAGAATGGGAAAAATTAATAGATGATATTAGAAACTTAAATGGCGAAGTAAATATTGCATTAGTAGGTAAATATATGCAACTTCAAGATTCATATTTGTCAGTAGCAGAAAGTTTAAGACATGGTGGATTTGCAAATGGTGTAAAGGTAAATGTAGGATTTATAGATTCTGAAACAATAACTGAAAACACAGTAGGTAAAGTTTTAAAAGAGTATGATGGAATTTTAGTTCCAGGTGGTTTTGGAAATAGAGGTATTGATGGAAAAATAGCAGCAATAAAATATGCAAGAGAAAATAATATACCATTTTTAGGGATTTGTTTAGGTATGCAAATGGCAGTTGTTGAATTTTGTAGGAATGTACTAAATATAAAAGATGCAAATTCTGCCGAATTTAGTAGTACTACAGAAAATCCAGTTATACATATAATGGAAAATCAAAAAGACGTTACAGAAAAAGGTGGAACAATGAGACTTGGAGCATATCCATGTACAATCAAAAAAGATACTTTAGCATATGAGATATATGGTACTGAAAGCATAAGTGAAAGACACAGACATAGATTTGAATATAATAATGATTATAAAGAAAGATTAGAAAAATCTGGATTAATTTGTTCGGGAACATCACCAGATGGAACATTAGTTGAGATTGTAGAATATAGAAATCATCCATTTTTTATAGCAGGTCAATTTCATCCTGAATTCAAGTCAAGACCAGATAGACCAGCACCATTATTTAGAGGACTTATAAAAGCAGCAAAGGAAAATAAAAAGTAATTGAATTAAAAGTCTAAAATAAGGAAAAATAATTTTGTAGAAATAGGTATAAAGTAGGCTTTATAATAAATTTAAAAGTAAAATTATGAAAGCCTATTTTACAATTTATTGTTGATTTTTATTTTTAATAAAAGGAGAGAAAAATAATAAATATAAATGATGAAATTATCAGGTTTTCAAGAAAATTTCGAGAATATAAAAATTATAGAATGCCCAGAATTATCAAATAATATTATATTTAAAAAATATAATGTATCAGAGGGAGATATTGTAAAAGTATCAGAAAATCAATTTGTTTGTGTTTTTGAAAAAGGTAGAGTATTAGACATAAAAGAAAATAAAGGAACTTATAAATTAGAAAATCTTGATATTAAAGATGATGAATTTGATAGTATTTGGAAAAATTTAATTGTAAGAAAAGCTGAAAATGAAAGTCTATGCATATTATTTTTTAATACTAACATAATTAAACATAATAAATATATAATTAATGATCCAATTAAGTTTAAAAATTGGAAAAATGGAGAATTTTCTGATATATGTATCAATTTAGAAGGTTATTATGATTTTAAAATAGAGAATCCTAAAATGATGCTTAGTAAAGTTATAGGGCTTAGAAATTTATTTACAAAACAAGAACTTATAGAAAAAATTAGAAAATATATAATATATTCAATAGAAGAAGGAATAAATGAACTATCAGATGAATATAAATTAGATATAGATACCTTAGTTTTAGAATCTGATAAATTGGAGATTAAATTAAGACAAAACGAATATGATTTGAAATTGTTAGAATATGGAGTAAAGTTAACATATTTCGATATAAAAAAATTTAAAATAAATCAAAAAAAGTTTAAATTTTTTTAAAATGATATTGACAATTTAGTAAATAGGGTATAAATTATTAGCAGTCAAACACAATGACTGCTAATTTAGTTTGAAGGAGGAATGTAAAAATGATAAAACCATTAAATGATAGAGTTTTAATAAAAATGGTAGAAGCAGAAGAAACAACAAAAAGTGGAATAATATTGACTTCAGGTTCACAAGAGAAACCACAAATAGCAGAGGTTGTAGAAATAGGACCTGGTGGAGTTGATGAAAATGGAGTAGCTGTTAAAATGCAAGTAAAAAAAGGTGATAAAGTAATTACAAGCAAATATTCTGGAACAGAAGTAAAATATGAAGGAATAGATTATATTATTGTTAAGCAATCAGATATATTGGCTATAGTAGAATAAAATTATAAATTATTTTTGGAGGTATAAAGATGGCAAAAGAAATTAGATATGGTGAAGATGCTAGAAAAAAATTATTAGAAGGTGTTAATAAATTAGCAGATACTGTAAAAGTTACATTAGGACCAAAAGGAAGAAACGTTGTATTAGATAAAAGTTATGGAGCACCACTTATAACAAATGATGGTGTTACAATAGCTAAAGAAATAGAATTAGAAGATCCTTTTGAAAATATGGGAGCAAGTTTAGTAAAAGAAGTTTCTACAAAAACAAATGATGTAGCAGGAGATGGAACAACAACAGCAACAGTACTTGCACAAATAATGTTAAAAGAAGGTGTAAAAAATGTTGCAGCAGGTGGAGATGTGTTATCTATAAAAAGAGGAATGGATAAAGCAACAGAAAAAGCTGTAGAAGGACTTAAAAAAATAAGTTCTCCAATTAGTGGAAAAGAAGATATTGCAAGAGTTGCTAGTATATCTGCAAATAATGAAGAAATAGGAAATTTAATTGCAGATGCTATGGAAAAAGTTTCTAAAGATGGAGTTATAACAATAGAAGAATCAAAAACATCTTCAACAGAAGTTGATGTTGTAGAAGGTATGCAATTTGATAAGGGATATGTTTCTCCATATATGGTAACAGATACTGATAAAATGGAAGCTGTAATGGATAATCCATATATATTAATTACAGATAAGAAAATATCAAATATTCAAGAAATCTTACCATTATTAGAAGAAATAACACAGCAAAGTGGAAAACTTGTTATAGTTGCAGATGATTTTGAAAATGAAGCACTATCAACATTAATATTAAATAAATTAAGAGGAATATTAAATGTTGTTGGAATAAAAGCACCAGGTTTTGGTGATAAAAGAAAAGAAATGTTAGAAGATTTAGCAGTTTTAACAGGTGGAGAAGTTATTACATCAGAGCTTGGATTAGATTTAAAAGATACTACTATAGCACAGCTTGGTAGAGCAAGACAAGTAAAATGTACAAAGGAAAACACGATAATTGTTGATGGAATGGGAGATAAAGCAAGATTAGATGCTAGAATAAAACAAATTAAAAATAATATAGAAGAAACAAAATCAAGTTATGATAAAGAAAGTATGCAAGAAAGACTTGCTAAACTTGCAGGTGGAGTTGCAGTAATTCAAGTTGGTGCAGCTACAGAAATAGAAATGAAAGAAAAGAAATTAAGAATAGAAGATGCATTATCAGCAACAAAAGCTGCTGTTGAAGAAGGAATCTTGCCAGGTGGTGGAACAGCGTATGTAAACGTTATTCCAGAGGTTGAAAAGCTTTTATCAGAGGTTTCAGAAGATGAAAAAATAGGTGTAAAAATAATTTTAAAAGCTTTAGAGGAACCAGTAAAACAAATAGCTATAAATGCTGGATTAGAAGGTGCAGTAATTTTAGATAAGGTAAAATCAAGCAAACCAGGAGTAGGATTTGATGCATATAAAGAAGAATATGTTGATATGAAAAAATCAGGAGTAGTTGATCCTACAAAAGTTACACGTTCAGCACTTCAAAATGCAGAAAGTGTTGCTTCAATGATTCTTACAACGGAAAGTATTATAACAGATAAGAAAGAAAAAGAATGTGGATGTTCAAATCATCAAGCAATGCCAGATATGGGTGGAATGTATTAATGTTGATTTATGTTAACATATGTGATATAATAAAAAAGACATATGAAACTTGAAAAACATAATGGCAGTGTTTGCCAGAAAGGAAACAAGATGAGTTTGGATAAAAAGATTAAAGACAAAGTTGTATCTGCGTATATTCCAGTATCGGAATATGCTATCTATGCAGGGTTCACCCAAAAACAAAATGGGCGTCTTCGGGAAAGTATCGAGAATTTTAAAGCGCCCAGGAGTCAGGTAAATCACTGTACAGAATTCGGACAGAGAGGCTTGAAGCCACAGGAGGAATATGCAGATGTACCGTTTAGGATGGAGAAGTATGATTCTGAAGGCACAGTTGCAACAGCGGGATCTGCAATAATAATTGCAAAGTTCTTGGAACAGATGTATAGATGCAAAGTAACAGCATCGATTGAGGAACTTGCAGAACTGGCTGTGGAAAAAGGATACCGTGGTTACAAGCGTGAGCCGGATGGAAAATATATCTCCAAAGGATGCAAGCATATATTCTGGGAGAGATTTGTTTCATCCTTGTATGGATTGGAGACCAAGCGAGCTTTGTCCATTAGAGACATGCTAAATGGATTATGGGAGCACAAGCTTTCTGTTATTCTGCTGTCTGAGAAAGAAGTCGAGGCTGGAGATAATAAGAAAGAAGATGGGGAATCTGAATCCAGATTTGTGCTTCTGACAGGCTATGATCCAAAAGGGATAACATTTTTTGATCCATTAGTTTGCATGTCGGTTCATAAGGAATATTCGGAATTTCTGCCATTTATACGTTCAGCATGGATAATTTCGGAAGAAGACGAATATTAATATCAATTCAGATGGAGTAAGGCAAGTAATCAAGGAAAATAAAAGTGAGAGTGCAAGGAGAAATTCCAAGCACTCTCACTTTTATTTTATAACAAAAAAATTCTAAAAAGATAATTTTATTGCTATTTTTTAGTAGCTTATAGTATTGCTAAATTAGCAACATCCTCTACCACCGTTGTTTCCACAACAACAGAAAAGAATAATTAAAAGGATTATTATCCATAGACATTCATTATCTCCTCCAAATAATCCACAACCACAACCTCTGTTTTCTGGCATATTAGTTTCCTCCTTTTTAAATTTATGTTTTTTTAAATCTTTTGTATGTTATATACTATGAATTTTTATAAAAAGTGTTACATATAAAATTTATATAAAAAACTAATAATTTTAGAAATAAGTAAATCATTTATTTTTTGCTAGTCGTTTATGGATTTAAAACTATTTTGTATTTCATAAATTAAGTTATGTTATTATAAAATTAGCAAAGAAAAATTAAACTCTCAAGGTTACGTATCACTTCATTCCAATATATATTTACTTACTTTAAAATTATTTTTAATATTTTTTATATAAATTTTAAAAAAGTATACAAAAAATAAATTTAATGATATAATTTATCCAAAATATTAAATAATGGAAAAGTATACATAAGACGCATAGAAAGGAAGAAAAAGATGGGAAACATTGTTCTTTTAGACGATTTAACTATAAATAAAATTGCAGCAGGGGAAGTTATTGAAAGACCTTCTTCAGTAGTAAAAGAGATGGTAGAAAATTCAATAGATGCTGGAGCTAAAAATATAAATATTGAAATAAAAAATGGTGGAATTTCTTTAATTAGAATAACAGATGATGGATGTGGTATAGCAGAAGATGACATGGAAATTGCATTTGAGCGTCATGCTACAAGTAAAATAAGAAAAGCTGATGATTTAATAACGGTAAAATCAATGGGATTTAGAGGTGAAGCTTTAGCTAGTATAGCATCAATTTCAAAAGTTGAAATGATTTCTAAAAAAGAAGGAACAGATGTAGCACATAAAATCGTTGTTGAAGGAGGAAAAACTTTAGAATTTAATGAAGCTGCGAGATCTGTTGGAACAACAATAACTGTTGAAAATTTATTTTATAATACACCAGTAAGATATAAATTTTTGAAAAAAGATTATACAGAAGCTGGATATATAGAGGATGTTGTAACAAGAATTGCATTAGTAAATAAAAATGTAGCTATAAAGCTTGTTAGTAATGGAAAAACAGTAGTTCAAACTAATGGAAATGGTGATTTAAAAACATTAATATATAGTATATATGGAAAAGATGTTGCAGCAGAAATTATTGAAGTTGATTATGAATATGAAGGAATAAAAGTAACTGGAGTTATAGGAAAACCAGTTATAGCAAGAGCCAATAGAAGTAATCAAGTATTCTTTTTAAATGGAAGATATATAAAAGATAAGAATTTAACAGCAGCTGCTGATCAAGCATATAAAGGTATGATACCAGTAGGAAGATATGGATTTATAGTATTAAATTTAGAAATGGATCCCAAACTTGTAGATATAAATGTACATCCAGCTAAGCTAGAAGTTAGATTTGAAGATGAAACAAAAGTGTTTAAATCAGTTTATCATGCAATTAAATCAAATATGGCAAAATCAGAACTTGTTGCAAATGTTGAAAGAGAAGATATAGAAGCTTCATTAAAGGTTAATTCTGGAATAAAACCAGATAGTAGCAGTTCAAGAAATGAATTTAATAGTAATTTTGATGGAGTAACTCTTAATAGTAACTTTAATAATGAATTAAATGATAGATTAAATAATACAGATGGAAAAAAAGTAGGAATTGCAGGATTATTCCAAAAAATAATAAAAGAACCAGAAGAGACAGCAGAAGAAAGAAGCAATAATCATTTAGAAGAAATTTTTAAATATAGACAAGGTTTAAATGATTTAAAAACAGAAAACAATGCCACTACTAATTTTAATATAAAATCAAATGTACCAGACAATAGTGCAAGTAGTGAATTTGGAACTCCAATAGTTTCACATAGCTTGGCTAATAATTTAAGCAATGCTACATTAGATAATATTACTTCACCTTTAAGTAGTACAGAAAATAATAATTTAGAATTAAATGAGAGAAAAGAAGAATTTGTAAAAAGTATTAATGAAAATGAAGTATCAAAAAAAGTAACATTAGGAGATACATTGATTTCAAGTGATACAAAAGAATTAGATGTAAATATTGTTAATGATGTTATAAAAGATGCAACAACAGAAATGAATTCAGTAAAATTATCAGAAAAAGAACTAACTCAAGTTATTAATTCGCAAGAATTAAAAAATGACGAAATGGAAAACACACAAAAAATAGATTTAGAAGAAATAAATTCAGTATCTTCACAAGAAACAATGGTGGCAAAAGAAAACTTAAATTCATTACCACAAAACACAATTGTGTTAGAAAAAAATGAAGAAGATAAAAAAGAAAATAAAACAGAAGAAGTAGCTACTGGAGAATTTTCAAAATTAGCAGAAAAGTTAGTTGAATCGAAACTTGGATTAGACAATACTCAAATGATAGATACAGCTAAAATTAGAGAAGCTTTAAAAGAGGAAAAATTTGATAATAATCCCGAATTCGACAAAATGTATAAAGAAACTTTTGGAGTTGATCCATTTGCTGTAAGAAAAGAAAAAGAATTGGAAGAATTAGAAGAACAAAAAATAAATGCATCAAATGATTTTTCATATCCTTCAGAAAATATGAATGTTTTTGAAGAAAAGGAAGAAGAATGTCCAGAAATACCATATAAATTTTTAGGAATAGCTTTTAGTACATATATAATAATAGAAATAAAAAATGAGATGTACATAATTGATCAGCATGCAGCACATGAAAGAATTATGTATGAAAAAGTAAAAGCTAATTATTATAGTAAAGAAGAAAGAGATGAACAATTTTTACTTTTACCTGATGTTATATCTTTAACACATAAAGATATGATAATTGCTAGAGAAAATAAAGAAATGTTTGAAAAAGCTGGATTTTCTTTTGAAGAATTTGGAGAAAATACAATAAAATTAACATCAGTGCCAAGTATGTGTGAAAACTTAAATACTAAACAATTATTTTTAGATATTTTAGATGAAATAGATACAGTAGCAGTAACAGCAAGACAAGAAAAAGAGGATAAATTTATTGCAACTGTTGCATGTAAAGCAGCAGTAAAAGCAAAAATGAAATTAGATGAAGAAGAAGTAAAAAGTTTAATGGCAAAACTTTTAGAATTACCAAATCCATTTACATGTCCACATGGAAGACCAACTGCTATTAAAATGACAAAATATGATTTAGAAAGAAAATTTAGTAGGAGATAAATTTATGAAACCTAAAGTTGTAGTTATAGTAGGTCCAACAGCATCAGGTAAAACCTCTTTATCTATTGAACTTGCAAAAAAGATAGATGGAGAAATAATTTCATCAGATTCAATGCAAATATATAAAGATATGGATATAGGAACTGCTAAAGTTACAAAAGAAGAAGCACAAGGAATTAAGCATTATTTAATAGATTTTGTATCTCCTGCTGATAGATATACAGTTTCAGATTTTAAAAGAGATGCAGAGCAAGCTATAAATGAAATATTATCAAAAGGTAAAATACCTATTGTAGTTGGTGGAACAGGATTATATGTTAATTCATTAATATATGGAATTGAATATCAAGATATGAATTTTGATGAAGAATACAGAAATGAATTAATGAAAAGAGCCGAAAATTCAGAAGAGCTACAGAAGTTATGGAAAGAAGCTGAAAAGATAGATCCTGAGTCTATGAAAATAATAAGTAAAAATGACAAAAAAAGAATAATTAGAGTTCTTGAAATATATAAAGCTACAGGAAAAACAAAAACAGAGCAGGAAATTTTATCAAGAAAAAATGAAGTAAAATATAATTTTAAAGTTTTTGGAATATCTATGGACAGAGAAAAACTTTATGAAAGAATAAATAGAAGAGTTGATGTTATGATGCAGGCTGGTTTGGAAAATGAAGTAAAAAATCTTCTTAAAAAATATAATGAATTTCCAACAGCAATGCAAGGACTTGGATATAAAGAAGTTGTACAATACTTTGATGGAATATTAAGTAGAGAAGAAATGATTGAAAAGATAAAGCAGGAATCAAGAAGATATGCCAAAAGACAATTGACTTGGTTTAGAAGAAATAAAGAAATAATATGGCTAGATAGCATGAATGATATGCAAAAAAATATTAATACAATTTTAGAGGAGTTATAGTGGAAGAAAGAAAAGGATTTGGAATAAAAATTCTAATAACAATGATTTTTATGATATTTCTTATTGTATTAGTTACTAATAGTACCAAGATACTAAAAAATAGTGTAGATGTATTTATAGTTGCAAACGGTTCTTTATCATTTGAAGAACAGGCAGAAGGATATGTAATACGTGATGAAATAGTGTTGCAAGGAGAAAATTATAAAAATGGAATGGTACAGATTCTTTCTGATGGAGAGAGAGCTGCTAAAGATGAATCTGTTTTTAGATATTATTCTAATAGTGAAGATAATATATTAGATAAAATAGCGGAACTTGATGTTGAGATAAATGAGCTTATAGAAAGCTCTTCTTTAAATAGTCTTTTATCTAGTGATATAGCAAGCATAGAAAACCAAATTGAAGATACTATCGATTCTATGTATGATTTAAATTATTTACAAAAGATTCAAGAAAATAAAAACAAAATTGAAACTAATATGTCAAAGAAAGCTAAAATTACAGGATTTGCAAGTCCATCAGATTCATATGTAAGAATTTTAGCTGAACAAAGAAGAAATTTAGAGAACGAATTATCAGCAGGTTCTGAAATAATATCTGCACCAGTTTCTGGACTAGCTTCATATAGAGTTGATGGTTTAGAGGAAATATTAAAAGTAGATAATTTTGACTATCTGACATCAGAATTATTAAATGGTTTTAATCTTAAAGTTGGTGCTAGCATACCACTTAGTAGTGAAAAAGGAAAAATTGTAAATAATTTTGAATGTTATATAGCTACATCAATGGATACTGAAAAAGCAATGACAGTTAAAGTGGGAGAAATGGCTACTTTAAGATTATCTAACTCCAATGAAATAAAAGCAGAAATTGCATATATAAAAGAAGAGGAAAAAAGTCGAATTATTGTATTTAAAATAAAAGATGAGGTTGCAAATTTATTAGAATATAGAAAAATATCTTTTGATGTAATTTGGTGGAAATATACAGGATTAAAAGTAAGTAATTCAAGTCTAATAGAAGAAGATGACAATACTTATGTAGAAAGAATTAGAGCAGGATATACAGAAAAAATATTAGTAAAAGTATTAAGACAAAATGATACATATTCTGTAGTAGAAAATTATACTGATGAAGAATTAAGAGAGTTAGGTTATACAGAAGAAGAAATTGAAAGTGCAAATAAGATAAAATTGTATGATGAGATTATGCTACATTAAATTACAAAAAAATCACAAAAAAACTACAAAAAATTACAAAAAAATTACAGAATAATTATTTTTTTATAACAATAGATTAAATTGAAAAAAAACTCTTGACATTAAATCAAAATAGATAGATACTATATACATGTTAAGCTACAAATGAAGAGAAAAAATTAGGAGGTTCGTAAAAAAATGGCAGGAACATCATTAAAAAAAATAGTAGATTTTATATGGGGAGAACAAGAAAGTTCTCAAGAAGAATATGATGAGGATATCTATAATTCAGATTATATTGATGAATATGAAACCGAAGATGAGGAAAGTGAAAATGAGGGAAGATCTTTAGGTATTTTTAATAAATCAAAAAAGGTAGTATCTATGCCTCAGCCACAACAAATCAAAATGAAAATATCAAAACCAACTAATTTTGATCAAGCTGATGAAATAGTTATGGAATTAAAAGCAAAAAATGCAGTTGTTATTAATTTAGAGTATGTAAGTAAAGACGTAGCAAGAAGAATTGTTGACGTTGTTAGTGGTGCTGTTAAAGCTTTAGATGGAAATATTGAAAAAGTTTCAAATTCAATATTTGTTGTTGCACCATACAACTATGATATAGTTAATGAATTAACAAAGGAAAAAATAGAGAATAGATTTTCTGCTTCATGGATAAAATAACAATTAGGAGGAAAATTTTATGTTAACACCTTTAGATATCGAAAATAAACGATTTTCGAAAACTATAAAAGGATATAATGTTGATGAAGTTGATGATTTTTTAGATCAACTTACAGAAGATTATGAAAAATTATACAGAGAAAATGCTGATTTAAGAAATCAAATTGAAGAAGGTAAAAAAGATTTAGAGCATTATAAGGCAGTGGAACATACATTACAAAATACTTTAGTTATGGCTCAATCAACAGCAGATGATATAAAATCAAATGCTCAAAATAGAGCAGATCAAATAATAAGGGATGCACAAAGTGAAGCAAGAAGGGCAACAGAAGAAATAACCAAAGAAGAGTTTGATATTAGAAAAAGAACAGAAGAATTAAAAAGACAATTTGGAGTTTATAAAGCAAAAATGGAAGCTTTATTAATATCACAACTTGAATTGTTACAAGATAATAAAGAAGATGGAGAATAGTGAAAATGTTTAAGCAGTATTAAAAATACTGCTTTTTATATTAGATAAAAGTGTTAGCAATTTGCGTGCAAAGAAATGGAGAATCCAGTAGGTTTTAATTTTTATATTAAATACCATCCACTTTTATATTGTTTATAGAAACTAAATTTTTATATTTAAATAAAGTTATAGTTTCTATTTTTTTATCCTTAAAAACCTCTTTTCACTATAATTACGATATTACAAAAGAATTAATTGTGTATTACATTTGTGTTAATCTTATTGACTTATCAGCTTTTTAGAATAAAATATAATATATAGTATAATTAGTGTATATAGGAGACATATGAGAATTATTAGTGGAGATTTTAGAGGAACAAAATTATTTACTCTAGAAGGCTTAAATACAAGACCAACATTAGATAGAGTAAAAGAAGCTCTTTTTTCTAAAATAAATTTTGAATTGCAAGATTCAGTAGTGCTAGATTTATTTGCTGGAAGTGGAGCTTTAGCTTTAGAATCAATAAGCAGAGGTGCTAAAGAAGCAGTTTTATGTGACTCCTCAAGAGAAGCTATAAAAATAATAAAACAAAATATAGAAAAAACGAAAACCAATGAAAAAACTTTAATACTTAACCTAGATTATAAAAAAGCTTTAGAAGATTTAAAAAATAAAGATATTAAATTTGATATAGTTTTTTTAGACCCACCGTATCAAACAGATTTTGCAGAAGAAGCAGTAAAAATTATAATAGAAAATAAACTATTGAATGAGGATGCAATTATCATCTTAGAAACAGATAATAAGGAAAAAGTAATAAAGAATTTAGATACAGAATTGATAGAGATAAAAGATATTAAGAAATACGGAAGAGTAGATCTCCTATTTTTAAATCGAAAGGGGTAAAAGATGGAAATCTTTGAATTACTAGAAACTTTGGAAGATATTTTAGAAAAAAGCAAGACAGTGCCTTTTACTGAAAAAAGTATTATTGAAAAAGACCAGTTTTTAGATATAATTAAAGAAATAAGATTAAAATTACCTGATGAGTTAAAGCAAGCGAAATGGATAAAAGAAGAAAGAGAAAGAATTATAGCAGAAGCTCAAAAGGATGCAGATGATATTGTTAAAGAAGCAGAAAATAGGATAATTTCTATGATTGATGAACATGAAATTACTAAAAAAGCATATGACAAGAAAACAGAAATTATTGCTGATGCAAATGAAATGTATAGAGAAATTACACAAGGAACAAATACATATGCTGATAATATTTTAGAGAATATTGAAAACAATATGGTTGAACTAGGTAAAACTTTGAATGGTGTTGAATTATCAATCAGACAAGCGTTAGAAACAATTCAAAATAACAGAAAAGAACTAAAATAGAATAATATGGGGCACATTAAAAATTTTTAATTGTTTTATAAATTTATGTGCTCTATTTTATTTAATAAGCTTCATTGTTAGTCGCAACTTCGGAATTTTTGAAAAAAATTTCGAATTGTGGTACGAGCAAAGCGAGTATAGGAGGATGTATCATTGGGAAGAAAGAGAAAAAGAACTAATACAAACAGCAATAAAGCTAGTAATAAAAAAAGAAAAACAGGGATTAATATAGATTTAGCGGTAATAATACTATTTATTCTTAGTATATTATTATTTGTTTTAATATATGGAGAAAAAGGAGCTGTAGGAGAGATATTAAGTCCAGCTTTAGGTGGAATAATAGGATTTATAAAATATATAATTCCAATTGGTTTTATGGGACTTGCAATATGCATAGCTAAAGATGATAGAAGTTATATATTTTCTAAATTGATTCAATATGCAGTGCTACTTTCATGTATAGCTGCAACAATGTCAATATATCAGATTTCTAAAGGAAGACTAAATGCAGATTTAGAATTTAATTCTATAATTGAAGCTGCATATGATTTAGGAGTTAAAAATATAGGTGGTGGTACAGTAGGAGCTGTTATAGCGTATCCTTTAATTAAGTTATTAGGTATGTTTGGAGCTGCTATAACAACATCAGGAATAGTAGTTGTACTTTGTGTATTTACTTTTGGGTTACATCCTTCAGAAATAATGTTAAATATTTTAGATGAAATGAATGAAAGAAAAGAAGAAAGAGAAGAAGCACTCTTAGCAAGACGTGAACAAAGAATAAATAGAAGAGAAGCACTAAGAAACAATACTGAATTAGAAAAGCAAAATGTAAGAGCGAAAAATAGAAATCATAATATTGAAGAAATACAATCAAGTATTAATGAAGATGATATTACAATAAATTTAAATAATGAAGATTCAGAAGAAATTAAAGAAAAAAGAGGATTATTTGGAAGAAAAAATAAAAAGTTGGCTAATATTGAAATAGAAGATGATGAAAACGAATTAGGAAAACAAGAAGAATTTAATCCAGATGTTATAGATGTTAACATTTATAAAAATACAGCAGAAGCGAATGAAGCAAAAAGCATTAAAGAACAAGAGAAAGTAAATTCAGCAGATAGCTTATTTACTGTTGAAGAAGAACAAAAAGAAAATAAAACAAAAGCTGTATTACAATTAGAACATACAGTATCAATAGAGGATGAAAACTATGAATATCCACCAGTAGGATTACTTGGTAAAAGTAGTAAAAAAGCAAATAAAAATGGAGCAAAAGCTTTAACAGAAAAAGCGCAACAATTACAAAGGACATTACATAGTTTTGGAGTTTCAGCCAAAGTTGTTGATTATTCAGTTGGCCCAGCAATTACGAGATTTGAACTTAAACCAGCAGAAGGTGTAAGAGTTAATAAAATAGCAAATCTTGCAGATGATATAGCTCTAAATTTAGCAGCAGAAACAATAAGAATTGAAGCTCCAATACCAGGTAAACAAGCTGTAGGAATTGAAATTCCTAATAAAGAAAAAGAATCAGTTCCTTTAAGAGATGTTATAGAAAGTGAAGAATTCGAAAATAATAATTCTAAATTATCTGTTGCATTAGGAAAGGATGTTGCAGGAAAAGTTGTTTTAGCAGATATTGCAAAAATGCCTCACGTTCTTATTGCTGGTTCAACAGGTTCTGGAAAATCAGTTTGTATAAATACTATAATAACAAGTATCGTATATAATGCTAAACCAAGTGAAGTAAAACTTGTAATGGTAGATCCAAAAGTTGTTGAGTTATCAGTTTACAATGGAATACCACATTTATTAATACCAGTTGTAACAGATCCAAGAAAAGCTGCTGGAGCTTTAGCATGGGCAGTACAAGAAATGGATAACAGATACAATTTATTTGCTGAAAAAGGTGTTAGAGATTTAAAAGGTTATAATGCAGCATTAGAAAGTGATTCAGAAGACGGAACAGTTGGGAAATTACCACAAATAGTAATTGTAATAGACGAGCTTGCTGATTTAATGATGGTTGCAGCAAAAGAAGTTGAAGATTCAATTTGTAGATTGGCTCAAAAAGCAAGAGCTGCTGGAATGCATTTAGTAATTGCAACACAAAGACCATCAGTTGATGTTATTACAGGTTTAATTAAAGCAAATGTTCCTTCAAGAATTGCATTTGCAGTTTCTTCACAAATAGATTCTAGAACAATATTAGATCAAGTTGGAGCTGAAAAACTTTTAGGAAAAGGTGATATGCTTTTCTATCCAGCAAGTGCCTCAAAGCCAGTCAGAGTACAAGGTGCGTTTGTATCAGATGGAGAAGTAGAGAAAATTGTTGATTTCATAAAATCTAATGGAGTTGCAACTTATAATGAAGATATACTTGAGGAAATAGAAAAATCAAATAAATCTGAAGGTCAAATGGAAAAAGAAAACGAAGACGACGACGATACAGATCCATTATTGATGGAGGCTATAGATACTGTAGTTGAAGTTGGTCAAGCATCTACATCATTTATTCAAAGAAGATTTAAAGTTGGATATGCAAGAGCTGGAAGAATTATTGATCAAATGGAGGCTAGAGGTATTATCTCTGGTTATGAGGGAAGTAAGCCTAGACAAGTTTTGATTACTCTAGATAGGCTAAATGAACTTAAGATGGCTAAACCAGTGGAAGAAAATAGTGCTGAGTAAATTTGTTTAATTTAAATATAAAATTATTATTTTAAATTGATCTCAATTGATTTATATATTTTTCATTTTCACTCGTTCCAAGCCTACACACAGTCTGTAAATAAAATTCACTTAAGTTCATTTTATAACAGACTATATGTTTGACTTGGTCCCCATACAAGCTCGCTCAAGAAAAATATATTAAATCAATTTCTATAATTTAATAACAATTTTATATATTAATAAAAAACATAATCAAATTTAATATAAAGAAGGAGGGAAAAATTTGAGTTTATTTTCTAAATTAAAGGATTATAATGTGGAGCTTGAAGAAATTTTGGATAATAAATATTTTTCTTCAAATATTAAAAACCTCCTTTTGAGTATGATTTATAAGATTGAAGTTTCTTATGATGATTATAGTAAAGTTAAAAGATGTGTTAGAAGTAAAGAAGATTTCCTAAATGAAATAATTGAAATAATAAGATTATATTGTGATAATTTGAAAACTGTAGAGCCTGATTCCGATCAGGCTAAAATGCTTATAAGCCATAATGTGAGAGCTCTTACAAATGAAAAGGAAAGAAGTATTTTGGCATATCCAACAGAAATCGCTTTTTTATATGCTATTTCTGAAATATCTCCAAAATATTTTTATGTGGATCAAAAATTTTTATTAAAAAAAGAGTTACAAAACACATTAGTAAATCGGTT
Organism: uncultured Clostridium sp.; assembly: GCA_947427205.1. Lineage (GTDB taxonomy): Bacteria > Bacillota > Clostridia > TANB77 > CAG-508 > Scatovivens. The sequence continues at coordinate 28,888 of CANEHB010000001.1, forward strand.
ATAATATGAATAATACAGAAGTTTTAGCAGATTTTAATGGTTGGTCTTGGGATAAAACTTTTGATTATGATTTTGAATTTATTGATAATTTAATTTATCAAAATTTATTAGTAATTTTAGGAGAGAAATTTCTTTTTGATTGGAGAACCTATGGTTCAACTAGAAAAAGTTTTTTAGATGAGGCTAGAAAATTTATAAAAAAAATAGTTGGAAATGATAAATTTTTAAGAGAATTACTAAAAGTTTTATATTTAAAATCCAGTGTAAAGGATCGTGAAGTCTTAGATTCTATACTAAAAGAAAAACGTAAAGAATTAAAGAAAATGGATGATAAAATAAAATTTATTGAAGAGTCTAAAAATAAGAAATTGAAATTAACTAAGAAACTTGGAAAAATTGATGTTTTATTAAGTGATAAAAAGTTACTTGAAAAAGAATTTATTAAAAGAAATTTAAAATTAGAAAAAGAAAAACAAATAAAAAGTATAAAAAAATATGAAGAATTACTAAGAAGAGAAAGAGAAAAATATGTTTTAGAAATAGCAGATTTAACTTATGTTTTAAAACCATCTAATTTTTTAAATGAAAAACAAAGGATTCAAGAGACAATAGAACTTTATAGATTTGATAATAATTTAGAAGAAACAGTAATTAGTTTTCAAAAAGAATTCTTACATTTTATGGAAAAGAAATTAAATAAAATGAATACTAGAGATGAAATCATTGATATAATATATGAACTTAGATATTATAAGACTTTAAGAATATCTAAAGATGTAAAAATATCAGACATAGAAGAATTATCTAATTATATTGATAAAATACAAAAAAAGGCAGTTACATTACTTTGTAAATTAGGTGCAATAAAAATAATTAGTATGGACATCAATTTAAATTATGAAATTATTAAATATGCATTAGATACAAAAATAATAGATTTAGAGCAAATCATTTTATATTTTGAGATAGATGCTGAAGGTTTAATCATAAAAGTGTATGATAAGGAAAATTTTGAAAAACAAGGTAGAAAGAAAATAAAAATTACAAATAAAACTTTAGAAGTGAGGAAAAATCGAAAGATAAAATTATTTAATTAGTGGAGGAAAATATGAAAATAACTTTTTTAGGAGCTGCCAAAACAGTAACAGGATCTAACTTTTTAGTAGAAGGTGCAGGAAAAAAATTTTTAGTTGATTGTGGTATGTATCAAGGGAAAGTAACTGAAGAGCTAGAAAATTCGGATCCGTTTTTATATGATGTAGAAGAAATAGATTTTATGCTCTTAACACATGCTCATATTGATCATTCTGGAAGAATTCCAAAACTTTATAATGATGGTTTTAGAGGAAAAGTATATGCTACAAAAGCAACATGTGATTTATGTGAGATAATGTTACCAGATAGTGGTCATATTCAAGAAGTTGAAATTGAGTGGAAAAATAGAAAAAGAATGAGAGAAAGTAAAGAGCCACTTCCACCTTTATATACAGCAGAAGATGCATATAATTGTTTAGAAATATTTAATCCTGTTGAGTATGATGATATTGTTGAAATTGATGAAAATATAAGTGTACGTTTTAATGATGCTGGACATATGCTTGGATCAGCTATAATTGAGATATGGATAACAGAAGATGGAAAGACTAAGAAGTTAGTATTTACAGGTGACTTAGGAAATAATGATTTACCACTTCTTGATTCTCCTACTATGATAAGTAATGCAGATTATCTTATAATGGAATCAACATATGGAAATAGATTACATATGAAAAATGATGATAAAGCTAAAATGTTTTTAGATATAGTTTCAGAAACTTTGGATAATGGGGGAAGAGTTATAATTCCATCATTTGCAGTAGGAAGAACACAAGAAATTTTGTATGAGTTAGATAAATTAAAAGATGATTTAGGACAAGATGAAGAATTTGCTAGAAAATATGAAAAAATAATGAATATTCCAGTATATGTTGATAGTCCACTTGCAATATCAGCAACAGAAATATTTAAGAAAAATACAGAATTATTTGAAGACGAAATACAAGAAAAAATAAAAAGAGGAGATAATCCATTAGAGTTTAATGGATTACAATTTACGCAAACAGCAGAAGAATCGAAAGCTTTAAATGAAGATACAAGACCGGCTATAATATTATCAGCAAGTGGTATGTGTGATGTAGGAAGAATAAAACATCATTTAAAACATAATTTATGGAATCCCAATAGTACAATTTTATTTGTTGGGTATCAAGCAGCTGGAACGCTAGGAAGAAGTATTGTAGAAGGTGCTAAAAAAGTAAAAATATTTGGAGAAGAAATAGCAGTAAATGCTAGAATAGAATATATAGAAGGATATTCAGGACATGCTGATCAAACATGGCTTTTAAATTTTGTTTATTCTTTTACAAATCCTCCAAAACATATATTCTTAGTACATGGAGAAGAAGAAGGACAAGAAGTATTAAAGCAAAAAATAGAAGAGACAAGTGAATGTAAAGTTACAATACCAGATTTTGGTGATAGCTTTGAATTAGATGGAGATAATCCAAAATTATTAGCAGAAACAAAAGAAATTAGTATATACAGACAAGAATTTAAGCGATTAGATTTAATTGAAAAAATTGAAGAATTAAAAGAAGATATTGCAGATATAGAAAATGTTATAATGAAACAAAATATTGATACAAAAGATAATGATTTAAAGAACTTAGAAGATAGAGTAAAAGATATACAAAATCAAATACAAAATTTAATGAAATAGGAGAGTTTTATTTATGGAAACTAAATATTTTAATGATGGAGTAATTGGAAACAAAAAAATTAAAGCTAGTTTTACTAAAAAAGGTGAATTAATAAGATTATTTTATGGATTATCTGATTATAAGCAAATGTTAGATACATTTCATGTGGGTTTAAAGGTAAATGATTCAGCCAATATATATTTGCATAATGATGTAAATAATGTTTATTCTCAAAATTATGAAATGGACACAAATATATTAGAAACTGAGATTTATAATACTTATTTTAATTTTAGAGTATCACAAACAGACTACGTTCCTATAAACAAAGAATTTTTAATTAAAAATTATGTTATAAAAAATGAAAGTAAAACTAATATGTGTATTAATTTGTTAGTATATTCTAAAATGCTAACAAATATAAATAACGATACTTCAGGATTTATAAAATCAGATGCATTAATACAATATAATCATGATTTTTCAGTATGTACATTTTCAAATCAAAAGTTGTATAAATTTCAAGTAAATGGAGCTTCAAATGATTTTATGTCTGGAAAAATAGGTGGTAAAGATTATATAGGAATGTCTAGTGATTCTGCAATAAGTTATGACTTAAAAGAAGTAAAACCAGGTGAAGAAGTATCTATAAGTTTATATGTATATATAAATGATAATAAAGAAAAAAGTATAAATAAGATAGAAACAGAGATAAATAAAATTAAAAAAATAAATGAACAAGATATTAAAGAGGAAACTAAAAAATATTGGAAAAATTTTGTTAAAAATCATGATAAATTAGGAATTAATAAATCAGATATTAATGAAAAAATAAAAAAAATATTTAATAGAAGTGTTTTACTATTTGATTTGCTTACAAATGATGAAACAGGAGGAATATCAGCAGGATTTGAAGTTGATGAAGGCAAAACAAAGTGTGGTAGATATTCTTATTGCTGGCCAAGAGATGCAGTTTTTATTACAAAAGCTTTAGATATTGTTAAAATGGAAGATATTTCGGATAAATTTTACTCTAAGTTTTGTAAAATGACACAAAGTAAAAATGGTATGTGGGAACAACGATTTTATACAGATGGACAGTTAGCGCCTTGTTGGGGATATCAAATAGATGAAACAGCTAGTGTTATTTTTGGTGTATATGATCATTTTAAAACTACAAAAAATAAAAAATTCTTAAAAAATAATTTGAAAATGCTTGAAACAGCTATTAAATTTTTAAAAGAATATATTGATGATATATTAGATGAAAAATTCCAAATGCAAAAAAGCTATGACTTGTGGGAAGAATTTGAAGGATATTCACTATATTCTATTTCAGCAATTTATGGTGCATTTTCTTCAATGATTAAGATTTATAGTGAAGTGAAAAAAGATTATGAAAAAGATTCGAAAGAATTAGAATATATAAAAAAAGAAGAAAAAATATTAAAAAATTATATTTCAAAAATAAAGGATTATTCAGAAAATACATTTTTTGATGAAGAGAAGAAATCTTATGTAAGAAATATGCAAGATAAGAAAATAGATATAAGCTTGCTAGGAACATTAATACCATTTAGTATGTTTGAAATTGATAATGAAAAAACTAAAAATATGATAGAAAAAATAAACTTACTACTAAGAACATTTACAGGAGGATATATTCGTTATGAAGGTGATGGATATATGGGAGGATATAATCCATGGCCTATTGCAACTTTATGGATGGCGTGGTATTATTTAGAAGTTGGAGATGTAGAAAAAGCATTAGAATTATTTGTTTTTGTTACAAATTCGGCATCAGGGCACGGATTCCTAGGTGAACAAGTAAATAATGAAACAATGAAACCGAACTGGGTAATAGGACTTACTTGGAGTCATGCAATGTATATAATTATTTTAGAAAAACTTATAAAAAAAGATGTATTTTAAGAAAAGACTTAAAAATAAGTCTTTCTTAAATGATAAAAGGAGAAAAAATGGCTAAAAAAACTGCTACAGTATTTGTGTGCAATGAGTGTGGGTATGAATCAAGCAAATGGCTTGGCAAATGTCCATCATGTGGAGCATGGAATACTTTTTTTGAAGAAAAGGTAGTAACTTCAAGCACAAATAATTCTTCTAAAGATAAAAAAGAACAATTAGAAATTATAAAATTAAATGAAGTTGTAAAAAAAGAAACTTTTAGAATTAAAACAGAAGTTGGAGAACTAGATAGAGTTTTAGGTGGAGGTTTTGTTAATGGATCTTTAACTTTATTAGGAGGGGAGCCAGGTATTGGAAAATCTACTTTAATACTTCAAATCTGTAACTCAGTAAAAGTAGATGGAAAGATTTTATATGTATCAGGAGAGGAATCAGCAGAACAAATAAAATCAAGAGCAGATAGATTAGGCATAAAAAATGATAATATTATGTTTTTAGCAGAAACTGATATTGATAATGTTGAAATTGCTTTAGAAAAACTTGATGCTAAATTTGTTATAATAGATTCTGTTCAAACAATGTATTCTGACGAAATTACGTCAAGCTCAGGAAGTGTTAGTCAAGTAAGAGAGATTACATCAAGAATAATGAAAATGTGCAAACAAAATGGAATTACAACAATTATAATTGGCCATGTAACTAAAGATGGAAATATTGCAGGTCCTAGAGTACTAGAGCATATGGTAGATACAGTTCTTTACTTAGAAGGAGAAAGATATTTTTCATATAGAATTTTACGTGGTGTAAAAAATAGATTTGGTTCAACAAATGAAATTGGTATGTTTGAAATGCAAAATGAAGGATTAGTTGAAATTACAAATCCATCACAATTACTAATTTCTGAAAGAGATGAAAATACAGCAGGTTCAGCAATAGTTGTAAGCATAGAAGGGACTAGAGCATTAATTCTAGAACTTCAAGCATTATCGACTCCATCTGTATTTGGTATGCCAAGAAGAAATGCAAGTGGTATTGATTATAATAGATTAACATTACTTATGGCTGTTTTAGAGAAAAGAGCTGGCATGAATTTTAGTTCACAAGACGTTTATATTAATTTAGTTGGTGGAATAAAAGTAAATGAACCAGCATTGGATTTAGGAATTATTTTAGCTGCTGCTTCAAGTTTTAAAAACATTAGTATAAAAGAAGATGTTGCAGTAATTGGAGAAGTTGGACTAACAGGAGAAGTTAGAAGTGTTAATATGATTGAAAAACGTATTAAAGAAGCAGAAAAATTAGGATATAAAATTTGCATAATTCCAGAAAGTAATAAAAAACTATTGAAAGAAAAATTTAAATTAGATATAATAGGTGTGAAGAATATTATTGATGCTATGAAATATTTAGGATTAAAATAATAAAATATGTAAACTTCATTATTAATTGCAACTTCGGAAATTAAAAAAAAATTTTCGAATTGCGTACGAGCGAAATTTTTGCTATTGCAACTTCGGAAATTAAAAAAAAATTTTCGAATTGCGTACGAGCGAAGTTTTTGCTATTGCAACTTCGGAAATTAAAAAAAATTTTCGAATTGCGTATGAGCGAAGTTTTTGCTATCGCAACTTCGGAAATTAAAAAAAATTTTCGAATTGCGTACGAGCGAAGTTTTTGCTATTGCAACTTCGGAAATTAAAAAAAATTTTCGAATTGCGTATGAGCGAAGTTTTTGCTATCGCAACTTCGGAAATTAAAAAAAATTTTCGAATTGCGTACGAGCGAAGAGAGTATAGGAGGATAAAATGGGAAAAAAAGTACAATTAGTAATATGGATTATTATTGCTATAGTAGCAATTTTATTAATAGGAGTAGTTGGATATAATTTGGTATTAAATCAAACTGAAGAAGTTGTACATCCAGAAGTAACATTCGAACTAGAAAATTATGGAAATGTAAAAATAGAATTATATCCAGAATATGCACCAAATACAGTAACAAATTTTATAAAATTGGTAGAAAAAGGATATTATAATAATAAAGTAGTTTATGGAAAAGATGACATATGTATGTATGTTGGTAGAGATCAAGAAGGAAATGCTATTAATCCAACATTAGGATTAATAGATGATTCTATTGAAGCAGGAACAGATGCAGATTATGAGTATACAATATCAGGAGAATTTGTAGCAAATGGATATCAAAAAAATACATTAAGACATGAAAAAGGAGTAATATCTTTAATAAGAAATGACTATACACAATATGTACAAACTTTAACAGAAGAAAGCTACAATTCAGGAAATGCTCAACTTGGAATAATGATGAGTGATAATTCAAGTACATTAAATGGAGTTTACACAGCTTTTGGAAGAGTAACAGAGGGAATGGAAGTATTAGAAAAAATATATAATGAAGTAGCTATTAAAGAGCCTGAAACAGCAGAAGATGGAAGTACTACTACATCAGAAAGTGATATTCAAGCATTTAGTGCATATCCTGTAATAAAATCTGCAACAGTAGATACACATGGAATTGATTATGGTATGCCAAAAACAGAAAAAGCTTTTGATTATAGTTCATATTTATATAATTTAATGAGTTCTTATTATTCAGATACAAATCAATAAAAAATTAGATACCAATGAAAAACATTGGTATCTCTTTATATTATAGAAATTACAAAGCAATTTCCTATAGTATAAAGGAGTTGTCAAAATTTCTACACAAATTTTATTGTGTAAAATTTGCCACAAGAACAAATATGTGGACAATTTAATATAGTTGTGTTTTTTGAATATTAAATAATCGTTCACTTTTGTTCTATATAATAAAGATGATTATATTATTAGGAGTTTTTAACTGTAGTATTTTATGAAAAATGAAAAAGGAATTACTTTAATAAAATTATGTATATTGATTACTATTTATTTATCCATTATTGTAGTTAGTATATATTTCTTGAAAAGTTCTTATAAAATAGCAAACTTAGAGAATTTTGTTGCAAAAATGGAACTTATACAAGAAAAAGTGAACTTAATAAGAAATCAGTATAAATCATGGGAGAATTATGATGCAAATGAACCAGGAAATTATTATGCCTATTTACAATATTTAGAATTTCCAAATGCGAATAGTTCTGCTAATATTTATATTGAAGATTTTAATAGAATAATATCTGAATTAAATAATAGTGATAAAGCTTATTGGGATTCAAATACAGATTCAATTATTGCAAATTATTGTTATTTTAATCCTAATGATTTAGAAAAATACTTAGACTTAAAAGATATCAATTTATATGTAATAATAAATTTTTATACAGGAAATATAATTTGTAAAGATGGTATTATTGACAAAGGAGAAACAAATGAAATTATATATAGACAATATGATACAGAAATAGGAAATCCTTTAGTTTCTATTCCTATAAACAATAATTCAATTTTTTCAGATATTGAAATAATTGAAAATAATGGTTTAAATCAAAAAGTAAAAGTGTATTTAGTATCAGAAGATGAAGCAAATCAAAATATTCCAACCATTCAAGAAATATATTATTTGGATAGTGAAGAAGATGACATTAAAAAGAAATGTAGTAATCTACAAGATTATATATATGTAGATTCAGAGAAATCAGCGTATTTTACTATAAATACTTCTGGTAAATATTCTTTCATAATAAAAGATATAAATTATATTGAATACCCAAAAGTAGATTTAGAAGTAAATTTATGTAATAGTCCAATTTTGTTAAATGGAATGAAAGGAATATATTGGGATCAAGATGGTAATGAGATTGAAATAGAAAATGAAAAAGATCCAAATTGGTATAATTATTCTTCAGAAAATTTAAAAATGGCAAATGCCAAAAGTCAGGATGGAAATTATTGGGTATGGCTTCCAAGATTTATTTATAAAGAATCAAAAGAGATTACAAATCTTGATTTTGTAAGTGGAACATCTATATCTTCTACAAGAAATAAGCAAACTACAGATTATAGAGTTCATGAAGCTTTTGAAACAGATAATAAATTAAGAGGAATATGGATTGCAAAATTTCAAGTAAATGGTGAAAAAGAAAATAATGTTAGTATAGTACCAGGAAAACCATTAACAGTATTAAGTAAGAAAGATGCAATATTTAATATAGAAAATTGTATAGATACTAATTTAAAATCATTTACTAAATTAATGTCAGATGAAGAAAGAAATGCTGCTATTATATTTTCAAAATCAGAAAATATAGATATTACAAATGATTTAATATATTATGCAGGTGGAGCAGCTAATGAAAAAGGTTATATAAATAATACAAATTATTCATCTACAAATAATGTATATGGAATATATGATTTAATAACTTCACAAAATGAATTAACTATTAATTCATATGATAGTGAAGAAGGTAGATATAGACCAGTTATGGCCATAAAATAAATTATAATTAATAAATATCCTCCAGCTCAAACCGAAAGTATATTTATATAATAAGGTATTTTCTAAGAATATATAGAAAATATCTTATTAATTTAGCAAAAAGTATTGACAAATCTCTTTAAAAGGTGTAAAGTATATTAGCATTACACTATATAAGGAGTGGTCTGATGGAAAAAAACGTTCAAATAAGTATCCTTTTAGATATTTATGGAAAATTATTAACAGAAAAACAATATAAACTTCTTGATGACTACTACAATAATGATTTATCTTTATCAGAAATAGCAGAAAATGAAGCGATAACAAGGCAAGCTGTTAGAGATAATCTAAAGAAAGGGGAAAAAAATCTTTTCGAATACGAAGAAAAGTTAGGTTTTATGAAAAAGACAATAATGCAAGAAGAACAAATAGCAGATATATTATCAGAGATTACAAAAATAGAAAATACTTCTTCAGATAAGGAAGTTGCAAAAGTTCTTCAGGATGTAAAAGAAAAACTAAATTGTTTAGTATAAGATGGAATATCTTAAGAATAGGGGGGAATAATGGCATTTGATGGCTTATCATCTAGACTTCAGGAGATTACAAGAAAGCTAAAAGGAAAAGCAAGAATAAGTGAAGATGACTTAAAAGAAGTACTAAGAGAAGTGAAACTTGCTTTATTAGAAGCAGATGTTAATTATAAAATAGTCAAAGACTTCGTAAAAGTGATTGAAGAGAAAGCACTTGGTCAAGATGTTTTAAAATCACTTACACCAGGTCAACAAGTTGTAAAAATAGTTAAAGACGAATTAGTAACCCTATTAGGTGGAGAAGAAAGTAAAATTAATTTTACACCAAATCCACCAACAGTAATTATGTTAGTTGGACTTCAAGGGTCTGGTAAAACAACAACTGCTGGAAAATTAGCTAATATAATTAGGAAACAAGGAAAAAAACCTTTATTAGTAGCTTGTGATGTTTATAGACCAGCTGCTATAAAACAATTAGAAGTTGTTGGAAAACAACTTGATATCCCTGTATATACAAATGAAAATACAAAAGATGTAAATTTAATTGCAAAACAAGCTGTTAGTACAGCAATATCAAAATTAAATGATGTTATTATTATAGATACAGCAGGACGTTTGCAAATAGATGAAGCATTAATGCAAGAATTAAAAGATTTAAAAATAAGTGTAAAGCCACATGAAATACTTTTAGTTGTTGACTCTATGACAGGTCAAGATGCAGTAAATATAGCAGATACATTTAATAAAGAACTTGGAATAGATGGAATAGTTTTAACCAAACTAGATGGAGACACTAGAGGTGGTGCAGCATTATCAGTAAAGAAAATTACGGGTAGACCAATAAAGTTTGCTGCAACGGGTGAAAAATTAAGTGATATAGAAGTATTCCATCCAGAAAGAATGGCATCAAGAATTCTTGGAATGGGTGATGTACTTTCAATAATAGAAAAAGCAGAAGAAACATTTGATATGGAAGAAGCTGCTAAATTAGAAAAAAAATTAAAAAAGCAAAGTTTTGATTTAGAAGATTATTTATCTCAATTAAGGCAAATGAAAAAAATGGGATCATTTTCTTCAATATTAAAAATGTTACCAGGGATGAATAAACTGAAAGATATTGAAGTAGATGAAAAAGAATTTGTTAGAATAGAAGCTATAATTTGTTCAATGACTAAAGAAGAAAGACAAAATCCAAAGGTATTAAATGGAAGTAGACGTCTTAGAATTGCAAAAGGAAGTGGAACAACAGTAGAACAAATAAACAAATTTATGAAATCCTTTGAAATGACACAAAAAATGATGAAAGAAATGACATCAAATAAAGGTATGATGAAGAAAATGATGAAAAACATGAATATGGATGACTTAAAAGATTTTTCAAATTTTAATTAGTTTTTTATTTTCTAAGAAAGTTCGACTGATTAGGAAGAAGTTTCCCTAGATTTCTTAGCTCTTCGAGTGAAACGAGATAGAGATAAGTTATACTTTAGGAAAATAATTATGCGAAAATTAGAAAATATTATTTCCGTTATTAAATTTTTTTAATATAAAACAAATTATTTAGGGGGTGAATTTTATGGTAAAAATAAGATTACAAAGAGTTGGAAAGAAAAAAGCTCCTTTCTATCATGTAGTAGTAGCTGATTCTAGATCTCCAAGAGATGGTAAAATTGTTGAAAAAATAGGAACATATAATCCTATGACAAACCCAGCTACAGTTGAATTAGATAATGAAAAAGTAGCTGAGTGGATTAAAAATGGTGCGCAACCAACAGATACAGTTAAAGCATTAATAAAAAATGCAACTAAATAATCATATCAAAGGAGAGTGCAAAAAATGAAAGACATACTAGAAGTAATAATTAAAAATTTAGTAGATAATTCAGAAGAAGTATCTATTACAGAAAAAACAGAAGCAAAATCTATTTGTTATGAAGTGAAGGTTGCAAAAAATGATATGGGCAAAGTAATAGGCAAACAAGGGAAAATGGCAAAAGCGATTAGATCAATAATAAAAGCTATTGCTACTAAAGAACATAAAAAGGTTAATATCGAATTTATAGATTAGGTGCCAAAAATATATGAATAAATTTTTAGAATTAGGTCAAATAGTAAATGTTAAGGGTCTAAAAGGTGAAGTAAAAGTAAATCCTTTTACAGAAGATGCTACTAAATTTGAAAGAATACCTAAAGTTTTTATAAAGTATAAAGAAACTTTAAAAGAATATGAAATAGAGAAAACCAGTTATAGTAAAAATCAAGTAATAATTAAATTCAAAAGTATAGATACTGTAGAAGAAGCAGAAAAACTTAGAAATTCTTATATTGTTGTAGATAGAGAAATTTTTGGAGAGCTTCCAGAAGGAGTATATTATATAGCAGATTTAATTGGATTAGATGTATATACTGAATCTAATGAATATTTAGGAAAAGTTGATGATATTTTTAACACAGGTAGTAATGATATTTATGTAGTAAAAGATGAATTAGGAAGACAAAAACTATTACCAGGTATAGATGAAGTAATTAAAAATATAGATATTGAGTCAGGCAAAATAATAGTAAATCTAATAGAAGGACTTTAAATATGAAATTTGATGTACTAACTCTTTTTCCAGAAATGTTTGAACCAATAAAACAAAGTATAATTGGAAGAGCAACTAGAAAAGAATTATTAGAAATTAATCTAATAAATATAAGGGATTTTTCGAAGGATAAGCATAAAAAAGTTGATGATACAGTATATGGAGGAGGAGCAGGAATGCTTATTAGGCCAGATGTTGTATATGAAGCCTATAAATCCGTAAAATGCGAAAAATCTAGAGTCATATATTTATCACCACAAGGAAAAAAGCTTTGTCAAAGTAAAGTTGAAGAACTAGCCAAATCAGAAGAACATTTAATATTATTATGTGGACATTATGAAGGAATTGATCAAAGGGTAATAGATAAAATCGTAGATGAAGAAATTTCAATTGGAGATTATGTATTAACTGGAGGAGAAATACCAGCAATGGTATTAATAGATAGTGTTTCAAGATATGTTGAAGGAGTTTTAGCTAAAGAGTCTATTTCAGAAGAAAGTTTTTCGAAAAGTGGACTATTAGAATATCCTCAATACACAAGACCAGAAACGTTTGAAGGAATTAAAGTTCCAGAAGTTCTACAATCTGGTCATCATGAAAATATTAATAAATGGAGAAGAAAAGAGGCTATAAAAGCAACTTACATAAAAAGACCAGAACTTTTAGAAAAAGCAATTTTAACTGATGAAGAAGTAAAATATATTGAAGAATTAAAAAAATAAAAGGGATTAAATCCAATCCATTATTGATGAAAAGGAGGAAAAAAATGGATATTTTAAAATCTATTGAACATGAACAGTTAAAAAATAAAATACCAGAATTAAAAATTGGTAATACTGTTAGAGTTCATGTAAGAATAAAAGAAGGAAATAAAGAAAGAATCCAAGTTTTTGAAGGAATTATAATAAAAAAACAAGGTGGAGGAGTAAACGAAACATTTACTGTAAGAAGAATCTCTTATGGTGTTGGTGTAGAAAAAACATTCTTAGTACATTCACCAATGGTAGAAAAAGTAGAATTAGTAAGAGTAGGTAAAGCAAGAAGAGCTAAATTATATTATTTAAGAGATAGAGTAGGTAAAGCTGCTAAAACTAAAGAAAAAATAGGAGCAAGAATCGAAGATAGAGAAATTATAGTTAAAGAAGAAGTTGTTCCAGGTGAATCAGTAGCTGAAGAAGTGGTTACTGAAGAAGTAGTTGCAGAAGCTGTTGAAGCAGAGAAAATTGAAAAAGCTGCTGAAGCTGAAAAAGTAGCAGAAGAAACAGCTAGTGAAAACAAAGAAGAAGTAAAAGAAGAAAAAAAAGAAACAGAAGAATAATATATGTAAAGCGAGATTGCGTAATTTAGTAATCTCGTTTTTTTATATATTTATAAAAAAATAGGATTGACAATTTGTCTAATAAAATCTAAAATAATAATGTTAAATATATATAAGAAAATTATAATTAAATTATAATTAAATATAAGAGTTTTATGAGGTAAAAATGAAATTTATAAAAAAGTTATTAGAAGCTAAACATAGAAAAAATAATTCAGAAATAGAAAATGATACTAATATTGAATTAGTATCAGAAGGAGATAAAAAAGATAAAGAAACAGCATTAAGAGAAGAATCAGAAATAGTAAATGTAAGCAAAGAATTAAAAGAATTTTTAAATTCACAATTATTATATATACCAGATGTTTCAAGAGAAATTAGAAAATATGATATAGAAGAAATTATAGATTTAATAAATGGAAAAAATGAAATTAGAACTAATGAAATAAAAATAAAATCAGAAATAGTAGACGAATTTTTAGCAATTATTGGAAATACGGTAGAAGATGGATTTTCATTAGGAGAGCTAGAAATTGAAATATCAAGTAAAGATTTCAAAATAAAAGAATTTGTAAATAAACATAAAAAAATATCTTATATTTTAAGAATAAAGATAAAGTCTTTAAAAGATTTAAAAGAAGATGAATTAGAGTTTTTAAACAGTAGATATGGAATAATGTATAATTATTTCGGAGATGAATATTATTTAGATGAAATAATAGAAATGTACAATAATATGAGAGAACTTGTACCAAAGCATGTAGAGTATAATTTAGAAGGTGCACAAAAAATTTTAGATGATGTATTTAAAAGGTTTGAATTATATACACCAAAACAATATGAAATAGGACAAAATAGTATAAAATTATCAAATGGTGGAACAATAGAAACACCTAATTTTAAAGTAGTAGAAGATTCAAGCTATTATTCTAAAATTGATAATATTTTTAATGTAGAAAAAGCAAATAAAAAAGGTTATAAAAGGATAAGTAAAGAAGCTTTAACTTTTGCAGGATTTGATGTACAAGATACTATAGAATCATTTACAGATACAATAAAGAAAAATGATGTTATAATAGATAATATTAAATATAGAATAGTTGTAGAAGAAGATGGAATACATTTAGAAAAATACTAATATGATTGTAAAAGTAAAATAAACTGAGTATTATATAAGTTTTTATAATTTTATTAGTGAAAATTATAATATAAGATACAGTTTGTAAAATCAGAATTAAAGATTAAAAAAATTTAACATTTTATAAAAAAATAGTATTTTAGACTTGACAAATGAGCTTAAATAATTTATAATTTATACTTGTCAGAAGGAAATAATGCAGGTGTAGTTCAATGGTAGAATTCCAGCCTTCCAAGCTGGCTATGCGGGTTCGATTCCCGCTACCTGCTCCACAAATTTCCTTCTGATAGAACTGCAGGTGTAGTTCAATGGTAGAATTCCAGCCTTCCAAGCTGGCTATGCGGGTTCGATTCCCGCTACCTGCTCCATTAAATTAGTCATTGTATTAGAATAATCTAGTATGATGGCTTTTTTATTGCAAAAAGAATTTTATTTGTGTATAATATAGATGTAAATATTTGCGGGTATAATTTAGTGGTAGAATGTCATGCTTCCGACCTGATAGCGCGAGTTCGATTCTCGCTACCCGCTCCAATAAAGGCGTTTTATAGCGTCTTTTTTTATTTCAATGTATCTCTGTAAACCGCATAAAATAAGCATTTTACAAAATGAGAGTGAAATATTAAAACGGTTTAAAACGTAAAATTGTCTACAATATTGTCAACACAAAAAATCGTGTTGACAAGTTGTTGACAAAATGACTTTGCACTCTTACAGTAGCAACTAATTTAAGTGTTGACATATTGTATGTTTTACATAAAAATATCAAAAAGTGGAGCGTAGGTGGTGATTTTTTTAAAAAAACATTATTTAATATTTTATAAAAGTATTGAAAAATACATAAAAATATACAATGGGAAAAGCAGTATTCATTTTTATGAATACTGCTTTTAAAGTTATCTTGTTAAATCATTATTGTCGTCTAATAGTTTATAATTTATTGTACTTAATTCTCTTGATTTATTAAATATATCGTTGCTTAAATAATAGTTGTTTAATTTTTCCATTTCTTTTTCTTTGTATTTATTCAAAACAGATGTATAAGTATTTAATGTTACATTTATATCAGTATGACCAAGTAATCTTTGAAGTGCAACAGCTCTCATACCAGATTCAATACAACGAGTACCATAAGTATGTCTTAAGGTATGTGTAGAAATAGGGTGTGTAATATCAACTTTTTTAGCAATGTTTTTTAGTTGATTGTTAATAGTAGAGTGTAAAACTAATTTTTTATTTGGTGTTAAAAATAGCATATTATCTTTATTATCTTTTGAAATTTCTAATTGTTCAAGAATATATGGTAATATAAAATCAGGTATTGGTAAATCTCTTTTTCCAGCATAAGTTTTAGTTGTTTTTCCTATACATACTTTATCATTTTTGTCTGTTGTGAGTGTTCTACTTATTTTTAATATATTTCTATTAAAATCAAAATCACTAGCTTGCAATGCAAGTGTTTCGCCAACACGAAGTCCCATATATAATTGAATTAGAAATACATTTCTGTAAGGCACACTTTTTGTATCAACATTTAATAAATAATCAGTTAATCTTTGTTGTTCTTCAACTTCTAATGCGCTACATATTTTATCTTCTTTTTTACTTTTGGGCTTTATTGTTTCATACATAGGGTTTTCGTGTATGTAACCTTTATTTAAAGCATATTCAAAAGCACTTTTAAATTGAAAATAGTTTTTTTGAATTGAGGAATTACTATAAATTTCAGTTAAAGAATTAAAATATGATTGAAGTTCATCTGTTGTTATTTCATTTATGTTCTTATCAGCTAAATAAGATTTTTCAATTGTTCGTATAGTGTCCATAGTTCTTGCATATGCTCTATCAGTTATTAAATTAGAATCAACTTTTTTCTGTAATAACATTTTAATAAGTTTAATTAAAGGAATACCATTATTTTGAATAAATATAGAACTATTTTTTTGTAGATTTATATCTTTTAAAAATTCTTTTGCTAATTTTTCTGTTGCAAATGATTTTCTTATTCTTTTTGGTTTGCCAGTAGTTAGGTCTTGTATAGCATAAGAAGCTATCCAATTTTTTCTATCTTTATTATAGAAAACACTACCTTGAGCTTGTTTAGTTGTCATAAGCACACCTCCTAAACTCTTCTTTGCATTTTCCATATAGTATAAGCTATAAGTGTTATGTGCCAAGACTGACCTAAATTTACAGAAGGAAAATCATTTCTTTTAAAAATTTTATAACTAGCATTTTTACCTATGTTTAAATCTTTTGCAACATCTTTTACAGTTAAGGTGGTAAATGGTTTTTCTAATTTATCTATTGCAACTTTTGCAAGTATTTCTTCAAATGATAGTTTTTCTTTTGTATCAATTATATTATTATCTAGTTCGTTCATTATCTCTAATTCCTTTCAAATAATCTTTTACAAGTTTTCGTAATCTTTCCTTTGGAAAATCGAATAGTAAACTGGTATATTCAAAAGCCTTGTCTAAATAATATTTAAGATAATTGATATATTTATTTAAGTGTAAATTTTCTTTTCTCAATTCTTCATAATTTTGCTCTAATTGTTCTAAATTTTCCAAAGTTTTATCAGTAGTTGTTTTTATTTTTGTATATTGTTTTGTTAAAGTATTACATTTTTTTATTATTCTTCTATAATCTTCTCTTAATAAATCTATATTATTTGTGTTAAGTTCCTGTTCAATATTAAGCGATTTTAGCTCAAATTCTTGTACTTCGTGATTAGTTATAGCCTTTAACTCTTTAATAGGAATATGGGCATTTTCACGAGTTCTACCTCTATCTAAACCAAAGCCAGCTTTAATCATATATGAATAAAATCTATCTTGAAGTTGTTTATAGCTGTTTTTGCCTTTCCAAAATTCTGTGCAAGATATTTTATCAATAGATTTATTAGTTTTTTTATCTTTAGTATGAACAACTGGAATAAATACTAAATGTAAATGAGGAGTTTTCTCGTCCAAATGTACTTTACTTGAAATAATATATTGTTCTCCTAAGTCTTTATATGAACATACAAATTTATGTGCAGTTTCAAAATATCTTTTAGTTTCAGTTTCTCCAATTTCTTCAAAAAACTCTTTATCAGATGTGATTATGTATTCACATACAACATTACTTGTTTTTTTAATTTGTCCTTTTAAATGATATTGTCTTTTTATTTCATTAAATCGTTTTGAATACGGAACATTGCAAGGTTTTATTGAGTAGTTTTTTATAGAGTTAATTTTATTGATGTCTTTATTCGAATAATTTGTATTTTTCCTTTCATTATGCCTAAAGATTACATTTAAGTTGTTCATTGTATATTTAGCATTTCTTATTATTGCATAACTCATATATCTTTTTCCTTTCACAAGAATATTTAATTGTAAAAGTACACTTTTTAAGTAAGCCTACGAAGTAGTGCTAAAATTTTAGCTTTATCTTTTGACTTAAATTACATAAGCAATTTTTTTGCTATAACATACTAGAGGACTTTTTCAAAAGACCTCTGTATGATTAGGGGATACCCCTAATAACCCCTAGCATAATCAATTTAAGTTCTCTATATAAAGGAATAGTATAGAATTTGATTATGCTAATTAAAATAAATTTCAAAACATATATAAGTTGCAACATTATATAGTTTTATCATTTATTTTAATATCAAAAGTCCTTTAAGTAGAGGACTTTTGATGTTAGAAAAATTGTCTAGCCAATTTTTCTTTTAAGCAATTCTCTGTAAGTTATCTAATAATCACGCGTATATTATTAAATAAGTTACATATCTTTTGTATTTTCTTATAAGAAATCTATATAAATTTGAATTGTTTACTTTTTACAATACAAGAATAACATTTTTATGTAAACAAAGCAAAAAAGTCAAATTTGCGTCCTATGCAACAAAATTTGCACTGTATGCAACTTTTTAGGCAAAAAGTGCCATTTTTACCCCTATTTTTATAAAAAATTACTCAAAAATTGATAAAAAATGCCAAAAAACACAAAATATTGCGTCTGACGCAACATTTGTTTGAAAGTGTTGAAATATCAAGGAAAAGTTGATGTGAAAAAATAAAATTTTTTTGAAATTTGTTAATGTATATTAAAATAATAAGTTGAAAATAAGTATTGTTTTTGATAATATTGTAAAAGAAAAATAGTAATTTTTTGTTTAGATTGGAGAAAGAAAATATGAAAGAATCAAAAGTCATAACATTTATAGGAGGATTTTATATATTTGGAGGAATTATTGTATTGTTGTCATTGATATTTAATGGTAGTGGTTTCAATATGATATTTGGTGTACCAAATATTCCAGATTATATTGTAAAATTATTAGTAGGTATTATATATATACCATTAGGTTATTTGTATATAAATAGGATAAAAAATTCAAACTGGATAATATTAGCATTGGCTATTATATTCTTTTGCATTAGTGCTTCTTTGACAACAGAATTTAATGCACAACCATTTATAGGAAACTTGATATATTCTTTGTTTGTTATAATTGCAACCATTGTGAGAAGAAAAGAGTTTATAAATAGTTTGAATACAATAATGAAAAAATAATAGGTAACTATAAAATTACAATAAGTGGGGCAGATAATTATCTGTCTTTTATTATAAGGTTATAACAAGAATTAGTAATTTTTTAATAATAAAATGCAACCCAAAGAATAAAATTCCGTCTTTATAATTGAAAGGAGGAAAAAATGGAAGATACTGAAATAATAAATCTTTATTTTAATCGTTTAGAAGATGCAATAAAGGAAACATCTAATAAATATAATAACTATTGTACTATTATTGCTCGAAATATTCTAGGAAATAACGAAGATGTGGAAGAATGTACTAATGAAGTATATATGAAAATGTGGAATTCTATCCCACCTAATAGACCTAATAAGCTATCAGCATATATTGGCAAAATCACAAGAAATACTGCAATAGATTATGTGGAAAAATATAATGCCCAAAAAAGAAATAATGGACAATTAAACATTATACTTTCTGAACTTGAAGAATGTGTGTCTATTAATACTTTAGAAGATGAGATTGATGAAAGGCTTTTAGTACAATATATTAACAATTTTTTAGAAAATTTATCTCTTCAAAATCGTAAAATATTTATTAAAAGATATTGGTATGCTTATTCTATCGAAGAAATAATGGAAGAGTTCAAAATGAGTAAAAGTAAAATAAAATCAATATTATTTAGATTAAGAAAAAAATTAAAAAAATATTTAGAAATGGAGGGAGTTGTATTATGAAAAGTATGAAATTATTTAAAGCAATTGGTAAAATTGATGACAAATTTATTATTGAAGAAGAGAAAAATATTGAAAAAGAAAAAATTCAAGTACCAATTTTTAAAAGATTTGCTATGGCAGGATTAGCACTTACTATAATATTAGGAATTTCAATAACTACCTATGCTATGGTAATAGAGAAAGAATATAATGCAGCTGTTGGATATTTAAACTCCTTAGGAATATCAGTAGAAGATTTAAGTGATTATTCAAAGAGTGAAATAATAAAGACAGTAGATGCTTATCAAAATTATGGAGATAGTGAAATTGTTAATAATTTACTAAAAAATGAAGAAATTATTTCAAGTCCAATAAATATAACAAGCGAACAAGTAAAAAAATTAAAACCAACAATGACTTATACAGATGTAAAAAAATTGTTAGGTGATACGCAAGATATTGGTTCAGGAATATATATATTATATTACATTGTTGATAATAAATATACATTATCAATCCCATTCACCAGTGATAATTCACAACTTGGAGTTGATGGAGAAGATTTATTAAAAGCGCTACAACCTATAAATAATAATTGAAATCAAGCTATGATTATACTAACAAATTACAATTAATTGATTAGATAAAGCTAAAATCTCAAGAAATAATTTATGTATTGACATTATTCATAAAAAAGTATTATAATGAATATAATAATAATGATAATTAATTGTCATTAGATAAAAAGTTTAGAATACCCTTGCTAAAGTAGGGACTTAAAAAAGTAGGAATATCTTTGCCAAAGTAAGAATTTAAAAAAGTAGGAATATCCTTGCCAAAGTAGGAACTTAAAACAGTATATGGCAATCTGAAAAGATTGCCATATTGTTTTATTAAGGGAGAAATGAATGAAAAATTTGAAATTATACTATATTGATGAAGAATATATAAAATATTTAAGACAATTTGATTTAAATGTTGCTTATAATAAAACAGCAACAAGACCATATATCGGAATTGTTTATACATACAATAATTTTAATTATTTTGCACCTTTATCTTCTCCAAAACCTAAACATATAAATATAAATCCTAAAGCGATTGATATTTTTAAAATAAAAGATGGAGAACTTGGAGTTGTTAATATAAACAATATGATTCCAACCCCAATTGAAAATTTAACAGAAGTGTTGCCAACAGTAACAGATGCAAAATATAAAAAGATGTTAGAACAACAATTAACATTTTTAAATAATCATAAAGCTGAATTATATAAAAAGATAAATTATTTTCAAAACATGTTTAGAAAAGGACATTTAACTGAAAATATCTTAAAAAGATGTTGTAATTTTATTTTATTAGAGGAAAAGTTTAATGAATATGTAAATAAATAGTTTTGTCAACAAATCTGTCAACAACTCACACAAAAACACAAACAAAATCAAATAAATAGCGGATAACTAGAAAATTCACTTCCGGTTACCCGCTCCAATAAGTAAAATCGTCGCACCAGACGAAAACATTGATAAATCAACTGTAAAGGTTGATTTTTTTAATGCCTTTTTATTGAAAAAGAAAGGATGGTGTGATATGATTAGTACGCTTAAGAAGAAAAACAAGATAAAAAAAGAATTGCTCTCTAAAATTGAATGGGCTTGTAGTTTGAACTCTATAAAACTTGAACACAAAATGATATTTGAAGGTTGTTTAAGAATTATAGAACATACAAACTTGGCGTATGTAGAACCACATAGAGTAATTATTAAAGATAAGTTATTTTTATTCTTTAATGAATGTGATTACTTTTATGTGGGAGATTTAAGGTATAAATACCCTTTATCTCAACTAAAAGACTACATAGAAAGGCTACTTTAATTTTAGAGTGCTTTTTATATTCAATTTCATTGAATATAAAAGCAGCTATAATCGCTATGCCCTTTGAGATTTTCTTCCTTTGGTCGAAAACTCAAATCGGGCACAAAGAAATGTCTAGACATTTCTTTGGTGTGCCTTTCCATTCAATAGTGAAAGGAGAGATTTTTATAAAATGAATAATGAAAGAAAAATTGCAGGAATTTATATTCGTGTAAGTACAGAAGATCAAGCAAGAGAAGGATTTAGTTTGCTAGAACAAAAAGAAAAATTATTACAACTATGTAAATTTAAAGAATATGAAGTATTTAGAGTATATGAAGACGCTGGAATATCAGCAAAAAATATTAAAGATAGACCAGCATTTCAAGAAATGTTAGCAGATATGAAACAAGGAAAAATCAATTACATTGTAGCTTATAAATTAGATAGAGTTACTCGTTCAGTTCGTGATTTAGAAGAACTTATAGCACAATTAGAAATGTATAACACATATTTGGTATGTGATAAAGATGATGTAAATACGAGCAGTGCTAATCGGTAGATTTTTTGTGCGTATGCTAACAGTGTTATCACAGTTAGAAATTGAAATAGTATCAGAAAGAACAAAATTTGGACTAAATGGTGCTATTAAATCTGGTCATTTACCGGGAATTGTACCATTAGGCTATAAAAAAGATAACAATAAGAAAACTGTAATTGATGAAACTACAAAAGATGTAGTAATTAGAATATTTAATATGTATTTAGAGGGAAAAAGCTATCAGCAAATAAGCAATACATTAAATAAAGAAAAAGTTTTAGCCCCTAAACATTGGAGAGATACAACAATTATGAAAATGATAGACAATAAAGTCTATATGGGAGATTATGAAAAAGGAAAATCAAATAGTAAAGATACTTTAGTTTATATGAATGTAGTAGAGCCAATAATTAGTCGTGCTATGTGGAACGAAGCACAATACCAAAAAGAGAAAAATCAAAGAAGTTATACAAGAGATAGAGTTTATATATTTTTTCAAAAACTAAAATGTCCTAGATGTAATAGAATTATGAAATGTAAAGGTTCTGGAGGAACAAAGAAAAAATATATGTACTATACTTGTGAACATTGCAAGACATATTACAGAGAAGATAAAATCGAAGAATGTTTGCAAAGATTTATTCTTGAGTTAGTCGAATATGATATGGCAGTAAAAAAATATTTTTTACCAATACTAGCTGACAAAAAGGAAACAAAAACAGAAAAACTAGACCAAGAAATTGACACATTACAAAAGCAAAAAGAAAGAATAAAAAAGGCTTATGTAAGTGGTATAGTAGAAATGGAAGATTTTTCTGAAGATTACAAAATCATTGTGGAAAAAATCAATGTTTTAGAAACAAAAAGATATGAAAAATTGAATATAAACAGTCTGTCATTTAATCCACAACAACTAATGGCTGATAGAGATATTGCAAGAGAAAAGTTAATCAAAGATAACAAATTAAATGAAACTTTAAAACAAGAATGGAACAAAAAATCAAAAGAAGAAAAGCAAGAATTTATTTCAAAATTTATTGAATCAATGACATTATTGAAGAACAAAAATGGAGAATTTTACATTGATAAAATAAATTTTAGAAGTAGTTATATTGAACAATTAACAAAGTTTTTTGCATTAGGAATAGCAGATGTTTATGTACCTGTTGAAGTAAATGAAGAAGAAAAAGAAATAAGGACAAGTGTTAATATAAATCAAGCACAACTAGATGATTATATTACAAGACTTAACCAAGAATTTGAAATAGAATTTTATGAATTATTTTCAAAAGATGTAAATCAAAATGAAGAAGAAATTGAAATAAATTTGAATAAAGAAAAACAAAAATTGATTAGATTAGTTGCTGTAAAAGATAACAAAACTTTCTCAAAATCAAAGAAAGAAAATTATAAAATCGGTGCAGTAATTAGTAATCAAAAATGAAGATTTTAGAGGAAAATTCAAGATAAATACAATTTTTGTACTCCTATATATTTCCTAACAAGCACTGAATTTTTCCTCCCTAGTCAAAATTCGAAATTTGGGACTAAATCCCAAGCCCTTTATAAAATAATTTGTAACTATTTTGTAAATTTAATGAAAAAATGGAAAAATTATGTTATACTAAAATTCATCAGACAGTGTCTGATGAATTTGAAAGGATGATGAAAAATATGGATAATATTCTAATAAATGGAATTGATGGAAATTTTTATAATAATATAAGAAATACTATATTAAAAGCAAAAATAAATATATACAAAAATATAAATTATGAGATGGTAACATCATCATGGGATGTTGGTAGACAAATCGTTGAAGAAGAATTAAAAGGAAAAGAACGTGCTGATTATGGAAGGCAGTTAATAAAATTATTATCTCAAAAATTAACTGAAGAATTTGGTAAAGGATATTCAGAAACTAACCTTAGAAATATGAAAATTTTTTATACAATGTTTCAAAATTATCAGACACTGTCTGATGAATTAAGTTGGAGTCATTATATAGAATTATCAAAAATAAAAGATGAAACAATGAGAAAATTTTATTATAATGAATGTATAAATTCAAAATGGTCAGTAAGAGAATTAGATAGACAAAAATCGTCTTTACTATTTGAAAGATTAACACTAAGCAAGGAAAAAGACGAAGTTTTAGCAATTTCAAATAAAGGACACGAAATAACAAAGCCAGATGACCTAGTAAAAGACCCAACAGTATTAGAGTTTTTAGGATTAAAAGAAAATAAAAGATATTTGGAAAAAGATTTAGAGAATGCTCTAATAGAACATCTTCAAGAGTTTTTATTAGAATTAGGAAAAGTATTTTCTTTTGTAGCAAGACAACAAAGAATAAATTTAGGTGGAGATAACTTTTATATAGACTTGGTATTTTATAACAGATTAGCAAAATGTTTTGTATTAATAGATTTGAAAACTGGGAGATTAACTCATCAAGATGTTGGACAAATGCAAATGTATGTAAATTATTATAAAAGAACTCAAATGTTAGAAGGAGAAAATGAGCCTATTGGAATATTACTTTGTTCCGAAAAAAATGATGTAGTTGTAGAATTTACCTTACCAGAGGGGAATAAAAACATATTTACATCAAAATATCAATTATATTTGCCAACAGTTGAAGAATTAAAGCAAACTATTGAAGAAGAAAAGAAACAAATTGAAACTAATACAATTTTAGATAAAAAAGAAGATTAATAATATGCGAAGGAGTAGATGAATATGAAAAAAATATTAATAATTTCAACAGGTGGTACAATTTCACAAACGCACACAGAAGAAGGTGTTGCAGTTAGTAATGAAAAATCATTTACTGGTAATACATTTGTAAACATTTTGAATGTGTTAAAGAAAGAATTAGATATTGATGTTATAGATTCTGAAACAATTTTAAATAAAGATAGTTCTAATATAGTTCCTGAAGATTGGAACAAAATTATAGATACTATTGTAGAAGAATATGATAATTATACAGCTTTTATAATTACACATGGTACAAATACTATGGGATATACTTGTTCTGCTGTTTCTTTTGCAATAGAAAATGTAGGAAAACCTATTATATTTACTGGTTCACAAGTATCCTATGGAATAGCAGGAACAGATGCAATAATGAATCTAGAAAATGTAGTGAGAGTTATAGCAGATGATAATTGTAAACTAGCAGGTGTATGCTGTATATTTGGTAGTAAAGTTATAACAGGAACTCGAGTAAAAAAGAAAACAGAATTTGAGTACGATGCATTTAAAACTTTCGGCAGATTACCAGATATTGCTAATATAGGTAATAGTATAGTGTATAATGAAAATGCATTAGAAAGACATTTGAAATTTTTAGGTAATAAATCAAAATCAAAAAGTGAACTTATAGTAAAAAATAAATTTGATACAAATATAATATCTTTGACAGAATTTCCTCGGATTAAAAGTAGATTATTTTAGAGTATTAGTTGAAAATGGTGTAAAAGGTTTTGTATTAAGAGCTACTGGAGCAGGTGATCCTAATATTGCAGAAGCAAATGCAAATTATGAGAATTTGAGAGAGGCGTTTGAATATTTAAAAGAAAAGCAAATACCAATAGTCATAACAACACAAGCACCAGATGGAGTAGCAAGTATGAAAATAAACGAACCACGGACAATTGGCATTAAAATTCGGTGCAATACCTGCTTGGGATATGAGTATGGAAAGTATAGTTACAAAATTATCTTGGTTAATAGGCAATGGATATTCTTATAGAGAAATACAACAAAAAATGGTAACCTCATTAAGAGGAGAAATAGAAATAAACTAATGAAATTTGTTATATAAAATGGAAAAATTAAAAAATATATGATAAGGTGTATATATCAGTTGATAAGTCAATTATTTTTTTGAGCAAAATGTGGGAGGAACACTATTAGAAATAGGCGATTTTTTCGCAAATAACCTCCTAAATCGCTCCAACTAGAAAAAGATTTAAAATTTAAGAAAATTTTAAATCTTTTTTTATGTTTTTAAGGTTATATTATATGTAAATGCATTTATAAAAGAAAAGAGGTGTTTTGATTGGAAGATAAAGAATTAATTTATAGAATACAACATGGAGAAAAAGATTTATTAGAAGAGTTAATTCAAAAATATTATGATAATATTTATAGATTTTGTTATTATAAAACAGGAAACACCTTGATTTCTTATGATTTAACACAAGAAACATTTTTGAAATTGATTAAATATATAGGAAATTATAGAGAGAAAGGAAAATTCAAAAGTTATTTAATCACAATAGCAATGAATGTATGTAACACTTATTTTGACGAAAATAAAGTTGAGTTAGAAGAACTGCATGATAATCAAATTTATAAAGAAAATGTTTATAATGAATTATCAAAAATAGAACAAAAAAATTCAATTGATAAAGCATTAATAGAGCTACCAGAAAAACAAAAAGAAGTAATTATTTTGAAGTATTATGAAGATTTGAAAATTAAAGATATATCTAAAATACTTGATGAAAAAGTACCTACAATTAAATCAAGACTAAAGCAGGGAATAGAAAAATTGAGTAGGTATTTAGGAAAGGAGGATTTTTAATTAGATGGATAAGTGGAGAGAAATTTTAAACAAAAGAGAATTGCCAAGTATAGATGAAAATAAGAAAAGGCAATCAATAGAAATATTAAAAATGGAAATAGCAAATACAGAAGTAATAGTAAAGGAAAGCTATTTTGAAAAGATAAAAAGATATATTCCTTTTATGAGTAAAATTACTTTTCTTTTCCAATTTATTCTATTATTAGTAGGAATAGTAGTTATAAAATCTATGACTTTTGAGAAAACAAGACTAATTTTATCATTAGTTATGCCAATATTAGCGTTTCTTCAAATAATGGAGTTAGAGAAAAGTTTTAAATATAATATGTATGAAATTGAAATGAGTTGTAAGATGGACTTAAAAGAATTGATTTCAATTAAATTAATAATTAATACATTTATTAATTTATGTATAATGACGATATTTGCTGTGGCGACTGGAACTCATTTTGAACAGGAAAGTTATGTATTAATTCTTTATTTTTTATTGCCATTCATGATAACAAATGTTGCTAACATTGTAACAATGCGTTTATTAAAAAATAAGTCAAACGAAATTGTAAATATGACGATAATGTTATTAGTCAATGCGATTTTATTTATAATTAATATAAAGTTTCCTATTGTTTATGAAACTTCAAGTGTTTTAGTATGGTTAGGTTTATTAATTATAATAGTATATTATTTTATAAAAGTTTTATATCAATTTTATGAAGAGGAGGATAATTATATATGGAACTTGAAATAGATAGGATAACAAAACAATATAAAAATAAAATTGCAGTAGATAGATTTTCTATAAAACTAAAACCAGGAGTTTATGGATTACTAGGTAGCAATGGAGCAGGAAAAACAACACTTATGAGAATGATATGTGATATTCAAAATCCAACTTCTGGTCAAATTAAATATAATGGGACAGATATAAAAAAACTAGGGGAGGATTACAGACAAGTTCTTGGTTATTTACCACAAGATTTTGGATACTATCCAGATTTTTCAGCTTATGATTTTTTAATGTATATTGCTGCATTAAAGGGATTATCAAAAGAAAAGGCTGAAATGAGAGTAAATGAATTATTACAAATAGTTAATTTGGAAAATGAAAAAAAACAAAAAGTAAAGACATTTTCTGGAGGAATGAAACAAAGATTAGGAATTGCACAAGTAATGTTAAATAATCCAAAGATTCTAATTTTAGATGAGCCAACAGCAGGACTAGACCCAAAAGAAAGGGTAAAGTTTAGAAACTTAATAAGTAGTTTTTCACAAGATAAAATTGTAATAGTATCAACTCATATTGTATCAGATATTGAATTTATTGCAGATGAAATTATTGTGATGAAAGCAGGTAAAAAGATATTAACAGGAACACCAGAAGAACTTTTACAAGATTTAAGAGGTAGTGTATGGAAATGTGTTGTTTACGATAAAAAAGAAGCAGAAATTCTGAATCATAAATATTGCATTATTAATATTCATCAAGAAAATAATGTGGCAGAATTAAGAATTGTAAGCGAAGCAAAACCAACTGTAAATGCTGTTAATATAGAACCTAATTTAGAAGATTTATATTTAGCATATTTTCAAGATACTGAAAAATAGAAAAGAAAGGAATGAACAATATGGGAATATTAGTGAAATTTGAATTTAAAAAATTATTTAATAAAAAGATGAATATTATTGTAATCATAGTTTGTTTGTTTTTTATAACATTACTATTTTCTATGGCAGGTAAAGATTTTCTAGCAACAGATAATAGTGGAAAATCTTATAAAGGTAAAGAGGCTATTAGTGTTAGAAAAGAACAAATGAAAGAGATTTCAGGAACTTTAACAAATGAAAAAATTATAAAAGAAATAGAAAAATTACAAGAGTTGCATAATGATCCAAATAATCTTATTACAAATAGTGATGGAGAAGTCGATTTTAAACGTAAAATTTATAATGAATATTTGAATAATAGACTTAATTTATTGACAAATATAAACCGTGTATATGCAAATTATAATGCTAGTTATATAAATGAATTGTTTAATATAAATTTAAATGAACAGAAAGATTTTTATGAAACAAGAAGGCAAAGAATAGAAGAAAAATTAAATCAAAGTTATGATGGAAAAACATATACAAGTCAAGAAAAAGAATTTTGGTTAGAGAAGTCTAATAACACAAAGATACCATTTGAATATGATTTTTATTATGGTTATTCAAATTTATATAGTACCTATGAAATGCTTATAATTGGAGTAATTGCTATATGCATATGTTTAGCATCTGTTTTTGCAGGAGAGTATCAGAATGGTACAGATAAAATATTATTAACCACAAAATATGGAAAAAGTAAAGGTGTAACTGCGAAAATAATTGCATCTTATATATTTGCAATATTAGTATTTACAATATATTTAATATTTGCAATAGGACCAATATTCTTAATGTTTGGTACAGATGGAGGAAATTTACCAATACAGCTTTCTAACATATTAAGCCCATACGCATTAACTTTTTTTCAATCACTTTTATATAATATAGTGATTTCATATACAGTATTGCTTGGTATGGTTGGATTAACTCTATTCTTATCATCTAAATTAAAAAATCCTATGAATGTATTAGTAATAGATATTGCTATTATTATCTTACCAGTATTTTTGAGCATAAAATCAGCTTTTGGAATATTAAATAAAATATTATTTTTAATGCCATATAATGCAATATATTCAAACTTTTCTCGGGATGGTATCATATAAGTTTGGAAATATTATTATTGATTTGCCTATGATGACTATAATTACTTATATTTTTATGATGCTTATAGCATTAATTTGTACAAAGAAAACATATAGTAAATATCAAGTAGAGTAAAATAATTTATAATGATAGTTTCATAATTATGAGTTAAGTGACAGTTGAACTTGTAATAAATACTAGAACTAAATGCTATTACATTTAGTTCTGTTTTTATATAATAAAAAAGTCATATTTTTCTATTATATAAAACACCTATAGAATAATATTTTATAAAAATTTTATTGTATAAGTATTAATATAGCACATACGAAATTACATAATGAAAGATGCTATTATTAATTTTCAAAATTTATAAAAAATAAAATAAACTACTTGTATTTTTTATAAATATATAGTAAACTTTTTTAGGGTATATAAATATGAGATTTTTTGTAGAAAAAGTAAAATTAAATATCAAAATAGAAGAAGGCAAAGTTTATTTGCTTGTTTTGTATTTTCTACTTTTAATTTCATTATATTTATTTTTAAATCACTAAAATTATTTAGTGATATTTTTTTATTTTCATGGAGGGGAAATTTATGGAAAAGAGTAAAATGGTTTTAGATGTAAATGAAAAACCAGAAATTGCTAAATGGATCATTTTAGCAATACAACACGTTTTTGCAATGTTTGGAGCAACAATTTTAGTTCCAATATTAGTAAATGCACAGGCAGGAGAGACGGTGATTACAATACCAGTTGCACTTGTAACATCTGGTATAGGAACTCTGATTTATATTTTATGTACTAAAGGAAAATCACCTGTATATTTGGGAAGTTCATTTGCTTTTATAGCTCCACTAGCTGCTGCTTATTTAAAAGGTGGTATATCAGGAGCTATGACAGGAGTTGTAGCAGTAGGACTTGTATACATAATTTTTTCTATAATTGTTAGGTTTATAGGAAAAGGATGGATTGATAAATTATTACCACCAGTTGTTATTGGACCTATGATAATGATAATTGGTTTAGGATTAGCACCATCTGCAATTTCTCAAATAGGACTTTCATCAGGTACAGAAATAGATTGGAGAGGAATATTTGTTGCTGTAGTATCATTTTTAGTAACAGCTATTGTAGCTGTTAGAGGAAAAGGATTCTTAAAAATTATTCCATTTTTAGTTGGAATTGTAACAGGATATATTTCAGCGATATGTGTAGGATTAGTTGATTTCACACCAGTAATTGAGGCTGAATTCTTTAGTGTTCCACAATTTATGATACCATTTGTAAGTTATATGCCAAGTTTTAGTGCTCTACTTACAATAGTACCAATAGCATTAGTAACAATGGCAGAACATATAGGGGATCATACATCACTTAGTGCAATAATTGGAAAAGATTTATTAAAAGAACCAGGATTAGAAAGAACATTATTAGGAGATGGTATCGCAACAGTAGTTGCTGGTTTATTAGGTGGTCCTGCTAATACAACTTATGGAGAAAATACATCAGTTGTAGGTATGACAAAAATTGCATCAGTTTGGGTAATTGGTTTAGCCGCGATATTTGCAATTTGCTTAGGATTTTTAGGAAAATTTACAGCAATAGTTTCAACACTTCCAAATCCAGTATTAGGTGGTGTATCATTACTTCTTTATGGATTTATTGCTGTTAATGGATTAAAAGTATTAATTCAAAATCAAGTTGATTTTGGAAATACTAAAAATGTAATTGTTGCATCTGCTATGCTTGTACTTGGACTTGGTGGAGCAACTATTTCAATAATTTATGGTGATATATCTGTTAGCATTTCTGGTATGAGTTTAGCAGCTATTACTGGAATATTAATTAATTTATTCTTACCTGCTGAAAAAGAAGAAGTAGAAAATAAAAAAGAAAAGAGTAAAAAAGAAGAAAAAGTTGAAGCTAAAGTTTAGATTAGTAATTATAGTTAATTGTCGACTTACATAATATATGATATAATATATATGTTGAAACTTTGGAAAAACGCACAAAATTTTTGAAAAGGAGAGAAAAATGAAAAAACGGAATGTAAAAGCATGTATTATAGGGGTAGTGGCAACTTGTGTAGGGGTAATAAGCAGAATATTATTTGATGGAATACTTTTCAAAGTATCTGAGGGAAATTTCATCCAGATATTTGCTGTGATAATACTTATGTTTTTCGTGTTTGCAGGAAGTATTCTGATGGGTAAAAGAATGTCAACAATGTTAAATGTTGTGGGAGCGATCTTATTTGGAGCCGGTGTTGGAGGAGCAACTGTTAATGCAATTGAATTTTTCTGTTTGTTCTTAAAAATGGATAATTTAATAGCAAATGTGTGTCAGTATATAGCATTTGTTGCGTTATACGTATATGTTTTAAGAGTTTATATAAGAAAATAATAAATTCCAACTACATCAGAAATTTTTCTCTATGTTAGCTGTTTCTTTACAGCAAAATAAAACTAAATAATGAATTAATCTACCCGTTAGCAAGAGATTTAGTGCTGACGGGTAGTATCATATTAAGTTATATTTTTTACAAAATAGAATAAAATTTTACTATGAATAAATTTATCATTTTTACGATATTACTTTTGGAAATAGTATGTAATATAAATTATGAATTTGATATATATAATAAAAATATTGGGATATTAGAGGAGAAAGCAATGTTTAAATCACAAGAAATACCAAAAGATATATATGAAAAGATGTTAGGAAAATCAATCCCATTGGAATATAAAGAAAATGTAAATATTACAATGCTATCATATTTGCAAGTATCGTATTTTGGATTTGACAACAAAACTCATATTGGAGAAATAATTGTAAATGCTAAACTTGCTGATGAAGTATTAGAAATTTTTAAAGAACTATATGAAATTAAATATCCTATAGAAAAAATAAAATTAATAGATGAATATAATGCAGATGACGAATTATCTATGTCTGATAATAATACTTCTTGTTTTTGTTATAGAGTTATTTCAGGAACAAATATGCTTTCTAATCATTCTAAACGGTACAGCGATAGATATAAATCCATTGTATAATCCTTATGTAACTAAAGAATGTATAAGTCCAGAAGCAGGAATTAAATATGCTGATAGAAGTATAAATCAAGAATATCAAGTTAACGAAAGTGATGCTTTATATAAAATATTTATTAAACATGGATGGTCATGGGGAGGTAATTGGACAAATAAAAAAGACTATCAACATTTTGAGAAAAATATAGACTAGAAATTATTTTTGCATTGAAAAGTGAAAGGTTGCAACTTGCATTTAAATAAAAAATAGTGTATATTATATATGATTAGTTGAAGTTAAGGAGAAAACATGAGAGAAGAATTAATAGATGTATTAGATGAGAATGGAATAAAAACAGGTCAGGTATTGCCTAGAAAAGAAGTACATAAAAAAGGATTGTGGCATAGAATTATAGTTGTTGCTATTGTAAATGAAAAAAATGAAATTTTAATACAACAACGTAGTAATAGTAAAGATAAAAATCCTGGAATGTGGGATATATCTGTTACAGGACATTTATCAGCTGGACAAGATTCTTTATCAGCAGCTACTAGAGAAATAAGTGAAGAAGTAAGTGTTAGTTTAGGATATACAGTTGAAGTTAGAGATTTTAGATTTATGTTTTCTTTTAGAAAAGAAGAAGAGGTTAATGAAAATCATTATGATAGACAATTTTATGATTTCTTTATTTTAAGACAATCAGGACTTACAGCAGATATTATTAGTTTTCAAGAGAGTGAAGTTCAAGCAATAAAATTTGTTAATATTAGTGAATTAAATAAAATGAGAGAAGAAAATCTACTTGTAGAAAGAAATGAAGTTTATGACGAACTATCAAATTACTTGTTTAGATTATAAATTATGGAGGAAAAGTGAATATAAAATCAAATTCGGAAAAAGAAACAATAGAATTAGGTAAAAAAATAGCATCTAGCTTAAAAAAAGGAATGATAATTGTTTTAACAGGAGACTTAGGTTCTGGAAAAACAAAACTTACAGAAGGAATATTAACATATTTTGGATTACAAGAAGAAATATCAAGCCCAACTTTTACTATTGTAAATGAATATAATGCAAAAGAATTTAAAATATTTCATTTTGATGTGTATAGATTATCTGATGTAGATGAATTTTTTGCAATAGGAGGAGAAGAATATTTTGAAAAAGGTGCTAGTATAGTTGAGTGGGGAGAAATGATTGAAGAAATTTTGCCACAAGATTATATAAAAATAACTTTTTCAAGAGATTTAGAAAATGAGAATACAAGAGAAATAAATATAGAATGCAAAGGAAATGCAAATATAGAAATATAAATAATAAATCGCAAAAGGCGCTTCACCGAGTTTGGTGACTTGCGCCTTTGCTTTTTTTACTATAACTATTAAACAATATGCTTGTCTGGAAGAGGAATATTTTTTGCATCCCATAAAATCAAAATATGTTTACTATTTTCGTCCAGATTAGCATTTCCAGTATGAAATTGTAGAGCTGTTTCTTCAGGTTCAAAATATTCCTGTTTTATTTCGCATACTTCTTCCCATGTTGCCCAACGCTGATTGCAGATAATTGCAACATATTTCCAGTCATTAATTTTGCCATACTTTGATACAGGTTTTTGACAATCCAATGATGTTATTTCAAATTTATTAAGGACCTGCTCAATAGGTGGTAATTCAAAGTCAAAATGACTGTTTTTCCATAAGTGTAGGCGATAGTGATTGAAGTTTACATATTCAGAACGCTTAGGGTGGATTTGAATTACTGGTTCTGAATCATACCAGTAAAATTTGCGCAATACATTCATTTCCAGCCATGTTGGAGTTCTTTTTAAATATTCTAAATCTAAAAATGCGTGTTCCCATCCATAAAGTTCTGTTATGTGTGTTGGCATTGAACCTCCTAATGTAGGAAAATGTGTTTGAAACCAGCCATCATTTTTGCAACACATATATTCTTCTGTTAGAGTGTTGGTAATAAGATGCTGAAGAAGATTCATTGTGTCAATAAATTCCAACCGGTAAGCTGTAAGCTCTTTTAAATTTCTCATGTTGCATTTTCACATATATGAGCTATATGTGTATGACCTCCTATTCATTTTATGTCAACAATAATTATATCATGTATTTATAAAGAAATCAAATATATGCATATTTAAAAATTTTTTATTTTTTTTAGTATATTTAACACATGTACATAATTAGTATTAAGTTACATTATGCTTTTTATTAATATATAAATGATTAATTGTCAAAATATTTACAAATCATTAAGATTGTTATAAAATATAAATCAAATAAAAAGAAAGGAGTTTTGTATAAGAACAAATTATTTGTTTTTGTGCAAAATATTATATATGAAAATTTTAGCAATAGATACATCAAGTAAAATATGTAGTACAGCTATATTAGAAGATGAAAATGTAATTGATATAAATAATTTAGACGATGGAAAAACGCATTCTGAAAACTTAATGCCACTTATAGATGAATTATTAAAAAGAAATAATTTAAAAGTTAGTGATATTAATATGATAGCATGTTCTGTAGGACCTGGTTCGTTTACAGGAATAAGAATAGGAATTTCAAGTATAAAAGCTATTGCTGAAGTATTAAATGTAAAAGTAGCAAGTGTAACTTCTTTAGAAACTTTAGCAAAAAATGTCGAAAATTCAGAAGAGATTATTGTTTCTTTAATAGATGCAAGAAATAATCAAGTTTATTGTGGTATTTTTGATAATAATTATAATAAAAAACAAGAGTATATTGCAGATGATATAAATAAAATAATTGAAATTTTAAAACAATATAAAAATATAACTTTTGTTGGAGATGGGTCTATTTTGCATAAAGAATTATTAAAGGAAAATTTATCTAATATAAGTTTTGTAGAAAATAATGAACAATCTGCTTCAAATGTTGGAAAAATTGGATATAAAAAATTTTTAGAAAACAATTTATATGATGCAGATACTATAATACCAATGTACTTAAGAAAATCACAAGCTGAAAGATTAAAAAAATAAATTGTATATAAAATATTGTGATAAAAAGAAAAAAGTAAAAGGAATAAATATGGTAAAAATAGAAGAAATGAGCTTATTGGATTTTGAAGCAATAAAAGATTCTTTGCAAAGTGAATTTGATGACTTTTGGACAGAATCAATTTTGAAAAGTGAACTTGAAAATGAAAATTCAAAATATATTGTAGCAAAGGAAAATAAAAATATAGTAGGTTTTGCAGGAATAATTATTTTACCAGATGATGTAGAAATCACGAATATAGTAACAAAAAAGAGTGAGAGAAAAAAAGGTATAGGAAATTTACTTTTAGATAAACTAATAATTATGGCAAGAGATACTGGAAAAGGTAATATAAGTTTAGAAGTTAATGAAAAAAATATTATAGCTATAAATTTATATGAAAAATTTGGATTTGAAACAGTAGGAAGAAGAAAGAAATATTATAATCAAAAAGAAGATGCAATTATTATGACTAAAAATTTTTAGAAAAATAGTACATTATGAGACTTAATGTAAATTAATGTAAAAATTTTGCAAATAGTAATTGCATTATTTATATGTTTGATATAAAATCACTATAGAAGTTATGATTCGGAGGAAAATACTAATGAAAAAAAGAAATGAACTAACGCCAAAGGATTTAAAGGATATTTGTAATCCTAATTTATTTAAGTTTGAAACAACAAAAGAACTTGTAGATACAAGTGATTTAATATATGGTCAAGAAAGAGGCATAAAAGCATTAGAATTTGGTACTGATATAGATATAAAAGGATATAATTTATATTTAGAAGGACCAGCAGGTGTAGGAAAAACAATGTACACGAAGAAATTTCTTGATAAAAAGGCTGAAAAAGGAAAAATTCCAAATGATTGGGTATATATATATAATTTTGAAAATCCAAATGAACCAATAGCTGTTTCATTTCCAGCAGGTCAAGGAAAAGTATTTGCTCAAACAATGGAAAACTTTGTAAAAGATGTTAGAAGAGATATAAAGAAAACATTTAATAATGATGATTTTGAAAAAGAAAAACAGATAATAAAGCAAGAATTCGAAGAAAAAAGAGAAAATCTTTTAGTAAAATTAAATCAAAAAACTATGATACAAGGTTTTCAAGTTCAATCAACTGATAATGGTGTATATATGATGCCTGTTCTTGATGGAAAAACCTTAGCAGAAGAAGAGTTTGAAGAATTAGATGAATCAATTAAAAAAGAATTTGAGGAAAGATCTACTTTAGTTCAAGAACAAATTTTTCAAGCTTTAGCAGAAATAAAAGTAATTGAAAGAGAAGCTGAAAAAAAGGTTGACGAATGGCAATCTAACATAGCTTTAATGACTATAAATGTACATGTAAATTCTATAAAAGCTAACTATAAAAGAAATAAAAAAGTAGGAACATATCTTGATAATGTAAAAAAAGATATACTAAAAAATATAAGTGCATTTTTAGCTCCAGATCCAGATCCTAAAACTGCACAACAACCAATGCAATCACAACAAAGACCAGAACAAAAAGAACCATGGCTTAATTATAGAGTAAATTTATTTATAGATAATAGTAAATTAGAAGGTTCACCAGTTATAATGGATACAAATTATTCTTATTATAATATTTTTGGTGGATTAGAATATGAAAATCAATATGGTGCTTTGAAAACTGATTATATGATGATAAAACCAGGATTGTTACATCAGGCAAATGGTGGGTATATAATTTTCCAAGCAAAAGATATTTTAGCAAATGCTGTATGTTATGAAGCATTAAAGAAAGCTTTAAAAATAAAGGAATTATCAATAGAAAATGCAACAGAACAAAGAGCAGGAATGTTACTTGTTTCATTAAAACCTGAGCCAATACCATTAAATATAAAAGTGTTATTAATAGGTAATTCAAATATATATCATACATTATTATCAATGGATGATGATTTTAGAAAATTATTTAAAATAAAAGTAGAATTTGAAGAAGATGCACCAAAAACAAATACTAACATAGAAAGATTAAGTAAATTTGTTAGAAGTTTTTGTGCACAAGAAGAATTACTAGATTTAGATAAAGAAGCTATGGCAAAACTTGTAGAAATTACATCTAAAATGGCTGGTGATAAAGAAAAACTATCTACACAATTTAGCGAAATTGGAGAAATTGTTGGAGAAGCTTCTAGTTGGGCAAAAAAGGATAAACAAAAATTAATAACAAAAGAATATATACAAAAAGCATTAGATGAGAGAATTGAAAGAATAAAAAAATATGATACAAGATATTTGCAAATGATTAAAGAAGAAGCTCTTTTAATTGATACAGAGGGATCTTGTGTTGGTCAAATAAATGGTTTAACAGTAATAAAAATAGGTGATTATTCTTTTGGAAAACCAGCAAGAATAACTGCTAGCACATATATGGGAAAAAGTGGAATTGTTAATATTGAAAGAGAAGTTGATATGTCTGGTTCTTCTCATTCAAAAGGTGTTTATATATTAACAGGATATTTAGGAGAGCAATTTGCTCAAGATATGCCACTTTCACTAACAGCAAGTTTATGCTTTGAACAATTATATGGTGGAGTTGATGGAGATAGTGCATCAAGTACAGAATTATATGCAATTCTTTCTAGTTTATCTGGAATACCAATTAATCAATCAATAGCAGTAACTGGATCAGTAAATCAAAAAGGAAGTATACAACCTATAGGTGGAGTAAATGAAAAAATTGAAGGATTTTATCAAATCTGTAAATTAAGAGGATTCAATGGAGAACAAGGCGTTATAATTCCTAAACAAAATGTTAGAAATTTACATTTAAGTGATGAAATAATAGAAACAGTTAAAAAAGGAAAATTTCATATATATGCAGTATCAACAATAGATGAAGGAATTGAAATATTAACTGGAGTACCAGCTGGTATAAAAGATAGAAATGGTAAATTCCCATTAGGAACAATAAACTATTTAGCACATGAAAAATTAAAGAAATTTACAGAAGGAACTAAAAAATATTAATATAAAAAGACTAAGTTATTTTATTTGAAATAGCTTAGTTTTTTTATATTAATTATACTCTTTTGTTCTTATATAAAAAATCAAATTCATTTTATCAATACTCAAAAATAATTTATAGAAATGTTTTAAATTTATTAAATTTTGGGCACACTAAATAAAAATTGAAAGGAGATTTTTTATGGGAAAAGTAAAAGCAGTCCAATATGGAGTTGGAAAAATGGCAGTTTACACAATGCGTTATATGATTGAGAAAGGAATTGAGATAGTAGGTGCTATTGATGCGAGTCCTGAAAAAGTAGGTAAAGATATTGGAGAAATAATGGGAGGAGAGAAACTTGGAATAATAGTTACAGATGCAAAAGATGCATTAAGCGTACTAGAAGAGACCAAACCAGATATATGTGTGGTAACAACAAGAAGTTTAATAAATGAATTAGAAAAACCACTTATATTATGCGCAAGTAGAGGAATTAATGCTATTACAACTTGTGAAGAGGCATTTTTCCCAATGAATTCAAATCCATTATTAACTAAAAAAATAGATGAACTAGCTCAAAAAAATAATTGTACAATTACAGGTAGTGGATACCAAGATATTTATTGGGGACAGTTGGTAACAAGTATAGTTGGTTCAACTCAAAGAATTGTAAAAATTAAAGGAAGTTCAAGCTATAATGTTGAAGAATATGGTATAGCATTAGCACAAGCACATGGAGCAGGACTAACATTATCTGAATTTGATGAAAAAATTGCATCTATTGATAAAATTTCAGATGAAGAAAGACAAAAGATTATAGAAAAAGGAGATTATTTGCCATCATATATGTGGAATGTTAATGGTTGGTTATGCGAAAAGTTAGGATTAAAAGTGAAAAGACAAACTCAAAAGTGTGTTCCTCAAACATCTAAAGAAGATATTTATTCTTCAACTTTAAATATGACGATAAAATCTGGTGATGCAACTGGGATGAGTGCAGTTGTTACTACAGAAACAGAGGAAGGAATAACTTTAGAAACAGAATGTATAGGAAAGGTATATAGTCCTGATGAATTTGATAAAAATGTATGGACTGTAGAAGGAGAGCCAACTACGACTATTACTGTTGAGAAACCAGATACAGTAGAGCTTACTTGTGCAACTATTGTAAATAGAATTCCTGATGTTATTTCTGCTAAATCTGGATATGTACCAACAGAAAAATTAGGAGAATTAATGTTTAAAAAGAAAATAGAAAAGTAATATATTGATTAAAAATTAACTTAAATTAAAATACTTAAAAGTAGCGACAATATCATGTACGATGGTATTGTTGTTTTTTTTATTATTAAGATTTATAATATAAGATTTTTGTATTGAAGATTAAATAAATATATGATATAAAATGTAAGGAAGAAGTTTAGTAGGAAAACTATAAAAACCTAAATAATTTTATATAGAGGAAATAAAAATGAAAATAGAACTATTAGGTGGATGTACAGAAGAAGAATTAAATCAAAGAATTCAAAATGTTGCAGCAGCTGGAAAATTATCAAGATTTCCGGGGAATGTAATAGAAGTATTAGAGAGCTGTAATGATTATGAAAGCAATTTAAAATTAGTAAAAAGAATTATAAAAATGGGACATAAATCAATTATTGAACATGACTATTTGGTTTTTGCGTTGTGTGATGTAACTCCAATAGTTGAACAAACTTTAATAGGTTATAGAATGACATCTTTTACTGTTAAATCAAGAAGAGAAGTTGATTTTAGGACGGTAGGTTTTTATACACCAGAATTTAGAAATAAATCAGGTGAAATTCATGAAAAAAATGAAGAACTAAAAGAAGAATATAATAAACATATGAAAATGTTATTTAATACATATGCTGACATTGTTGATAAAGAAGTAAGCGTAGAAGATGCAAGATTTATTTTACCTTATAGTTATCATGATAATTTTATTATGGGTGTAAATGCTAGAGAATTAGAAAAAATGATTATAGCATTAAGATTTAGTAATTTAAGTAAAATTCCAGATTTAAAAAAGGTGGGAGAAGCTTTATATAAAATAGTAAAAGAGAAAGTTCCTTATTTAGTCCCAAATATAAAAAGTCAAGAACTAAAAGAAGAAACAGGTTTTGAATATTTAGAAAGCATGGAAGAAAGACCAGAAATAAAAATTGAAGAAAAAACAAACATGATAAGTTATACACCAAATGCAGATGATGTTGTACTTGAAAGTGCTATAATGTATCATTATCAATGTTCTAAAGAAAAGGCAAAAGAAATTTTAAATAATCTTGTACAAAAAGATGAAAAAGCAAAAGAAAAAATGATGTATGAAATAATGCATAAAGAGGATAGAAGAGAACTTGAACAAGTAAGTTTTAGTTTTCAAATCCCTATATCACTTGCTATACTTACACATTTAACACGTCACAGAATGCATTCATTATTAGTTCCAGAATTTTTACCTATGTGGGATATGAATAATTATA
The DNA here is from genome assembly GCA_947427205.1 of uncultured Clostridium sp. Classification (GTDB taxonomy): domain Bacteria; phylum Bacillota; class Clostridia; order TANB77; family CAG-508; genus Scatovivens. The sequence goes on from CANEHB010000001.1 coordinate 70,067, forward strand.
TAACACCAGAAACAATAAAAGCTAAGGCTAATGATATATATCAAAATGCTGTTAAGAAAAATATAGAAATAAAAGAAAAATTTGAAAAACTAGGAGTTTATGAGGCAGATTTAGTATATTTTTATTTAGGAAATCAAATGTTAAATGTTGTAACAACAATGAATGCTAGAAATATACAATGGGTATGTAGATTACGTTGCTGTAATAAAGCTCAATGGCAAATCAGATTTGTAGCAAAAGATATGGCAAAACATGTATCTAGTGTTTCACCACTTATAGGAAAAGGTTTAGGTGCAACATGTGTAACTGATAGATATTGTGGAGAAGGCAGAGAATGTTGTGGATTAATAGATAGTTTATTAGAAGCAGATAAGAAATTAGAAAACAACTAGATAAAAAAATGCTAGTTTTACTAAGTAAAAAATATATTATAGTAATTTACTATAATGAAATATTCAAATAGATTTTTTATTTTATTATTGTAAAGGTGAGTAAAATGATAGATTTACATATGCATACAAATCATTCTGATGGAACAGATAGTGTTGAAGAATTATTAAAAAAAGCAGAAGCAAAAAAATTAGAAATAATTTCAATAACTGATCACGATTCTGTAGGAGCTTATTATGAATTAGAAAAAAGGCCAGAATTAAGAAATTTATTTAGTGGAAAAATAATAATTGGTTCTGAATTAAAAACATGCTATAAAAGAGTACCAATAGAAATTTTAGGGTATGGAATTGATTATAATAAAATAAGGGTTCACGAAGTTGATGACGAAAAAATGCAAAAAGAAATTTTAGAGCAAATGAAACAGGTAGCTAAAAATTTGGGATTAAAATTTGATGAAGATAGTACTTATATTGATAGACAAGATCCAACCAAGCAATGGGCAGCTTTTACAATGGGAACAGAATTATTGAGACATGAAGAAAATAAAAATATAATAAAGGAAATAGGAGAATTTGCTCCTGAAGAATTTTTTAGGGTTCATGAAAGTAATATGGATAGTCCATTTTATTTTGATGAAACATATGCATCATTAGAAATAAGTGAATTAATTTATAGAATACATGAAGCTGGAGGATTAGCATTTTTAGCACATGGATATATATATCCTTTTAAAAATAAAGATGAAGTAATAGAGGAAATTTTATCTACAACACAAATTGATGGAATGGAATGCATATATACATCTTTTTCAGAAGAAGAAAAGGAAAAAGCATATAAGTTATGTAAAAAATATAACAAATATATGTCTGGTGGAACAGATTATCATGCTAAAAATAAGCCGAACATAGATCTTGGAAGTGGAGTAAATAACAATATAAAAATAGAAAAAGAATTTATAAAAGCATGGGAAGATAAAGTTAGATATATATAAATTTGTAATAAAAAAGATATAAAAAATTAATTAAAAAACTTGAATAATATAATAGCATAATGTATAATTTTTTTGTTGTAAGAATATAATAAAATATATTCTTACAACTTAAATATGCTTTTTTAGCTCAGTTGGTAGATGCTGAGACTCTTGAAGGCGAAGCCGATTAGAGTGTCAGTATGCGAAGCGATAGCGTAGCTGCGTAAGCGACTGGGGAGTAGTAAAGTTATTTATTTTTCAAAATTCAAAAGAGATATTCCTCTTTAGCTCAGTTGGTAGAGCGCTCGGCTGTTAACCGATAGGTCGTTGGTTCGAGTCCAACAAGAGGAGCCAAAATAAGAAAACCATTAAAAATGGTTTTTTTATTTTGCATTAAAAATTGATGGACTCGAAAAGGACGTGTTTACTGTTTTTATGATATGTTTAACAAGTAAGGAGAAAATATATAATAAAAAAATGTAAATTCAAATATATATGTTATAATGTTAAATAAGTTAAAGATTATATTATTGTGAGATAGTAAAATAAGGAGAAATTTATGAGTGGAATTGTAATTGTAGGATTTGGAGGAGTAGGGAAAACAGAATTAGCTAAGAAATATAAAAATGTTATTGATTTAGAATCTATTTTTTGGAAATGGCATTATAGTGAGGATATAAATAAAAATGTAGAATATTTTAAATCATATCAAAATAGAATACCAAATTCTAATTTTCCACAAAATTATATTGAAGCAATTAAAGAAAATTTGAAAAAATACGATATTGTATTAGTAGCTTATAGCGATATAATTTGTAAAAGTTTAAGAAAAAATAAAATTGATTTTTTTCTATGTTATCCTGACAAAAAAGCAAAAGACATTTATATAGAAAGATTTAGAAAAAGAGGAAATAATAATAGTTTTATTAATAAAAATATTGAACTTTTTGAGAAAGCTGTAAATATAGCTGAAAAAATGCAGGAACAGAAAATGATTTTATATGGAAATGAAACATTAGAAGAATATTTAATTAGTAATGGATATAAATTGATTTCAAAATAATTATAATTTTTAAGGAATATTTAATAATTATATGTTAATTTTAAATTGTTAGTAGAATTTGCGCAAAATTTTCTATTAGAAAAGGAGAAAAAAATGTCAAGAAATTTAAAAAATATAATTATGATTATTTTAGTAATAACATTAATATCAAGTATTTATTTAACACTAGAAAATGTTAGAAAAGAAAATATTATTAGTAATGATAATAATTCAAAATTTTCACTAACTAGTATGAAAGATATAGCGAATGGGGATATGCAAAAATCTCCAAAAGAAGATATTAATACTACTATGGAAAATCCACCAGATAAACCAGAAGAAAAAGAAAATAATAATCAATTTGATGATAAAGTTATAGGAAATAGAAATATGCCAGAAGATTTTAAGGGACATAGCAAAGAAATAAAATTAGATAGTAAATATATTATTTTATTTGGTATAGAAAATTTATTTCTTTCTTTAATAATTATTTATTTAATTATGTCTAAATTAAATAAAAAGAATTTTAAAGAAACTTTTGAAAATGGAGATAAAGTCATTATATTAGTGTTATCATTAGTTATACTTGTAGTTGGATTACTAGTAATGGAAGTTTATTTAATGAAAAATAATAGTAATGAAGAAAGAAAAATTCCAAATGACATGGAAAAAACTCAAAAAGAAACATTAGCAGAAGATGTTGAAGCTGGAAAAGATATAGTGGAAAACAATATAAATTTAAGTGAGTATAATTCTAATATTACAATAACAAATGGTGGTGAATATACTTTAACTGGAAAATTTAATTATTCAGTATTAGTAAATTCAAATGAAGAAGTAATTTTAAATTTAGACAATGTTACAATAGAAAATGAGTTAACAGCAACAATAGCAAATATATCTACAAATCCATTAACTATAAATTTATTAGAAAATACAATTAATACTTTATCAGATGGTGGATCAAGTGAATATGATGCTTGTATTTATTCAGTAGGGCCTCTTACTATATCAGGCAATGGAAAACTCGAAGTATATGGTAACCAAGAAGAGGGAGAAGGAATAGCTACAGAAACAAATGATATTACGATAGATGGTGGGAATATTTATATAGAGTCTAATGATGATGGAATAAATGCAGGAGGAGATGGAGGAAAGATTACAATAAATAATGGAACTGTATATATTAATGCTTCTGGAGATGGAATTGACTCTAATAAAGATTTAGTTATAAATGGAGGAACAGTTTATACAGTAGGTTCACCAGTTGGTGGAGATGCTGGAATTGATACAGATGACGGTTTTGATATAAATGGTGGTTTAGTTATAGCACTTGGATCTGATATGCTAGAAAAACCAAATAGCTCATCTAATCAAAATTCTGTATGCTTTTCTTTAGATAGTGCAGTAGAAAAAGGTACATTAATTACTTTAATAAATGAAAATGATGAAGTAATAATTTCTTTTGAAGCAAGTGAAAACTTTAGAACTTTAATAATAAGCTCTAATTTATTAGAAGAAGGAACATATTATTTGTATAGAGATGGTGAAAATACTGGAAAATTGGAAAATGGAATTTATTATGATGGAGATTATACAAAAGGAACACAAATAACAATAAAGAATAACAATAGTTTTAATGTTTCAAGTAAAGTAACATCAATATAGAATAAATATAATTTTAACAAAAAATAATAGAGATTGCATTTTAATTGCAATCTCATTTTTTTATATAATAGAAAAGTGATATTTTCCTATTATATAAAAATTTTGCTAAAATTGTGCAGAAATTTATTGTATAAATTAGGTACATGAACAAATTTACTAAAAATCTTTGACTTTAAGATTTATTCAATAGTAGGAAAGTTATTATTACATGAGAAAATTTTGTGCTAGATAATTATAGTGAACTTTAGATAAACTTTACTTTTGATAGAAAATATTAGGCTCGTTCTTAATTTTATAAATTTTTATTATATATTTTCATATAAAATACAGGTATTCCACTAGAATATGGAGCTATATCATATGCTTGAAAATATACTACAAATTCATTATTAGAATTAATATAAAATTGATTTATTTTAAAAGTTTCTAAAACTAATTTGCAGTAGTTATCAAAATATTGATTATTTCCACTTGCTATTTGATCTTCAATTTGTTTGTTAATATTTTTTAGAATATCAATTATATAATATGGATTATTTGGAAAAAGATCAGCAAGTGTAATTTGTTTAGAACATTGCATATTCCAATTTTGAGAAGCTCTAGTAGTTAAGCCATGTGCACCACCAGAAAAGATGTATTCATCAGAATATAAACTAATAATGTTATTATTGTTGTAAGTAATATTATATTCATAAATTAGTTCAAATACCATAATAGGATATCCATTTGCATTATTATATTCAAATGTTTCTTGAGCTTGTTTTAAAAGCACAGTTTCAGCATATTTTTTTAATTGCATGGCTTTAGATAAATTATAATTATTAAATTCTGATTTTGGGCATCCATTATAGATGCTAGGATATTCGATTTTATATTTTAAAATCAAATTACCTTTGTAAAATATTTCTTTTTCAAAAATATTATTTTTTATATTATACATAAACATCACCTATATAATAATATGACAGATATAAAAAATAGTGTTCGAATAATATAATAAACTTTAAATTTCTTGCAAAATCTTTTAAAATCTCTTTATTTCTTAATTAATCTATGATATAATTTAAAATCATTGATAAAATGGAAATATAAAAATTGTTCAAATCTCTATTTTAAGGAGAAAAAGTTTTGAGAAAATTTTTTGTGAAATCAGATCAAGTGAATAATAATAAAATAGAAATAATAGATGAAGATGTAAACCATATTAAAAATGTTTTAAGATTAACAGCAGGTGAAAAAATAAAGATATGTGATACAAGTAGTAGTAAAAATTATATTTGTGAAATAGAAGAAGTATCTAGGGATGTAGTTACTTGTAATATAATTGAAGAGGTATCAAGTGAAGCAGAGGGAAATGTAATTTTACATATTTATCAAGGATTACCTAAAGCTGATAAAATGGAGCTTATTATACAAAAAGGTACTGAGCTTGGAGTGACAGAATTTATACCAGTTAATTTTAAAAGAAGTATAGTTAAGATATCAGAAAAAGATGAAAAAAAGAAAATAGATAGATGGCAAAAAATTGCAGAAGTGGCTGCGAAACAAAGTGGAAGAGATATAATACCAAATATAAGAAATATAGAAAATATAAAAAATGTGTGTAATAATATTAAAGGTTATGATATAGTATTAGTTGCTTACGAATTAGAAGAAGAGAATTATATAAAAAATGAATTACTAAAGATAAAAAAAGACAATACAAATTATAGAATAGCTATTGTAATTGGTCCAGAAGGTGGAATTGATGAAGAAGAAATTAATGATTTTAAATTATCAGGGGCTAAAATAGTAAGTCTTGGGAAACGTATTTTAAGGACAGAAACAGTGGCACTTCAAGTTTCTTCTATAATTATGTATGAATTAGAAAATGGAGGAAATTAGTATTGGAAGATAATTCTAAACTAATGCAATTAGAAATTGAAGAAAAAAGAAAATTACCTAAAAATTTAAAGGATAAAATTAGTACAAAAATATTTCAAGATTTAATAGTTGCAGTAATTATAATGGCGTATTTTTGTACTGTAAATATAACGTATTACAAATTAGAAAATTATAAATTTGAAGAATACATGAAATATTTTGCTTTAGCAATTATCCTTTTTACTGTTATTTCTTTTGAAATTGCATACAGAAAAAATAGTATAAATATTGGAATTATTGGAATAGAGCTATTATCATGTGGAATACTTACTCTTTATATACCATATATTTTTTTACATACTACAAGTGCACTAAGAGTTTCAATAATGATATTACCAGTTTTTTTAGTAGTTTATTATGGTATAAAATCAATAATAATATTTAAGCAAAATCAATTCAAATATAGAAATAATTTAAGTGATGTAAAAGAAATTGTAAAAGATACTGAAAAAAGTAGTTATTTAGATGAAGAAAGTACAAAAACTTATAGAGCTAAAATAAAAGAAGAAGAAAACATTAGAAAAAAGTTGTTATCTGAGCAAAAACAAAGAAGAAAGCAAAGAGAAAAACATGCAGAACCTAGAAATAAAAAAAGAAAAAGTAAACATTAATCATATGAAAAGAGGTATATAATTTTGATAAAAAGTATGACAGGATTTGGCCGTGGAAAATACGAAAATGAAGGAAGAAGTTACACTGTTGAAATAAAATCAGTAAATCATAAATATAGTGATATTAATGTAAGACTTCCTAGATTCTTAAATAGTGTAGAAGATAAAATTAGAAAAACAATTTCAAATAGTATTTCAAGAGGAAAAATAGATGTATTTATTACTTTCGAAAATTACAGTAGTAAAGGAACTACTATAAGAATAAATAGAGAACTTGCAAAAGAATATATAAAGGAATTGAAAGAACTAGCAACTGAAGCTGATTTAAAATTTGATTTGAATGTTATTGATGTTTCAAAATTTCCTGAAATATTAAAAATAGAAGATGATCAAGATGAAGAATTAATTGAAAATGAATTAATGATTGCAGTAAATGATGCTTTAGATAAATTTGTTAGTATGAGAGAAATTGAAGGTGAAAAATTAATTCAAGATATTGAAAAAAGAATATATTTGATACAAGATAAAGTAAACGAAATAACAAAATATTCAGGAACTCTTGTAGAAGAATATATGAAAAAACTACAAGTAAGAGTTAAAGAGCTCATGGATAATCAAACTGTAGATGAAAATAGATTAATGCAAGAAATAGTTATTTTTTCAGATAAATCATCTATAGAAGAAGAACTTACAAGATTAAAAAGTCATATATCACAATTTCTAGAATTAATAAAACAATCTTCACCAATTGGTAAAAAAATAGATTTTCTTATTCAAGAAATAAATAGAGAAACAAATACAATAGGCTCAAAAGCAAATTCTTTAGAAATAACTAATTTAGTTATTGAGGTAAAAACAGAGGTTGAAAATATAAGAGAGCAAATTCAAAATATAGAATAATTAAATAGAAATTAATTAACTATTAACAAATAAGGATATTAATTTCTTTATATATAATATGAAATATCTTTATACTTAAAATGGTTTTTATAAAATAAAATGAAGTAAAAAAGTTTCTTTAATAGTAAATAATTTTTAAAATTATTATAAAATTTTATAGATTTAAAAAAATCTAAATATAAATAAAGGTAGGTAAAATAATGCAACTTATTAATATCGGTTTTGGAAATATTGTTTCTGCAGAAAGAATAATATCTATTGTTAGCCCAGAATCAGCACCAATAAAAAGAATTGTTCAAGAAGCAAAAGATTCAAAAATGGCTATTGATGCAACATATGGAAGAAGAACAAGATCAGTTATTATAATGGATTCAGGGCATATAATATTATCAGCAGTACAACCAGAAACAATAGCAGGAAGAGTTGATAACGGGATTGATAATGATGACGAATAATAAAAAATAGAAAAATATTTTAAGGAGGATTTTATAAAATGATAGTAAAACCAACAGTATCAGAATTATTAAAGAAAGTTGAAGATAACAGATATTCATTAGTAATAATGACAGCTAAAAGAGCTAGACAAATTGCAAATGGATCTGAAGCAAAAACAAAAGTTAAAGAAAGATCAGTAGTATCTTTAGCTGCAAATGAAATTGCTGAAGGAACAGTAACTAAACTTGATGAAAATTCAGAAGAAAATTAGTAAAAACGAGGTATAAAATTATGTTAGTAATATTATCTGGAGTAGCAGGAGCAGGGAAAGATACAATAAAAAAAGAAATAGTAAAAAGAATGGAGAATGTAAAATCTATACCATCTTTTACTTCAAGACCACCAAGAGAAGGAGATATTCCTGGAAAAACATATATATTTTTATCTAAAGAAGAATTTGAAGAGAAGATAAGAAATGATGAAATTTATGAGTATGATATACATCATAATCATTATTATGGAACTTCTAAAAAAATCTTAAATGAAGAATCAAAAAATGGTATTATTATTAAAGATATTGATGTTAATGGAACAGAAATATTAAAAAATACTTTAAAAGACATAAAAATAGTAACTATATTTTTAAGAGTTCCAAAAGAGGAATTAAGACGTAGATTAGAGAATAGAGTAGACAAGCCATCAGAAGGCGAGATAATATTACGTTTAAACAGATTTGATTATGAAGAATCAAAAATTGGATTATATGATTATGTTTTAAAAAATGATGATTTAGAAAAAGCAGTAAGTATAATTCAAAAAATAATTGAAGAAGAAAATAAAGACCAGTAAAAAAATGATACATAGAATTTAATATTAAAAGCAAAGAGGTGGACGATTAATTTATATATCGTCCATTATTACATAAATTAAAAAGGATAAAATATGATTGCAGAAATTATTATTAATAGCAATGCAAGAGCTTTAAATAGAATATTTGATTATATAGTTCCAAAAGATATGGAAAAAGATATAAAAGTTGGAGCTAGAGTTTTTGTGCCATTTGGAAATGGAAAAAAAATAGAAGATGGATTTATTATTAATTTAAAAGAAGCTTCAGAATTTGCAAACAAAGAAATAGCTAAATTGGAGGTAAGTGAAAGCTTAACTGAAAATAATATAACTTTAGCTAAATTAATGTCAAGAAAATATTTTTGCAATATATCTGATTGTATAAAATTAATGCTTCCTCCAGGAACTGGTGGAAAAGAACTTTCAAATAGAATGAAAGAAAAAACAGGTAACTTTATATTTTTAAAAAAAGAAATTGATGAAATAAATTTTTTAATTGAAAATGGAAAAATAAAGAGTGATAAGCATATAAGAGTTTTGAAATTTTTAGAAGAAAATGATGGAATATATATATCAGATTTAGAAGTTTTAACAGATGTAAATAGAACTATTTTTAAAACTTTAGAAAAAAATGGATATATAGAAATTGTAGAAAAACAAATAGAAAGAAATCCATTTGTTCATAAAAATATAGAAAAAGATAAAGCTAAAGTTTTAACAGAAGAGCAATCAAAATGTTTTGAAGAAATAAATGATAGTATTCAAAATAATAAATTTTCTAAAAATTTGATTTATGGAATAACAGGTTCTGGAAAAACAGAGATATATCTTAGACTTATACAAGAAGTACTAAATAAAGAAAAATCAGCAATAGTACTTGTTCCAGAAATATCATTAACACCACAAATGGTAGATAGATTTCTAGCAAGATTTGGAGATACTGTAGCAGTATTACATAGTAAACTTTCAATAGGTGAAAGATTTGATGAATGGCAAAAAATCTCTAGTGGAGAAAAGAAGATTGTAATAGGAGCTAGATCAGCAATTTTTGCACCTATTGAAAATTTAGGAATAATAATAATAGATGAAGAACATGATATGTCATATAAATCAGATACTACGCCTAGATATAATGCAAAAGATTTAGCAAAATATATAGCAGAAAAAAATAATTGCCCATTAGTTTTAGGTAGTGCAACACCTGAAATTACTACTATGTATAATGCTAAAGAAAATGAGATAAATTTATATACTTTAACTAAAAGAGCAAATAATTCAAAATTACCTAAAGTACAAATTATAGATTTAAGAAATGAACTTGCTAATCGGAAATAGGTCAATGATAAGCTTTAAATTGCAAGATAAGATAAAAGAAAATTTAGAGAGAAAAGAGCAAACAATACTATTTTTAAATAGACGTGGATATTCTACTTTTATAATGTGTAGAGATTGTGGATATGTTGCAAAATGCAAGAATTGCAACATAAGTTTAACATATCATATGAGTGAAAATAAACTTAAATGCCATTATTGTGGATATGAGGAAAAAGTTATAAAAGAGTGTCCAGAATGTAGTAGCAAAAAAGTAAAATATTTTGGAACAGGTACTCAAAAACTTGAGGAAGAGATACATAAGCTTTTTCCAGAAGCTAGTACAATTAGAATGGATATAGATACTGTAAGTAAAAAGAATTCTCATGAAGAAATTTTAAATACTTTTAAAAATGATAATATAGATATTTTAATAGGAACACAAATGGTAGTAAAAGGACACCATTTTCCCAATGTTACTTTAGTAGGAGTGGTAACTGCTGATAGTAGTTTGAATTTAGAAGATTATAGAGCTGTTGAAAGAACTTTTCAAACTTTAGTGCAAGTTGCTGGAAGGTCTGGGCGAGAAAAAGAAGGAGACGTGATAATTCAAACATATAATCCAGATCATTATGCAATAATAGAAGCACAAAAGCAAGATTATGATTCATTTTATAATCAAGAAATAGAATTGAGAAAAATGTTGAATTATCCACCATTTTGCGATATAATAATGATTAGTTTTCAAGGAATAGACTTAAATGAAATACAAAAAATATCAAATTTAGTTTATAAAAAAATTAAAAGTGTAAATGATGAAAATATTAATATATTTAAACCAGTACCATCACCAGTTGATAAAATAAAAAACAAATATAGATGGAGAATAATATTAAAATGTAAAGTTACTTCTAGAATTTTGGATATAATAAATTATGGTATAGAAGATGAAAGAATAAAAAAATGTAAAAATACAAGAATTACAGTAGATATAAATCCAAATACAATGAATTAATGTCCTTTTTGGGATGTTTGTTAGTAGACATTTTGTCCTTTTGTGGACAGTAGTTTTAAAATATTCTAAAACATAAATTATTTAATATTATTAAGGATTATACCAAAATATCAAATATTATTAAAATTATATAAAGTAAAAGGGGTTATAAAAAATGGCAATTAGAAATTTAAGATATGAAAATGATGAGATATTAAAAAAACGTTCAAGAGAAATTGAAGTAATTGATGATAAAATAAAAGAGCTTGCTAAGGATATGATGGAAACTATGCATAAATGGGATGGAGTAGGGTTAGCAGGACCACAAGTTGGAGTTTTAAAAAGAATAATTGTTATTGATTTATATGAAGAAGGAGCTCAATTTACTTTAATTAATCCAGTTATTTTAAAACAAAAAGGAATTCAAGAAGTTGATGAAGGGTGTTTAAGCTTTCCAAATAAATATGGAAAGGTAGAAAGACCAAAAGAAGTTGTGGTAGAAGCTTTAGATATTGATGGTAAAAAAGTTAAATTAAAAGCGAAAGATTTGCTTGCGCAAGCATTATGTCATGAGATAGATCATTTAAATGGTATAGTATTTACAGAGAAAGTAAAACCAGGGACACTAGAAACAGTAGTTCCAAATGAAAATAAAAAATAGTAATGTATTTTAGAAGAAATACATTACTAACATATTAATACTTATAATTATTTATTAAGGTTTATAGGTAACCTTAAAAACCTAAATATATATAAGGAGTATCGTATAATGATATATATTTATTATACGATAAAAATATAGATGAAAATTCTTTTTATGGGAACTCCTGATTTTGCAAGAGAGTCTTTAGATAAATTATATAATGCAGGATATGAAATTTGTGGAATTGTTACAGTTCCAGATAGACCATCTGGAAGAGGTATGAAACTTATACCTTCTCCAGTAAAAGAATATGCTTTAGAGAAAAAAATTAAAATTTTTCAACCAGAAAAAATTACTAATAATACAGAATTTAAAGAAGAAATAAAAGCGTTAAAACCAGATTTAGTTTGTGTTGTTTCTTATGGAGTAATTCTTCCAAAGTCTTTTTTAAAAATTCCACCATTAGGTTGTGTAAATGTGCATCCTTCAATGCTTCCAAAATATAGAGGTTCAGCACCAATACAATGGGCAATATTGAATGGTGATAAGACTACAGGTGTAACTATAATGTATTTAAATGAACAAATGGATGCAGGTGATATTATTTCTCAGCAAGAAGTTAATATTGGAGAAGATGAAACAACAGGAGAACTTTGGAATAGATTATCGACTATAGGTTCAGATTTACTTTTAGAAAGTGTAAAAGAGATTGAAAATGGAACTGTTACAAGAACTCATCAACCAGAAGAGTTTACAATTGCACCAATGCTAGATAAAGAAATATCAAAAATAGATTGGAAAGAAAAAGAAAGTTATCAAATAAAAAATCTAGTTAGAGGTTTAAATCCTATTATGGGAACATACTCATTTTTAAATGGGAAAAAAGTAAAATTTTGGAGAGTTCAGAATCTTTCTAAAGAGGAATTTAATAATATATCTCAGGGAATTGAGCATTTAGAATATGAAGATTCGAGTGTAGGTACTGTAATAATGGTAAATGAAAAAAAAGGCTTATATATAAAAGCAAAAGGTGGCATAATTTCAGTACTTGAAATTCAAGGAGAAAATGCAAAAAGAATGAATATTGGAGATTTTTTAAGAGGTAATAAAATTACTCTAGGAGAAAGATTTGATTAATATTTTAGATTTTCTTAAGAGTTTATAAAAATGCTTGTAAAAAAATTATTATATTGATATACTAATTGTGTCATAATAATAGTATATTTTTAGGTCAATTTATAAAGAAAGTGCTTATAATAATATGACTTTTAAAATTTGAACCAGAAAGGAATGATTATATTATGGAAGAAAACAATGATGAAATTATAGATAATGATGATGAAATTTCAGTAGAAGGAAATGATACAATAAAAATAGCTAATGAAGCTGTTGCAACTTATGCAGGAATAGCTGTTTCAGAAGTTTCAGGTGTTTATGGAATGGCTGGAGGATTTGCAGGAATTACAGAAGCATTAAGTGGTAAGAAAAATTTAGCTAAAGGTATAAAAGTTGATGTTGGGGAAAAAAGTGCAAAAGTAGATGTAAATATAATAGTAGAATATGGAGCTAGAATACCTGATGTGGCTTTTGAAATTCAAACAAGAGTAAAGAAATCTGTTGAAAACATGACAGGATTAAAAGTATTAGAAGTTAATGTACATGTTCAAGGTGTTCATGCAATAAGTGATAAAGAAGAAAAAGAGCAAGAAGAAAATACTTCCGAAGAAGAATAAATAGTAATAGTTAAACTATAAATTGGAGGAAAATATGAAATTTTTAGATAAATTAGTTTTAAAAATATTTTCAATAATAATTTTAGCAGTAACAATAGCTATAATTTTGATTATGACAGGAATAGTATCTCCTGAAGAGATAGTAAAACCAGTAGTTAGTGTATTAGATGGAGAAAATAGTTTAAAAATAATAATAGGAGTTTTAGCAGTATTAATGTTGCTTGCTATAAAAGGATTATTTTTTACTAGTAAACCTGAAAGCAATGGAAAAGAAGGTATAGTTTTAGAAAATACAAGTGGTAAGTTAGTAATTTCAAAAGAAAGCTTAGAAAATTTAATTGCTAGTGTTACAAAAGAAGTTCCAGGAGCTGATACAGTTGCTAGTAGAACAATTTTAGATAGAAATAAAAACTTAATTGTGTATGTAACAGCAATTGTTAGTAAGGATGTAATGTTAAAAGATGTTTCTAATGAGTTACAAAGAAAAATAAAAGATGCGATGAAAAGAACTGCAGATTTAGAAGTAAAAGAAGTTAATATAAAAATAAAAAATATAACTTCAAAAAAGGTAAAAGGATTACCATCTCCAGTAGAATCCGAAGAGAAAAAAGAAAAAGAAGAAGTTAAAAAAGAAGATAATAAAGTAGAAGAAAATAAATCAGGAGAGGAATAGTTTGAATATGAATGATAATAATGAAAATAACGAAAATAATAACAATGATTTAAATTCATTTATTGCCAATTATGGAGGAGCAACACTTGGTGGAATTATAGCATTAATATTATGTTTTACTCAAATTTATAGGCTATTAGTAGGAGTGGTTATAATATTAGCTGGTATGTTTTTAGGAAATTATGTGCAAAAAAATAAATCAAATGTAAAAGAAAAATTAAAAGAGTTTATAGATAAGTTTTAGGAGGAGACAAGGGTGCAAAGGTCGGCAATGAGAGAATTAGCTTTTAAGCTAATTTATGAAATAGAAATACAAAAAGAAAGTGAAGAAGAACAATTTGATATATTTATAGAAAATAATGAAATATCAAATAATCAAGTTATAGAGTATTTAAAAGATATAAAAGATGGAATAAGTAAAAATTCAGAAGAAATTAATAGACTAATAACTAATAATCTAAAGGAAAACTGGAGTTTAAATAGAATTTCAAAAATCAATTTAAGTTTAATAAAACTTGCTATTTATGAAATGATTTATAAATCTTTGCCATATAAAGTTGCTATAAACGAAGTTGTAGAACTTGCAAAAAAATATGCTGATGAATCAGCACCAGTTTTTATTAATGGGATTTTAGCAAGTGTTGTAAAAGAAAAAAATCTAAATGGAGAAAAAAATGAAGCTTAATCCAATTTCTGTAACAGAATTAAATAAGTATGTTAAAGATAGAGTAGCTGAAGACGAATTTTTAAACAGTGTATTAGTTAAGGGGGAAATTTCTAATTTTAAACATCATTATACAGGCCATATGTATTTTACTTTAAAAGATGAAAGCTCTCTTATAAAATGCGTAATGTTCAAATCGTCAACAGTTACTTTAAATTTTATTCCAAAAGATGGGATGAAGGTTTTAGTTTTTGGATCTGTAGCGGTATATGAAAGAGATGGAATTTATCAGATTTATTGCAAGGCAATGCAAGAAGATGGTATGGGAAGTTTATATAAAGCTTATGAAGAATTGAAAAATAAATTATCAGAAGAAGGTTTATTTGATGATGCACATAAAAAGCCTATTCCATTTATGCCAAAGATAATAGGTGTTTTGACTTCAAATACTGGAGCAGTAATTAGAGATATAATAAATGTATCAACAAGAAGAAATCCAAATGTTTATATAAGACTTATGCCAGTACCTGTTCAAGGAGAAGGAGCAGGCGTAAAGATTGCAAAAGCAATTAAATTAATGAATGATAAGAAATTAGCAGATTGTTTAATAGTTGCAAGAGGTGGGGGTTCAATAGAAGATTTATGGCCTTTTAATGAAGAAATAGTTGCTAGAGCAATATTTGAATCTGAAATTCCTGTAATTTCAGCAGTAGGACATGAAACTGATTTTACAATAGCAGATTTTGTAGCAGATCTAAGAGCACCTACACCGTCTGCAGCAGCAGAGCTTGCAGTGACTGATGTTTCTGAATTGGAATATAGTATAAATTTATTTCGGAAGAAGACTTAAAATGGCATTAAGACAAAAAACAGAATTTATGAGATTAAGATTTGAGAAATGCTTAAATTCAAATGTTTATAGAGAGCCACTGCAAAAAGTAAATGATTATTATATGCAAATTGATAAATATATAAAGTCTATGGAAAATAGTAGTATAAAAAAATTAAAAGATTCTAAATTAGAAGCTACTAAACTTATTACTAAATTAGATACTCTAAGTCCACTTAAAACATTAACTAGAGGATATTCTGTAGTATCATATGAAAATGGTGATGTAGTAACTAAGGCAAAAGATTTGAAGAAAGATATGGAAATTAATGTTAGATTTCAAGATGGTACAGCTAAAGCAAAAGTTATTTGATATTATATTTTGTTTTTATATATTACATTTATAAAAATTATTAAATATGATATAAAAATAAGTTATATATGTTAAAATAATCTTTATATATTAGATAAAAAGGAGAATGAGTTATGAATAAAACTATAAAAATAATTTTAAGTATTATATGTGTTATTGCATTGTTTATAGGTGTAGTTTTTGCTACTTTTAAATTAACTGCAAAAGATATTGAAGTTAATAACCAACCTGAAGAAAATAAAATTGTAAATGAAACAATAATAGATGAAGAAAATGCAGTAAATGAAAATAATGTAGAACCAGAAAATGTAATAGATGAAGATAATACAGTACAAAATACAACAGTAGTTCCTGAAAATAAGACTAATCCAAAACCTACTGATGTAGTTCCTTCAAGTGCTGTTTATGAAAATTCTGATGTAGGTACAACAGATAAAAAAGAACAAGCAATAAATCTAGTAAAAGCGCAATGGGGAGAAGATAGTACAGTAACATTTAGATGTGATTCAGTGACATCAAGTGGAGAATATATAATAGCTGTAGTTTCTTCTGAAACAGCTTCAGTTAAAAATTATTTTATAGTTAATTTAGATAAGAAGACTGTTATGGTAGATTACTAGAAGAGCTAATTTAAAGTAAAAGTTATTATTTTATATTATAAGAAATTTCAATGAAATTCTTATAATAGGGATTTGTCAAACTTTTTAGTACTTCGTAGCCAAATGAGAAAGGAAATAAATTTATTATGAGTGGAAAAAAAGAATTAAATTTTGAAGAATTAATGGTTAAATTAGAAGATATAACAAATAAACTAGAAAAGGAACAATTATCTTTAGATGAGTCTGTAAAATTATTTGAAGAAGGTATGCAAATTTCTAAAGAATGTAATAATAAATTAGAAGATGCAGAAAAGAGAATAACTATACTTATAAACGAAAACGATGAAATAAAGGAGGAAAACTTCAATCCTGAAGATTAATTACTATGGAAATATTTAATCAAATAATAAATAATAAATGCATTATTGTACCACTTTTATTATGGTTTTTTATTCAAACTTTTAAAGTAATTACAGATTTAATTAGAAATAAAAGATTAAATGTAAAAAGAATTTTAGGAGCAGGTGGAATGCCAAGTTCACATTCGGCAATTGTATGTTCTGTTGCAACATGTGTTGGTAGAGAATATGGTTTTGATTCTGGAATTTTTGGAATTGCTTTAATAATGGCATTTGTAGTTATGTATGATGCAGCAGGAATTAGAAGAGCTGCTGGAAAACAAGCAAGAATATTAAATAAAATTTTAGATACACCTGGATTAACTACAGGAGAAGTTCAAGAAAGATTAATAGAAGCTTTAGGACATACACCAATACAAGTATTTGTTGGTGCTATACTTGGTATAGTAGTAGGATTTATAGTGTAAGGAAATTAAAAATTAAATGAAAGATAATATATTAGAAAAAATTAAAAAGTTTCAAGGTAATATTAAATACAATAAATTCTTTACATTTTTATTTTTTATAATATATTTAGGATTAATAATAATAGTTTCAAGTTATCATGAGGCTTGGGAGGATGAGTCACAAGCTTGGTTAATTGCAAGAGACTTGAATTTTTTAGATATTATAAAACAAATGAGATTTGAAGGACATTCATTTTTTTGGTATTACATATTAGCGATTTTTGTAAAAACAGGAATTTCCTATGAATTTTCAAAAATAATAATGATAATTATTGCTATGCTTACTGGAATTTTTATTTTAAAGAAAGCACCATATAATAATTTAGTAAAAATACTAATACTATTTAACTCAGTATTTTTATATTATTTGCCAGTATTTTTAAGACCATATGCTATTAGTGCTTTAATGTTAATAATAATTTCTATTATGAACGAACACCCAGAAAAATATCCTGTTTTATATGGCATTGTAATAGCTGTTTTATCAAATACACATATAATTGTACTTGGAATTTCCTTTTTCATATATTTATTCTTTTTTAAAGAACAGTTTTTAGATAAATATAATGAAAATACTAAAAATCAAAATATAAAATTAATATTAGGAGCAATAATTGCTTTATCTGGTATGCTTATAGTAATGATGTGCGCAGTAGCTGGATATATTTTTTCAATAGCTGCAACACATGGAAGTGATGTTCCAGAAATATTGCTATTAAGATTTATTAATTATTTTAAAGAATTATTTTATATTATAATTGGAATAAAATTACCTGATTTTGTAATTTTTATTGGTTATTTAATTATAGTAGTATCAATAATTGTACAATCAATAAAAGTAAGTAGAAAACAGGGAATAATATTTTTATTTAGTCTTATATTTTATTTATTTATTCAAATTTTTATATTTGGAATTTTTACAAATCAAAGATCGATTTTACCATTTATATTTTTATTATATTTTTCGTGGAATATAAAAAGAGATTGTATAAATACAAAAAAGATTGAAATATTAGAGATAGTTATTTTTACTATTTGTGTTTTGTCTATTCCAAATACTGTAAAAGTAATTTCAGATGAGATAAAATATCCTTATAATGATTCTAAAAATATTGCTAAATATATTGAGGAAAATATAGAAGAAGGAAGTGTATTTTTAACAATAAATTGGGATTCAATATCATCAGTAGAAGTATATCTTTCAGGAAAAGATTATAGATTTTATGATGCAACTAATAATACTTATATGACATATGCAATTTGGAATAAATTTTTGGATAAAGAAAAGGATTCATATATAGAAGATGCTATTAAAAATTTTGAAAATGAAAAAATATATATTATAAATTTAATATCTAATGATTCTGATATTATGGATTTAAACTCTTTTAGAAAATCTAAAGAAGAATTAGAATTGCTATATTCTACTAATGAAAAATGCTTGGCAAGAAAAGCATATTTATATAAAATTAAAAAATAGGGGGGATTATACTATGACTGATATTGAGATTGCAAGAAGTGTAGAATTAAAAAAGATAACTGAAATAGCAGAGAAATTTGAGATTACAGAAGATGATATTGAATTATATGGAAAATATAAAGCTAAAATATCAAATAAATTTATTGATAAAGTAAGTGACAGAAAAGATGGAAAGCTTATTTTAGTAACAGCAATAAATCCTACACCACTTGGTGAAGGAAAAACTACAATTGCAATTGGACTTTCAGATGCATTAAATAGAATAGGGAAAAAATCAGTTTTAGCATTAAGAGAACCATCATTAGGACCTGTATTTGGTGTAAAAGGAGGAGCTACTGGTGGAGGACATGCTCAAGTTGCTCCTATGGAAGATATAAATTTACATTTTACTGGTGATATACATGCTATAACCTCTGCTAATAATTTGTTATCAGCAATTATTGATAATCATATTTATTATGGAAATGAATTGAAATTCAAAAAAGTAATTTGGAAAAGATGTGTAGACTTAAATGATAGAGCTTTACGAGAAATTGAAATTGGACTTTCAAAAGAAAAGAATATGATACCAAGAGAAGATGGATTTGATATATCAGTTGCGTCTGAAATTATGGCAATATTTTGTTTATCTAAAGACTTAGAAGACTTGGAAAGAAGAATTGGAAATATTATTGTAGGATATAATGAAGATAATAAACCAATTTTTGCAAAAGATTTAAAAGCAGAAGGAGCTTTAACAGTTTTATTAAAAGATGCATTAAATCCTAATATAGTACAAACTCTAGAACATAATTTAGCTATAATTCATGGAGGACCATTTGCTAATATTGCACATGGATGTAATAGCGTAATCGCTACGAAACTTGCTTTAAAATTAGGAGATTATGTTATAACAGAAGCAGGATTTGGTGCTGATTTAGGAGCAGAAAAATTTGTTAATATTAAATGTAGAAAATCAGGATTAAATCCGTCAGCAGCAGTGTGTGTGGCAACTTTAAAAGCTTTAAAATATCATGGTGGAGTAAAACAAGATGATTGCTCAAAGGAAAATATAGAAGCATTAAATATAGGAATTGAAAATTTGAAAAGACATATTGATAATATAAAAAACAAATATGGATTAAATCCTATTGTTGCAATAAATAGATATCAAAATGATACAGAAACAGAAATAGAATTTTTACAAAAGAAATTAGAAGAAATAGGAGTACCTTTAAGTTTAGCAGAAGTATGGAGTAAAGGTGGAGAAGGTGCAATAGATTTAGCAGAAAAAATAGTTAAAATATCAGAAGAAGAAAATAAAATTAATTTTATTTATAAAGATAATGAAAAAATAAAAGAAAAAATAGAAAAAATAGCAAAAGAAGTATATGGCGCATCTGATGTTAAATATTCAGAAGAAGCAGAAAGTCAAATAGAACAAATTGAAAAATTAGGATATGGAAATTACCCAATATGTATTGCAAAAACACAATATTCTTTTTCAGATAATGCTAAAAATTTATTATGCGAAGAACCATTTAAAATACATATAAAAGAAGTGATTGTTAAAAATGGTGCAGAATTTGTAGTTATTAAAACTGGTAAAATATTTACTATGCCAGGATTACCAAGAAAACCAGCAGCAGAGGATATTAGAATTAATAAAGAAAATGGCGAAATAGTTGGAATTTTTTAAAATAGTGCAAAATTTTTTTCAATTTTATATGAATAGAGAAATTATTTTTAAAGCGAATGATATAATTTATCATTCGTTTGCTTTGTTTAAGAGTAAAATATTTTGCATTTTTTATTAAATAAAAGCTGTGCTAATATTGTGTACAAATTTTATTCTTGTTATATATAAAAATTCCTAAACGTATAGTTTAGGAATTTGATAAATTTATATGTAGTTTAATCTTCATCTTCACTTAAAGCATGTGATATTATTTTTGGTACTGCAACAAATAATTTATAAAGTGCAAATTTTATTCTCTTTTTTAATATGTAAAATTTACTTAAACTTCTTGCACTAACTAAATAGTCATCAAGAGTATCTACTTTAACTAATGAATTGTTTTCATTAGAAGCTTCTATTACATCAATTAAAGGTGCTTCTTCAGAATTAAATGTATTTAATATAGAATCAGATTTTTCATTAGTAGTTTCAACTAATTCTACAGAATCAGAAGTATCTGATAAAATATTATCTACTAGACCATTATCAATAACTTCTTCTGAATTTAGGTTTATATTTTCAAAAGAAGAAGAATTTGCTATTGGAGCTAATATTTCATTTATTAATCCATCCATATCAAATTTTTTATTTTCTTGATTTTCTTCTATGTTAGTTTCAATATTTTCTATATCATTTTCTTTAGTAGTAGAAGTTTCGAAAATTTTTGATGTTCCTTCATATAAATCATTGAATATATTTTCAATATCTTTTTCTAAGCCATTTTCTATTTCAGCTATATCTACATTAATATCATTTTCCATAGTATCAGGTTGAATAGTTTTGATACTATCTTCGAAAGTTTCTGTTTCTATATTTTCAGTGTTATTTTCATTAGTAGTAATAACATGATTTTCTACATTAACTATTTCAATATGATGAGTAGTAGTTTCAGTGAAATCTATTGGAGTATTAATAGCTTCTATAGTAGTTACTTCAATATCATTAATAGTATTTTCGAAAGCATCTATTGTAGTAGCTTCAGTCTTTTTATTTGCTTCTATTGTTGTATCTTTTATTTCTGATATATTATTTTCAAAAAGATTATCTAAAATATCTGTTACTACATTTTCTTCATTTATAATAAAAGATTCTTCAGTTACTTGATCTTGCTTTTCTTCAATAGGGCATATGTAATTTTGATTGTAATTATTATCCCATTCATAATTTGAATTTCTAAAACAGAAATTTAATTTATCAAAATCTAAAATATGAATTTGAGCAACAAAACCATTTTCGAGTTTTTCCATTTCTGTTTCTTGAGTATTACTCCAATTATCACCAAACCCGTAAACAATTGATACTGAATCAGAATTATTTTTAAATAAATATCCTGAATAAGTAATTTTTGTGGTTTCGTTTCGTATTAAATTACGACTGAATTTTATATCAGTAGAAAAATCCATAATTAAACACTCCTAACCTTATAATTAACTGTATTATATTAATAATTTTACTTTTTTTCAAGCTATAAATAATAAAAAAATATTACATTTATATTACAAAAATACAACATAAAATATAGAATAATTTATCGAAAATGGCAAATACTAGAAGCAAGTGAAGAAAGGAGATTTTTATGAAAATAAAAAGTTTAATTGCTATTTTAATTATACTAATTGCTTTTATAGGAATATATCCAGTTTGCCAAGCTTTATCAAAATATGGTTCAAGAGGAGAAGAAGTAAAACAAATTCAAAGTAAATTAAAAGCATGGGGATATTATGATGGTGGAGTAGATGGGATTTATGGTTCAAAAACTTTTGAAGCTGTGAAAAAATTTCAAAGAAAGAATGGATTAAGTGTTGATGGAATTGCAGGTCAAAAAACCTTATCAGCATTAGGTATAACTTCAAATTCAAAATCAAGTAGTTCAGGAGGTAGTTCTAGTAGTAATAATACAGACCTAAATTTACTTAGTAAATTAGTAAATGCAGAAGCAAGAGGAGAGCCGTATAAAGGGATGGTTGCAGTAGCTGCAAGTGTTTTAAATAGAGTTGCAAATTCTAAATTTCCTAATACAATAGCTGGTGTAATATATCAATCTGGAGCGTATACATGTGTTTCTGATGGACAAATAAATTTAGAAGGAACAGCACAATCTAGAAAAGCAGCACAAGATGCAATAAATGGATGGGATCCGACTTCAGGATGTATATATTATTTTAACCCTAATACAGCCACTTCTTCTTGGATTTGGAGTAGACCACAAGTTATGACAATAGGAAAACATATTTTTTGCAAATAAAATTTAATATTAATGTATATTGAACTTTTCATATTATAGTAATTGAAAAGTAAATTTCTTAATAATATAAAAATAGTAGTAGTGATTTAGTGTATTATCATTACTACTATTTTTGCTATTTCATTGACAAAAAGTTTACATATTGGTAATATATATATGAAAATATAGGAGGAAAATAATGAGAATTTATCCTAAATGTTACTTAAAAAAAGTAACAGATATAACACCAGAATATTTAGTAGAAAATAATATACGAGGTCTAATTTTAGATGTAGATAATACTTTATTGGACTTTAATTTAAAAATAATAGATGGATTAGAAAAATGGCATGATAATATAAAAAAAAGTGGTGTAAAATGCATAATATTATCTAATAGTAATAAAACTGAGAAAGTAAAAATGGTAGCAGATTTAATGAAAATATCTTATATTAAATTTGCAAAAAAACCATTAAAAATAGGTTTTAACAAAGCTCAGAAAGAATTAAATATACCAAGTGAAAATATTGCAGTTGTTGGAGATCAAATTTTTACAGATGTTATTGGGGCAAACAGATCTAAAATGTTTTCAATATTAGTTGAACCAATAGCTGAAAAAGATTTATGGATGACGAGAATCAAAAGACCACTTGAAAATTTAATAATTAGAAATTATTTGAAAAAAATAGGTAGGGAAAAATAATGTATTTTAACGACGTGTTTATACTTATATATGTACTAATTGCTATAATTGGATTAATAGTTGGAAAATTTACAGCATGGTGCAATATGAGATTACCAGAAAATAAAAAAATATTTAGTAGAGAGTTTTTTAAAGATAATAAAGAAGGATTAGATGCAAATTACATATTTATGATAGTTACAGCAGTAATTTATGTTACGCTATTGTATAGATTTGGAATTCAGAAACAAGATATATTTAAAAATTTAGATTTACTTAAATTTTTAATTCTGACACCAATGTTATTATTAACTTTTTCAATAGATTTTAAGCATAGAATAATTCCTAATAGGCTTAATTTAACTATATTAGAGTTTGGATTAGTATTAACTTTTATATATGGAATAACAAATATTAATATGGCAAAAGATTACATTTTAGGTATGGTTGCAGGAGCAAGTATATTTATAGTTATAACAATTTTAGGTTGGATTATTTCTGGAAGAGAAGCAATGGGAATAGGTGATGTGAAATTTATGGGAGCAGTTGGACTTTACTTTGGGGTAAGTGGAATTGCTGAAATTTCAATACTTTCATTTTTTGTAGCAGCTATTTGTTCAATTATAATTTTAACAGTAAGAATATTAATTCTAAAGAGAAAAGATGAATATATTGCTTTTGGACCTTTTTTATCAATATCAACATTTATATGTATATTTATGCCACAAAGTTTTATTCTTAATACATTCTTAGCTTTTTGTAAAAACTTAGGAGATAAAATTTTAATATTTTAACTAAATTTTAGAAAGGAAAATAATTTATGAATGTAAAAATTAAATGGCTTAGAGATCAATTAGGTTCTTTGAAATTAGATGGAATGATAGTTTCAAATCCTAAAAATATTAAGTATTTAACAGGTCTTTCAGAAGAAGGAACTTTGGTACTTGCTTCAAAAGAAAACATATTTATAACAGACGGAAGATATATTGAAAGTGTTAATAGACATTTAACAATTGATGATGAAATAGTAGTATATGATTCAAGAGAACTTAGTAAATACGATTATGAATCAATCTTTATGTTGGAAGAAAATGTAGGAATTGAAGAAAAATATATAACATATGAGCAATATAAAAAATATTTGCAGGCCTATCAAGTAAATTTAGTTGAGACAGATGGAATAATTGAAAATCAAAGAATAGTTAAGGATAAAGAAGAAATAGAAGAAATAAAAAAGGCATGTAGCATTACTGATAAAGCTTTTGAATATATAATTAGAAATATAAAAGAAGGGATGACAGAAAAAGAAGTTGCATTTGAAATAGAGAAATTTATGATACAAAATGGTGCTGAAGGATTAGCATTTGAATCAATAGTAGCTTTTGGAGAAAATACTTCTATGCCACATGCAGTTCCAACAGATAGAAAAGTACAAAAAGGTGATATAATTCAATTTGATATAGGATGTAAATTTAATGGATTTTGTTCTGATTTTTCAAGAGTAGTTTTTGTAGAAGAAATAAAAGAAGAATATAAAGAAGTGTATGATTTTGTATTAGAAGAACAAAAGAAATTAAGTACATTATTAAAAGATGGAGTTAATATTAAAACAGTTATAAAAGATAGAGAAACAGAGTTTAAATTAAAAGGGCATACAGTATTACATGCTTTTGGACATGGTGTAGGATTAGATATTCATGAACTTCCAATATTACGTTCAAAACAAGATATGATTTTAAAAGAAAATTCTGTAATAGCAATAGAACCAGGAGTATATATACCAAATAGATTTGGTATAAGAATAGAAGATACTTTTTTAGTAAGAAAAGATGGATGTGAAAACTTAACAAATTGTAAAAAAGATTATACAATAATAAAACTTGCAAAATAGTAAATAAAATAGTTACTATTTTATAGATTATCATTATATTTTGAAAAATTTTTATGAATAATATTGATTTGTAAATTTTAATATATAGTAAGCTTGACATAATAAAATTAATATAAAGTCTTGATTAAGTTGGAAAAATATGGTAATATAGAATAAGTAATGAAATAAAAGAAAAGGGGAGAAAATAAAATGGCAGATGTATATATGGCAGGAGATTTAAGAAATAATACAACTTTTGAGTTAGAAGGAAATGTTTTTAAAGTTGTTGAATTTCAACATGTTAAACCAGGAAAAGGAGCAGCTTTTGTTAGAGTAAAAATGAAAAATGTTATAACAGGAGCAGTTATTGAAAGAACTTTCAATCCTTCTGAAAAATTACAAGGTGCTGAAATTGAAAAAAGAGAAATGCAATATCTTTATAATGATTCAGGATTATATTATTTAATGGATAATGCTACATATGAGCAAATACCATTAAATGAAGAGCAATTAGGAGATGCATTAAAATACATAAAAGAGAATATGAATGTAACAGTATTATCTTTTAAAGGAAAAGTATTTAATGTTGAACCACCTATGTTTGTTGAATTAGAAGTTACATATACAGAACCTGGATTTAGTGGAAACACAACAACAACATCTGGAAAACCAGCAACATTAGAAAATGGATTAGAAATCTCTGTACCACTATTTGTTAATATCGGAGATAAAATTAGAATTGATACTAGAACAGGATTATATATGGAAAGAATTTAGAAAAAATCTAAAGGATTGACGGCTATGCCGTCTTTTTTTATTGTTAAATGAAGATGACATCCTGTAGTAGCTCCGATTTGTGGGATTACCATTAGAGTCATGATAAGGATTGTTTGGAATTCCATAAATGTATTTAGGGCCAACATTTCCAATTTTTTCACCGCTAGTTATAGTATCTCCTACAGATATAATGTAATTAGGAGAAACATGGCAATAAGAAGTTTCTAAATTACCATTTTGTACGGTAATAGTACATCCACCAGCACCTTTAAATCCAACAAAAGTTACTTTTCCAGTTATAACAGAATAGATAGTACTTCCTTCAGGAGCAGCAATATCAACACCAGAATGATTACTAGAAGCGCCAGAAGTAGGAGAAGTGCGTTTGCCAAAAGGAGAAGTAATTGTATGAAATCCGAGGAACAGGCCAAAAGAATTCAGAATTTGAAAAATAGTAATCAGATAGTATGTCTAAATCATGAGAATCATCAACTTCATTATTAGTTTTTTCGTAAAAGGAAATTGAAAAAGAAGTAATACAAGAAAAAATAATTAGAATAGCAAGGATTAAATAAAAAAATGATAAAAAATTTTTAATAAAAACACCTCCTAGAGAAAGATTGAGATTAATTTAATCTTAAAATAATATAAAATAGATGGTAGTAAAGTATATGTAAAAATGCAAAATGAAGATTTTTTTTAGATTTATAAAACATTACCTGATTAAAATATAAAAGAAAGCTAGAAATCAATGAAATCTAGCTTTTTTCTTTGGCAGGGGTAGTAGGACTCGAACCCACACAAGCGGTTTTGGAGACCGATGTGCTACCATTAACACTATACCCCTATCAAAAATTACCATATCATTATACATTAAAAAAAAAAAAATAGCAAGATAAATTTTAAATTTTTATATTTGTATAAATCAAGAAGATTGACATAATATTGATAGTATAGTATAATGAACATGTAACATGAGTTTTTAGTTGTTTTAACCTAGGGGGTTGAAGAAGTATGAAGAAAGATAAGAATTTGTCTTTTGAAAAGGAAATCACCAAAAGAAACAATCGGCGAAGTAATTTTTGGAATACAGGTGGAATGGAATTTCTTGTAGTATGTATTATACTGTCATTGGGTGTTTTTATACCACTAATATTTCCAAACATTAAAGAATTGGATTGCAATCGTAAGTATGATACCTATATTGAGCAGCTTGAAATTATTTCAGCAGAATCAAATGAGGTAACGAAACTTGGAAATAGGAAGACAGAAAAAATTGGATATGTAACTACAGAGTATTATTTCACAGTTAGATATAAAAATTCATTAAGTGGTACAGCAGAGGTACAAGTCACAGAGAATACTTATAATAAATATACTGTGGGTGATACAGTAAGAGTTAAAATTTCAGAAACTTACTTTATTGGTGATAATCAGAATTATTTGGAAGATTATGAAATCAAAGTAGTTAATGAGTAATCTGTTTTAAGTGACACTGTGCTAAAATTTTAAATCCAGAATAAATTAAAAACTGAATATGGTGAAAAGGAGTTCTCAAACCTCTGTGGTTTGAGAATTTTCCAATTTTACATAAAATATAATTTTTTTATAAGTAAGTATTGAAACTCTAGTACATTTTGTATTATAATATTTATATGAATTGAATTTTTTAAATAGAAAAAAGGAGAAAAAAATGAGAAAAGTATCAAAATTATTAGTTATGGCAATTGTAATTTTAGCTGTAGTTACAATGTCATTATATGTTAATGCAGGAACATCAGATTTAACAAATTATGTATTAAATATACATAATATTAATGGAATGGTATTCGAATTAACAAATAGTCAAAAATCAGCAATCAAAGATTATATATCAACAAGTGTTACAGATGCACAAGCAGATGTAGCATATGCTAAAATAAAAGAAGCAGAAAAACTAGTATCATCTACAGGTGTAACTAGAATGGAAAACTTAAGTAAAGATGTTAAAACAAAAGTAATTTATTTAGCAGTTGAAGCTGCAAATTCTGTAGGATTAACATTAAATGTTAATACAAAGGATAATACATTTAAATTATATAATGGAAATAATGTATTAGCTTCTGGAAAAGCAGAATCTTTAGTATCATATCAACAAGCACCAGTTAAAGGAGAAAATCAAGCAGAAACAGCAGTATCAGGAACAAGAACTACTAAATTATTATATACAGGATCAAATTATACAGTATATGCATGTGTAGCTATAGCAGTTGTTGCCGGAGTAGCAGTAGTAGTTGCTAAAAAGAAAGCTTAATAATTTATGATAAAAAAAATATTAAAAGTAGTAAGAGCAGCTATATTATCTATAATAGTTGCTCTTTTGTTTGTAGTAATCATAAGTATTACATTTAAAAAGATAACTAAAGAAAAATTTGAAATGGCAACATATCTTTTAAATATAATTACAGTTGATAAAGAAAATGCTCAAACAATAACACCAGTTTTAGAAGGGAGTACATTAATAGACTATCCTACTTATGGAACAAATTATGCGACATTAAAAATAGAAAGTGCAGAAATAGAGTTACCAATTTATTATGGAGCTGATTATACAATTTTGAAAAATGGTATTGCACATGATGAAAATTCATATTTTCCAGGAGAAGGTGGAAGTATTATTTTAGCAGGACATAATTTTAAAAAATTTTTGGGAAATCTTCCTAAAGCAGAAGAAGGTGATATAATAAATTTTAATACAACATATGGAGATTTTAAATACAAGATATATGATACTAAAATAATAGGAGAAACAGAAGTAGAAAAAGTACCAATTCAAAATGAAAAAGAAATTTTAATGATATATACATGTTATCCAATTAACAATATAGGTCATGCAAGCAGAAGATATGTAGTATATGCAAATAGAGTTGAAGAATAGGAGAAAAAATGAAATTATTAAAAAATTTAATATGCATAATGTTATCATTTATATTAGTGTTAGTGATATTAATGTATATGCTATATTCTAATTTTGAAAGTAAATTTTTGAATAAAGATTATATTCTGTCAAAAATGAATGGAAATCAGTTTTATTTACAAATTGGTAGAGAAGTAGAAAGTGGTTTTGAAAAATACATATATCAATCAGGACTACCAGAAGAGACAATAAAAAATCTATTTACAGAAGAAATAATAAAAAATGATGTAATAAGTATTGTAAATTGTGTTTATGGTGGAACAGAAATAAATTTAAGTAGCCAAATAATTAGGAATAATTTAGATAATAAGATAGAACAATATTTACAATCTGAAGGTAAAAATGCTAATGAACAAGTAAGAGAGAATATAAATAAATTTGAAGATTTAATTGTAAATGAATATAATAACAATATTAACATTTCAGAAGAATTATATACAGAAGCACATTCATTAATTGAAAAATTTAATGTTGTTGTAGAAAAAATAGGTAATATGCCTATAATGATTATAGGCATATTTGTAGTATTAATTATTTTATTAAATATAAAAAATTTAGCATTAGCTTTAAATTTTTTATCCATATCAATTTTAGCAGTAGGAGTATTAATAAAGCTAGGTATTACAACTATATACTCTAATATTAATATAGATAATTTGCTTATATTGACGAACTCAATAAGTAATTTAGTAATTAGTATAATAAAAGAAATAATATATGAATTTGATAAAATATCTACAACATGTGTAGTTTTAGGCGTTTTGGGAATAGCAATATATGCAATTTTTAAATCTTTAAAATCTGAAAAATCAATAAATAAATATTAATAAAAATAAAGGTCCAATAAGTCCAAGGAGTGATAGGAATATAACTGTAATTCCAGCAAGCTTATTTTGTTTTTCTTTTATTTCAAATATAGAATAATATATACTTTTTATAAAAGAAAAAAGTAAAAGTATAATTACTAGTATTTTCATAAAATTAGGTATAATCCAATTATTAAAATATTGTATGATAATTGGATTATTCTCCTTTCTTTAAAGTTTTTATTCTTTGTTAAATAAATTGCTTGAATTTATTTTCGTTTTTATAGATACATCAAAAAATGAATCTTTAAAAATTTCTTCCCAATGGATATTTTCAAATTCTTTTTCTGTAAGATATTTTGATTTACAAATTCCTTCGAAGCCAACTATATCAGAATTATAAGTCTTTGTAATTTTGTATAAATATTCTTTTAAAATTTTTTCTAAGTAATTATTTACTGAATTTTCAACTATTTCAATATTACCATAATCAATATAATTAAATGTACTTCCTGAACTACGAATTGTGCCTTCTGGATAAATGTCTATAGTTATATATGGAGTACCATTTATGATTTGTACATAGGTTTTTGTATTTTTATATAAGCTGACTTCTAAATCTAGTTTCTCTTGAGTATCAAAAGGGTTATCTATAGTTAGTACACAAGTATTTAATTCATTTGTTACAATTA
The DNA here is from genome assembly GCA_947427205.1 of uncultured Clostridium sp. Lineage (GTDB taxonomy): Bacteria > Bacillota > Clostridia > TANB77 > CAG-508 > Scatovivens. Next base: position 100,746 of record CANEHB010000001.1, read on the forward strand.
AATGAGAAATAGAATCCATTACATTAATATGCCCAATCATAAATTCATCTTTAAATACAGCTATTCCAGAAATTTGAGCAGTATTATCTGAAACTTCTATATATATAGCAACTGGCTCAAAAGAGTTGTTGTGAATTGCTTGAAAAAAAGTTCCAAAAGTTGATTCTATTGTAAATCCTGTATAGTCTGCTGATGCTGTTAAATAATCAAACATTCTTGTAGAAAATACTTCTCCTGAATTTGATATTTTTTCTAAAACGTCTTGTGCTGTAGTAGAGCTTACAATTAATTGACAGCTATGTCGTAATTCATTATTATTACTTAAAGTATTAAAGTAGGTTTTTATACCATCAGTAGCTAGTTTTTCAGAGATTATTAATGCAGAACAATGTGATAGATTTATTTGTTTATTCAAATAATTATTTAATATTGCTATTCCTTCATCTATTGTTCCGTGCTTCTACAGTATAAATTTTATAGTTACTTGCTTGAGCAGAACCACTTGATTCGCTTGAACTTGAAGTAGAAGCAATTTGAACACTTATTTTTAATGTTCCATCTTCTGTTTCATCAAGACCTAAAGCTGTTATAAAATAAGAACCATCAATTCCTCTAGTATAATAACATCCAGTAAGTGTAAATAATGAAATTATTAAAATAACTAGAATTTGAACTTTTTTTTTCATATTTTAAGTTTTTCCTTTCATTTTCTTCTTAATATTTGCTAATATCAGAATAGCTATTCCTAAGCCAAAAACAAATCCTAAAATAACATATCTATAAATTGTGTTTTCTATAAAATGAATTTGAGATACATTAAAAGGTATTAAAGTTAGTCCAAATAATATACTACAAGTAGAAAATGAAATCATTTTTTCATTTGATACATTTGTTAATTTTTTTATGATTCTATTTATTATAAAAACTACAAAACTTAAATAAGAAAAAATTGATAATATCCATAGTAGTATAAAAATTGCATCTACTCTTTGTATAAAGTTACCAAGTTCTATTTGTCTTGCAAGTAAGAATAATGAATTTATAGGTTCATTTCCAGAACTAGTATTAAAGAGAGTAAGCATAGAGATTGTTGTTATTAATAATAAACAAAAAGAAATAATGTAAGATATTATTGATATACTTTTAAATTCTGAAGATTCTTTTAAAAGAGGCTTTATAAAATAGATATACACAATAATATACATAGCAAAAGTGTTACTTGTACCTAGTACAAAAGTTGTATGAAAATCTTTCCCCAGTATAGGTGTTAAATTTTTTACATCAAAACTATTCCATACTGCAAAAAATGTAATAATTATACTTATAATTACAAATGGAACAAAAAGGCTAATTGAATTAGATATGGATTTTATACCTATAAGATTAGCAATTAAAATTCCAATTATAAATAATAATATTATAAACATCATATCAAAATTTGAAAAATAAATAGTATGAAGGACATTTGAAAAATCTAACAAAGTTATAAAAGCAACTAATAATAATAAAGATATGGATATTATACTTGTTATTGTTTTTAGAAATTTTCCTCCTAAAAATTCAGAAATATCTAAAATATCTGAACTTTCAAATTTATTGAATAATTTTAAAATTATTAGTAAAAATATGAAATCAATAATTCCTATATATATAATGTTGGCAATAGCACCAGTTGCAACAAGGTTTACAATATAATATGGTACATTTAAAATTAATTTATTGATCATAATCATTATAATTATAAAAATAGTTTCTTTTTTTTCAAGTTTATAGTTATTTTCCATGTTGCCTCCATTTCATACTAATATGATGTTCGATATCTGGTTTTTTAGTGTTTAAGAAATTACTTCTTTTTTCACGTTTCCAAACAGGATCAATATATATTGTTTCATTATCAGCTAAACCTCTAAATGGTATATAAGGTGTGAAGAATGGAACACCAAAAGAACTTTGCTTTGAAAGTATTAAAAAATGTATAAAAAATCCTAATGCAATTCCTAAAAAGCCTGCTAAATATCCTAAAATAGTATACATAAATCTAAACATTCTGATTGCAAAACGTAATGAATTATCAGGTATAGCAAATGCTGATATTCCTACGAAAGCTACAATTATAATAAGAATAGGACTTACAATATTAGCAGAAACTGCAGCATCTCCAAGAATCAGAGCTCCAATTATTCCGTACAGTTGTACTAAAAGACGATGGGACACGTATACTAGCTTCTTGGAGTAATTCAAAAGAAACTTCCATAATTATTATCTCAAAAAAGATAGGAAACGGTATTGCTTCTCGTGCAGCAATTATTGCAAAAAGAAGTTCAGATGGAATTAATTCATGATGGTACATAGTTATTGCAATATAAAGACCAGGCATAAATAAAGCAGCAATTAGTGCGATAAGTCTTAAAAATCTAAGGAAATTTGCATAATGATAATTTAGATTAGAATCTTCAGGAGAAGTTAAAAAATCGACTAAAACTGCAGGAAGTATAATAGAAAAAGGAGAACCATTTACAAGTATTGCAACTCTTCCAAGTAATAGGTAATTACATGTTTTATCAGGTCTTTCAGTAGATATAGTTTGGGGAAAAGCAGTTGTTTTACTATCTTTTATAAATTGCTCAAGTTGACCTGATGATAAGAGATAATCAATTTCAAGATTATTTATTCTATATTTTGTTTCTGCAACTAAATCATCATTTACTATATCTTTCATGTAACATATAGCTACTTTAGTTTTACTAATGCTACCAACAGAAACTTCTTCTATTATCAATTTTTCATTATTAATTATTTTTCTAAGCAGAGAAGTGTTAGTCCTTATATTTTCAACAAATCCTTCATGAGATCCTTTTACAACAGCTTCTGTTATGGGTTCAGCTATACTACGGCCTTTAAATCCTTTACTTTCAATGCAGATTGCATTTTCTAAGGTTTCAACAAAAAGTGCACAAAAGCCTGAATTTACCATAGAAATTATTTCTTTAAATTCAGATTCTTTTTTTATACTGTTTTGAGGAATAAGACTTGAATATAAAAAATTTTCTAAATTGAATTTTACATATTTTGTTCCGAGTAGGATTTTGATTAGTTTCATTCATTTTTATTGAATTACGAAGAAAAATAGGTTCTAATACAAAATCATTTATATTATCATCACTTACCATACCATCTATATAAAGTAAAAAAGCAGGAACTTTTTTTGCTTTTATAGGGATATTAAATTCTTTAATTTTTACATCACTATTTATTAACATATTATATTTAGATCTTAAATACTCTATATTGGCTTGTAAGTTACTAGATACTGTGGTTGTGTCTTCTTTATCAAATTCTGTTTCTGGAATATTATTTGATACATTAGGAAGTATAAAATTATATTTTTCTTTTTCTTTATAACCAAATATATTATTTAGTAATTTTTTTACCATGAGAAACTCCTTTTAAGTAGATATTTCTGTTATTATTTGTAATTTATTTTAAAATATACTGGTTAAGTAAAATTTTGTTTTTTGCATATTGTATATAACATATTATTGTTTTATAATATATTTATAAATTAAAGTGTTTGGAAAATATGGTAAAGAAAGAAATTTAATTTTATGAAAAATTGCAAATCAGAAAAAGGAATAATCTCATTGTTTGTATTACTTGCAATGCTATTTTTGCTTGTATTTATATTTGGCATGTATACTATGACTCTTAATAGAAAACGAAATGAAGAATTTAAAAATATGGAATTAGAAAAAATTTATGTTAGTAATTTTAATGAAGTAGAAAACTATACTTATGCGTTAGATGATGATATTGTTCCAATATATAATATAAGAGAATTAGATAGTATGGGAACAGGAGAATATATTCAAATCAAAGATAAAGTATATAAATGTAGTAGAGGAAAATCTTATGAATTAAAACAAAATATTATTGTTGATATTAAAGAAGATTTAGACTCAGCATATATAGGATTTAATGATTACAAATTATATTTACCTACATATTATATTGATAAATCTTACTATGATTTATACTATTATTATGATAATGAATATTGGAAGACTATAGCATATCAGAAGTTTGAATTAAGAGATAAACAGCTTGTAAAATCAGGTACATATGAAGAGAGTAAGTTTTCTATATTAAATGAATATAATTTTAGTGAAGAAGATAATATTAGATTTATGATGATTTGGTCAAATAAAGAGGGGAAACTAAATAGAATAGATATAGAGTCACAAAACTTTAAGCCAACTTCTCTAAATCAAATTAATGTATTTAATAAACATTTTAATGAAGTAAGCAAAGAAAAAGGAGAATTTTATATTTTTGTAAGTGTTAAAAATAGTATATAAAAAATAGTCATAAAATAAAAATACCTTAATATAAATTAGTAAAAGATGTACAAATTTATAGGAGGGTATTTTTTTATGGAGAGTTTAGGAATATATCAAGATATAGCTCAAAGAACAGAAGGAGATATTTATATAGGAGTAGTAGGACCAGTAAGGACAGGAAAATCAACATTTATTAAAAGATTTATGGAGCTTCTTGTTTTACCTAATATTGAAAATGAATTTAAAAGGGAAAGAGCTGTAGATGAATTACCACAGAGTGCAAGTGGAAGAACAATAATGACTACAGAACCAAAGTTTATACCAAATGAGGCAGTAGAAATTAATTTAGAGGGAAATGTAAAATTAAAAACACGATTAGTTGATTGTGTGGGATATTTAGTTAATAATGCTATTGGATATTTAGAAGATGATATGCCAAGAATGGTAAAAACACCGTGGTCTGAAGAAGAAATTCCTTTTGAAACAGCTGCCGAACTTGGAACAAAAAAAGTAATAGTAGAACATTCAACAGTAGGAATTATTGTGACAACAGATGGTACAATAACAGATATCCCAAGAGAGGCATATACTGCAGCAGAAGAAAGAGTAGTTAATGAATTAAAGGAATTAAATAAACCTTTTATAATGCTAATGAACTGCCAAAATCCAAATGATACATATAGTATTCAAATGGCAAATGATTTGTCAGCTAAATATGGTGCAACTGTTATTCCAATAAATTGTTTAGAATTAAATTTAGATGATATAAATTTAGTTTTTTCAAAATTATTATATGAATTTATGATAGAAAGAGTGGAAGTAAAATTTCCAAGATGGATTGATGGGCTAGATATAAATAATGAATTAAAAGTTAATTTATTTGATGCTGTTAAGAAATCTTTTTCAAATACCAGAAGATTAAAAGATGTTAGTGAAAATTATTTAAAATTACAAGAATGTGAAGAAATAAAAAAATCTACGATTGAAGAAATAAATTTAGGAACAGGAGTTGTAACTGTAAATGCAGAATTAAATGATAGTTTATTTTATAATGTTCTTACAAATATAACAGGTGTTGAAATCAAGAATGAAGGCGAATTATTCTCTTGTATATCTGCATTTTCTAAAATAAAGAAAGATTATGATAAGATGGCATATGCAATACATGAAGTAAATGAAAAAGGTTATGGAATTGTTACACCAGGAATTGAAGATTTAATTTTAGAGGAACCAGAAATAGTTAAACAAGGAAGTAAATATGGTGTTAAGTTAAAAGCAAAAGCTCCATCAATTCATATGATAAGAATTAATACTGAAACTGAAGTTTCACCAATTGTTGGAAGTGAGAAACAATCAGAAGATTTAGTAAAATATTTATTATCTGAATTTGAAAATGATCCAAAACAAATTTGGGAATCTAATATTTTTGGAAAAAGTTTACATGAATTAGTTAATGAAGGATTACAAAATAAATTAGCTAAAATGCCAGAAGAGGCACAAGGTAAGTTACAAGAAACATTGCAAAGAATTGTAAATGAAGGCAGTGGAGGACTAATTTGTATAATATTATAATGAAATTATATGTTAATATGAAAAAAGCCAGATAAAATTTATCTGACTTTTTTCATAGTTATTTATATTTGAAAGTTTCATATGCTAAATTATAATGGATTAACTTGATATATAATATTAAATGCTTTAAATTCATCTAATCTGTTTGCATCTAAATAATATAAATAAGTTTTTAATTCATCTTCTGATTTACATGAAGCTATAATTGCTGGATTTAAATCGTTTCTAGGCATTAATTTTAATCCTGCAGTTATTGATGAGAAAACAGAATTACCTTGACGATTTCTTAAAAGATTGTATGTTTCAAAAAATCTTGATTTATAAGGATGTTTCATAAAGTAATCAAATGGTAAAATAAATTCTTGAGCAACAACATCTGATAAAGAAGAGTAAGCATCTGGATAGTTATCAATATAATTAATTAATTCTGGTATTTTATAAGGTAAGTAAATATTATTTGTTTTTTCAGAAATAATTAATGTTTCATTATCAGCTGTTGCTGTAATAATTTTTTCAAGTTTATTTTTTAATAATTCTTTTTGAATTTCTTCTTCATTTTTTTCTTCTATAGGTAAAGCAATGTTTTCTGAATTTTCAAAGTTATTATTGAAAGGATTTCTAACTCCAAAATCATATCCTAAGTTAGTTTGTGGAATATCAATAACATCTTCGATTTCATTAATTTCTTCAGCTTCATCTATTTTTTCATATGGCTTTTCAAAAAATTCTTCTGTATATTCATTTTCAGGATTTTCTTCTACTAATGTTTCTTCAACTTCATCAATACCTGTAAATTCATTTGTAGTATTTTCAACTGTTTCTTCAGTGTTTTGTGGTACATTTATGATATTATTGATTGTTTCAACATCTTCTTGTACATCTTCAGTTGGTTCTAAAATTTCTTCTGTATTTTCAATTACATCTTCTGTAACTTCAATGTCTTCTATAGCATCTTCTAAAGGTTCAATATCTTCAGAAACATTTTGTACTTCTTCTAAAGTATTTTCTTCAATTTCTTTAGTAGTGATTTCATTTTCTTTTTTTATTTCAGCATCAGCTAATTCATGAATTTCTTTAAAGTAATTAGAAATTAAGTTTGAAGTATCTTCTACATTAGAATCTTCATTTGCCAAATTTATTAACATTTTTCTAAAGTTATTAGTTAATTCATCTATTTTATTATTTTGTTCAGAATCGTCACCTGTTATAGAAGTAAGTTCTGTATTATTTTCAAAAAAATTTGTTGATATGTCTTCTTGCACGTTGTCTATAGGTGCTGTTTCTGTTATTTCTTCTAATATATTTTCAACTGTTTCTTCTAAAAAAGGTTCTTCATTTACAACTTCATTTTCTATTTCAGAAGTAACTTCTATATCATCTGTAACAGCTTTATTAAATGTTTCTAAAGTAGGTTCTTCTAAAACAGTATCATCATTATTAGTTTCTATAGAAAATCCAGTAAATTTATAAGTATTAGAATTTGAACCTTCTTCATTTTCAACAGATTCAAAATTATATTTAAAATTATTAACATTGATAAATTCATTAAAATTATTATTATCAAGATCTAATTTCTTTTGTAAATTTTGGAATTTCTCTGTATATTGTGCAATACTATTTTTTATATTTGAAAAAGATACAATATAAAATTCTTTTGTTCTTGTGTTTTTATTTTCTTCTGATTGTAAATTTTCTAATTCTTTAGAAATTCCTGCTATTTCTATATTTAATTGCTCTAATGAAGTTATATTATTAGAAATTGTATTTAGAAAACTATAAGCTGATTCACGAATAGTTTTATAATTTTCTGTATCATTAGTATTTTTATTTAGAATTAAGTCTATATTAGAAATAATATCTAGCATTAATTGCTTATTATTTTCTTGTTGCTCTAATTGAGTATTTAAATAGACATTGTTTTTTTCTAATTTTAACATTGGTATATTTAACATTTAAGATCCTCCTAGAAATACTGAAAAATGATTATTTCAATATTTCTCTTTATTTTTTTAATCTATCAATATAGTGATTATAACATAAAAGAATAGCAAGTGATATATCTTTATGATTAAAAAAGCATTACAATAATGTAACACGTAAAGCTGATATTAACATTAAATTTACAATTGTAATTAAATAGTTAAAGTTCAGTTCATAACTATATATTAAACTACTAATATTAAATGAAAGATATAAAATGAATATATTAAAGAATATAAAATCTTAATTTTTTATTAAAAAGTGTACAACTAAAGCAAAAATGTGCTATAATGAGGAACGGAAAATAATTATAGTAAAGGTTTTACATATTAGATGAATAGATTTGAAGAAATAGAAAAAACAATAATTAAAAATTATAGAAAAGAAATCTGGAGTAAATTTGTTAAAGGTATTTGCGATTACGATATGATTCAAGAAGGTGACAGAATAGCTGTTTGTATATCTGGTGGGAAAGATTCAATGCTTATGGCTAAATGTTTTCAAGAACTAAAGAAACATAGAAAAATTGATTTTGACTTAGAATTTATAGTTATGAATCCAGGATACAATGAAGCAAATAAGCAAAAGATAATAGATAATAGCAAAATTTTAAATATACCTATTAATATGTTTGAAACAGATATTTTTAATAGGGTTGTAAATATCGAAGATAGTCCATGTTATTTGTGTGCAAGAATGAGACGAGGTTATTTATATGAAAAAGCAAAAGAATTAGGATGTAATAAAATTGCATTAGGTCATCATTTTAATGATGTTATTGAAACAATTTTAATGGGAATGTTTTATGGTGCACAAATGCAAACAATGATGCCAAAATTAAAGAGTACATCACATCCTGGAATGGAATTAATAAGACCTCTTTATTTAATTAAAGAAGAAGACATAATTAAATGGGCTGAAAAGAATAATTTAGAATTTATTAGGTGTGCATGTAGATTTACTGAAATATATCATGAAACTGGGAATGCAGATGGTAAATCAAAAAGAGAAGAGATGAAAACTCTTATAAAAGAAATGAAAAAAATTTATGATAATATTGATGTTAATATTTTTAACAGTGTTCAAAATGTTAATTTAAGTACTATTATTTCATATCAGCAAGGAAATAAAAAACATCATTTTTTAGATGATTATAATAAGCAAATTAAATAGTAAGAAAAATATAAAATGTAAAGTTTTATTTTTATGAATTATTATAATAAAGAAATTTTTAAAAGAATAGTTATATTAAATGAGCAAACAATAATAAAAATATATAGAGTCACATATGATGTAAAGTAATATACATAAGATTAAGAAATTATAAAGATCAATAAAAGGAGCAAAGAAAGAAAAATGTGGAAGAAAAAAATTAAAAACAAAAAGAAAAAAATAATTATAACTATTGTTGTTATAGCATTACTAATAGTAATATGGAATGCGTTAAAACCCAAAACAGTAGAGGATGAAAAAATAGAAACAGAAGCTATAGAAAAAAGAACTATTGCACAAAGTATTAGTTCAACTGGTGTAATAAAAGCAAATGATATTAAAGATATTGTATCAACACTTACTGGTATGAAAATTACTTCTGTAAAAGTTAAAGAAGGGGATAAAGTTTCTGCAGGAGATGTTATTTGCACATTTGATACTACAAGTTTAGCAAATAATTTAAATGATTTACAAAAAAGTGTAAGTGTAACTAATGCTCAAAATAATTTAAGTATGCAAGGAGCAAGAAGAAGTTTAAATGATGCAATTTCAAATAGAGATACTCAAGTATCTGTAAGTCAAAGGGATGTTGATAATGCAGCAAATGCATACAATAACGTTCAAAATCAATTAAATCAGGTAAATGCAGAACTTGCAAATCAAAGTGCTGCTTTAGCATCATATCAAGCCACATATATTGCAGCAGAAAATAGTTTTAAAGCTGTTGAAAGTGCATATACAGCTAAAGAAGTAGCTTATAATACAAAACTAAATGAAGTAAATCAAAAACAAGCTGAAATAAATGATTGCCAAGCAAGATTAGATCAAAAAATTGCTAATGGAGAAGCTGATACAGAAAATCTTGCAGGACAAATTGAGACTAAAAAAGTTGAATTACAAAGCTTAAGCTTAGCTTTAAATTCTGCACAATCAGATCTTATGCTTTATAAAACATCAACTTATGACGTAGCAGCTCAAAACTTTACACCAATACAAAGTCAATATACTGCTTTAAGTCAAGCTGTATCAAATTTACAAGGTCAAAAAGCAAGTTTAGAGGCAAATGCATCAAGTTTAAAATCTGCATATGATGGAACTGTTACAGCATATAATACAGCAGTATCTACTGCTAATAGTTCAGTTGCAAGTCTTCAAGATGGCTTAGCAAGTCAAGAATTAGCCTCAAGTATTGGAACTCAGAGTCAAACTACACAAATAAAAGAGCTTCAAAAACAATTAGCAGAAGGAAATTTAACAGCTGGTACTTCTGGAACAGTTACAAAAGTAAATGTAAAATCAGGAGATGTTTATACAGGTTCTTCTATAGCAACTATTGAGGGATGTGAAGATTTTATAATTGAGGCTGAAATTGATGAATATGATATTGCAGATGTAAAAAATGGAATGAAAGTTCTAATAAAAACAGATGCAACAAGAGATGAAGAATTGGAAGGAAGAATAATCTATACAGCTGTGAGTTCAACTGCTTCAGCATCAGCAGGTGTTGCAGGTATGACAAGTGGTATGACATCAGGTTCTAATGCTACTTATACTGTAAAAATTGCACTAGATACACCAAATGATAGATTACGTCTAGGAATGAATGCAAAATTAAGTATTATTACAGAAATGAAAGAAAATATATGGACAGTTCCATATGATAGTGTATATACAAGAGAAGATGGAACAAAATATATTGAAATTGCTAAAAATGAAACAGGAGAAGAAAAAGAAGAACTTGATGTACAAACAGGAATAGAAGGATCTTATTATATAGAAATTATTTCTGATAAATTAAAAGATGGAATGAAAATTGTGTTACCAAAAATTAATGCAGGAGATTCAATAGAAAATCTTTTAGAAATGATGGGAGCAGATGCAGGAATATAGAGAGGAAATGTAATAATATGAGTTCAATTATAAAATTAGAAAATATAGTTAAAAAGTTTTATGTAGGTGAGCCAAATGAACTAGAAATATTGCATGGAATCTCATTAGAAGTAGAAGAAGGAGAATTTGTTGCAATAGTAGGACCATCTGGTTCAGGAAAATCTACATTAATGAATATGATAGGGGTATTAGATAGGCCAACATCAGGAAAATACATATTAGATGGTATTGATGTTGGAGAAGCTGATGAATCAGAACTTTCAGAAATTAGAAATGCAAAAATAGGATTTGTTTTTCAAACATATAATTTAATAGCAAAAACAAATGCTTTGAAAAATGTTGAATTACCAATGTTATATGCAGGAGTTCCAAGAGGAGAAAGAATTAAAATAGCAAAAGAACTATTAGAATTAGTTGAAATGGGAGAAAGAGAAAAGCATTTACCAGAAGAATTGTCAGGAGGACAAAAACAAAGAGTAGCTATTGCGAGAGCAATGGCAAATGATCCAGCTATTATTTTAGCTGATGAACCAACAGGTGCACTAGATTCTAAAACTGGTAGATTAGTTATGGATTTATTTCATAAATTAAATAGAGAAAAACATAAAACTATAGTTTTAATAACACACTCAGATGAACTTGCAAAAGAAACAGATAGAATTATATCAATAAAAGATGGAAATATTTTAAACGAAACAAAAGGAGGAAAAAAATAATGCTTCTTATATGGGAAAATATTATTTTGGCTATAAATAGTTTACTTTCCAATAAAATGAGAGCATTATTAACAATGCTTGGAATTATTATTGGTATTGGTTCAGTTATTGCTATTATTACTGTAGGAGATTCGCTTACACTTTCAGTTTCAGAAAATATGCAATCAATGGGAGCTAATGATGTTTATGTTATGCTAAATTCAAGATCAGCAGAAGAAGAAACCTCTGAAATAGATGGTATAAAATACGGAGCATTACCATCAGATGGATATACAGAAGATGATTATATTACAGAAGATATGATAAAAGAAATGTGTGATAAGTTTTCTGATGAGATATATGCAATTAATTTGCAATATAATGCAGGAAGTGGAACAGCTAATAAAGGTAAATCTGAAGCAAGTATTAATTTAGTTGGAAATAGTGTTGGATATTATGTAACTAATAAATTAAACTTAATAAGTGGTCATATGTTTTCAGAATCTGATTTTGAAGAAAGAAAAAAAGTAGCGATTGTATCAGATAAATTAGTAAATAAACTATATGATGGTGATAGTATGAAAGCATTAGGGGAAGAAGTAGTACTATCAATAAATGGAAAAACAGAAAATTTTACAATTGTAGGTGTTTATGAATATCAATCTATGGGAATGATGGGAATGTCTATGGGAGGAGATAATATTACAACAGACTTTTATGTACCATTAAAAACAGCAATGGACTTTAATCATGCTCCAATTTCATACCCATATGTTCAAATTATTACGTCAGTTGGTGTTGATAGTGATGAATTATCTGTAAAGATAGAAAAGTTCTTTGAACCTTATTATAAATCAAATAGAAATTGTGAAGTAAATGTAGTAACAATGAGCAGTATGGTATCAATGCTTACAGATATGCTATCTACAATAACACTTGCAATTTCAATAGTTGCAGGAATAGCATTAATAGTTGGTGGAATAGGTGTTATGAATATAATGCTTGTATCTATAACAGAAAGAACAAGAGAAATTGGAACTAGAAAAGCATTAGGAGCAAAAAATTCTTCGATAAGAATGCAGTTTATAGTAGAAGCAATGATAATATGTTTAATAGGAGGAATTTTTGGAGTTACATTAGGTGTTGGTGGAGGAGTGCTTGCATCAAATTTACTAGGATATCCAGCAAGACCATCAATTTCTGGAATTATAGTTTCACTTATTTTCTCAATGTCTATAGGAATATTCTTTGGATATTATCCAGCAAACAAAGCTGCAAAAATGAATCCAATTGATGCACTAAGATATGAATAATATCCTTATGAGGATATTTGTTACTGGACATTTTTGTCCTATGAGACATATGTTAATATTAAAATTGATATAAATTTGTTTCAAATATAATATATATTAATTATTTACACTTTGATGGCGCAACCTATAAATGAAGATATTTTATAGATTGCGCCATTTCACATTCATTTTGTCTGGTTGATTATATGGTGTTTTAAAATTAATATATATTATATTTGGAACTATTTTTTAAAATTAAAAAATAAGTTATGAATTGTAACTAATCATTTTAATTATTGTAGAATAAAAATAACTTTTATGTTATAATAATTAAATAATAGAAAATAAAGGAAATATTATGGAGAATTATGGAGAATAAAAATAAAGAAAAGATTGGATTTACAATAGGTAAATTTGCTCCTTTACATAAGGGACATCAATACTTAATTGAAACAGCTCTAAAAGAAATGGATAAAGTAATTGTAGTTGTTTATGATACAGATGTAATAGATATTGAAGCAGAAAAAAGAGCAAATTGGATAAAAGAATTATATCCAAATGTAGAAATAAGATTTGCTCATAATCCACCATCTAAGTATGGTTTAGATGAAGAAAGTGTTAATATTCAAATGAAATATTTGAGTGAAATAATAAAAGATGAAGTGCCAACACATTTTTATAGTAGTGAAAAATATGGTGCAAGTGTTGCAAAGTATATGAACATTGTTGATAGACGTGTAGATAATGAAAGAGCTACAGTACCAATTAGAGCTACTGAAATTAGAAATGATATTGAAAAAAATAAAAAATGGATAGAAGATAATGTTTATTTAGATTGCAAGGATACACACAAACTGACCAAACATTCTATAGATAATTTATAAATTTAGTAGTATAATGTATAAACGTTAGATTTATTACTCGAAAAAGGAATAATAAATTTTGGGGGATATAATGAAAGAAGATAGAGAAGTAAGAAAAGTAACAGATTTAAAAGATATGTTAAATCAAACAGTAGATTTATATGGAGATAATCCAGCTTTTAAATTTAAAAAAAGAATGTATAAAAAAGATGAAAAAGTAGAATTTAATCAAATTACATATAAAGAATTTAAAAATGAAATAGATTCTTTTGGTACAGTTTTGAATTTTTTAGGTCTACAAAATGAAAGAATAGCATTAATATCAAAAAATAGATATGAATGGACATCAGTATATTATGCTGTAACTACAGGAGATAAAGTAATAGTGCCATTAGATAAAGCGCTTCCAGATAATGAAATAATTTCTTTAGCTGAGCGTAGTGAAGCTAAAGCTATAGTATTTGAGGATAAATACATAGAAGTAATGAAGAAAATAAAAGATGAGAAATTATCTAAAATAGAATATTTTATTTGTTTTGATTTTGAAGAAGACAAAGATGAATTTTTATCATATAAAAAGTTATTACAAAAAGGAAAAGAACTTTTAGATTCAGGAGATAGAAGTCATTTAGATGCTGAAATTGATCCAGAAAAAATGTCCATAATGTTATTTACTTCTGGAACTACATCAATGTCAAAAGCTGTAATGCTTTCACAAAAAAATATATGTGCTAATGTTATGGATTTAGTAAAAATTATTAAATTTGATGATAAAGATTGTATGCTTGCACTTCTTCCATTTCATCATGCGTTTCAAGCAATTATAAATCACGTTGTTGTATATATTGGTGGATGGATATCTTTTTGTGATGGATTAAAATACATTCAGCAAAATTTATGTGAATATAAACCAACAGTTATAGTTTGTGTACCATTAATTATGGAAAGTATATATAAGAGAATCATGAAAAATATTGATAAACAAGGAAAAACAAAACTTGTAAACAGAATGATTAAAATTACAAATGTATTAGATAAAGTGCATATAAAATTAAAAAGAAAAGTATTTAACGAAGTACATGAAGCTATTGGGGGAAATGTAAGATTAGTAGTTGTTGGAGCAGCTGCAATGGATCCAAATCTTATAAAATCTTTAGGTGGATTAGGTTTAAGACTTGTTCAAGGTTATGGATTAACTGAAACTTCACCAGTTGTTGCAGTAGAGTCAGATGGGCTAGAGAGAAAAGGTTCTGTAGGAAAAGTTATGCCTTCATTTGAAGCAAAAATAGATAGTCCAGATGAAAAAGGAATTGGAGAAATTTGTGTAAAAGGTCCAAGTGTTATGATTGGATACTATAATAACAATGAAGCAACAGAAGAGGTTATGTCTGGTGGTTGGTTCCATACAGGTGATTTAGGATATTTAGAAGATGACTTTTTATATATAACTGGAAGAAAGAAAAATGTTATTGTTCAAAAAAATGGAAAAAATATTTTTCCAGAAGAATTAGAAACATTAATAAGTTATATTCCTGGTGTTAAAGAAAGTATAGTTTATGGAAAACCAACAAGAGATGATGATTTAGATGTATGTGTAAAAATAGTATATGATAAAGATGAAATCAAAAATATTATGGGATATATTAATGAGGATGAAATTCATAAATTTATGAAAGAACATATTGCAGATATTAATAAAAATATGCCACCATATAAACATATAAGAGAAATAATAGTTACAGATGAAGAACTAATAAAAACTACAACAGCAAAGGTTAAAAGACATGAAGAAATAGCTAAAATTTTAGGAAAGTAAATTGTATGTGAATTATTTAAAAAGTGCTTTGTGAAAAGCACTTTTTTTGATATAATACAAAACATGATGAATATTTAATAATTTAAAATTTATAAAGTATTAACAAAATAAAAGGAAGAGTAGAGATGAATAATATATTTGGAGTAATAGTTACAATAATATTTATGGGAATAATTTTTATATCAGCAAGTCTTTTTGAAAAAGCTGGAAAAGAAGCAAGTAGAAAATATATTCATATAATGCTTTCTAATTGGTGGATAATAGCTATGGTATTTTTTGATAATATGTATATAGCTGCTTTTATACCAGCATTATTTGTTGTAATAAATTATGCATCATATAAAATGAATATCATAAAAGTTATGGAAAGAGATGAAGGGGAAGAAAATAAAGATAGTTTAGGGACAGTTTATTATGCTTTAACATTGTTAATTCTCGCATTAGTAACTTTTGGACCATTAAATAATCCAGTAATTGGTTTATGTGGTGTAGCTGTTATGGGATATGGAGATGGCTTAGCTGCAGTAATAGGACAGTCAATAAAAAGTAAAGAATATAGAATTAAAGATAATAAAAAAACTATTGCTGGTTCAATTACAATGTTTTGTATAACATTAATGATAATTGCTGGATTTTTAAAATATAGTAATGCAAGTTATGTTGCTATAAAATCAATATTAGTAGCAGTGATAGTTACTTTTATAGAAGCAGTTTCAATTAAAGGAACAGATAATCTTACTGTACCACTTACTACATCTTTACTTGCTATGTTATTAGTATGATAGGAGAAAATAATAATGATTTTAGAGAAAGTTAATTACCCAGAAGATTTAAAATCTCTAAAAATTGAAGACAAAAAGATTTTAGCACAAGAAATTAGAGAAAAAATAATAGATACAGTTTCAAATACAGGTGGACATCTAGCTTCTAATCTTGGTGTAGTGGAGCTTACAATAGCACTACATTCTGTATTTAATTCACCAATAGATAAGATGATTTGGGATGTTGGACATCAAACTTATGTACATAAAATTTTAACAGGAAGAAAAAATAGATTAGATACATTAAGAAAAATGGGAGGTATTGCTGGATTTCCAAAAACTAATGAAAGTATTTATGATAATTTTAATACAGGGCATAGTAGCACCTCAATATCAGTTGCTTTAGGGATGGCAAGAGCAAGAGATATAAAGGGAGAAAATAATAAAATTTTAGCAGTAATTGGTGATGGAGCATTAACAGGTGGTATGGCACTTGAAGCATTAAATGATGTTGGAAGTAGTAATACTAATATGATAGTAATTTTAAATGATAACGAAATGAGTATTTCTAAAAATGTTGGTGGAATATCAATGATGCTTTCAAAACTTAGAACAAAAAATACTTATGTTAAAGCTAATATAAAAGGAAAAAAAACAATAAGAAAAATACCATTTGTAGGAGAAAAAATAGTAAAATTAGTACAAAGAGGTAAAAGGGGAATAAAACAATTAGTTATTCCCAAAATGTATTTTGAAGATATAGGATTTAGATATTTAGGCCCAGTAGATGGACACAATTTAGAAGAGTTAGAAGATATATTTAAAATATGTAAAATGCAAGAAGGTCCAATTTTAGTTCATGTTTTAACTAAAAAAGGTAAAGGATATAAACCAGCAGAAGAAACACCAGACAAATATCATAGTATATCTAAATTTAATAAAAAAACTGGTGAAAAATTGAGTACTGGTAAAAAAGATTATTCAAAAGTATTTGGAGAAAAGTTAGTAAGTTTAGCAAAAGATAATAAAAAAATAGTTGCAATAACAGCAGCAATGGCAGAAGGAACAGGTCTTTCTGAATTTGCTAAAAAATATCCAAGACGTTTTTTTGATGTTGGAATAGCAGAGCAACATGCAATAGGATTAGCTGCTGGACTTGCAAAATCAGGTTTGACACCTGTTGTACCATTATATTCTTCTTTTATTCAAAGAGCCTATGATCAATTAGTTCATGATGTAGCAATACAAAATCTACCTGTTATTATATGTGCAGATAGGGCTGGAATAGTTGGAAATGATGGAGAAACACATCAAGGGCTATTAGATATGTCTTTTACTAATACTATACCTAATTTTGTGATAATGGCTCCAAAAGACTTTAATGAATTAGAACAAATGCTAGAATTTGCAGTCAATTTAAAGAAGCCAGTATTAATCCGTTATCCAAGAGGGATGGAAGAAAGAAGTTTTGAAGTTACTGATAAAATTGAATTTGGAAAATCGGAAGTTTTAGAAAAAGGTAAAAATGTAACTATTGTAGCAGTTGGAAAAATGGTATCAAGAGCAATGGAAGTTTCGGAGATTTTAAAAAAAGATGGAATAGAAGCTTGTGTTATAAATTCAAGATTTCTAAAGCCATTTGATGAAAAAACAATTTGTGAAAATTTATCAAAATTAGTAGTTACAATAGAAGACGGATCAGTAGTAGGTGGACTTGGAAGTAAATTAGAAGAAATAATTGTAAAAAATAAATTAGATATTTCTTTAAAGAAAATAGCTTATCCAGATGAATTTATAAAACATGGAGATTGCAAGCAAATAGAAGAAAAATATAGATTAGATACTAAAAGTATAGTTGAAGAAATTAAAGATACTATGAAGATTAAAAGTGTAAAATATAGTGTATAGGTGAAAAAGAATGCAAGATAAAATAGAGGAAAACAAATTATTAATAGCTAAAGTAGTAGATAAATTTGAGTTTTCAAAAACAAAAAATAAAATTACATATACAGATTTTTTAAATATGGCAGAAATATCAGTAGCAAAAAAATATCTAAAAGAAAATAAAATTAATAATTTTGTTTTTTATGGTGGAAGAGAAGAAGCTGATAGAAATATTTTACTTTTTTATCCAGAAAAAATTTCTTTAGAAATGCTAGAGAAAAATTATGAAAAAATATTAGAAGTAATAAGGATTAAATTGCCAAATGGCATAGAATATGAACATAGAGAATTTTTAAGTGGAATAATGAAATTAGGAATTAAACGAGAAAAGTTTGGAGATATAGTTGTAACAGATTTTGGAGCAGATATTATTTCTTTATCAGAAGTTTCTCAATATTTAGTAGACGGATTAAAGAATTTAACAAGATTTAAAAAATCAGAAATTAAAGTAGAAAATATAAAAGAATTAAAAGTAGTAGAAAATGAATTTGAAGATATTAAGATAATTATTTCTTCAATAAGATTAGATAATTTTGTTTCAGAACTTGCAAGATGCTCAAGAACAAATGCACAAGAGATAATTAAAGAAGGAAGAGTTTTTATAAATCAGATAAATGAATATAAAGATGATAAAAAAGTAAATATTAATGATATAATAACTATACGAGGGAAAGGAAAATTTATATTTTCTGGAATAGAAAAAGAAACAAAAAGTGGAAGACTACTTATAAATATGAAAAAATATAGATAAAAAAGTTTGTAAAAAAATATATGTAGTGAATTATATAGAAATATGTAATAAGCAAAATATATGCATAAATAAGGGGGAAAATATGTTAGATTTAAAAGATGATATTATACTTGCAACTAATGCAAGAACTAGAGCTTATGTAAAGTATACACCATATACTGTTGGAGCAACTTTAAAAACTAAAAGTGGAAAAAGATACACAGGATGCAATATTCAAAATCATGCTATTCAAAGTACATGTGCAGAAAGGGTAGCTTTTTTGAAAGCTCTTTCAGAAGGAGAAACAGAGTTTGAAAGTATAACAGTAATAGGTGGACCAAAGGATGAAACACCTGAGCAATGTTTACCATGTGGATATTGTAGACAATTTATGAGTGAATTTGTAGATGATGATTTTAAGATATACACAGTTTATAATCAAAAAGTGGAAGCATATGTATTAAAAGAGTTATTACCACATTCTTTTAAATTTTAAAAGTTATTATGTATAATGTTGCTTGCTAATCAAATTTTATTAAAAAAATGTGGAATACTTAAAAATAAGCCTAGGATTTTTTATAAAATCTTAGGCTTTATTATTTTTAAGTATATTGTTAAAAATTATCTAGCATCATCATTTTTATTATCTTTTTCTGGAATAGTTGTTTTTAATGTTGGAGAAGATATTATACCATCAGAATAAATAACTTTTGTTCCAGCGAGTTGTTCTGTATCTTTTAAAATACTTTCATATTTAGAAAGTAATTCTTGAAGATGTGCTTCAGATGGATTAGTACTATCAACATATGCATGGTCTAAATCATATTCATTAAGATATGCTAAGTTAATAGAATTTTTAGCAAATACTGAAATTGATCTAAAATCTGTTATAACAACATTTTTTTCTTCACCATTTTTATCAGTATAATTTATTGTACAAAAATGTTCAGGATTAGGAGGTGCTACTGAACTAGTATTTATATTAGTAGTTCTATCATACATTGCTTTGATAGATGTTACCTTACAATCTGGATTTGCTGTTTCAAAAGCTGATTTTGATAAGTCGGCGATAACTAAATTTATTACATCATCTAAATCATCTCTAAGTTTTGAAACTTCTTCTGCAGTAAGAGAAGTATAATCAGGATTTTGATATGTTTGTAATCTATTTCTAATACTTTCAAGTTCAGTTCTTGTTGCATTAGATATATATGATTGATATTCTGATGATGTAGAACTTAGATTATTGTATGTATTTATATTATTAACGTGTAATGCACCACCAAGAAGCGCTGATGCTGTGGCAATAGCAGCAATAGTGGTTCGTACAGCGATTTTGTTTGCTTTATAAAATTTTGTTGTTTCATTTTTGACTCTTTGACCTAAGACATAAGCACCTTCAGTAATTAAATTTGGTTCTGGAGCATATTCTTTTTTTTCGCTTTTTTCAAAAATGTTAGAAGCCTCGCCAATTACTTGGCTTGGTGTTTTAGCATCTAATTTAGAAGTCATATCAATTACATGATTTGGTGTTTTTACTCCTGATATTGTAGCTCCGAATGCAACAGGAGTAAGAATTCCAGAAAACGCTTTAGAATTTATGTGAGAACTATCTATTGCATCTATTTCTTTGATAGATTGTTTTGTAGCTAAATAATAATTATGACCAATTAATCTTGGAGAAGATTCACTAATGAATTTGTCAAAAAGTTTAGTACTTTTTGAAGTATTTTGCATGTAGTCTTTATATTTATTAATAGCTGTTAAATCAAATTCAGGATCTTGAAAAGAAAATCTAATTATAGAGCCTTTTAAAATGGAAGAAGCTTCTTTAAATTGAGCAAGTCTTCCAGAATGAAAAGCATATTTCTTAAAAATCTCAATTTCTTCATTTGAATACTTTTGAGTAGTATAATTATTTGAATAAACTAAATTATTTTCAGGCTTTAAAAAGTCTAAATTACCTTTTGCTGCTAAAGCAAGAGCTTCTGAATAAGTATCTTGAACTTCATCTGGTGTAATATCTGGACCTTTTAATTTTGCAAGTTCAGAATAAAGCTTACATAACTTAGAATAATATTGTAACTGTTTACTATATAAAGCTTTTTGACAAAGCATAATATTTTTTTCATTATTTAGTTTCATTAATAATTCCTCCAATTTATTATTTTATAGAAAATACAAAGCACTTTCTATAAAATAGAGGCTTACGCCCAATTTTGTACACAATTTTATTTCATAAAATTGGTACAATCCGAACAAATACGTAGACATTTGTAAATAATTTTGTGTTTTGCAACTTCCATAATGTCCACTTTTATTCTATTATAATATAAAATTAGACAAAAAAAATAAATGTAATCAAAAAGTAATGAATATGTAAAGGAAAAGTAGAAAATGAAAAAATAATATCAATATATAGATTTTAAAAAACGATGAAATGGTTGAAATATAAAGAAAAAAATAATATAAAATTATTAGTAGAAAATAATTGACAAAAACTGTATTTTAATAGATAATTATTAGTATGAAAATAACAAAGGAAATAAATTTTTAAATTACGAAGGAGGAATATATAATGTATATATTCAATAGAGTTACAGTAGTACCACAACTTCCACAAAGAATAGGAAAATTAGCAGAAATTGCAAATAATTTATGGTGGTCTTGGAATACGGAATTTTTAAGATTATTTAAAACTATTGATAATGATTTATGGGAAAATAGTGAGAAAAATCCTGTAAAATTTTTAAAGATGGTAAATCAAAATAGGATTGAAGAAATATCTAATGATCAAGAATTCCTAAAAAAATACGATAAAGTAGTTGAAAATTATGATAATTATATGGAAAGTAAAGATACATGGTTTAATCAAAACTATCCAGATAATAAAGATGATTTAATAGCATATTTTTCAGCAGAATATGGATTAGATGAAGTACTTCCAATATAT
Source organism: uncultured Clostridium sp. (assembly GCA_947427205.1). GTDB lineage: Bacteria > Bacillota > Clostridia > TANB77 > CAG-508 > Scatovivens. The sequence continues at coordinate 122,791 of CANEHB010000001.1, forward strand.
TCTGGTGGACTTGGGATTTTATCAGGTGATCACTTAAAATCTGCTAGTGATTTAGGATTACCTTTTGTAGCTGTTGGACTATTATATAAAAATGGATATTTCCATCAAAGAATAAATTCACGTGGAGAACAATGTTCAGAATATAATAATATTGATTTATATAACTTACCAATAACACCAGTAAAAGACAAAATGGATGATGATATTATTATAGAAATTCCATTATTAGATAAAACTTTATATTTAAAAATTTGGCAAATAAATGTTGGTAGAATAAAACTTTATTTGATGGATTCAGATATAGAAAAAAATCCTGAAGAATTTAGAAATATAACACTTAGATTATATGGCGGAGACAAAGAAATGAGAATTCGTCAAGAAATTGTGTTAGGTATGGCAGGAGTAAAATTATTAAAAACTCTAGGATATGATCCTACAGTATATCATATGAATGAAGGTCATTCTTCTTTCTTAACATTAGAATTAATAAAAGATACAATGCAAGAAAAACAAGTTTCATTTGAAATGGCAAAAGAAATTGCAACAGTAAAAACAGTATTTACAACACATACACCAGTTCCAGCAGGAAATGATATATTCGATATAAGTTTAGTAGAAAGATATTTTAATGGTTTTTGGGAAAAATTAGGAATATCAAAAGAAGATTTCTTGAAATTAGGTATGCCAGGTGAAAACTTAGAACCAGGATTTAATATGGGAATTTTAGCATTAAAAATTGCTGGAAAGAAAAATGGAGTAAGTAAACTTCATGGAGCTGTTTCAAGAGAATTATTTAGTGAAGTATGGCCAAATATAGCAGAAGATGAATCACCAATTACTTATGTAACAAATGGTATTCATACATGTTCATGGCTTGCACCAAATATAAAAGAATTATTTAATGAATATTTACCACCATATTGGCAAGACAAAATTCATTTAGATTCTATATGGGAAAAAATTGATAATATTCCAAATGATAAACTTTGGACAGCACATATTGACAGAAAAGAAAAATTAATAAGACTAATAAAACAAAATGTTACTGAAAGATATGTAAACAGTGGAATAGGATATGACCAAATATCAGAAGTAGTAAGTAAGTTAAATCCTAAAGCTTTAACAATAGGATTTGCTAGAAGATTTGCAACATATAAAAGAGCAACATTATTATTTAAAGATATAGCAAGACTTACACAAATATTAAATGATGAAAAACGTCCAGTACAAATAATTTTTGCAGGAAAAGCACATCCAGCAGACAAAGAAGGACAAGATTTAATAAAATATATTCATGAAATATCATTAATGCCACAATTTAAAGGAAAAATATTCATATTAGAAAACTATAATATAGGATTATCAAGATATTTAATAAGTGGTGTTGATGTATGGTTAAATAATCCAAGAAGACCAATGGAAGCATCAGGAACATCAGGAGAAAAAGCATCAGTTAATGGAGTTATAAACTTTAGTGTATTAGATGGATGGTGGTGCGAAGGATATGATGGAACAAATGGATGGACAATAGGAACAAATGCACAATATGATTCTTATGAAGAGCAAGATAAAGCAGATAGTAATAGCCTATATCATACTTTGGAAAATAAGATAATACCAGCATATTATAATCAAGATAAAGATGGTATTTCAAAAGAATGGTTAACATATATGAAAAATTCTATAAGAACAACAGGAGGAAAATATAGTACAGCAAGAATGGTTACAGACTATGTAAATGATTTATATATGCCACTTTGCAATATTAGAAAAAAATATTTTGACGATTTAGCTAGAGTTGGAGAATTTACAGAATGGAAGAAAAATGCTAGAAATAATTGGGAAAACATATCACTAGTACAAGATAGGAATGTTGATAATGCAAAATTAGTTGCAGGAACACAAATATCAGTAACTTGTGAAGTATATCTTCCAAATATATCAGAAGAAAACGCAGATATTCAAGTATACTTTGGACAATTTTTAGATAATGGATCTGTTAGAAATGTATACACTAAAGAAATGAATAAAATATCTGAAAATAAAGAAGAACATAAATATATGTACGAAGCTGTTTTAGATTTAAAAACAGGTGGAAACTTTGGATATACATTTAGAGTTATGCCAAAACATGAAATGTTATTAGATGCTGAAAACATGAACTTAGTAAAATGGATAACAAAATAACATAAAAACCCTCTCTTTAAATTTAAGAGAGGGTTAAATTGTTATTTATAAGAACTGGATAGATAAGCAATTACATAAATAGAAAATAAACCATTCTGCTTAGATCTGGAACAGTTTATTTAATCCTATAGGCAAAACCATTTCTTGTATTTTTCATTTCTTGTATTTATGTATTTATTTTAGTATAAAAGTCGAAAAGAATCGTTAATAACAATATAAGGTACTCAAAATATAAATTTCAAAAAGGTGTGACTAGCTTTCAAAATTTTATTTAAAAATTTAAAAAAGTACTTTACAAATGAAAAATATCGTGCTATAATCACAAGCAAGTTAAATATTTTAACTGTAGATTATTTTAAATCTAAAATAAATATCGTTCTGATATTTATTTATCCCAAATTTTTGAAAAAATATAATATGAAAAGAATGTTTTTTTGTCATGCCCCAAAAACAGAAAAATAGTAAAATTTAGTTTAAATAATTGTTTGTTTTATGCCCCTAATAGAATAATTATTAATAAAAATTTGCAGATTAAAATATTTAACTTAAAATTTTATAAAAGGAGGTTGAATGAAAAAAAGAGTAATTAGTGTTTCTATTATAATGGCACTAATTTCAGTAACTTTTATAGCAGGCTATAAATTGGCTAGTAGTTACAAATCAGCAAATACTGCTATAGGATATGCAGAGATTGCTAGATGGTCATTTGGATCAGATACCTCAGGAAATATAATAAGATTATCAAATGAAAAGATATCTCCTGGTTCAAATGGCGTATTTGAAATTGAAGTTGATGCAAGTGCTTCTGATATTGATGTTGAGTATGAAATAAAAGTTATAGAAGAAAGAAACATACCAACTAATATGAAGTTTTTTGCAGAAATAAGAAATGAACAAGGAGGTGTAATAAATAAGACAAAAGAATATAGTACATTTACAGAGCTTGCATCTAATGAATTATTAGGAAATATTCCTGTTGAAGAAAATAACCAAAAGAGAATAATTATGGTTTATTGGAATTGGGAATATACAAAATATGATGTTAGTTTAGAAGATAAACTAGATGCCACATTATCATATGATGAAAACGGAAAGTCATCTTTAGAATGTGGATTTAATATAGAAATTGTTGGAAAACAAAAGAACAAATAATATATACATTACCTTTTTACAATTTTAAATGATACAAAAGAAAATGATTAAAAATTATTGCCAAGTAAAATCCTATAAAACTTTATATATTAAAAGCAGAGAGAATAAAACTCTCTGCTAAGGATAATTTTAAAGAATATTTTTTTGTTTAATAGAAAATTTTTATATTTTCTATTAAACAAAATATTATTAAAATTTGTAAAGTTGTTTTTAGCAGAAAGTTTTAAAAGTTAAATATGAAGTTTTTTAAAATATGATATATGAAATAAATATATAGATATGTATTATTAAAATAATAATAAAGTGAATTTTATATTTATTAAAATTTGTAAAGTAAAAATAAATTAATTAAAAGGAGCAAGTATTATTAGAATTTTAAAAAAGAGTATATTAAGAATAATTATTATTTTTTTAGTATTAATAATGTTATTAAAATTAATAAGTTTTGCAAGATATTATGAAAAATTAGAAAAAATAAAAGTTATTGCAAATATAGCAGAGCCAATTTTAAATATTGAAATATTACAAGAAAAAATAGAGCTAGAAGTAAGTAGTAAAACTAATAATGGAGAATTCTTTTTTACAATGAAAAATTACAAAGAAGAAAATAATGTGAGAAAATTAACAGATGTTGATTTAGAATTTTGCATAGAAATAGAAGTTACAGATAAAAATTTTCCTATAGAATGCAAAATATATGATTGTAATAATGAAAAAGAAATTGTAGAGACAGAGAAAATGAAAGTAACTAAAGATAAAGAATTTGAAGGTAAATATAAAGTAGTTATATTTTGCAATGAAAATATCAATAATAAAAATTCTGAAATAAGTGATGTAAATATTAATATTAAAGTAAATGGCAAATATAACTATACAGAAAAGATACAAGCATTTTCTTTAAAAAGAAAAAAGTTAGAAACAAAGAAGAATATACCTAAAACTCAAGAAGAATATATAGAGCCATCAAAATCTATAGAAACTATTGATATTACTTATAATCCAATAATAGAAATCGAAAAAGGAAAAAATAAAAATGGGGCAGATATAAATTATATAATTGAGAGAGTAAATTAAAAGATATAATTAAAAATTTGAATTTACTGACTTCAAACTCAAATAACTAAGATTTTATTTCGCATAGACTTTTTATAATTTATTTGATATAATATGTTAAAATTTTTTGTAATATAAAAGTTCAAAAAATAACTTCAAATATAGTAAAAGGAGAAAATCATGTTATTTTCACATAAAATGAAAACATATGCTTTTGTAGGACCATCAGGAACAGGAAAAAGTTATAGGGCACAGATGGTAGCAAATGAAAGAGGAATAAATTTTATAATAGATGATGGACTTTTAATAAGTGGAAATGAAGTTTTAGCAGGAATTTCAGCAAAAAAAGCACCAACTAAAATAGAAACAGTAAGAAACGCTTTATTTCAAAATGATGAAAGAAAAAAGGAAATTCAAAATGTAATAAAAAAGAAAAAACCAGAAAGTATATTAATACTTGGAACATCAGATGAGATGGTAAAAAGAATAGCAGAAAATCTTGGATTTGAGCCTATATCAGAAACAATATATATAACAGATGTTGCAACAGAAGAGGAAATGGCAACAGCAAGAAATATGAGAGTAACTCAAGGTAAACATGTTATACCAGTTCCAACTTTTGCAATAAAAAAAGATTTTTCAGGATATTTATTAGATCCACTTCAAATTTTTAAATCAACAGGAAAAGGAAAAGAGCCATATATTTCTGAAAAATCAATAATAAGACCAACTTTTAGTTACTTAGGAAATTTTAAAATTTCTGATACTGTTTTTAAGCAAATAGTTGATTACGTATCAATAAAAACAGAAGGAATTAATAAAATTTATAGAACGATAATAAAAAAACATGAAGGCTTTGACGATGGAATATATATTTATTTAGAAGTAATTATTGAATTTGGATATAACATTAATGATACGATGCAAATATTAAAACGTAATATAATAAAAGAAATTGAAAAATTAACAGCAATGAATGTTTTAAGTATGGAAATAATTGTAAAAGGTGTTAATTATAATAAAGATAATAAATAAAATGTTATTAACTATATGAAAAATAATATTTTTAAAATAGGGGGAAATTATGGCATTTGTAGTAGCAATAGATGGACCTGCTGGAAGTGGAAAAGGTACAATAACAAAATTAGTAGGAGAAAAAATGAATTTAATCAGTATAGATACTGGGGCAATGTATCGCTCTCTAAGTTTATATATGATAAAAAATAATATAGCACTTGATGAAATAGATAAAATAGAAGATATGTTAAAAAAAGTTAATATTGAATTAAAAAAAGAAGATAATATGGATCTAGTTTATTTAGATGGTGAAAATGTTACAAAACGAATTAGAGAAAAAGATGTAAATGAAATAGTTTCACCAGTATCACATATGAGTAATATAAGAGAAGCTATGGTAGATATGCAAAGAAAGATGGCACAAGGTCTAGATGTTATAATGGAAGGAAGAGACATTGGTACAAACGTATTTCCAAATGCAGATGTAAAAATATATTTAGATGCAAGTGCAGAAGAAAGAGCAAATAGAAGACTAAAACAAAATAAAGAGAAAGGCATAAATACAAGTTATGAAGAAATTTTAGAAAATATAAAATCTCGAGATAAAAATGATAAGGCATCAAATGTTGGAACTTTTAAACAAGCAGAAGATGCAATATATATTGATTCTACTAATTTAACTATTGAAGAGGTAACAGATAGAATAGTTAATATTATAAAAGAAAAAAGAAAGGCTTAAAATTATATAAATGTTTTATTATAAATATTTTGAATGAAACTTTTATAATATTTATTAGATTAAGAGAGGAACAAAATTTAATATGGAAAAGATAAAAAACTTTTTTAAAGAAGTAGCAAGAGCAGTAGTTAGATTCATTGTTTTAGTATATTGCAGGATTATTTATAGAGTAAAAATTATAGGAAAAGAAAATATACCAAAAGATGGAGCATTAATATTTTGTGGAAATCACAGAACATATTTGGATCCACCATTAATAATAGTTACAGCAGGTAGGCATATTAGATTTATAGCAAAAGAGGAGTTAAAGAAAAATCCACTTTTTGCAGTACTTGGAGTTCTTTTTGAAGGAATATTTGTAAAAAGAGATGCTAAAGACATTTCAGCAATGAAAGAATCAATTAAAACTTTAAAAAATAAAGGTGCAATAGGAATTTTTCCAGAAGGAACAAGAAATGGATTTGAAAAAAATGATGGAAAAGTGAAAAATGGAGCAGCATATATGGCATTAAAAACAGGAGCAAAAGTATTACCGATAGCAGTTGTTGGACCATCCAAACCATTTACTAAAAATGCAATAATATATGGAAAACCAATAGATTTTTCAGAGTATGCAAAAGATAAAAAAATTGAAAAAGAAGCTGAAGATGAAGTAAGTGAAATAATAAAACAAGAAATTTTAAAATTATGTGAGACTAAAATATAATGAAAGATATATAAAATTATTTATGATTTGTGATGATAAAATAATAAAAAAGAATTAATAAGTAACAAAAGATTATGTTGACAAAAAAAGACTGTTGATATATAATTATATGGTTAAATTTGCATTAAGTAAATTTAACCGTTTTTTATATTCTAGAAAATTTATCATAGTATGATAAATTTTTGTAGAAGATAATTATGACGGAAGCTAGACTTTGTAGCAGTTTGCACTGTGTACAAAATCTTAATTCGTTTTTTATGTAAAGTAATAGATTAAAATAAGAGGGGTAGTAAAAATGAACAACCAAAAAATTAGAAACGTAGCAATAATAGCACACGTTGACCATGGAAAAACAACATTAGTAGATGCAATGCTTAAACAAAGTGGTATATTTAGAAGTAATGAACAAGTTGCAGAAAGAGTTATGGACTCAAATGACCTAGAAAAAGAAAGAGGAATTACAATACTTTCAAAAAATACAGCAGTTCATTATGAAGATATTAAAATAAACATAGTAGATACACCAGGTCATGCTGATTTTGGTGGAGAAGTTGAACGTGTTTTAAAAATGGTTGATGGAGTAGTTTTATTAGTAGACGCTTTTGAAGGAGCTATGCCTCAAACAAGAGAGGTTTTAAAAAAATCTTTAGCATTGAATTTAAAACCAATTGTTGTTATAAATAAAATAGATAGACCAGGAGCACAACCATTAAAAGTTGTTGATGATGTTTTAGAATTATTTATAGAGCTTGGAGCTAATGATGAGCAATTAGAATTTCCAGTAGTATATGCGTCAGGTAAACAAGGAACAGCAACATTGGATTTAAATACTCCAGGGCAAGATTTAAAATGTTTATTTGAAACAATAATAAATGAAATTGAACCACCAATTTGTGATATGGATGGAACAATGCAAATGTTAGTTTCAAATATTGATTATGATGATTATATAGGAAGAATAGCTATAGGAAGAGTTGAAAGAGGAGCTATAGATCTTAATATGCCAGTTGCTATTTGTAAAAGTGAAGATAAAGTAATTAGTGCAAGAGTAACAAAATTATATGTATATGATGGATTAAAAAGAATTGAAGTAGAGCATGCAGATGCAGGAGATATAGTTGCATTATCAGGTGTTACAGATATTAATATTGGTGATACAATATGTGATTATAATAATCCAGAAAAAATACCATTTGTAGATATAGATGAACCAACAGTATCTATGACATTTAGTGTTAATAATGGACCATTTGCAGGAAAAGAAGGAAAATTTATTACTTCAAGACATATAAGAGATAGATTATTTAAAGAATTAGATAGAAATGTAAGCCTAAGAGTAAAAGAAACAGAATCACCAGATTCTTTTGAAGTTTCAGGAAGAGGAGAATTACATTTATCAGTTCTTATTGAAACAATGAGAAGAGAAGGATTCGAACTTTTAGTTTCAAGACCAAAAGTTATTTTTAAAGAAATTGATGGTGTAAAATGTGAACCAATCGAAAGATTAGTTGTTAATGTACCAGATGATTGTGTTGGAAATGTTATAGAAAAATTGGGTAGAAGAAAAGCAGAAATGCTTAATATGGAACCAGCTGAAGCAGGTCATACAAAAATCGAATTTAAAATTCCTGCAAGAGGAATTATAGGTTATAGAACAGAATTCTTAACAGATACAAAAGGTGAAGGAACAATGAACCATATATTTGATTGTTATGAAGAATATAAAGGTGATGTTCAAGCTAGGGTAAGAGGTACAATAGTAGCATTTGAAAATGGAAAATCTATTACATATGGATTATATAATGCACAAGATAAAGGAGAATTATTTATTGGACCTGGTGTAGAAGTATATGAAGGTATGATAGTTGGATTAAACTCAAGAGGAGAAGATTTAGCTATAAATGTATGTAAAGAAAAACATTTAACAAATACTAGAGCTTCTGGTTCTGATGAAGCTTTACGTTTAGTTCCACCAATTCAAATGTCATTAGAAAAAGCTATTGAATTTATACAAGATGATGAATTAGTAGAAGTAACACCAGAAAGTATTAGATTAAGAAAGAAAATATTAAATAATAAAGATAGAGAAAGAGCAGCCAGAACAGGAAAATAGTAAAATTTTGAAAGAGAATTATAGGAATAAATAAAAGTTCTTATAATATAAGAATCCACTTAGAAGACACTGTTGTGGCTTTCTAGTGGATTTCTTGGTTCAGATCCAAAGATGGAGCTTAGAAATATTAAGATGCATTAAGAAAAGAAATTTTATTTACCTATTATTCAGTTGGGATTGTAAGCTTGTAATGAATAGAGTGGTGCACCCAAGTCATTTGTAAATCCATAAAGGCATTCGATTGCTAAAAATGGCATATCAGAATTTAATTCGTTGAATGATTTTTTCCATTTACCATTTTGAATAAAAATTATGAAGTTGTGCTGCTCAAAATAGCTAATCTGCTTTAATGGATTTTCCAGAAGCCTTAACGCTGTTGCTTTGTCTCTACGACATCCGAAATTTCGGCGCCATACCCGAAATAACTGTTCAGCATCTTCATCAGAGATAAAAGGAAGCATGCTTTTGAGATTATTAAAAAACTTTTCCTCATAAGGTTGTAATTTAATTTTCATAAAATATTCCTCCATTTGCGAAAAAAAAGGTTTACGTAACACAAATTAATTTTACCATATAATTAAGAAGAGTGCAAATTTTGATAGTTTTAAATATAAATAATATTAATAGATAGAGGTAAAAAAATGTTTAATGTAGAAGAATTTGAAATAGTAAAAAAAAGAGCATTAGAAAATCATATTCCAATTATAATGGATGATACATTAGAAGTTTTAAAAGAAGTATTAGAAAAAGAAGCACCAAAACGAATCTTAGAAATAGGAACAGCCGTTGGATATTCAGCATCTTGCTTTGCAAGATTTACTGAAAATGATTGTATTATAGATACTATAGAATTAGATGAAGAAAGAGCAAAAGAAGCAATACAAAATGTAGAAAAAATAGGAGTTTCAGATAGAATAAATATAATGATAGGAAATGCTGTAGATATATTACCAAGTTTAAATAATGTTTATGATATAGTATTTATAGATGCTGCTAAAAGTAAATATTCGATATTTTTAGAAGAAGGAATAAGATTAATAAAAAATAAAGGAGTAATTTTAGCAGATAATGTTTTATATAAAGGATATGTTATGAGCGATTATAATAAACATAAGCAAAGAACAGCAGTAAGGCATTTAAGAGAATATCTAAAAGAAGTTACAGAAAATTCTAATTTAGAAACAGAAATTTTAGAAGTAGGAGACGGACTTGCTATAACTAGAGTTACAAAATAAATGTAGAAAAGTTAGAATTGAAATAATTTAGAATTTCGAAAGGAAGAAGTAGTAAAATAAGAACAAAAAGCCCACAGGTAAAGTATCATCTGCTTTGCCTGTGGACTTTTTTGCCACTTGATTTTCTGAAGATAGCTATTCAAGATGGCTGGAGATTTTAATCACATTCATAATGAAAATATCCATATACAGAGAGCACTCGCTTGGAGACACTGAAAGCTATGAACTCTTGGTTATCTACATCAACTTCCCAAAAACTTTTTTCTTTCCCATTTTTTAAAAATGTGAATTCGGATTGTTTGTTGAAAAAGAAAGATTTCGGCTTAGAAAGTTCATGACAGCAACCACATTTTACTTTAAGGATATTGTTTTTTCTGCAATAATCCTCCAAGAATTGAATGTCCATAACACCAATAGGAATTCCTCTTATGCTTTCGGCTCTCCGAAGGTCTGTAATATTTTCTGTGTACATAGTAGTTATACCTCCATTTCATATTTTACATATAATATATATTATATATCGATATGGCATCAAAGTCAATGGAGAGTAAGCTGTTAAAGTAGAAAATAAATTTTCTAAAATTGATTCAAATGTTGACTATTTATAAATATTATAATAAAATGACTTAAACAAATTTAGAATTTTTGAATAATATATATCAAAATTGCGAAAAAAGTTTTTAATAATAAATGTTGGCTAATTCTTTATTAAAATATAAAGCTATCAGTCAATATTTATTGTGAAATTGTTTAAGGATGGTGAAACTATGATTATTGATGAAGAAAATCAATATGTAAGCACAATTATTATGGCTGCTGGTAAAGGTACAAGAATGAAATCTAATAAATCAAAATTAGTTCACAAAATATATGATAAAGAATTAGTAAAAAGAGTTGCAGATCTTGCAAAATCTGTAGGTTCTGATCAAGTTGTTACAGTAGTTGGGCACTTAAAGGAACAAGTAGAAGAAGTACTTGGAGATGATGTTGAATATGCATATCAAGAGGAACTTTTAGGTACAGGTCATGCTGTTATGCAAGCTTCTAAATATTTAGAAGGAAAAAAAGGAAAAGTAGTAATTTTATATGGAGATGTTCCATTAATAAGAAAAGAAACTTTAGAAAATTTAATAGTAAAAAGCTTTAAAAATAAAGAATATGCTACTCTTTTAACTGCAATATATGATAATCCTACAGGATATGGAAGAATTATTCGTGATGAAGGTGGAAATATACAAGCAATTGTTGAAGAAAAAGATGCTAATATGTTTGAAAAAGAAATAAAAGAGATAAATTCAGGTATTTATTGTTTTGATATTGAGGAGTTATTATCAGCATTAAAATTAATACAACCTAATAATGTTCAAGGAGAGTATTATTTAACAGATGTTATAAAAATAATGAATGACAAAGGACTAAAAACAGGTGCTGTTATAGTTGAAGATAATACAGAAATATTAGGAGTTAATGATAGAGCCCAACTTGAATTATTAACTAGAGTTTTAAGAATGAGAATAAATGCATATCACATGAAAAATGGAGTTACGATTGAAGATGTAAATACAACATATATTCATGATGATGTACAAATTGGAATAGATACTGTTATTCATCCTAATACAATAATTAAAAGTGGAGTAATAATTGGTGATAATTGTGAAATAGGTCCTAATGCATATATAAGACAAGGATGTGTTTTAGGAAATAATGTAAAAATTGGAAATTTTGTTGAAATAAAAGAAACAAAAATTGGAGATAGAACAAAAGTACCACATTTAATTTATTTGGGGAATACAGAAATTGGATGTGATGGAAATGTTGGATGTGGTACAGTAACTTGTAATTATGATGGTAAAAATAAGTATAAAACTAAAATAGGTGATAGAGCTTTTATTGGTTCAAATGTAAATTTTGTTGCTCCCGTAACTGTAGGTGATGATGTTTTAGTTGCTGCAGGATCAACAATTACAGATGATATACCATCTGAAAAAATGGGAATTGCAAGAGAAAGACAAATTAATAAAGATAAAAAAAATAAATAACATAGAACAAAAGTGGACGATATTTAATATGCAAAAGATAAAATTTTAATTAAGTCGTCCACGTGTTTTTTATTTAACTTACATGTAACTAATCATTGAGTACTCTAATATAACAGATAAATTACTAGAAGTTAGAGTAATTTTATTTCGCACAGTTAAGAAATGTACAAATTTTAGAAATGTAGAATAAAGGTTGGAGAAAAATGAAAAATATTAAAATAATAGAAAATCGTTATAAGATATCTGCGATATTAATAATTATTTCAAGCTTAGTTGGATTTTTTTTCAGTTCTTTAGGGATTAAAGACTGGATTTTTTCTGTTGATAAAGCTTTTAGTCCATGGTGGAATATAAAATTTTATTCATTATTATTGATAAGTTATGAACTTTTTTTTATTTTAACTAATAAAAACAAGAATATGTCATTTATAGGAGCAGTAGTTGTTCTTTTTTCAGGAATGATACAGTGGAATTTTAAAAATGCAGAAGCTTTAATATTATTAGAATTAATTACTGTTTTAGCACAAAAATTTTTTGAATATGAAAAAATATATAAAAAAATTATAATATCTATAGTTGCAATCATAAGTAGCATTTTATTAGTATTTACTTATATACCATATGCAATAAGCTTCGGATATATATTTATTGCATTAATTATTTGGATTTTAATAAAAAATAAAGAAAATATTTTAAAAAACAAGTTATCAAATATTATAGGAATTATTACAATAATTATAAGTATTATTGGAGTGATAATTGCAAGTTTTAATCTTGAAGGACATGCTGAAATCCCTGCAAGATACTATAGAAATGGAATATCTTATTTGTTTAATTATTTATATAATATTTTATTACCTTTTAACGATGTACAAGAAAAAGCAGTATTAGGAAGTTTTATATCAATTTTTCCTATACCAATGATAGTTTCATTATATTATTTATTTTCAAAAGAAAAGCATGCAGAATTTCTATTACCAATTACGATAGTAGTAGTTTTTGAAACAATATATTGTATTTCTGGACTACCAGCAGTTTTAGAAAATATAACTTTATTTTCTAAGACTGATATATCATGTGTAGCACCAGTAGTAAATTTTGGAAATTTACTTATAATATTTTATTTTTTAGGAAATGTAAAAGAAAAAATAGTTAAATTTAAAAATACAATTAGAATAAGTTTAGCTATAGTTTGTATTTTAATTTTTATAGAAAGACCAATAGTTTTTATAGCTAATTCATATTTATATTTATTTGTTGCAGAACTTTGCTTATTAGTATTTTTATTTTTAAATTATGATGATAAAAAATATAGAAATGTATTTTTATTCTTTTTATGCTTACTTACTTTAATAAGTGGGCTTACAGTAAGTTTTATGTAGTTTGTGAAAGTTTTGTGTAAATTGTGGAATATGTGTAAAAAGCTTTGACATTGTGAACCTCTGTGATATAATGTGCGTATTAAAAGGAAAATAAAAAAATAAACATAAAGGAAGGATTAAAATGAAGAAAGTATTATTAATTGGAGCAGACGGAATGCTTGGTGGAGAATTAAGAGAAAGATTAGAAAAAAATTATGATGTAGTAGGAACTACCTTAGAAACACTAGATATATGTGATAGAGAAGCTGTACTTAATAAGGCAAAAGAAGTAAAACCATACTATATTATAAATTGTGCTGCATTTACAAACGTAGATGCTTGTGAAGTAAAAGAAGATTTAGCATTAGCTGTTAATGGAACAGCAATTGCTAATATAGCAGATGCAGCAAAACAAGAAGATGCCACTTTTATTCATATTAGTACAGATTATGTTTTTGCAGGAGATATGCAAGTAGATAAAATTTATACTGAAGATATGACTCCAAATCCAGTAAGTGCATATGGAAGAACAAAACTTGTTGGAGAAGAAAATGCAAAAAAAGCAGAGAAATATTATATTTTAAGAACAGCATGGCTTTATGGACTAGGTGGAAAGAACTTTGTTAAAACAATGCTTAAATTATCTCAAGATAAAGACGAAATATCTGTTGTAGATGACCAACATGGAAGCCCAACATCAACAACTACTTTATGTGAAATTATAGAAAAAATAATGGAAAAAGAACCAGGATATGGTATATATCATTCAACAAATGAAGGATTTACAACTTGGTGCAAATTTACAAGAAAAATATTTGAATTTGCAAATATTTCTACTAATGTAAAATCAATAACATCAGAAGAATATAAAGAAATGTATCCACAATCAAGTGATAGACCAAAGAACAGTCAATTGTCAAAAGAAAAATTAAAAAATATTGGAATATGTCCAAGTAAATGGGAAGATGCTTTAGCAGCATATTTAAAAGAAGAATTAAAGTAGTAGGAGGAATTAGAATAATGAAAGGTATTATTTTAGCAGGTGGTAGTGCCACAAGATTATATCCAGTAACATTAGCAGTTTCAAAACAAATGTTACCAGTATATGATAAACCAATGATTTATTATCCATTATCAACATTGATGATGGCAGGAATTAAAGAAGTATTAATTATTTCAACACCAGTACATTTACCAGCATTTAAAAGCCTATTAGGAGATGGTTCTAAATTAGGTATGAGATTTGAATACAAAGTTCAAGAGAAACCAGTAGGACTAGCTGATGCATTTGTACTTGGTGCAGATTTTATTGGTGATGATAATGTAGCTTTAATTTTAGGAGATAATATGATTTATGGTTCAAGAATTGAAAGAGTTTTAAAAGCTGCAAGTCACTTAAAAGAAGGTGGTATTATATTTGGATATCATGTTGCTGATCCAACATCTTATGGTGTAGTTGAAATGGATTCAAATGGTAAGGCTATTTCTATTGAAGAAAAACCAGAGAATCCAAAATCAGATTTTGCAGTACCAGGAATTTATTTTTATGATAATAATGTTGTAAATATAGCAAAATCAATAAAGCCATCTGAAAGAGGAGAACTAGAAATAACAGATGTAAATAGAGTATATATGGAAAATGGAAAATTACAAGTTATTCCTTTAGGAAATGGATATGCTTGGTTTGATACAGGTTCAGCTGATAGATTATCAGATGCTTCTGATTTTGTTAAAGCTATAGAATTAAGACAAGGAGTTCAAATCGCTTGTTTAGAAGAAATAGCATATAGAAATAAATGGATAAGCAAAGAACAAGTTTTAGTTGAAGCAGAGAAATATAAGAAAACAGAATATGGTAAGTATTTAAAGAGAATTGCTGAAAGAGATTATGAACAATATAAAGCAATTTATGAAAGTGAATTATTTGATTAATGTTCTTTTGTGGATGTTTTGCTGAAGTAGTTAAATTTTAATTATTACAGCTTCAGTATGCAGAATGCCATTGTATTCTGTAAACATATATCTGGACATATGTTTAGTATATATGAAGTAATTTGAAAGGAAGAAAAGATAATGGGAAAATTTACAAGAATAGATACTACGATTGAAGGTGTTTATATTATTGAGCCAACAGTATTTGGAGACAATAGAGGATACTTTATGGAAACTTATAGCAAACCAGATTTTGATGAAATTGGAGTTACAAATAATTTTGTACAAGATAATCAATCAAAATCAAAAAAAGGTGTTTTAAGAGGATTACATTTTCAAAAAGAAAATACTCAAGCTAAACTTGTAAGATGTATAAAAGGCGAAGTTTTTGATGTAGCAGTTGATTTAAGACCAGGAAGTAAAACTTATGGAAAATGGGAAGGAGTTGTACTTTCTGAAGAAAATAAAAAAATGTTTATGATTCCAAGAGGATTTGCACATGGATTTTTAGTATTATCAGATGAAGCTGAATTTAGTTATAAATGTGATGATGTATATAACCATGAAGCAGAAGGTGGATTAAAATGGAATGATCCAGAAATTGGAATTGTTTGGCCAGAAGTTCCAGGAATGAAACCAGAAGAATATTTAACTTCTGAAAAAGATGCTATTTGGCCTACATTAGATGAACTAAGAAAAACAGATTTATTTAAAAATTTAAAATAGAGGATAAACTACATGGTAGATATAGTTAAAGCCAAAAAATATTTTAAAGAATATGTTTCAAATTATGATATAAATGTTCCAAGAATAAATATTAAATTTATTCATACTTGTAATGTTGCAGAAAATGCTAGAAAAATAGCTAATATGCTTGGACTATCAAAGGAAGAACAAGATTTAGCAGAGTTAATCGGATTATTACATGATATAGGAAGATTTGAACAAGTAAGAATTTATAATACTTTTTTTGATAAAATTAGTGTGGATCATGCAGAAAAAGGTGTAGAAGTTCTATTTAAAGATAATATTATTAGAAATTTTATTAATGATACAAGCTATGATGAAATAATACTGAAAGCAGTAAGAAATCATAATAAATTGGAAATAGAATCTGGACTTTCTGATAAAGAATTGCTACATGTAAAAATAATTAGAGATGCAGATAATTTAGATATATTTAAAGTATTTACAGAGCAAAAGATTGAAGATTGTGTTATTCTAGGAACACAAGATATATCTAAGGAGAAACTAACTCCAGAATTTTTAGATAAATTTAAAGAAGAAAGATTGCTAGCATATTCAGATGCTAAATCAGATATGGACTTTATGGTTGTATGTTTTGCACATCTTTATGCTTTGAATTTCAAAGAAACATTAATATTACTAAAAGAGAATGATTATATTAATAAAATTGTAAAAAGACTAAATTGTCAAGATGAGTATACAAGGCAAACAATGAATGAGATTGCAATTATTGCAAATAATTATATTGATAGAACGATAAATGTATAAAAAATATATTATACAGGTACATTTTATATATAAAATGTAAATAAAAAAGTAAAGGATGGGAAAAAATGAAAAATATATTAGTTACAGGTGCTGCAGGTTTTATAGGAGCTAACTTTGCAGAATTAATGGTAAAAAAATATGAAGGAAAATATAACATAATAGTGTTTGATAAATTAACATATGCTGGAAATATACATAATTTAGATAATATAAAAGACAAAATTACATTTGTACAAGGTGATATTTGCGATTTTGATTTTGTGATGGAAACATACAAAAAATATGATATAGATGCAGTAGTACATTTTGCAGCAGAATCACATGTTGATAACAGTATAAAAACTCCATTTGTATTTACACAAACAAATGTAATAGGAACACATACATTATTAGAAGCTGCTAAACAATTTTGGGGAGAAGGAAGTACAAATAAATTTGTTCATGTTTCTACAGATGAAGTATATGGAACTCTTGGAGAAACAGGATATTTTACAGAGACTTCACCAATAAAACCTAATAGTCCATATTCAGCATCAAAAGCATCATCAGATTTAATAGCATTAGCTTATAGTGAAACATATAAAATGAATATTAGTGTAACAAATTGTTCAAATAATTATGGACCATATCAACATCATGAAAAATTAATTCCACATATGATATCTTTAGCAATGCAAGATAAACCATTACCAGTATATGGAGAAGGACTAAATATAAGAGATTGGCTATTTGTAGAGGATCATTGTGAAGCTATTGATATAATTTTACATCAAGGTAAAAAAGGTGAAAGATATAATATTGGTGGTCATAATGAAAAAAGAAATATTGAAATAGTAAAATTAATTCTTGAAAGATTAGGAAAACCAGAAAGTTTAATATCTTATGTAGAAGATAGAAAAGGACATGATTATAGATATGCTATAGATCCTACAAAATTAAAAAATGAGTTTGATTGGGCTCCAAAAACAATGTTTAAAGATGGAATTGTAAAAACTATTGATTGGTATTTAGCTCATCCAGAATATTTAATGAAATAGTTTCTATTATCAAAAGATTATATATAAATTATAATTTATGAAAGTAAAAATATGAAAAAGAGCAAGTAGATTAAAATTATGAAGTGATAAGATAAATGTAGACACAAAAAAAGTGTTTACATTTATCTTATCACTTCATTAAAATTACTTGCTTTTTTATTTTATAGAAAATTTCTTTACAGTTCCTATAAAATAAGGTTTTTACAATCTTGTACGCAATTTTACAAAGTAAAATTGGCACACATAACAATAACATGGATGATTTAGTGAAATTTTGTCTTTTGCATATCAAATAAATATTGACTACTATTGTTTTATTTTGATGATATTTAATGTAAAATGTGATTTTTATGTGCATTATTGTATAAATTTCTTGAAAAAAATGGTATATAATGATAAAATTTGAAAAGACTTATAATGATGTGATTATTTTTAAGTGGAGTGTAAAAATTGGAAAAAATAAAGAAGTTAAGCAAATACAGAACTATAATACTTATACTATTAGATATAGCTTGCATAGTAATTGCATATTACTTGGGAATGCTTCTAGTATCTGAATCATCAGTATTTAAGATATCAGAATATTATATGGATAAATTTTCAAAAACAATACTTATTTCAATTATTGTATATCAAATAGTATTTCATATATTTAAAAGCTATAATAGTATTATTAGATATGAAGAAGGAAAAGATTACTTAAAATATTTTGGATTATGTATAATTTCTTCTTTAATAATTTGTATTATTAGAAAAGTTTTTAAAATTTATATTTTAGTTTCTACAAGATTAAATATTTTGGCAGGCATTTTTATTGCTTGTATGATGATTTCATACAGAATAATTGTAAAATATATTTTAGTTGCAGATATAGTGAATAAAGGAATAAATATAAATAAATCAAAGCAGAAAAATTTACTTATTATTGGTGCAGGAAATGCAGCACACGAAATAATAAAAACAATTAAATCAAGTATGAAAGAAAACTATAATATAGTTGGAATTATAGATGATAATAAAAAAAGACTGAACTATACAGTTTCAGGAGTAAAAATAATAGGAAATAGAAATGATATTATAAAAATATGTAAAGAAAATAATATTGATTTAATATTTTTCTCAATAGCAAATATTGATAATGAAAATAAAAAACAGATCTTAAATATTTGTCAGCAGACAGATTCTAAAGTTAGAATTTTACCAGGACTAAAAGAAATAATTAAAGACAAAAAATTGATAGAAAATTTAAGAGATGTTGAAATAGAGGATATTTTAGGAAGAGAGCCTATAAAATTAGATAATGAAAATATAGAAAGTTTAATAAGAGAAAAAGTTGTAGTTGTAACAGGTGCAGGGGGATCAATTGGTTCAGAATTGTGCAGACAAGTTATTAAATATAATCCATATAGACTAGTTATGATAGATATATATGAAAATTCTTTGTACGATATTGAAATTGAATTAAAAGCTAAATATCCTAAAATAAAAATTGATGCAATAATAGCGAGTGTAAGAGATAATAGAAGATTAGAACAAATTTTTGAAGAATATAAACCATATTTAGTATTTCATGCAGCAGCACATAAACATGTTCCATTAATGGAAAGAAGTCCATTAGAAGCAATAAAAAATAATGTGTTTGGAACCTATAATGTTGTAAATGCTTGTGATAAATATGAAGTAAAAAGATTTATATTAATTTCTACTGATAAAGCTGTAAATCCTACTAATATAATGGGAGCTACTAAAAGAATTTGTGAAATGATAGTACAAGCTAAAAATAAAGAAAGTAAAACAGAATATGCAGCTGTTCGTTTTGGAAATGTTCTCGGAAGTAATGGATCTGTAGTTCCATTATTTAAAAAACAAATTGCAGAAGGTGGGCCAGTAACTGTTACTCATAAAGAAATTACAAGATTTTTTATGACTATTCCAGAAGCTGTTGAACTTGTACTTCAGGCAATGACATATGCAAATGGTGGAGAAATATTTGTATTAGATATGGGACAGCCAGTTAAAATATATGATTTAGCAGTAAGCTTAATAAAATTATCTGGGTTAATACCAAACCAAGATATTGATATAAAAATTACTGGTTTAAGACCAGGAGAGAAATTGTATGAAGAACTTTTAATGGGAGAAGAAGGTTTAGAAAAAACAGCACATAATGAAATTTTTGTAGCAGAGCCATTAAGTATTACAATGAAAGATATAGAGAAAAAAATAGAAAATTTAAATAATTTATTAGAAAAAAGTGATGTAGAAAATGAAGAAATAAAAAATGTTTTTAAAGAATTAGTTCCAACATTTAAAGACCCAGAAAAAGTAAATAAGTATTAAAATTATAACATTTATAAGGAGAAATTTTATATGCAAAAAAAGATTTATTTAGCATCACCACATATGTCTGATGAGAAATATGAAGAAAAATTTGTAAAAGAAGCTTTTGACACTAATTGGTTATCAACAGTTGGAGAAAATTTGAGTGAATTTGAAAAATTAGTTAAAGAATATTTAGGAGTAAAGGCATCAGTTGCTTTATCTAGTGGAACAGCGGGAATACATCTAGGGCTGAAAGCTTTAGGAATAAAGAAAGATGATATAGTTTTTGTATCTGATCTTACATTTTCTGCAAGTGTAAATCCTATTATATATGAAGCTGCAACACCAGTATTTATCGATTCTGAGAATACTACTTGGAATATGAGTCCAAAAGCTTTAGAAAAGGCTTTTGAAAAATATAATCCAAAAGCTGTTATAGTAGTTCACTTGTATGGAAGATCAGCAAAAATGGAAGAAATAATGAAAATATGTGATACACATAATGTTCCAGTATTAGAAGATGCAGCAGAAGGATTAGGTACAATATATAAAGGGAAATATTTAGGAACATTCGGAAAATATGGAGCATTATCATTTAATGGAAATAAAATAATTACTACAACAGGTGGTGGAATGTTAGTATCAAATGATGAGGAAAGAATTAACAAAGTTAGATTTTGGTCAACGCAAAGTAAAGATCCAGCTCGTCATTATCAACACTCTGAAATTGGATATAACTATAGAATGAGTAATGTTTTAGCAGGAATTGGAAGAGGTCAAATGAAGGTCTTAGAAGAAAGAGTTGCTAAGAAAAATCAAATCTTCAATAAATATAAAGAAGGTTTTAGAGATATTCTAGATATAGAGATGATGCCAGAAAATGATGATGAAAGATCAAATAATTGGCTTTCTTGTATGACTATAAAAAAAGATTCAAAAGTAAAACCATTAGATATAATTGAAAGCTTAGAAAAAGAAAATATAGAATCAAGGCCTGTATGGAAACCAATGCATCTACAACCTATTTTTGAAAAATATGATTTTATTAAAGATGATGAAATTTGTGTAGGAGAAGACTTATTTGAAAGGGGAGTATGTTTGCCTTCTGATACAAAAATGACAGAAGAAGAGCAAGCTAAAGTAATAGATATAATAAAAAATTTATTTAAATAACTAGGAATAATTGTTAAAATGAAATATGAACAAGAAAAAGCTAAAAATGTCATAAAAATTTTTTACTATAAAACTTAAAATTTATATAATTTAATCTAATAATATATAATTTTTAATTATAAGATTTTATAGATTTATAGTAAAATATATTATTATATTATAAACGGAGGATTAAAAAATGAAAGTAAGAGATATTTTAATTATTGTGGTAGTGGTAATTCTAATTATAGCAGGATTTTGTGTATACAAAATAAATTCAAGTAAAGAAGTAATTGAAAATAATAATACAGAACAAGAAAATTTTGTTCTTGAGGGAAATGCTATAGACGTTCCAGAAGTAGAAAGAGAGATTCCAGAAAGTGAATATGGTAGAAATATTAATAAAGTTAATTTGGAAGTAGATATAGGCAGTTTAACAAGAACAGGAACAAAACTTATAATAACAGATACAAATGAAACAGCTTATTTTTGGGGACCTGGATTTAAATTACAAGTTAAAAACAATGATAAATGGGAAGATGTACCTTTATTAACAACTGTAGCTTTTGATTCTAATAAATATGAATTAGATGAAAATTCCCAAACAATTGAAGAAATAGATTGGACAGAAGCTTATGGAGAATTAGGTGCTGGAACATATAGAATTGTTAAACCACAAAATGATAATGGCTATTTAGAATTATATTCAAATGAATTTATATTTGAATAAAATGCTTCTTATAGTTTTTTTATAGAATTATTTTAAATTTCTATAAATAGAAATGTTTGCTAAATAAAAAATATGAGGAAAATAATGTATAAAAAATATATAAAAAGATTATTAGATATTGCAATAAGTTTGTGTTCTCTTTTGATACTTTCTCCAGTTATAATGATCGTTGCAATATTAGTTAGAATAAAATTAGGAAGTCCTGTAATTTTTAAACAAGATAGACCTGGAAAAGATGGAAAAATTTTTAAATTATATAAATTTAGAAGTATGTCTGATAAGAAAGATAAAAATGGAAAATTGCTTCCTGATAAGGATAGATTGACGAAATTTGGGAGAATTTTAAGATCAACAAGTTTAGATGAACTTCCAGAATTAGTTAATATTTTAAAAGGTGAAATGAGTTTAATTGGTCCTAGACCACTTGCTGTAGCATACTTGCCTTACTATAATGAAGAAGAAAAACACAGACATGATGTAAGACCTGGATTAACAGGTCTTGCTCAAATAAATGGAAGAAATGCATTAAATTGGGAAGAAAGATTTTCTTATGATATTGAGTATGTAAATAACATAACTTTTATAAATGATTTAAAAATAATTTTTAAAACTTTTTATAAAGTTATAAAAAAAGATGGTGTTGTAACTAGAGGAACAGGAAAAACAATAGATTTTGATGAGTATAGAAAAAAAACAATTAGAAGAAAATAATTAAAAATGCTTTATAGTTAAAATAATTATGTGAAAATTAAATTTTCTTAGTGACGAAGATGCTATAGAAAATGTTATTTCCGTTTTTTAGTAAAAGTTAGAAGGGAAAATATGAAAAAAAGAGTATTGGTGTTATCTTGTGGCTCACTTGCTGCAACGGATATGAATATGGCATTAAAAGATAATGAAGAATTTGAAATATGGGGAACTTCTATATATAAAAATCATGGTGTTTATGTTTATAAAAATTATATACCAGATATTCCAAACATGAATGATGAAAATTTTATAGAAGTTTTAAATAAAAAAATTAAAGAATACGATATTAAATTTATTATATCAACACATGAAGATATGTGTGTATTTTTGCAAAAAAATAAAGATAAAATAAATGCAATTACGTTATGTTCAGATTATGAAACATCTTTATTATGTAGATATAAAACAAAAACATATGAAAAATTAAAAGTATATGACTTTATTCCTAAAACTTATAAAAAAGAAGAAGTAACAGAATATCCAGTTTTTGTAAAAAAAGACAATGATCAAGGTGCAAGACATGCATATAAAGTTAATAATATTGAAGAACTAGATTTATATACTAAAGAACCTAATATGGTAATATGTGAATTTTTACCAGGAGAAGAAGTTACAGTTGATTGTTTTACAAATAAGAATAGAGAGTTGCTATTTTGTAATCCAAGAGCGGCAGATAGAATGCTTGCTGGAATTGATGTGCATAGCAGAAGAATTAAACTTACAGATGAAATAAAAAATATAGCTGAAAGCTTAAATAAGGAAGTAAATTTTAGAGGATTTTGGTTTTTCCAAATAAAAAAAGATATAAATGGAAAATTTAAATTATTAGAAATGAGTACAAGAATGCCAGGAGCTTTTAGTTTAAGTAGATGCTTAGATGTAAACTTACCAGTAATGGCACTAAAAGATTTTGATGGACAAGATGTAGAAGTAACTTTTAATGATATTGATATAGAAGCTGATAAACAATTCTTTGGTAAATATTCACTTGGAATTTTCTATAGTACAGTTTTTGTAGATTTTGAAACTTGTTTTAAAAAATTAGAAAAAATAAATACTTTTATGATGATGTATTTGTATCAATGTGTAAATAAAAATATTAAAATAAATTTATTAGTTAAAGATAAAGAAAATGCAATAATTTATTTTAATAAAAATAAGATTGATATTAATTTATTTGACGAAATAATTGAAATAGAAAAAGAAAGTATAAAAAATATTTTAACAGAAGATTCAATTTTATTATCAAATGATGATAATTTAAAAAACAAAATAAGAAAAGCAAACAATAAATTATATTGTTTTTCTAATAATATAATTGAATCTTTGATTGATTGGAGAGCATAATTTACGAAGCAATCATCACTTTACTATGTGAAACTTAGTTATAAATTTAAACTAATGTACATTTAGTATATTTCTTGAATTTATAACTTGTTTGTTTTGTAGATTAGAAAAGGAAATAGAATGGAAATTGGTAGTGAATTTTGGGAGTTTGAGGATGAACTAAGAAATGATAATAGAGAATTTTGGAATTTTGGAAAAGATACTAAATTTACTTTATCTGGTAGAACTTCTATTTATTATGTTTTAAAAAATATATTAAAGAATAAAAAAGTAAAAAAAGCGTATGTACCTTCTTATAGTTGTTTTTCAATGTCAAAACCATTTCTTGATCTAGGAATTGAAGTAGAATATTATGATGTGTATTATAATAATGGTTTAAAATACAATATAGAGTTTAGAGAAGATATAGATATATTTTTAGCAATGAATTATTTTGGATATAGCGAAACTAACATGAATTCTTACATTAAAAAATTTAAAAACATAGGAAAGATTGTAATTGAAGACATAACACATAGTATTTGTTCAAGTAAAAAATATAGTGAATATTCAGATTATTTAATAGGTAGCTTAAGAAAATGGTTTCCTATTGCAAGTGGTGCAATTGCAGTTTGTATGAATTCAAATTTTGAAATTGATTTAGAGAAAAGTACAAATGAAAAAATGATTGATATAAAAAAAGTTGCTATGAAAAATAAAAAAGATTATATTGAGAAAAATGATAATATATCAAAGGAAACTTTTTTAAATGAGTATTATGAGAGTGGTAAAATATTAGATGAGGATTACCAGAATTATTCTATAGATGTGGAATCTTTGAAAATAATTATGGGAATTAATCTTGAATTTATAAAAAAATCAAGAATTGAAAATAGTAAAATTATTTATGACAAATTAAAAAATAATATAAATATTAAATTTTTAATTGACGATTATAATGAAAGAGATGGACTTTTATTTGTTCCTATAATTTTGGAGAAAGAAAAAAGAGATGTTTTGAGAAAATATTTGATAGAAAATAAAATTTATTTACCTGTCCATTGGCCACAAGAAGAAAAAATAAATAATATATTTGAAAATGAATTATCTTTAATATGTGATCAAAGATATGATAAAAGTCAGATTGAAGAGTATATAGATTTAGTAATAGACTTTTTAAACAAAAATTATTAGTATTTTATTAATTTTCAAATTTAATAAATATTAGTTTTATAAATTTTGATATTATAAAAATAGTTTAAAATAAAGATGAAAGGAAAATTATAAAAAGTTGAGTAAAAATTTAGATTTGTATTTTGATAAAAACTATGGAAAACTATATGAAAAAGCAGATCAAGGTAAACAAGAAATATTTGTATATGAAGATGAAAATGGAAAAATTACAAATCAATTTTTAAAAAGGGAAATTAAAGATAAAATTGATGGACAAGTATTTTTTGATTTAATAACACCGTATGGTTATGGTGGACCAATTGTTGAAAAGTTATTAAAAAATAAAAAACAATTAATAGAAAATTATGAAAAAGCTTTTACGAAGTATTGTATAGAAAATAATATTGTAAGTGAATTTGTGCGCTTTCATCCAATTATAAAAAATTATGAAGATTTTGAAAATGTGTATAATGCAAAATACATGAGAAAGACTTTAGGAACAAATTTAGAAAAATACGAAGATCCAGTACAAAACGAATTTTCAAAAAGTTGTAGAAAAGAGATAAGAAGAGTTATAAATTCAGGAGTAGAATATAGAGTAACAGAAAAACCAGAAAGCTTAGAAGAGTTTAAAAGAATATATTATCTTAATATGGAAAGAAAAAATGCGTCAGAATATTATTTTTTTGATGATGAATATTTTAATAATATTATAAAATATTATAAAGATAATTTGATTTTAGTAGAAGCAATCTATGAAGATAAGACGATTGCAGCAGGATTATATTTTGTTTATAATGGAATAATTCATGTACATTTATCTGGTACAGATACAAATTTCTTAAATTTTTCTCCAGCATATATTTTAAAATATGGAACGGCTTTATGGGGAAAAGAACATAATTATAAATTAATACATTATGGTGGAGGACTATCAAATTCAGAAGACGATTCATTATATTGTTTTAAAAGAAAATTTGCAAAAACTACAGATTTTGATTTTTATATAGGTAAGAAAATTTGGAATCAAGAAATATATGATAAATTGTGTGAGTTAAAACAAATAGATAAATGTGAAGATTTTTTCCCAGCATATAGAAAAAATTGATATTTGAAAATAAAGTAGTATAGCTAAATTTTATTAATTTCCAAAGGTAATTTAAAGTAAAAGTATTAAAGAACATAATTTTAGATTAATGATTAAATAAAAAAGGAGTTGTATGAAGAAAAAGCTTCTAGTAATAGCAAATTTTACTAAACTTCCAAATGAAAATGGAAATAGTAGATTTACTTATATAATAAATTTAATAGATAAAGAAAAATATGATGTAGAACTAATTACTTCAAGTTTTTCTCATGGAGAAAAAAAACAAAGAGGAGAAATAAAAATTGAAGGTTTAGATTACAAAATAACATTAATAAAAGAACCTGGATACAAAAAGAATGTATCTTTAAAAAGATTTTATTCACATTATATATTTGCTAAAAATGTTAAAAAATATTTAGAAAAATCAAAGAATAATCCTGATATTATATATTGTGCAGTACCATCACTAGATGTAGCAAAGGTTGTAAGTAATTTTGCTAAAAAAAATAATGTAAGATTTATTATAGATATACAAGATTTATGGCCAGAAGCATTTAAGATGGTATTTAATGTACCAGTTATTAGTAATATAATTTTTGCTCCAATGGAAAGATTAGCTAATAAAATATATAGTAAGGCAGATGATATTGTTGCTGTATCTGATACGTATGTAAAAAGAGCAATAAAAGTTAACCAGAAATGTGATAAAAAGTTAACTGTATTTTTAGGAACAGATTTAGATTATTTTGATAAATGTAAAAATAAAGATAAATCAGAAAAAGATAAAAAGAACTTAGAAATAGCTTATATTGGCACTTTAGGTCATAGTTATAATATAAAAAATATAATTGATGCAATAGCTATTTTAAATCAAAAAGAAATAGAAAATATTAAATTTGTTATTATGGGAAATGGACCATTGGAACAGGAATTTAAGAATTATGCTATTGAAAAAAATGTAACTTGTGAATTTACAGGAAGATTAGATTATGAAAAAATGATTCCAAGGCTTTGTGAAGCTGATATAGCAGTGAATCCAATAAAAAAAGGAGCTGCCCAAAGTATAATTAATAAAGTAGGAGATTATGCAGCAGCTGGACTTCCAGTTATAAGTACACAAGAATGTACAGAGTATAAAAAAATAGTAGAAGATTACAAAATAGGATATAATGTTCAAAATGATAGTCCAGAAGAAATAGCAGAGAAAATATTAGAATTATATAACAATGAAGAATTAAGAAAAGAATACGGAAAAAATAATAGGTATTTAGCAGAAGAAAAATTTAACAGAAAAACGAATTACTTAAAAATAAAGGAATTAATAGAAAAATGAAATTGTAAATAATAAAAAGGGCAATAAAATAGATTAAATTAATAATTATGGAAGGCTAAATTATGAATTTTATAAAGAAATATAAAGGTTTCTTATCTTACATGATATTAAACATGATAGGATTTGGAATATATATAATTGCACAACAAATATTATTACTTCCAAGACTAAAAAGCATGGCAACAGACGAAATATATACAAATATTGTACTATATATATCAATATTGAATGTTGTTTGTAATGTTACAGGTGGAGAACTTGGAAATGTAAGGTTAGTAAGAGATAGTAGTTATAAAGAAAAAAATATTATAGGTGATTTTACGAGAATTTTAGTTTTAATATCACCTATAAT
Source organism: uncultured Clostridium sp. (assembly GCA_947427205.1). Taxonomy (GTDB): domain Bacteria; phylum Bacillota; class Clostridia; order TANB77; family CAG-508; genus Scatovivens. The sequence goes on from CANEHB010000001.1 coordinate 151,105, forward strand.
TGCAGTTATAGTTTTTCCAATTTTTATATATCTAAAATATTCATTAGTAGGAAGTATACTTTTTACAATAACAATATTAATGGCGAATATAAGATTATATGCAACATGTTTTTATAGATTAGAAAAAAATTATTACAAAGTTATTATTCAAAATATTTTTTATTTAGTTCGGAATAGTTTTTAGTTTATTTATATTTAAAACTAATGGAAATATCTATTTATTATTATTTATTCCTGAATTAATTTCTTTAGTTTATGCTTTGAAAAATTCAGACATTCTAAAAATGAAATTTGCAAAAACTCAAGAAATGATAGAAACTGTAAAGAAGTTTTTTCAGTTAGGAGTTGTTTCACTTTTAACAAATGTAATGAATTATTTTGATAGATTTTTAATTTATCCAATTTTTGGAGCGAGTTATGTTGCAATGTATTATGCAGTAAATTCAATGTCAAAAGTTGCAAGTTTAATAACAAATCCAATGGCAAGTGTTATTTTATCATGGGTATCAAATAATACAGAAAAAAGTAATAAATTAAAAATATTAAGTTTTACGATATTATCAAATATACCAGTAATTTTTTTAGTAACTTTAGTTACAATACCATGTACTTATATTGCTCTAATATTTTTATATCCTGAATATGTGCATAGTAGCGAAGCTTTAGTTTTAATTATTCCAATTTCATTAACAACAGCTTTTGGAACAGCTACAACACTTATAAAATCAGTTTTATTAAAATATAGTAATACTAATAAATTAGTAATTACATATTTTATATATATTATTTTATTTATGATATTAGGGTATTTATTAAGTAAATCAAATGGACTTCAAGGATTTACAGTAGCAAATTTAATCTCTAAAATTGTTCTTTGGGGATTGTTTATAATATTATTAATAAGCTCAAAAAAGGAGAGTACAAATGAAGATATTAGAGAAAATTAAATCGAAAAACAATTTGCCACTTATTTTATTTATAATTTTATTTATAAATTATATTCCATTAATAAAAGCAAATATAGTAACAAAAGAATCTTTTGGAGTTGGAACTAAAGAAATGGCAATTTGTTTTGCTATAGAGCTTATTATATTATTTGTGTTTTTTATAAAAAAAATTAAAATAACTAAATTAACTGTAACAAATTTTGTTTTATTAATTTTAACAACAATAGCGCTAGCAGTAGTTCAAGTAAATGCATATAAATCAGGAAATTATGATAAACTAGATGTTATTAATATAACCTGTATATTTTGCAATATATTATTCTTATTTATACTGGTACTTAATGTAGATATAGAAGAAAAGTATATATACAATTTTTTTAGAGGTATGATACTTATGGGCTTATTTGCTTGTATTGTAAATGTGTATATATATCATGAAGAAATATTAAAATTATTTGAAAAAGGAGCAAAAGTATATAAAATAAAAAGTTTTTTCGGCCATAGAAATCAATTTGCAATATTTTTATATACAGCAATAATTTCAAATATGTTTTTAATTTTAAGAAAAAATAAAAGTATATTTTATAAATTAACATTACTTGTATTTTTGGCAAATTTAGTTTTTACAGCATCAAGGACAGGAATTTTTTGTTGTGCAATATTTGCAGCTTTATTTTTTATTACTACAGATAGATTTAGTATAAAAACTAAAATAGTAATTTTTATTGTTGGTGTAGATATTTTATTAGGTGCAACTTATTACATAAATAATAGTCATCCTGAAATAATAGAAAATGTAAAAAAAGTTTTAATAAGGACAGATACTATTAAAAGTTTTACAGGCAGATCAGATTTATGGGAAATTGGAACAGATTTAATTTCTGAAAATAATTGTACTAAATTTTTTGGAATTGGAAGATTTAAAGGTGTAGAAATAGTTGAAGAAACTAAAAATCTTACACAATTTCATAGCTTTTATATAGAAGCATTAGTTACTGGTGGAATTATGGAGCTTGTATATTTTATATTAATATACCTTATAGTTATTATAAAAGTGATGTTTTCTAATTTAGAAAAGAAATATAAAAGTATATACATATCTATGTTTATAAGCTATTTTATATATTGTTCATTTGAATCTTTGAGTAGATTTTCTATAGGGTGTGCTGATACTTTATGCATGATTGTTTTTATAACTATTCCAATATTACATGCATATAGCATAAAAGAAGAAGGAGAAGAAAAAATATATCGAGTTTCGAGGAAATGGATTTCTGATGGTAGTAATGTAGTCATAGATGATAAACAAAACCAAGTAGAGGAGTAGTACTTTTGAATTTCTTAAAAAAATGTAAAAAGAAATTAAATTTACCAATAGTATTATTTATAATAATTATTATTAATTACATTCCAATAGTTATTCCAAATATGATAAGTAAACAGTCTCATAGTGCAAATAAAATAGCTATGATGATATGTTTTGCTATAGAAATTTTTATGTTATTTAATATTCAATGTGAAAAAATAGAATTAACAAAAGAAATAAAAAAGAATTTTATTATATTAACTACTATAACAATAATTTTATTTATAATTCAAATTAAGAATTTTGTAATAGATAAATTTTATTTTTTTGATATTGTAAATATTGGATGTATTTTTGCAAATATTGTACTTTTATATATACTAATGTTTAATGTAAAAACGAAAGAAGAGCACATTAATAGATTTTTTAAAGCAATAGTATATATGGGAATATTTGCTTGTTTTGTGAATTTATGTTTATATATAAAAGAAATATTAGCTACAATTGGAATTATTAATCTAAAAGAGAGAGTTAATATAAAAAGTTTTTTTGCAAATAGAAATCAATTTGCGTTTTTCTTATATATTTCAATAATTTCTACATTTTTTGTTTTAGAAAAATTAAATAAAAAAAATTGTAAATTTATACTTGTAATATTTTTTATAAATTTAGTATTAACAATGTCAAGAACAGGAATATTAGTAGTTTTAATTTTTGCATTTCTGATGTTTTTATGTTCAAACAAAGTAAGCAAGAATTCTAAAATATTTATAGTATTAAGTTTTGTAGTGATTTCAGCAGTGGTACTTATAGCTATTATATTATTTTTTCCAGAAGTTTGGAATAAACTAAACTCAATGTTTTTTAGAATAGAACATGTTAAAAATTTATCTGGAAGAACTGATATATGGAATGTAGGAATAAATTTATTAATTCAAAATCCAATAAACTTTTTATTTGGAGTTGGTAGATTTTATTCTACAAGTTTGCTACATTTTGAAACTAAAACTTTTACACAATTTCATAATATATATTTAGATATTTTATTAACAAGTGGATTAATAGGTCTAGTATATTTTAGTTTTATATATTATAATGTCATAAGAAAAATAATAAAATCTAATTTAAGCAAAAAATTAAAAAGAATGTATATATGCATGTATATTACTTATGGAATATATATATTGTTTGAAAGTTGTGGAAGATTCTCTGTGGGAGCTTCAGATACTTTATGTTTAATATTTTTTATAACGATTCCATTATTACATTCAAATAGTATTAAAAATTAAGTTAGTATACAAAAGAAAAAACTTTATAAAATAAGGAGAAATAAAATGATTTTAAAACTTATACTTTCAATATTAGTTTTATTTATAGTACCAGAGCTATTAGGGTTATTAATTTGTAGATTTATAAAAAAAGAAAAAAATGATATATTTTTTGCGTTTGTTATAGGGTATTTAATAGAATTCGCAATATGTCAAGTTTTAGCAGTACCAATGATTTTATATGAAGTTTCATTTAAAATTTTATTAAATACTTATATAACTATAATAAGTGTATTATCTATATTATCATTTTTTATAAATATTATAAGAATAAAAGATATTATTAAAAAAAATATACAAAGTTTAAAAGAAACTCCTAAATTTTTAGCATTAATAACATTAATTTTAATAGGAATTCAAGTTTATGGATTTATTGGATATGCACATATAGATGATGATGATGCAATTTACGTAGGAACAGCAACAACAATATTACAAACAGATACTTTATATAAATATTCTGCAAATACTGGGTCAGAAAATGGAGAACAATTACATTTAAGATATAGATTAGGACCATTTCCAGTATATACAGCAATAATATCAAAAATGATACATATTCATCCAGCTATAGTAGCACATCTTGTATTTCCATGTATATTTGTACCTATTGTATATATGATATATGGATTAATAGGAAATGAATTATTCAAAAAAGATAAAAAACAGATTTTCCTATTTTTAATAATAATAAACTTTTTATTTATATGGGGTAACTATTCTGCAAGAACTAACTTTACATTTTTATTATTCCGTATTTGGCAGGGAAAAGCAGTTTTAGCTAATATTATAATACCAGCTACTTGGCTATTATTACTAAAAGTAGAAGAAAATGATTTTAAGTTTACAAACTTTTTATTATTGTTTATTGTAAATTTAGCAGGAGATTTTACAACTACAATGGGAATAGCGTTAGTACCAATAACAGTAATGGTAGTAGCATTTGCACTTGAGATTTCTAAATTTAAGTTTAAAAATGGAATTTTAAAAACAATAAAAAATTTAAGTTTATGTTTAGCAAGTTGTGTGCCAAGTATAGTATATGGAATCACATATTTTGTAAAAGGATAATTTAGGAGAGAGAATATGTTTGAAGAAAATATAGAAATTATTAAAAATACATTTCAAGAATTTATTGGTTCTGGTATGTATATGTTACTTTTTTTTATTGCTTTGTTATATATATATATGAAAGAAGATAATAAGAAAAATAAAGCTTTTCTTTTATATACATCTATTATAATATTATTAATAACTTTAAATCCGATTTTTAATAAAGCAGTTGGAAAAATATTTACAGACTCTGTGTATTGGAGAGTATTTTGGTTACTTCCTTTAGGAATTACTATAGCATATGCAGGAGTGAAATTTATAAATAGTGAAAAACAAAAATATAAGCAAATAGTTGCAACAATAGGATTAATTTTAATAGTTGTAGTAAGTGGAAAGTTGATATATAATAAAGAAAATTATTTCGAATTAGGAAATTTTTATAAATTACCAGATGAAGATGTTTTAGTAACACAATTAATAGGAGCAGATGATGAAGATTATAAGAAAGCTATTGCACCTGAAAGTTTAGTAGCACATATGAGACAGATTGATGCTTCAATTGATTTAGCATATAGAAGGGATCCTCAAGGAAAACGGAAATCCAACACTTACAGCATTAATGTCAGGAAATGTTGAAGAACTTTCTAAACATGCAAAAAACAAAAATTGTAATTATATTGTGTTTAGAAAAGAAACTGTTTTGAATGGTAATATGGAAGATTATAATTTTGAAAAATTTGATGAAACTAATAGTTATATAATCTATAAATTAGTAAATAAATAAAAAGAGGTGTAGTATAATGAAAATTTTAGTAACAGGTGGATTAGGATTTATTGGATCACATACAGTAGTAGAGCTTGCAAAAGAGAATAATGAAGTAATAATAGTAGATAATCTTTATAATAGTAAAGAAGAAGTTTTAGAAAAATTAGAAAAAATTACTGGTAAAAAATTCAAATTATACAAACATGATCTAACAGACAAAGAAAAAGTAGAAGAAATTTTTTCTGAAAATGAGATTGATGCAGTAATACATTTTGCAGGATATAAAGCAGTAGGGGAATCTGTAAAGAAACCATTAATGTACTATTCAAATAATTTAATAAGTACAATAAACCTTTTAGAAATAATGAAAAAATATAATGTAAAAAAGATAGTATTTAGTTCATCTGCAACAGTATATGGGGATCCAGGAACTCCGAAATATGTAGAGAATATGAAAAGAGGAGAAACTTCAAATCCATATGGTGAAACTAAAGCAATGATTGAAAGAATATTAGAAGATTTGTATAAATCAGATAACTCATGGAGTATAACTCTTTTAAGATATTTCAATCCAGTAGGAGCACATGAATCAGGATTAATAGGAGAAGAACCAAATGGTATTCCAAATAATTTAATGCCTTATGTAATGAAAGTTGCATCAGGAAAATTAGAAGTTTTAAGTATATTTGGAAATGATTATCCAACTCCAGATGGAACAGGTGTAAGAGATTACATTCACGTTGTAGATTTAGCAAAAGGACATGTAAAAGCGTTAGAAAAGCTAAAAGAAGGATTAAATGTTTATAATTTAGGATCTGGAAAAGGAGTAAGTGTACTTGAATTAGTTACAACTTTTGAGAAAGTAAATAATATAAAAGTAAATTATAAAATTGTAGATAGAAGACCAGGAGATCTTCCAGAGTATTATGCAGATCCATCAAAAGCTTTAAAAGAACTTGAGTGGAAAACAGAAAAAACATTGGAAGATATTTGCAGAGATTCTTGGAATTATGAAAAAAACAATATTTAAAATATAAAAATAATAGATAATTATGGCAAGCTTAAAATTTCCATTTAATAGAAAATTTTAAGTTTGCTTTTTATATTATAGGAAATTACTTCGCAATTTCCTATAACATAAAGCCTTCGACAAATTTTGCACATTTCATAGCTGCGCAAAAATTAGTGAGCTATAGCTAAGTTATGCACTCGAACAAAAACGAGGACATTTGCAAGAAATTTTGCTTTTTACAATTTTTATAATGTTCTTTTTTGTTCCTAGAAAAATTCACAAACAAGACACATTAAAATGTTGATATTTAAAGCAAGTAATGATATAATCAGCATAAATTTTAATAGGTAAAAAAGGATGAAAAAATATGGAATTTTTTAAAATACTATTCAAAAATAAAAAAATTATAATGCAACTTGGAAAAAATGATTTTAGAAATAGATTTGCAAATACAGGACTAGGTGCTATATGGGGATTTGCGCAACCTTTTGTTTTTATGCTTACTTATGTAATTGTATTTCAATATATATTAAAATCAAATAGTTCAGGAGAATATCCTTATGTTGTATGGTTTTTACCTGGTATGTCAATATGGATGTTTTGTAATGATGCAATAATGAATGCAAGTAATTCTATTAGAAATTATAGTTATCTTGTAAAAAAGGTTGTTTTTCCAGTTGATATTATTCCAATAATAGCTCTTGCATCATCATGTTTCGTAGGAATATTTTTAATGATAATAGCAATAGTAGTTTCAAGCATATATGGTTTTGTGCCAAATGTTTTAAATGTTATATATATATTATTTTGTTTATTATGCTTTATAATTTCATTTACGCGTTTTACATCAGCATTAACAACTTTAGTACCAGATTTTGCCCAATTATTAGGAATTTTAATGCAACTATTTATGTGGTTTACACCAATAATTTGGAATTTAACTATGCTTTCAGATAGCTTAGTTAATGTGTTTAAATGTTTTCCTTTTACATATTTAGTAGAAGGATTTAGACAAGCATTTATGGAAAATTCAACTATTATAACCGAAAATAGTGGCATGTTTACAGCTGTTTTTTGGATTGTTACGATAGTTATATTTATTTGGGGAAATGCAATATTCAAAAAGTCTAAAAAAGACTTTGCAGATGTATTATAAAATTTATAGATTAAATTATAACTTTTTGTATAAATTGAAAGGTAAAATAAATGAAAAAAGTAGATATATTGCTTGCAACATATAATGGAGAACAGTATCTAAAAGAACAATTAGATAGTATTTTAGCTCAAAGCTATAATGAATTTAGATTATTAATTTCAGATGATGCATCAACAGATGATACAATAAGAATTTTAAAAGAATATGAAGAAAAAGATAATCGTATTACAGTATTTTTTCAAAAAGAAAATTCTGGTGTAATAAAAAATTTTGAGTTTTTACTTGAAAGAGTTGAAAATGAATATTATATGTTTTCTGATCAAGATGATATTTGGAAAGAAGATAAAATTGAAAAATCAATAAAAAGAATTGAAGAAACAGATAGCAGTTTAGTATATACAGATTTAGAAGTTGTGGATTCAGATTTAAATGTAACATATAAATCATATTGGAAGTTAAAAGGGATATATAACAAAATAAAAAAATATAATAATTTTGAAAGTTTATATTTAAATAATTTTGTTACAGGTTGTACAATAATTTCTAAAAAAGAATTTATAGATGAAGTACTTCCACTTCCAAACACAAGCAAATTTGTATTACATGATTATTGGATTCCACTTGTACTAAGCCAAAAACATAAAATATCTTATATTGAAGAACCATTAATAAAGTACAGACAACATAAAAATAATAAAATCGGATCTAAAAAGAAAGTTGATGAATTAAAAGAGTTTGAAGAAGTAAGAGAACTTTTTATTAGAGTAAAGAAAGAACATTTTAAAGTATTTATTGAAAATGAAGAAAAATTTATAGATGAGAGAATAAAAAAATTAAATGTGGAAGCATTAGAATATTATGAGATGTTAGAAAAAAAGAAAAATATAAATTTTAGAAAATGGATATTATTTTTTAAACTTTACAAATATGAAGGATTTGTTTATAAAATGGAAAATTTCATTATTCTAAATTTACCAATGATTGCAAGATTTTTGTTTAAATTAAGAAAATAATTATTTGAAAGGGAAAAAATATGGATAATTCTGAGACAGTAATAAAAATTACAAATTTAGTAAAAGAATATAAAATGTTTGATAGAAAAAAGGATAGATTATTAGAAACAATACTTCCAAGATATCAAAAACATACAACATTTAGAGCATTAGATAATCTAAATCTAGAATTAAAAAAAGGAGAAGTTTTAGGAATACTTGGGAAAAATGGTGCTGGTAAATCTACTCTTTTAAAAATGATTACAGGAGTTGCAACACCAAATTCTGGAACAATTGAAATAAACGGAAAAATAAGTTCTCTTTTAGAGCTTGGAGCAGCTTTTAATCCAGATCTTACTGGGTATGAAAATATATATCAACATGGACAAGTTATGGGACTTACAAGTGAAGAAATAAAAGCAAAAGAGCAAGAGATTATAGATTTTGCAGATATTGGAGACCATCTATCTCAACCAGTAAAAACATATTCTTCAGGTATGTTTGCTAGATTAGCATTTGCATGTGCTATAAATGTTGATCCAGATATTTTGATTGTTGATGAGGTATTATCAGTTGGAGATATGGCTTTCCAATTAAAATGTTTTAAAAAGTTTGAGCAATTTAAAGAAAGAGGAAAAACAATTATATTTGTTACACATAATGTTGCAGATGTTTTAAAAAACTGTAATAGGGCAATAATAATGGAGAATGGTAGAAAAACATTTGATGGAAGTGTTAAAGATGGTGTAAATAGATACAAAAAAATAATTGTAGGATTAAGTCAGGAAGATGTAGAAAGAGAAGAAAAAATACAAGAAGAATTAAAAAAAGACTATGTTATTGAAGATGGAGAGGTTTGGAAAGATAAGTTTAATCAAAATCCAAATATTATCGAATATGGAAATAGAGATGCTGATGTTATAGACTATGGAATTTTTGATTTAGAAGGAAATCCAATTAATGTTTTTGATAACGCAGATACAGTAATATTAAAATCAAAGGTTAAATTTAATAAAAATGTTAAAGACCCAATATTTACAATGACAGTAAAAGATTATAATGGAAATGATATAGCAGGAACAAATTCTCAAATTGAAAAGGTTATGACAGGAGAATTCAAAAAAGGTGATATTGCTGTAGCTGAATTTAAGCAAAAATTACCAATAGCAGTAGGTAAATATACATTATCTTTTAGTTGTACAAGATTTAATTTAAATGGAGAATTAGAAGTATTAAGTAGAAAATATGATGCTTTATTAATTGAAGTTATTACAACAAAAAATACTGTTGGAACTGTTAGACTAGATTCTGAAATTACAGTAAGAAAAATTTAAAAGTTAAGAAGAATGTAAAGTAATTTATATAATAGAAATTACGAAAAAATTTTCTAATATTGTATAAAACAAAGATTTAAATATAAACTAAATTATTGAAAGATAATTATTGATTTATAAAGATAGGAGAATTAAAAGTGGAACTAAGGTTATTAGAATTTGAAAAGAATATTTTGTTATGGTACCCTTTTAAAGAAAATTCTTCATTATTAACAATTGGATTAGATGTAAGTAAATTTAAAGATGAATTAGATGTAAATTTTAGCAAAATTGTTGATATTGAAAGTGCAAAGGAAAATGATAAATTTGATTATATAACTATAATTGGAGAAAATTCTATAGGTTTTGAGGAAAGAATAGATATAGCTAAGAGATATTTAAAAGAAGATGGAAAAATATTAGTAGCTGTAAATAATAAATTTGGTGCTTCTAATCTTAATACTACTTCATCAAATATTGATACAAATATTTCTCAATCAGATTTAGAAGAGCTTATTTCAACAAAAGGATTAACTAATTCAAAATTTTACTACGTATTTCCAAGTTATAAGTATGCAAATTTAATATATACTGATGAATATGATTTAACAGAAGAAGATATATCAAGAAATTTTGCAGTATATGAAAAAGATGCTGTTATAAATTTTAATGAAAATAGATTTTATACAGAATTATTAAAAGAAGGAAAAAACTTTGTTAACAAATTTGCAAATTCATTTTTTATAGAGATTTCTTATAAAGAAATTGATACAGATATAAAATATGTATCTTATTCAAATTATAGGAAAAAAGAATATAGAGTAATGACTATAATTGGAAAATCAAAAGTTATAAAAAAACCAGCAGATATAGCTGCTATAAAACATATTAATCAAATAAATGAAAATATAGAAGCTCTAAGAAAATATGATGTTGATTTAATTGAAAGATTTGAGAAAAACAAACTAATAAGTGATTTTATAAAAACAGATAGATTTGATGTTGAACTTTCAAAAGTAAATTCTATAGAAGAATTTATTAAACAAATAGATATGTTAAAAAATATTTATGAAAAAGAGATTATTTCTTATGATGAAATTGAAATGCAAGATTTAAAAGACTGTATAAAAAGTTATGACAAAGAAAAACTTAAAAAATTACATTTTGTAAAAAAAGCATATATAGATTTAATTCCAAAAAATATATTTATTGTAGATGGAAGAATTAAAGCATTTGACCAAGAATGGGTTGAAGAAAATATTCCTCTTGAATATATTTACTACAGATTAATTTTAAATACCCCTGTAGCATTAAATAGATTTGGAAAAAAAGAATTGTTTGATAAATTTAATATAAATGATTATATTGATTTATTTAAAGCTTTGGAAGAAGATTTGAGAAATAGAACTTTTGATATGGAAATGCATGATATATTCTTTAGAAATTATAATACTTTAAATGAAGCAAATCAAAAAATTAGTTCATATTTAAAACTTTTTCCAGATATAAAAGATGAAAATTTAAAGCTTGAAAAAGAAAATCATGATTTAAATTTAGAATTAGATGATGCTAGAAATAAAGTTGTAGGATATGCAAATCAACTTAGAGTTATTGAAGCATCAAAAACATGGAAAATTTTAAACTTATTTAGAAAAATATTTAATACATTTAAGTTTAAAAAAAATACGGACAATGAAAAAAATGTTGATAAAGATAGAAAAAAAGAAATTCTTGAAGAATTAGATAGAATATTAGATAAGAAAACCAAAAAGTATTGGCTTGAGTTAGCAGAAAGATACAAAAAAATTAGAAATAAAATAGAAAATACTAATGAAACTGATAACATATATGTTTTATGGATGAAAGCTAATGATTGCAATGAAGAAAAATATAGAATTCAAGTAAAACAATCAGAAGAATTTTCTATTAAGCCAAAAATAAGCATTTTAGTACCTTTATATAATACACCTATAGACTTTTTTAGAGAATTATTATTTGCTGTATATTTTCAATCATATCCAAATTGGGAATTATGTTTAGCAGATGGTAGTCCAGAACCATTAAAAGAAATTGAAAATATGTGTAAGGACCCAAGAGTAAAGTATTATTACATAGGAGAAAATAAAGGGATTTCTGGAAATACTAATGAATGTTTAAAGCTAGCAACAGGCGATTATATTGCACTTTTTGATCATGATGATATGATTCCATTAAACTCATTATTTGAGATTGCAAGATGTATAAATAATAATCCAGATGTTGAATTCATTTATACAGATGAGGATAAATTAGAAAGTATTGATGAATTTAGATATAATCCATATTTTAAACCAGATTATGCACCAGATACATTAAGAAGTGGTAATTATATAACTCATTTTAGTATATTCAAAAAAGAATTAATGGAAAAATTAGAAGGATTTAGAAGCAAATATGATGGAGCTCAAGATTTTGATATTATATTAAGAGCAACAGAACTTGCTGGAAAAGATAAGATAAAACATATTCCAAGTATTCTATATCACTGGAGAACACATGCATTATCTACAGCATTAAATTCAGATGCTAAAACATATGCATATGATTCTGGAGTATTAGCAATAAAAGACCATCTAGAAAGAATTGGTTTAAAAGGAGAAGTTACTACAAATCCAAATTTAAGAGGATATTATCAAGTTAATTATGAAATAAAAGGAAAACCAAAAGTAAATATATATATTATAAATAAATATATAGGAAAAGCAGGATTAAGTATTGCTATTGATTCTATTATTAATAATACAACATATGAAAATTATGAAATTGATGTAATAGATATTACAAATGGAAATATGGAAATTGAAAAGTATTATAAAGAAATTATAGCAGATGGAAAAGCAAAAGTAATATATTATAAAGGCGAATTAAATTATTCTAAAATAATGAATTATGCTATAAAAAATACTGAAGGTGATTATATTGTTGAATATAATATTTTAGAAAGAATTGATTCTAAAAATTGGATTCAAGAAATGATGGGACTAGCTCAAAGAGAAGATGTAGGAATAGTTGGAGGAAAAATTGTTTACTCTAATAATTTAGCATTATCAAAACATATTGGTATAGCATATGGAGTTATGGATTTTGCTAAATATATTAATCAAAAAGAAGCAGTGGCAGACTTTTTAAGAGATAGATATACTTGTAATGTTAGCTGTATTACATCTTTATTTAGAATGTATAAAAGAGATGTATTTAATAAAGTGAATGGAATGGATGAAAAAGTCTCATTTGATGATGTAAATGAAGTTGATTTTTCATTAAGTGTTATTAATAGTGGATTAATAAATGTATTTTGTCCAAATGCCAAAGTAATAGATTTTACTGATGAAACAATTAAACCACATAAAATAGAAAAAAATAGTGTGGAAGAATATGAAAAAAATGTAGAAGATTATAAACATTATTTAGAAGTTAAATATCTAAAAAATAAATGGAAAACATTTTTTGATAAAAACGATCCATATTATAATATTAATTTTAATACAGAAGAGCAACGTACAATTTTAAAAATTAATGAGGTAAAATATTAATGAATGTAAAAGAAAAGGTCTCAAAAATTCTTAAGTTTATATGGTGGGTAATAAATCCAACAAGTGGAGCAACATTTATAGATAGAATAATGCCACCAGGTGGAAAAAGAAGAATTGAATACGATAAAAAGCAAACAGAGAAAAAATATGCAAAAAAAGTCGAAAATTATTTTAAACTTACAGATGAGGAGACAGCAGAATTCTGGAAAGGAATTGACCATAGAAAATATTTAAAATATGAAAAAGATTTAAAAAAGGCAGAAGAAGATAAATTATCTGATTATGAGAAATGGATTATAGCAAATACAATATCAGATAAAGAATTAGAATTAGAAACTAAAAAAAGATTTAAGATTAGACCTAAAATTAGTATTGTAATACCACTTTATAATACAGATACAGAATTTTTTAGAGAATTATTATATAGTGTACATTGTCAAACTTATAGTAATTGGGAACTTTGTTTAGCTGATGGTAGTCCAGAAGAACTTACTCAAATAAAAAAAATGTGCGAAAAAGATAAAAGAATTAAATATAAATTTTTAGGAGAAAATAAAGGGATTTCTGGAAATACAAATGAAGCATTAAGCTTAGCAACTGGTAAGTATATTTCACTTTTAGATCATGATGATATGCTGAGCTTAGATGCTTTATATGAAGTAGTTAAAGTGATTAATGAAAATAAGGGTGTAGATTTTATATATTCAGATGAAGACAAGTTTCATTTTATAGATGAGCCAAGATATTCACCACACTTTAAACCAGATTATGCACCAGATACTTTAAGAAGTAATAATTACATATGTCACTATAGTGTATTCAAAAAGGAATTATTAGATAAAATTGGTGGATTTAATAATAAATATGATGGAGCGCAAGATTATGATTTAGTTTTAAGAGCTACAGAAAATGCTAAAAAAATAGTACATATATCTAAAGTTTTATATCATTGGAGAGTTCATAAAGGATCAACTTCAATGGAAACAGAAGCTAAACCATATGCAATAGATGCAGGAAAAAGAGCGATAGAAGATCATTTAAAAAGATTGAATTTAGAAGGAAAAGTAACTAAAGGAAAAAATGCAGGAACATATATTGTAGATTATGATGTAAAAAATAATCCAAAAGTTTCTATATTGATTAATAATGCAAATAAAAAATGTATTGAAGAAATATTAAAAAGTACTAGTTACAAAAATTATGAAATTTTAGCTATTGGAAACTTAGAAGAGAGAGCAGAAAATGATAAAGTTAAGATTATAAATACTAGTGAAAAGAATTATTCTAAACTAATTAATGATTGTGTTAAAAATATAAAAGATGTAGAGTATTTAGTGATTTTTGATGGAAATTCTTTAATTTTAACATCAAATTGGATTGAGAAAATGCTTGGATTTGCTCGGTAGAGAAGATGTAGGAATAGTAGGAGCAAAATCATATTATCAAGATGACACAATATGTAATGCAGGAATTGTAATTGGAGCAGGAAATTGTATTAGTAATTTATTTGAAGGAATAAATAAAAATGAAAATGGATATTTTGGAAGAGAAAAAATTATTCAAAATATGAATGCAGTATCAGGAATTTGTTTGATGACAGATATAAACACATTTTTAGAAGCTGGAGGATTTTCAGAAGAATTTTCAAATAAGTTAAATGATATAGATTTTTGTTTAAAAGTAAGAAGTTTAGGAAAATTAATTGTTTATAATTCAAGTGTTGAATTAATATATTTAAAAGATAAATTAAATAATCAAATATCAGAAATTGATTTAAATATATTTAAAGAAAAATGGAAAGATTTAAAAGACGAATATTACAATAAAAACTTTAGTTTAAAAAATGCACAATGTGAAATAGACTATGAAAAAAAGTTTAATACTATTAAATAAAACCTTTGTTTAATAGAATTTATTGTAATATAAAGATTGTAATGAAAATTGCAATTAAAGTAAAGGAGCAAAATGATGAACATTATAAAACATAGATTTAATCAAATTAAATTTTATATTGGAAAATATGGTTTTATAAAAACAATTAAAAAATGCATTAAAACAGTTATAAGAAAAATAATAAGAATTTTAAAAAATGAAAAAGATTTAACCTATGGCGATTATGGTGGATGGATAAAATATAATGAGCCTAAAGATGCTGATTTAAAATTGCAAATGAAAAAACAGTTTAAGATTTCACCTAAAATTAGCATAGTAGTTCCAATGTATAAAACAAAAGAAAAATTCTTTAAAGATTTAGTAAAATCTGTATCTAGCCAAACATATTCAAACTGGGAATTAATTTTAGCTGATGGAAGCCCAGAGGAGAATAAAAATTTTAAAAAGTATTATGAAAACGAGAGTAGAATTAAATATAAATTTTTAAATGAAAATTTAGGAATAGCAGGAAATACAAATTCAGCAATACAAATGGCAACAGGAGATTATATTGCATTATTAGATCATGATGATTTACTTGCAGAATATGCTTTATATGAAGTAGTAGATTATATAAATAAACATCCAAACGCAGAATTTTTATATTCAGATGAAGATAAAATAGATGAAAATGATAACAGATATGATGCATATTTTAAACCAGATTTTGCACCAGATACTTTAAGATGTCAAAACTATATTTGTCATTTTAGTATATTCAAAAAAGAATTAATGCAAAAACTAAATGGTTTTAAAGCAGATTATGATGGAGCACAAGATTATGATATTTTCTTAAGAATGTCAGAAATAACAAAACCAGAAAATATTATACATATACCAAAAATTTTATATCATTGGAGAGTTCATAGTGAATCAACAGCAAAATTAAATAGTAATGCTAAAAATTATGCTTTTGAAGCAGGTAAAAAAGCAATAGAAGATCACTTAAAAAGAATACGGATTAGATGGAACAGTTAGTGAAGGATGTATAGACGGAATTTATAGAGTAGATTATAAAGTAAAAGGAGAGCCAAAAGTATCTATAGTTATTCCAAATAAAGATGGAAAAGATATTCTAAAAGTATGTATAGATTCAATTTTAAATAAAACAACTTATAAAAATTATGAAATAGTTGTTAGTGAAAATAATAGTGAAACAGAAGAAATTTTTGAATACTATAAAGAACTAATCAAAAACGATAAAATTAAAGTAGCAAATTATAATACAGGTAAAATTATAGAAAATGAAGAAGAGGCTAGTTTAGAATACACTAATAAAAATAGAAGAGAAGTAAAACCAGGATTTAATTATTCAGCAATTATTAATTTTGGAGTAAAAAATACTCGGAGGAGAATATGTGGTTCAATTAAACAATGATACAGAACTAATTACAGAAAATTGGCTTGAAATTTTACTAGGATTTGTACAAAGAGAAGATGTAGGAGCATGTCGGAGTTAAACTTTATTTTCCAGATGAAACAATACAGCATGCAGGAATAATAGTAGGAATAGGTGGAATAGCAGGAAATAGATTTAAAAGCATTCCAAAAAGTGGACATGGATATTTTGCAAAAGAAAGTATGATAGAAAATTTAAGCGCAGTAACAGCAGCGTGTATAATAACTCCAAAATCAATTTATGAAGAAGTTGATTGGATGAATGAAAATTTAGCAGTAGCATTTAATGATGTAGATTTTTGCTTAAAAATTAGGGAAAAAGGATATCTAATTGTATATAATCCATTTGTCGAATTTTGGCATTATGAGTCAAAAAGTAGAGGTCAAGAAAATACACCAGCAAAAATAAAAAGATTTCAAGGAGAAATAAGCACATTTGAACAACGATGGGGAAATATTTTAGATGAAGGAGACCCATATTATAATATTAATTTAAGCTTAGATACAGAAGTGTACCATATGAAAAATATAAAAGTAAATTATGGAGAAGAGGAATCTTTAAAGAAAAAGAAATCTAAGAAATGACCTTTCAAGGACGCTTGTTAATTGACATTTTGTCCTTTAAGGGATGTTTGTTAATAGACAAGTTTGTCTTTTGGTGTACAATTATTAATGAACAGATTAATAATATGGAGGAGTTTATGAAATTTTTATTAACATCAGCTGGAATATCAAATAAGACTATTGAAGAGGAATTAAAAAGAATTATTGGCAAAGATTTTAAAGGACTAAAAATGTTATTTTGTACAACAGCCTCAAATTATGATGGTGGTGAAATGAATGAGTGGCTAATTGATGATTTACAAAAATTAAAAAGTTTAGGTTTTAAAATAGATGTTTGTGATATAAATGGAGTTAGTAAAGATAATTTCTTACCAAGATTTAAATGGGCGAATGTATTATATTTTGAAGGTGGAAATACTCAGTGGTTAAGGAGTTGTATTAGAAATTCAGGATTAGAAGAACATTTATTGAAGTTATTAGAAACACGAATTTGGATTGGTGCAAGTGCAGGAAGCTGTGTTTTATGTCCTACAGTATGTAATTCTTGCCAAGATTTATTTGATGAAAACATAGAAGGTTATCCAATTGATGGTTTAGGATTTGTAGATTTTCAATTTATTCCACATTTTAATAATGAATCTTTTCCAAAAATAAATTCTGAAAATTTAGAAAATGCAAGTAAAAATTTGTTAGAAATAGATGGTAAAAAATTATATATTGTTGATGATAATGGTGCAATTAGTGTGAATGATGGAAGTATTAAAATTGTAAGTGAAGGAAAGTGGCTTGAAATTTAATTATATATAAAAGTTTTACTTTTTTATAGGAAGTGAAGGTATAATGAGTTTAAAAAATAATTTTAATAAAATTAAATATTATTTTAGAAGATATGGCTTTTTAAGTACTTTAAAAAAGATTTTAAAAAGAATATTTCACATAAAAGAAAATAGAAAAACAAATATAGAGCAGTATAAAATTTGGATGAAAAAAAATAATCCAAGTTCAGAGAAATTAGAAAATCAAAGAAATCATAAGTTTGATATAGAGCCTAAAATTAGTATAGTTGTTCCTATGTACAATACAAATGAAAATTTTTTTAAAGAACTTGTAGAAGGATTAATAAATCAAACATATCAAAATTGGGAACTTTGCTTGGCAGATGGAAGTGAAACTCAAAATAAAGAGTTAAAAAAGTATTACGAAAGTGATAAAAGAATAAAATATAAGTTTTTAAATTCAAATAAAGGAATTTCAGAAAATACAAATGAAGCTATAAAAAATGCAAGTGGAGAATTTATAGGATTTTTAGATCATGATGATTTATTACCCAAAGAGGCATTATATGAAATAGTAAAAGCAATTAATGAAAACGAAGAAGTAGACTTTTTATATACAGATGAAGATAAAATAGATGAAGAAGGAGAAAGATTTGAACCTTATTTCAAACCAGATTTTTCTCCAGAAACATTAGAGTGTAATAATTATATAACTCATTTTGTAGTAGTAAAAAAAGAATTAATAGAAAATGTAGGAAACTTAAATTCTAAATTTAATGGAGCACAAGACTTTGATTTTGTATTAAGGCTATCTGAAGTTTCAAAAAATATAGTACATATTTCAAAAATTTTATATCATTGGCGAGTACATAAAGATTCTACAGCAAATGTAGCAGATACTAAACCATATGCTTTTGAAGCTGGAAGAAAAGCTATTGAAAAGCATTTAGAGAGAATAGGAAGAAATGGAATTGTAGAAAATGGACAAGATGTGCCAGGAATTTATAAAATAAAATATGATGTAATCGGAAATCCAAAAGTTTCTATTTTAATACCAAATAAAGATGGTATAAGTTTATTAAAAAAATGCATAAGCTCGATTTTAAAACTTACAACTTATGATAATTATGAAATTGTTATTATAGAAAATAATAGTGAAAAACAAGAAACTTTTAAATATTATGAGGAATTAATAAAAAATTCTAAAATAAAAGTTTTAAATTACAATAAGAATTTAAAATTAGATATAGGTGGAAAAAACAAATTAGTTAATACTAATATTGATAGTATAGATAAAAATGCTATATACGAAAATGAAGAAGATAAAATAATAAATAGTAATAATAGCAATTATGTAGATGTGTTGGACAAAAATGTAAATGAAAACGAAGAAATTAAAATAAATAATAACACTAAAAAAGAATTTAATTATTCTGCATTAATTAATTTTGGAGTAAAGAATACTCGGAGGCGATTTCATTCTTCAATTAAATAATGATACACAAGTATTAACGAAAGATTGGCTGGAATTATTTATAGGATATGCCCAAAACAAAGAAATTGGGGCAGTTGGAGCAAGACTTTATTATGAAGATAAAACTATTCAACATGCAGGAATTGCAGTTCGGATTATCTGGAATAGCAGGAAATTTACTTGTAAATCTTCCATATGGAAAACATGCTTATTATGGAAGAGAAGCAGCAACAAGAAATGTATCAGCTGTTACAGGAGCATGTTTGTTTTCAAGAAGAGAAGTTTATGAAAAAGTACGGATTTATGGATGAACAAAATTTTAAAGTTGCTTTTAATGATGTAGACTTTTGCCTTAAGTTACTTGAAAAAGGATATCGTATTGTATATAATCCATATATTGAACTAATGCATTTTGAATCAAAAACAAGAGGATATGAATATTCAAAAAGCCAAGAAGAACGTTTTGAAAAAGAATCAAATAATTTTAAAACAAAATGGAAATCGTTTTTAGAAAAAGGAGATCCATATTATAATAAAAACTTTACAAGAGATACATGCAATTTCGATATTTCTATAGATTAAATAATTTATAAATATATAATATAATTATTAAACAAAAAAGGAGGAATGCAAAGTGGATAAAACATTAAATAATTTACCATATTCTTATCAAAAAGATATAGAAAGGGCAACTAAAATATTGAAAGAATATGGAGCAAAAGAAGTGTTTATTTTTGGTTCTATTGCAAATGGAAAATTTAATGAAAATTCAGATATAGATATTGCTGTAAAAGGTTTAAATGAAAAAGATTTTTATAAAGTTGCAAGCGTATTAATGTTTGAACTTGAAAATGAATTTGATCTTATTGATTTAGATGATAAAGAAAATCGCTTTTCACAAATGTTATTAAAAGTTGGAGGTTTGGTAAAAGTTGGATAATTTGATAAAAGAACAAATAAACTTTAAAATAAGTGATTTAGATAAATTATTTTTGGAATATGATTTAATATTTAAAAAGGCTGAAAATGAAATACCAGATTTATTTGATATGACTATATTAGGTAGTGTATTGCATTCTTTCTATAATGGATTAGAAAATATATTTGAAATAATAGCAAAAAACATAGATAATAATGTTCCTATAGGAAATAAATCACATCAAGAATTATTGCATCAAATGGCAAGCGAAAATGAGAACAGAGCTGAAATTATTAATGAAGAGCTATATTTAAAATTAAGAGAATACGCTACTTTTAGACATTTTTATAGACATGCTTATTCTTTTCAATTAAATTGGGAAAAAATGAAGCCACTAGTCAAGGATATACATAGTATTTGGAAAGAAATAAAAAATAAATTAGAATATTTTATTAATTTATAGGAGATAAAATGAAAAAAAAGATAACTTTAAAAGTTTTTGAAACTCTAGAAAACTTTGGATTATGGATACTAGAAAAGTTACATTTAAAAAAGTTAGCAGATTTATATAGAAATCATTTAGAAGGAATGAGATATTTAATTTGTGGAGGATTATCAACAGTTGTAAATATCCTTGCATATATTTTAGGAAGTTATGCAATATTTTTTGGAATTGCTGATAGCACTTTAAAAGTAAATATAAGTGAAATATTTGCATTTATTGTTGCTTTAATATTTGCATATTGGGTAAATAAAACAATAGTGTTTGATAGTAAGTGTGAAAATTTTAAAGCTCTATTAAAAGAAATATCATCTTTTACAGTATGTAGAATATTTACAGAGATTATAAGTATAGGATTGATGAATTTTGCAGTTTATGCAAATATAAATGATATTGTTATGAAAATAATTGCTAATATAGTTGTAATAATATTAAATTTTATATTAAGTAAACTAATTATATTTAAGAAAACTGAAGAAAAAAGTAATTAAATTGTTTTAGATTTTGGGAGTTTAAATTAGGTTTATGAAAAATGTTCAAAGTGATGATGTTTATGGCTCAATTAAAGAAGACATAAAAAAAGCTGGTAGCTCAAAAGTATTAAAAAAGATTGTAGATATTTATAAGAAAATTTTTGTTCATCCAGAAGAAATTGAAAAAGGTTTTTTGGAATGGTTTGATTCAGTAAAAAGATTTGCTTTTTTAGCAACTTTAATAATTGGAATTATTACACATATAACATTTTTAACAGAAATGATAATGAGTCAAGATGGATTATGGAATTCAATAGGGTATGAAGAGCCAACTGCTTGGGAACTATCACTTGGAAGATGGGGAATATTTATAGCAGATAAAATTGTAAATAATTTAGCAATTCCAAATGTTACAGGAATAGTAGGAATAGTATTAATAGCGATGTCTACAGTTTTAATTGTTGATTTATTAAAATTAAAAAATAAATTTACAATATTTATAGTTTCAGCTGCAATGGCTGTATCGCCATCATTAACAGGAACTTTTTTATACATATATACTTCTGTAGCATATTGCTTATCAATGTTATTATCTGTAATAACAGTAAGTTTAATTTTTAAGAAAAAAAATAAAATTTTAAATACAATTTTAGGGGTAGCTGTTTTTACACTTTCTTTAGGAATTTATCAAAGTTATATAGGAGTAACTGTTGGACTAACAGCCATAAGACTTATAAGAGATTTATTTGATAAAGAAACACATATTAAATGTTTTTTTATAAATGGAATAATAATGGTTTTTATTGTAATAGCTGGAGGACTTTTGTATTCTCATATTACAGAAATGATATTAGATAAAATGGATTTAGGAGTTGCAAGTTATAAAGGAATGGAAAATATTAGTATATCTAATACTTTAAATTCTTTAGATAAAAGCATTCCAAGTATATATAAAGATTTTCAAGAATTTTATTTTACAGATAATATTATAAATAATGAAAATTATTCAAGACAAGAATTTTATAAAGTAATGTTTGCATCAGCTATTATATTGGAGCTAATACTTATAATAAGCTCTGGAGTATGGAAAAGTCCAGTAAGAATAATTTTTATTGTTTTAATGAATGTAATTTTGCCAATAGCATTAAATGTAGTATTACTTTTAACAACAGATACAAAAACTTATATATTAACAGCAGCACAGCTAATTTTAATAATTCCATTCGCATGTATGATATGTGAATTATCAGGAAAAAAAGCAACATTTATATTTAAGTGGACTGGATTAATTAGTATGTTCTTAATAGTATTTACATATTATTTGGCAGATAATGCATCATATATTGCATTAAAATTAAATTATAATCAAAGCTATTCAACTGCTGTTAGAATAATGGATAGAATGGAAGAAACAGAAGGATATAGTCCAGAAAAACCAATAATGATAGCAGGAATTGTATGTAATAATGATGTACAATATTATAAAACTTCAAATATTTATTATTATACTTTAGGATCAATTTTTGATGCAGCAGTATTCCATGGAACATATAGTGGAATGGAAGGAACATGGACAAAGTTTTTTGGAAATTACTTAGGAATGAGAGTTCAGTTTTGTAATACAATAAGTTACAATGATGTATTAAATTCACAAGAATTTAAAGAAATGGGAATTTTTCCTGCTGAAAATTCAGTAAAAAGTATTTATGATGTTATGGTAGTAAAATTGACAGATAATCCACCAGTGCCATAAATAATGTTTGAAAAAATTAAAAATTATGTTATAATGAATGCGAAAAATATCAAATTTTGAAAGGAACAAAAAAATATGGACAAAGTAGCGGTACTAATACCTTGTTATAATGAGTCTAAAACCATAAAAAAAGTAGTAGAAGATTTTAAAAGAGAATTACCTGAAGCTACAATTTATGTATATGACAATAATTCAAAAGATGGAACTGATAAAATTGCAAAAGATGCAGGAGCAATAGTTAGATATGAAACTAAGCAAGGAAAAGGAAATGTTATTAGAACTATGTTTAGAGAAATAGATGCCGAAAGTTATATAATGGTAGATGGTGATGATACATATCCAGCAGAAAGTGCAAAAGAAATGGTAAAAGCAGTTTTAGAAGAAAATGTTGATATGGTAATTGGAGACAGGCTTTCTTCAACATATTTTACAGAAAACAAAAGACCATTCCATAATATAGGAAATGTAACCGTAAGAGCATTGATAAATAGAATTTATAAAAGTGATATAAGAGATGTTATGACAGGACTTAGAGCTTTTAGTTATAAATTTGTAAAAACTTTTCCCGTCATGTCTAAGGGATTTGAATTAGAAACTGAAATGACAATTCATTGCTTAGATAAAAATTTAAAAGTAAAAAATGTAATAATAGAATACAGAGATAGACCAGCAGATAGTCCTTCAAAGTTAAATACTATACCAGATGGAATTAGAGTTATAAAAACAATATTTGGTTTTTATAAAAATTATAAACCACTTAATTTCTTTTCAATAATTTCATTCATAATAGCGATTATTGGTTTAATTTTCTTTATTCCAGCAGTTATTGTAATGTTTAAAACAGGAGAAATAAAAGTACCATCAATTATTTTAAGTATGTTACTTTTTGTATGTACACTTCAATCAATTTTTACAGGACTAACATTAGATAATATTATACAAAATTCAAAACAAAATTTTGAAATGAGATTAATAGATTGTGAAAAAGATTTGAAAACTAGAAAGGAAAATATGTAATAATGAGTTCGGTAAAAGTTTCTATTGTTGTACCTATATATAATTTAGAAAAATACATTCCAAGATGTTTAGATGCACTTGTTAATCAAACTTTAGAAGATATAGAAATACTTTGTGTGAATGATGGTTCAAAAGATTCAGCACCAGAAATTATAGAAGATTATAAAAAAAGGTATCCAAACAAAGTAAAAACTTTCCATAAAGAAAATGGTGGTGAATGGTCTGCAAGGACTTATGGATTAAAACAAGCAATAGGAGAATATGTTGGATTTATTGATAGTGATGACATTCCAGAAGTTACATGGGCAGAAAAATTATATAATGCAGCAAAAGAAAATGACGCAGATATAGCATTTTGTGGATATGATAGAGTTGAGCTTGAGACTGGAAAAGTAGTTTCAACTGAAATGACACAATATGGAGTTATGAATAAAGAAGTTGATTGGAATGATGATTTTATAGTATATGCAAATCCTTCTTTATGGAATAAATTATATAGATTAGAAAAAGTCAAACATTTAGAATTTTTGCCTTTTAGAGGATGTAATGATACGTTATTTTTTATTCATTCATATATGGATGGAGTAAAAAAATTAACATTTATACCAGATGTTTTATATCATTATTATTTACGTTCAAGTTCGCAAATACATTCATTAAATTCTAAAGACATAGAAAATTTAAAGAAATATTTGCTTGTGACTAAAGAACATGCAATTACAATTGGAAAATATGAAGAATATAAAGAAACATTAGCAACTATGGCATTTTTACATTTAGCGATATCATGGGCATTTATGTTATCATATGATAAATCTGTAAAAATGATGGAAGCTCTAAAAGATATTATAAAATATTTAAATGAAAATTTCCCAGAATGGAAAAATAGTAAACATTATAAAATTTCACATTGTTTTCCTAAAGGATTTAAATATATTTGTATTTGGGGAGTTCATTTCTTCTATAGAATTCACTTACCTATAGTTTATATTTGGGTAAATAGATTTTTATTAGATGTGGTTAAGTTGGAAGTAAAGTGGTAATATATTTTTATAAATATTTGTATATAAAAGTATTTTATTAGTTATTTATATATTTTTAAATATTTTAAAAATATAAATAAATAGATAAAATATTATTTATGCCTAAAAAGTATATAAAATAAAAGGAATCAGAAAATGAATATTAGTGAAAAAATTAATAGTTTATATAAAACTTGTGAAGAAAAAGTTAAATATTTTATAAATAAAGACAATTGCACAAAAATAAAACTTGTATTAGTTGCAATTATTTCTATAATATTTGCAACATTATGTGAATACACAATTTTTAGAAAAACTCATCCAGAATTTATTTCAAAAAATAGAATTATGTTAGTTTCTATAATATATATGTTTATAGGAATACATTTCGTATTTAAACTTTCAAAAATGTATGAATTTATACATAATCATAGGTACAAAATTGCTTGTGCCTTTTTGCTATTTGTAATGGTATTTAAGTATTCAGGATCTTCAATAGTAAATTTTCATGTATGGAATGGATTAATACAACCACATAATGATAGTACAAGATATCATACATTACTTGGAAATACTAGACCTATAAGAACTGATGAATGGGCAACTTCAACTACATATATATTATCTCAAAGTAAAGCACAAAATCCTTTTAGTTATTTTAATAATGTTTTAAGAGGAACAGATACAGATATGTTTACAGTTGCTAATGCACCAGTAGCTGATATTTTAATGCTTGGTAGACCATTCCAAATAGGATTTTTATTATTTGGAAATGATGTTGGATTAAGCTTTTATTGGTATGCAAGATTAACGGCAATGCTTCTTGGTTCTTATGAATTATGTTTAATACTTACAAAGAAAAATCGAAAAGTATCATTATGTGGAATGTTAGTAATAACATTTTCATCAGCAGTACAATGGTGGTATTGTATGGATACTCTTTTATGGGGACAAATTGCAATTGTTCTTATAAATAAATTTATGAATACAGATAAAAAACGAAATAAATATCTATGTGCACTTGGAATATTAATTGCAGGATTATCCTATGTATTTGTTTTTTATCCAGCATGGCAAGTATCATTTGGATATGTATTCTTAGCATTAGTAATATGGATATTAATAAAAAATATAAAATATGGAAATTACAGATTTAATAAACATGACATAGCTGTAATAGTAGCTACTGTTATTGCTTTAGTACTATTACTTGGAAGATGGTATATTTTATCAAAAGATACTTTAGTAGCTGAAATGAGTACAGATTATCCTGGTGAAAGATGTGAAATAGGAGGAGGAGCAAGAAATTTATATGCATATTTTTATGATATTTTCTTGCCTAAATATGATTTTCCAAATCCTTGTGAAGTTTCAAGTATGTTATCATTTTTCCCAATACCAATGATACTGGGGTTAATTTATGTATTAAGAAATAAAAAAGATTTACATTTTTGGATTCCAATGTTAATAGTAGGTGGATTTTTAAGTATTTGGTGTATATATGGATTTCCGGAAATTTTAGCCAAAATAACAAAAATGTCTATGACAACAGCAGGAAGAGTGAGTATACCACTTGGTACAGTATGTATTTATATGCTAATTTATTTAATGGGAAATATTGAAAAAGAAGGCAAATTATTAAATAAAAAATTAACATATGTTTTAACAGTTTTATTTACTGTATTTGTTGCATATAAAGCAAAATCAACACTTGATTTTAATCCAAATTATTTAGATAATTTCAAGATGTTAGTTGCATTAGAAATATTTGGAGCAACAATTTTTGGAATTTTAAATATTAATAATGAAAAAATTAAAAATTATTGTATATATGGATTAATTATAGTAGCCTTAATGTCTGGACTTACTGTAAATCCAGTAATTAGAACAACAGATATATTTTATACAAAACCAGTTGCTATAAAAATGCAAGAAATAAAAGAAGTAGAGCCAGAAGCTATATGGGCTGTACATGAAGATGGATGGTATATAAATGATTATGCAGTAGCAAATGGAATACGTACAATAAATTCAACAGGAGTATATCCTAACTTAGAATTATTTGAAACAATTTTAGGAGATAAAGCAGAAGAAAATAGAATAACTTATAATAGATATGCACATATAAACTTTAAAGTTACAGATGAAGAATCAGAAGTAGAGTTATTATATGCAGATAATGTAGCAATTAGACTA
This sequence comes from uncultured Clostridium sp., assembly GCA_947427205.1. Classification (GTDB taxonomy): domain Bacteria; phylum Bacillota; class Clostridia; order TANB77; family CAG-508; genus Scatovivens. The sequence goes on from CANEHB010000001.1 coordinate 178,576, forward strand.
AATTATAAAGATTTAGAAAAGTTAAATATAAAATATATTCTTTCAAAAGAAGATTTTAATGAAAAATCATTTAAAGATGAATTTGAAGAAGTATATAATGAAGATGGAATGTATATTTATAAAGTGAAATAATATTTGAAGATAAGAGTTTCGTTTTACAAAGAAAAATATTATTTTAAATGAGATTTTTATTGTAAAAGAAACTAGTAATACTTGAAAATAAAGAGTGAGATAAATATAATATTATACATTTAAATAAAACCCTGAAAGGACTAAGAAATGGCAGATAAAAAAGTAGCAATAATAATGTCTACATATAATGGAGAGCCGTTTATAAGGCAACAATTAGATTCTATATTAAATCAAACTTATAAAAATATAGAATTAGTTGTAAGAGATGATGGTTCAAAAGATAAAACAGTAGAAATAATAAAAGAATATCAAGAAAAATATGAAAATATAAAATTTTTCCAAGGTGAAAATCTTGGGTTTGTAAAAAGCTTTTTTGAACTATTAAAACTTACAGAAGCTGATTATTATTCATATGCAGATCAAGATGATATTTGGATTGAAAATAAAATTGAACTTGCAGTAAATTCTTTGAATAAGTTAGATGAAGAAAAACCTAATATGGCTTTCGGAAATTCAGATTATTATGATGAAAACATGAACTTTATATCATCAGGAGAAAAGAATAAAGAATATTCATTTTTAAAATCTTTATTTGCTTGTGTAGGTCAAGGAATGACAATGACAGTAAATAAAAAAACAAGAGATATGATTATAGAAAAAATGCCAAATACATGTTTCTTTCATGATTGGTGGACTTACATATTATGCATAGGTCTTGGAAATGTTGCATATAGCAATGTAACAACTGTTAAATATAGAAGAAGAAAAGAGAATGCAACATCAGAAGGACAAGGATATATTAGATTACTTATTTGGAGAATAAAAAATCTATTATTTAAAAATGGAATGAAAGATATTAAGCAACAAATGTTTAACTTTAAAGAGTTATATTATGAAGAATTATCAGAAGAAAATAAGAAAATTATAGATTTATTTTCAAATAAAAAATATAATTTTTTTGTAGCCTTAAAAAAAGCATTTTATCCAAAAAGAATTAGAAAAAGTTTAGTAGATGATTTAGCTTTAAGGATAATTTTTATATTAGGAGTTTTATAATGGATTCAGAAAAAAAATCTTTTTTGAAAAATTTTATTTGGAATAGTTTAGGAACAGGAATAAACTCATTTAACTCATTATTTTTCTTAATTATAGTAACAAGAGTTAATGATATTCAAACAGCAGGTATATTTTCAATAGCATATGCTACAGCAACAATACTTTACACTTTAGCTATGTATTCTGGAAGACTATGCCAAGTAACAGATATAGAAAATAAAATAAAAGATAAAGATTATATAACAAATAGATTTATTACATGTATATTGATGTTAGTTGGAGCAACAGGATTTTTATGTATAAAACAATATCCAACGTTTAAAACTACAATATTTGCATTACTTGCAATATTTAAAGGATTGGAAGCATTTTCAGATATACTTTATGGAGTAATGCAAAAAAATGATATTTTGTATAAATCAGGGCAGTCTTTAACATTAAAAGGATTTGCACGGAATAGCTTTATTTTTAATAGTAGATTTAATTACAAGAGATTTAAGGTGGGCATGTGTTTCTGTAATACTTGTAAATGTTGCAGTTTTAGTTATATATGATTATTTTATAATTACAAGAAAACTTATTGATAATACAAATAAAGTAAATATGAAAAATGTTTTACATATTTTAAAGTCTGAATTTTTCGTATTTGTAAATTCATTTGCAGGAATATATATATTAAATGCACCAAAATATGCAATAGATAGTTTTTTAACAGAAGATATACAAGCAATATATGGATATATAATGATGCCAGCCACAGTAATGACATTATTTACACAATTTATAGTAATGCCATTTTTAGGAAAACTAAAAGATATGTATGAAAGAAAAGAGTTAAAGGAGATTGAAAAAGTAACTTTTAAAATAAAATTAATAGTTATAGCATTTGGAGGTTTTGCAGTTCTTGCAGCATTTTTACTTGGACCAGAATTTTTAGGATTAATATATGGATTAGATTTAAGAGGATATAGAATGAATTTATGTGTAATAATTGGATCATATATATTTTATGCAATATCTTATATAAATTTAGTAACACTAACAACAATAAGACATACATTTGTACAATTCGTAATTTATATTATTTCAATGATAATAGCTTTTGTAGGTTCAAATGTATTAGTAGGAAAATTAGGTTTTGGAATAAATGGCGCAACTTTTTCATGTACAACAACACTTGCACTGCAATTTATAATGTATACAATTGTTACTAAGATTATTATGTATAAAGAAAATAAAAAAATATAATTAATAAAGCATTTTTTGTATATATTTTATACTCATATTTGATTTGCTGGCTGCTTATAAATAGGTTTCTAAGACTACGCATCAAATATTTGGTCTAAAATATATAGCCTAAAAATTATATAAAATTTTATTTTTATTATAAAAAAAGGGGAAAAATTATGGGAATATTGTACATAATCACATTAATATTACTTGGAATAAGTTTTATGATGTTCAAAAAAACAAATGAAAAAATAAACTTTATTAAATGGCTAATAATTTATTTTATAGCTTTATTTGGATATAATGTTGTAATTGGAATGGTTTTAGGAATATTAAATATTACATCACACATTGGGTTATTATCTATAATAAATCTAGTGTTAGCACTAATTTTGAGTTATAGAGTAATAAGATACAAAGAAATTCAAAAATACTTTGTAAGAAAACTAGATATTGCAGGAATACTAATTATTTTAGTAATATTTATAGTAATGTTTGTAAAAGATATATATATATATATAGGAGATATAACGCATTTTGCTGTTGATTCATCAATTCATTATAGAGCAGCAAAACATTATTCAGATAATTTAAAAATATTTGTAAATGTAGAAGATAAAACATTTTTTAATTTTAATGTAATGCAAACAGGAGCATATATAAATGATGGTATATTTATGAATGTAATAAATGGTATTACGGGATTAGATCATTGTTACATATATCAAATATTTGAGACGTTAATACTATTTTTAAGTGGACTAGCTTTTTATTCAGCAGTTATGGAAAAAGTAAAAACTAAAAAAGGATTAATAGGAACATTAATTTTATTTGCATTATATATTTATGGATATCCATATAATTCATGGATTTATGGATTTTCATATTTATCAGTTGGAATAATGATGGTAGCTATGCTTTTAGCAATAGTAGAATTTCTTTATTCTGAAGAGAAGATAAATAAAGTTTTAGTAGTTATATTAATAGGAATTTTAGCAACAGGATTAATATTCTCATATTGCTTATTTGTACCAGCAGTATTCGCAGCAATATGCATATATACATTCTTAAAAGATCTTACAATAGAAGGAAAAACGTTCTTAAAAATATTTAAGAAAACTACTTTAATTGTAACAGGAATGCTACTTGTAATAACAGCAGCTGGAATAGGATATTTATTTATACCAACATTTTACATAGAAGGACAAACTAATTTAGTAAGTGCTTTAAAAATTGATGGAGCGATATACTCAGAAAAATTTACAAACTTCATACCATATGTACCATTTGCAATTTTATATTTTGTAGAAATAATAAAAAGAATTAAAAATAAAAGTTTAAGATATATGGATGTTTTTGCAGTATGTATGATGGGATGTTTAGCTTGTTTATATTTAGGATTAAGATATGGATTAGTAGCACCATATTATATGCTTAAAATTTATTTTATAATTTGGATGGTTATATTCGCAGTTACTATAGATTTAATGAATGAATATATAGATACTAAAATATTTAGAATAGATGCTATAATATTTACGTTATTACTCCTTTTATTATTTGCAGTGATATCATCAAAAATGTCAGTAGTAATGCAATCACCAGTAGTATCAATAGAAGATAAGATTAAAAATTTATCTGGAGCATCTAAAATTTATGTAGGTTTAACATTATCTGGAATTTTAGCGATATATGCAGTTTTTCCAGAAATACTAAAGAAAATTGATTTAGAAAAATTTGAAAAATTAAAGAAAATAAATTTAAAAACTACGGGATTTGTATATGTAGTTATTTGGGGAGTTTTTGTATTTAGTTGGGTTTGGATAAAAGCTGGTCATGTAATAGGAGAAGAAAAGAAGCATGCACTGCCAAATTTAGTAGGAATATATTACTTAGAAAATTGTGAACACAGAAAATTAATAGATTTAACACAAAACTTTAATTCAAAGGAAATTGAACTTGTAAAATATGCAAGAGAAAATATAGAAGATTTAACAGCTAATAATATTGAATTAATAACAGGAGGATATTATTATAATAGAATTTGGGCAACAGCATTACTTGAAATTACAAGTGATGATATAAAATATGAGAATTTTGTTCAAGATATGACTCCTTATACAGTAGAGACTGCAATTAACAATCCAGAGAAAAAATATATTGTACAAGTTGTAATAGAAGAAAAGCAAGGATTAGAAGCATACAGAAAAGATTTAGAAAAAGTTAAAAAAATGAATGAAATAGAAATATTATTTGAAAATGAAAACGGTTTCGTAGCTAAAATTAATAGATAATAAATAAAAAAGTTTATTTATATTTGAGATAATATTTAAAATATTGAAATGATGCACAGCTTTGGAAGGCTTGTGATTATAATATAAAATATAAAAATGAATTTTATGGAGAAAAATATGGGAATTTTCTATTGTTTGATAGTTTTCGCTATGCTAACAAGTTTTGTGCTTGTAAAAAAAAGCGATAAAAAAGTAAATTTGATTAATTGGTGTATCTTATCATTAATTGCGTATATAGCATTTAATATTATGATTTGCATGGTATTTGGAGTATTAAATATAACTACAAATTTAATATTCTTATCAATTATTGATTTAATTGTAACAGCTGGATTAGGATTTAGAATTTATAAAGATAAAAAAATTCAAAGCTTTGAAATTAGAAAAAGAGATTTTGCATCTGTAATTATAGCAGTAATAATTTTATGTTATATGGCAGTCACACAATATGCTCCACTTTCAAAAACTATGGCAAATGCATCAGTAGATGCGTGTATGCATTATAGTGCATCAACTAATTTTGCAGATAACATGAAAGTGCTTGCAAAAATAGACAATCAAACAGGATATAATTTTAAAACAATGCAAACTGGTGCCTATATAAATACAGGAATTTTTATGAGTGTTGTAAGAAGTATAATTCCAGAATTTAAAGATTTTGTAACTTTTAAAATATTTGAAATGGGAATATTATTATTAAATGTATTAGGATTCTATATATTAATATCAGATAAATTAAAAACAAAACAAAATTATGTAATAGGAATAGTATTTTTAATACTATATGCATTTGCATATCCATATACAAGTTTATTATATGGATTTTCATATTTAAGTGTTGCTATGGTATTTGCATGTGGATTATTTTACTTAGCAAAAATATATGATAAAGAAGAAGCAAACTTTTTAACACTTTTAAGTTTAATAATATTAATGGGAGTAGGAATAATATTCTCATATTGTTTATTTGTACCAGCACTGTTTGCCTTTATTTGTATATATGTTTTTATAAAAGATTTTGCAAAAAAAGAAGAAAAAAGTTACTTAAAGATTTTCAAAAAATCTACATTAATAATAACAGGATTATTATTAATTGTTACAATTCTAGCAATTATGTATTTAGTAATACCAACATTTACAGATAGTGACCAAAATAAATTAACAGATGCAATAGGATTTGATGGTGGAATTTATAAGGCTTTATATCAAGACTTATTATTCTATATGCCATTACTTGCGATATTTGTTTATAAGACAATAAAAAGAAAAAAAATTAATTATCAATCAGTTGCTTTAATTATAATAGGAGCTCAAACACTAATTACATTTGTGGGAGTAGTTTTCGGAATAGTATCAGCATATTATTATTATAAAATTTATTACATATTATGGATATTGTTAGTACAAATAGCAGTAGAAGTAATGTGTGACATAGAAGAAAACAAGGAATTAAAAGTAGCACTTATAACATATTTAACAGTATGGTGTTTAATAATTTATGCAGCAGTATCAGGAATTGAAGATAAATTACAACAAAAGGCACCAACATTAATGGAAGCTCCGAGTGTATATAATTTAGATCCTTGCAAAACACATAGTATAGCCGGAATTTATTATGATACAAATGTTGCAGCAACAAAAAATATAAATGTTTCATGTATAGTAGATGCAAACAGAGTAAAACTTGCAGAAGCTATGGGAGAAGTAGAAGGATTAACTTTAAAAAATATGCTAGTAGGAGGAATGAATACTAACTGCAAAGCGTGGATTTATGTTATTTCAGGAATAAATTGTGGTGGAGAATCTATAAATGATTTACAAAAAGCAATAGTTGAAACAGACGTAGAAGCTTGGATGCAAGAGGAAGAAAAAGAATTTTTTGTATTATTTACAGGTGAAAAATATGAATCAACTGATAAATATGATTTAATTTTCCAAAATGAAGCAGGAGTAATATTAAAGAAAAAATCCATTTAGTGACGTTTTAATGAGGCTGTTAAATTTTAATTTTTACAGCTTCAGCATGCAGAATGCTATTGCATTTTGCATACATATATATGGACATATGTTTAATAGATAATATAAAATTTATATAGTATTATAATATAATTATAATACATTAGTAATTCTAAAATATTAGTAGGAGAATATATGAAAGTAGCAGCTATTATAGTAAATTATGATGATTTAGAAGATACTGAAAAATTTGTGAAAACAATAAATGAATATAATATAATAGATAGAATAGTAGTAGTAGATAATATGTCTACTACTATTAGTGCTTTTGAAAATTTGAAAAAATTAGAAAATGATAAAATAAAAGTAATTCAGTCTGAAAAAAATGGTGGATATGATTATGGAAATAATTTTGGTATTAAATATTTAGATAGTTTAAATGAGAAATATGATTATATAATTATATCAAATCCAGATATAGAAATAACAAAGCGAGCAATAGAGCATTGTTTAGAAATAGCTAAAAATGACAACAAAATAGCTGTAATAGCTCCAAGAATGTTTGATAAAGATAATAAACCAATAAGAAGAAGTAGTTGGAAAATTAGAACTTTTGCTTTAGATGTAGTACATGCTACTAGAATTTTAGAAATTATTTTTTACAATATTCTTAGAAGTGGAGAGTACTCTGAAGATGATTATAAGAAGGAAATATTAGAAGTTGAAGCTATATCAGGAGCATTTTTTATAATAAGATATGATGTATTAAAAGATATAGGACTTTTAGATGAAGAAGTGTTTTTATTCTATGAAGAAGATATTTTAGCACATAAATTAAAAGAAAATGGATTAAAAACAATTAGTTTAAATAGTGAGAAATTTATCCATTATGAAAGTCAAGCTATAGGAAAATCATTGAATTATTATAAAAAAATGAAACAATTATATAAGAGCAAAATTTATTATCATAAAAATTATAACAATATAAATTTTATACAAATAACTTTATTTAGAATATTAAAATTTTTAAGAAATATAGAGTTATTAATAGAGATACCAATTAGAAAAATATTGAAAAAGTAATTGTAAAAAAAACTATTATATGATATAACAAAACCATATATAGGAATGGTGAAAACATTGAAAAAAAATATAAAAAATTATGATTTAGATAATTTAAAAGAAGAATTAAAGTCTTTAGGAGAAAAGCCTTTTAGAGCAGAACAAATATTTAGATGGTTATACCAAGAAAAGGTAAATTCTTTTGAATAAATGACAAATTTATCTATTGAATTAAGAAAAAAATTAGAAGAAAATTATAGTTTAGGTTTATTTAAAATTGTACATAAATTAGAATCTGTTGATGGAACAAAAAAGTATTTGTTTGATTTGCAAGATGAAAATAAAAATTTAATTGAGACAGTTCTTATGCAGTATCATCATGGATATACAATATGTGTTTCAAGTCAGATAGGATGCAAAATGGGATGCAAATTTTGTGCATCTACAGGAATACCATTTTCAAGAGACTTAGAAGCTGGAGAAATAGTAGAACAGTTATTAACAATAGAAAAAGATAATAATATTAAAATTTCTAATATTGTTTTTATGGGAATTGGAGAACCATTAGACAATTATGAAAATGTAATGGAAGCTATAAATATTTTAAATAATCCAAAAGGAATAAATATAGGAGCTAGACATATAAGTATTTCAACAAGTGGAATAGTACCGAAAATATATGAATTAGCTGATAGAAAAATGCAATGTACATTATCAGTATCTTTACATAGTAGCAATAATAAAACAAGAAGCTCAATGATGCCAGTAAATAATGTTTATCCAATAGAAGAATTGATGAAGGCTTGCAAATATTATATAGAAAAAACAAATAAAAGAATTTCTTTTGAATATGCTTTAGCAAAAGATAATAATGATAATTTAACTGATGCAAAAGAATTAGTAAAATTGCTACATGGAATGCTTGCACATGTGAATTTGATACCAATTAATAAAATAGAAGATGGAAAATATACTAAAAGTACTAATGAAAATATAATAAAATTTAGAGATTACCTAAATGATCATGGAATCGTAGCAACTATAAGAAGAGAGCTAGGAGCTGATATATCAGCTGCATGTGGTCAACTAAGAAGACAGAATCTTCGGGTAGGAGATAAGAGGTGAATTAAGGTGAGAATTTTGGCAAAATCTGATATAGGAAAAGCTAGAGAAATGAACCAAGATAGTTACTATATATCGGATTTAGAAAATGATGACATAAAATTATATATATTGGCAGATGGTATGGGTGGATATAAAGGTGGAGAAATTGCAAGTTCACTTGCTGTTGCTAACACTCGAAATTATATTTTTAATAATTTCAAAAATATAAAAAAAGATAGAGAAGGAATTTTACAATTAATAAAAGAAGCAATAGAATATGCAAATGAAATTGTATGTGAAAAAGCAAAAGAGAATGAAGAACTTCAAGATATGGGTACTACTTTAGATGTTTGTTTAATATATAATAATAAAGTGTTTATAGGTCATGTTGGAGATAGTAGGGTTTATAGAATAAGAAAAAATATAATTAGAAGAATTACAACAGACCATAGCTATGTTGAAAAATTAGTAAAAGAAGGAACAATAACAAAAGAAGAAGCTTATAATCATCCAAAAAAGAATATGTTAATGAAGGCATTAGGATGTAATACGATTGTTGAACCAGATTTAATATGTAAGGGATTTTTTAAAGATGATATAATATTAATGTGTTCAGATGGACTTACAAATATGTTAAGAGAGAATGAAATTTATAATTTGTTATTAAAAAATCCTGAGCATCCAGAAGAAGCTCTAATTAATAGCGCAAATGAACTTGGGGGCTATGATAATATAACAGCAATCATTATAGACAATATTGATATTAGTGATGAAACTAAGGAGAGATAATTATGAATCTTATAGGAAAAATGTTAAATAATAGATATGAAGTTTTAGAAAAAATTGGTAATGGTGGTATGGCAACGGTATATAAAGCAAAATGCCATGTTTTAAATCGATATGTAGCTATAAAAATACTTAAAGATGAATTTACTACTGATAGTGAATTTATAAAAAAGTTTAATACAGAAGCACAATCAGCAGCAAGTCTTGCACATCCTAATATAGTTCAAATATACGATGTTTGTAATGAAGACACTTTATATTATATAGTAATGGAATTAATACAAGGAAAAACTTTAAAAGAAATAATAACAGAAGATGGTATACTTTCTTGGAAATGGTCTGTTAATATAGCAATTCAAATTGCTTCAGCATTGGAAACAGCACATAAAAATAATATTATACATAGAGATATAAAACCACACAATATTATAATAACAGAAGATGGAATAGCAAAAGTAACAGATTTTGGTATAGCAAAGGCAGTATCAAATTCAACAATAACAGCATTTGGAACAACAATTGGATCAGTACATTATTTCTCACCAGAGCATGCAAGAGGTGGATATACAGATGCAAAATCAGATTTGTATTCTTTAGGAATAGTTATGTATGAAATGCTTACAGGTAAAGTTCCTTTTGATGCAGATACACCCGTATCAGTAGCATTAAAACAAGTACAAGAAGAACCAGTAGATCCTATGAAATATAATGAGAATATACCAGTAAGTGTAAATAGAATTATATTAAAAGCTATGCAAAAAGATCCAAATCTTAGATACCAAAATGCAACAGAAATGGTACAGGATTTATCATTAGCTTTAAAAAAACCAAATGAAGATTTTGTTGTTTTAGCAACTAGAAGTGATGATTCACCAACACAAAAAATTCCTACATTATATGAAATTGAAATGGAAAAAAATAATGATAGAAAAGCACCAAAAATAGATGAAAGTAAATCAAAAAATGCAAAAGAGAATAAAATAAAAATATTTTATGAAAATCATAAATGGGCGAAACCAGTAACAATTCTTCTATTAGCTGTAATTTTATTTGTACTTGCGATGTTTGGAACAATTGGATTTCTAAAAGCTGATAGACCAGCACAAGTACAAATACCAAATGTTGCAGGACAGAATGACGAAAAAAGAATGTCAAAAGATGAAGCAATAAAAACTTTGAATGATTTAGGAATTCAAGATATTACAATTGAAGAAGAGTATAATGATGAAGTTGAAGAAGGATATGTAATTTCTCAAACACCTGAATATCAATCTAATTTTACAATTAATGTTACACAACCAGTAAAATTAATTGTAAGTAAAGGACAAAAAATAGTAACATTACCAAAAAGAATAAAAGGTAAAAATATAGAAGATGTTAAAGATGAATTAGACGAATTAGAATTAAAATATGAAATAAAAGAAGAGACAAGTGAAACAGTAGAAGCTGGAATAGTAATTGATGTTGATCCAGAAGCAGGAGAAGAAATTACAGCTGCAACAGTTGTAAATATAACAGTAAGTAAAGGTAGTGCATATAAAGATGTTGTAGTACCAAATACTGTAGGAGATTCAGAAGAAAAAGCATATCAAACATTAAGTGCTTTAGGATTAGTAGTAAATATAACTTATGATGAAGATGCATCAAAATCTGATAGAGTAGTAACTTCTCAAAATCCAACTAATAAGACAATAAAAGAAGGAGAATCAGTAAATATTGTTGTAAATAAACAACCTACAAGATCAACATTAACAGTAAATGTAAATTTAAAATCATTAATGAATTATACAGAACCAAAACCAGTTACAGAACCAAAAACAGATGAATTTGGAAACACGATAACTCAAACACCAACAACACCAGAAGTTGAAAAAGCAACTGTTGTAATTGAGGTTGGAGAAGATATAATATTAAGCAATAGTTATAATATGACTAAAACAGATATTTCTCAAACTTGGACAGCGTCTGGAGTAAAAGAAGTAAAAGTAAAAGTAAATGGTGTAACTAAATTTACTCAAACAGTTGATTTCAAAAAAGGTGATCAAACAATAAATGTAGATAAATAAGCAAAAACAGAGAGGCATGATAAAAAGGATAAAATCATGTCTCATGTTTTGAGAATAGGAGATAAAATGGTAGAAGTTTCAGCATCATTATTAAGTTTAGAAAAAGAAAACGCAATTAAAACCCTATATAATTTAGAAGTAGCAAAAATAGACTATTTTCACATAGATGTTATGGACGGAAAATTTGTTGAAAAGAATACAACAGAAATAATGAAAGATTATGCTTTAACAATTTCTCATATATCAAATTTAGGACTAGATGTACATTTAATGGTAGAAGATATTGAAGAATTTATAGATGAATATTCAATGTTAGAACCTAAGATTATAACATTTCATATAGAAGCAGTAAAAGATGAGGAAAGAGTAAAAAATATTATAGATGAAATTAAAAATTGTGGTTCAAAAGTTGGAATTGCAATAAATCCAGATACAAGTATAAATGAAATAAAACAATATTTAAAATATATACATATGGTTTTAGTAATGACTGCAAATCCTGGAAAAGGTAAGCAGAAATTAATGCCAGAAACATTAGAAAAAGTAAAAGAGTTAAAAGAATATTTATGTGAAAATAATTTAGATATAGATATTGAAGTAGATTGTGGAATAAATGATGTAACTGCAAAAGAAGCTATCAAAGCAGGTGCAAATATATTAGCTGTAGGAAGTTATTTAACATCATCTGAAAACATTACTGAAGCTGTAAAAAGTGTAAGATATTAAATTATATTATAGAAATAGAAAAACGAAGATTTTGACATCTTATAAGTAGTCGCTTTAATTTTTCAGATAATTAAATTATAGTAATTAAATTTTAAATAAAAATTATATATTTTAGGAGGAAAGAAAATGAAAAAGAAAAAAATAGCAAAATTTTTAATTATGATAGTATTGATATTATTAGTATCAAATACTGCATTTGCTACAGAAGTAAATGAAAGTAAAATTCAACCAAGAGATTTAAATAACGAGTCAGAAGTTTTAGATGGGACAACTAATGAAATTAGTGAAGATGGTATAATGCCTATATCAGATAATCCAGTACCAGATGGAATGTCTTATGTAGAAAATGAAATAGAATATATTGAAGACGATGTATATTTATGTCAAGAAGATATAGCATATGATAAATTAGTAGATGGAAATGTATATGCGATTGGTAAAAATATTACTATATCTTCACTTGCAATAACAGGAAATTTATTTGTATGTGGGGAAAATGTAACAATAAATGCTAATGTATCAGGTTCTGTATATGCATGTGGAAATATTGTAGAGATTAATTCAGGAGCAAATGATGTATATGTAGCAGGAAATAAAGTTACATTTGGAGATAATTCATATACTTATAGAGATATAAGAGTTGCATCAGAAACATGTGAATTTAATGGATATTCATATCGTAATTTTTATTCAACATCAAGTAAAACTAATATAAATAATAGTTCAACTGCAGGTGTAGCTGGAAAGATTTATTATTCAGGAGAAATAAATGTAGAAAATAATGATAATATTGGTGAAATGATAGAAATAAAACTTCCAGTAAAACAAGAAAGTAAATCAGATACATTTTCAAATGTAATAAATATTTTAGCAAAAGCTTTTACAGCAATAGTAATAATTTTAGTATGGTCAAATATTACAAAAAATAAAGAAAATAATGAAAAAGAAAATTATTTTATAGATATTTTAGTAGGATTAGGGTTAACAATTTTAGTACCAATAATAGCAATTGTTTTAATAATTACTTTAGTAGGATTACCAATAGGATTTTTAATTATAGCATTATATGTTATAGCACTTTGCATTAGTATACCAATAGCAGCATTAAAAATTTCAAGAATAATATTAAAATTAACTCAAAAATCATGTTCAAATGTAATGAAATTTGTTTTAGCACTTGCAGTATATCTTGTGATAGAATTAATAAGATTTATACCAGTAGTAGGTGGAGTAATTAGATTTATAATTATTGCTTATGGATTTAAAGTTATTTTAAGTACAATATTTTCTAAAAAAGAAAATATTGTAAAACAAGAACAAGAAGTTATTTCTTAAGCAATTGGATATAATTTGAAAAAATAATAAAGTTTTTCATGATTATATGAGCCTTTGAAGCAAAGCGAGAAGGGAATGTGTTTTTAAATGAAGAAAAAAGATGAAGCAATAGAAATAATAAAAATTTTAAAAGAATTTTATCCTGATGCAACATGTAGTTTAGATTTTACAACACCATTTGAAATGATGATTGCTGTAATGCTTTCTGCACAGTGTACAGATGAAAGAGTAAATAAGACAACACCTAAACTTTTTTCAAAATATAATATACCAGAAAAATTAGCAGAAATTGATATAAAAGAATTAGAAGAAATAATACATCCTTGTGGATTTTATAAAAATAAAGCAAAAAATATAAAAGCATGTAGTCAAAAATTAATAGAAGAGTATAAAGGAATTGTTCCAGATGATATGGAAAAATTACAAAGTCTTCCAGGAGTTGGGAGAAAAAGTGCTAATGTAATTATGTTAGAAGCATTTCATAATCCACAAGGAATAGCTGTTGATACGCATGCTAAAAGAATTTCAAATAAGATGGGATTTTCTAAGCAGACAGAACCAGAAAAAATAGAACAAGATTTATTAAAACAAATACCAAAAGAGTATTATTATGATGTAAATCATTTATTTGTATGGCATGGAAGAAATATTTGCATAGCAAGGAGTCCAAAATGTAAGGAATGCCCAGTAAACAAATATTGCAAAGAGTATAAGAATAATAAGTAATTTAAGTAAAGCTATTTAATAAAAAAATATTAGAATTAGATAGAATCAATATGCACAAGAAAATTGTTAGATTATATAAAAAATATGAAGGAGGAAAGAATGAACTTTATTAATACAATAAAACTAAGAGCCAAAAATAATATTAAAAAAATTGTATTACCAGAAGCAAGTGATATAAGAATAATTGAAGCTGCTGCTACTGCTTTAAAAGAAGAATATGCAGATATAATTTTAATAGGAAATGAAGAAAATATAAATAAAATGGCAAATGAAAAAAGTTTAGATATTTCAAAAGCAACAATTATAGATCCTTTGAAATCAGAAAAAAGCAAGATGTATGCAGAAAAATTATATGAACTTAGAAAAGAAAAAGGTATGACACTAGAAAAAGCAGAAGAATTAGTAAAAGATGAAGTATATTTTGGAATGATGATGATAAAATTAGAAGAAGCAGATGGACTTGTTTCAGGAGCTATTCATTCAACATCAGATACTTTAAGACCAGCACTTCAAATTTTAAAAACAGCACCTGGAACAAAATTAGTATCAGCCTTCTTTTTAATGGTAGTACCAAATTGTGAATATGGAGAAGATGGAGTATTTGTTTTTGGTGATTGTGGATTAAACCAAAATCCAACAGCAGAAGAACTTGTAGAAATAGCAAATTCTTCAAGTAAAAGCTTTGAACAATTAGTAGGAAAAGAATCGAAAGTTGCAATGCTTTCTTATTCTACAATGGGAAGTGCGAAATCAGAATTAACTCAAAAAGTTATAGATGCAACTAACTTGATAAAAGAAAAGTATCCAGAAATAAAAGTAGATGGAGAATTACAACTAGATGCAGCAATAGTTCCAGAAGTTGCAAAAAGTAAAGCACCAAATAGTAGTGTTGCAGGAAATGCTAATACACTAATATTTCCAGATTTAAATGCTGGGAATATAGGATATAAATTAACACAAAGATTAGGAAAAGCAGAAGCTTATGGCCCACTTTGTCAAGGAATTGCAAGGCCTGTAAACGATTTATCAAGAGGATGTTCAGCTGAGGATATTGCTGGAGTTATTGCTATTACAGCTGTCCAAGCCCAATAAAAATTAATTGATAGCTTTGTATTACGTTGTTAAAGTTATCGAAAAATTAAATCACATACAACTCGTATGCTCATTAATTTTTCTCAAGCTTTGCCTAGTAATACTTGCTCTGAATTAATTTTTATGAAAAATAAAATCACATATAAGAAAGGAATTTTGAAATGAAAATTTTAGTAGTAAACTGTGGAAGTTCATCATTAAAATATCAATTAATAGATATGGATGAAGAGAAACTTTTAGCAAAAGGAAATTTTGAAAGAATAGGAGAACAAGAAGCTTTTGTTACTCATAAAGTTAATGGAGAGAAATATGTTACAAAAGTTCCTGTAATGAATCATGAAGAAGCTTTAAAAATAGTATTAGAGCAATTAGTCCATAAAGATTATGGTGTAATAAAAGATTTATCAGAAATATCAGCAGTAGGACATAGATTATGCCATGGTGGGGAAAAATTTAGTGAATCTGTTAGAATAGATGAAGATGTAATTACAAAATACGATTCTTGTTCACCACTTGCACCACTTCATAATCCAGCAACAATACGTGGAATAAGAGCTTGCCAAAAAGCTATGCCAGGAGTTCCTATGGTTGGTGTATTTGATACAGCTTTTCACCAAACAATTCCACAGGAAAATTATTTGTATCCAATTCCTTATGAATATTATGAAAAATATGGAATTAGAAAATATGGTTTTCATGGTACATCTCATCAGTATGTATCAAAATTATGTGCAAAATTAATGGAAAAACCTATAGAAGAATTAAAAATTGTTACATGTCATATAGGGCAAGGAGCTTCAATATGTGCTGTAGATGGTGGAAAATCTATTGAAACATCAATGGGACTTTCACCTTTAAGTGGAATTGCAATGGTTACACGTTCAGGAGATTTAGATCCTGCTGTTGTAACAGAAATAATGGATAGAGAAAATTTAACTACTAAAGAAGTAACTACTGTATTAAATAAAAAATCAGGATTATATGGTATAACAGGATTAAATCCAGATTTTAGAGAAATAGAACTTGCCTCATATGAAGATGATAAACCAAAAGCTAAAGTTGCAATAGAATTATTTACAAAAATTATTGCTCAATTTATTGCAAAATATGCAGTATCATTAAAAGGGATAGATGCAGTTGTATTTACAGGTGGTATAGGAGAAAATCAAATAAATATTAGAAAGAAAATCTGCGAAAATTTAGAATGGATGGGATTAAAATTAGATTTAGAGAGAAATAATGTAAGAAGTGAAGAAAAGAAAATTTCAACTGATGATTCTAAAATTTCAGCATTTGTAATTCCAACAGATGAAGAAATGGTTATAGCAAGAGACACAAAAAGAATTGTAGAAGGGTAAATGCGAAGGTACGTTTAGAGAATACATATAAATTAACAAAATAGAAAATATATAAAAATCTTACTTATATAAAAGTAAGATTTTTATATTGAAATCAATATAAAATTAAATTTTAAAATTTTCTATTGTTAATATGCAGAATTAATGTTAGAATTGGTATGAAAATATCAAACCTAGAAAGGAAATAATTTATGAAAATATTAGTTTTAAATTGTGGAAGTTCTTCTTTAAAATTTCAACTTATAAATATGGATACAAATGAAAGAATGGCAAAAGGAAATTTTGAAAGAATAGGTGGAATGAAAACAACACTTAAATTAAATATAAATGGAAACAAAGAAGAACTATTGCATATTGCCAGAGATTATGATGAAGCAATAAGTTTTGTTTTAGAAGTGTTACAAAAGCCAGAATATAATTTAATAAGCAGCTTAGATGAAATAGGAGCAGTAGGACACAGAATAGTTCATGGTGGAGAGATGTTTAGTGAATCTGTTGTAATAAATGATGAAGTTATTAGAGAAATAGAAAAATGTATAGATTTAGCACCACTTCATAACCCCGCAGGAGTAGCAGGAATAAGAGCTGCAAAAAATGCATTACCAAATGTTCCAATGGTAGCAGTATTTGATACAGCTTTTCATCAAACAATGCCAGCAAAAGCATATGTATATCAAATACCATATAGATATTACACAAGTTATAAAATTCGTAAATATGGATTTCATGGAACTAGCCATAGATATGTAGATCAAAGAGTTGCAGAACTTATAGGAGAAAATAAAGAAAATTTAAAAGTAATAAATTGTCATTTAGGACAAGGAGCTTCAATATGTGCTATAGATGGAGGAAAATCTATTGATACAAGTATGGGGCTAACACCACTTGCTGGTATTCCAATGGCAACAAGATGTGGAGATATAGATCCAGCTATAATTCCATATATTATGAAAAGAGATAATTTAGGACCAGAAGATATAGAAGAAATATTAAATAAACAATCAGGAGCATGGGGAGTATCTGGAGTATCATTAGACTATAAAGATATTGAAGATGGGTATAATATGGGAGATCAAAGATCAATTCTTACACTTGAAAGCCAAGCATATAAAATAGCTCAATATATAGGACAATATGTAATTTCACTTGGTGGATTAGATGTTTTAACATTTGCAGGTGGAGTGGGAGAAAATGGAATTGAAACAAGAGAAAGAATTTGCAAATATTTAGAACCATTTGGAGTAAAATTAGACTTAGAAGCAAACAAAACAAGGGGAAAAGAAAAATGTATTTCTACTGATGACTCTAAAGCAAAAATATATATAATTCCAACAAATGAAGAATTAATAATAGCAAAAGACACTTATGAGTTAGTAACAAAATAGAATATTACCTATTTGATATTAAAGTATTACGTATTTTTGATTAAGTACTGGAGGAAGATAATTTGCAAATTTACATAAAACGTAGTATAATAAAATTGTAGCATTTTATTATTTTATGGTACTGCAAGAAGTGCATTAATTAATTTTTTAGCATTATCATAAATTGTTAAGAAACAGAAAGAGGGAAATCAAATGAAGAAGTTTGAAACATTAGTAGCAACAAATGGCATCAAGGCACCATTTTTTGGAAAGAAAAAGTTTGAACAAAAGTGGGCTGAAGTTCGGTTTCTGTATGAGCAGCTTTGCCAAGAGGTTGAAGAACTAAACAACATGATAAAAATTACACAAGCTGAATTACAGGAAGCATGGGACAGAGATTTTACAGCAGAATTTGAAGTGGTATATCAGGAGCCTGAATTTATCTTTGGAAACTATGAAGAAGCTTACAAAGTGATTGCAGAGGAACAAAAGAAAATCAAAGACATATCACTGTCGGATATGAAGATAAAACTTGAAAGCGATGCTCGTAAAGAGTGGATTGAACAGATTGTATCTGACAAGACAGAAGACTGTAAGCTTATTGTAATCAGAGGAAAATATGTTCCTAATGAGGATAATAAGAAGAAATTTGAAAATTCAGTTTCTGTTGGCAAAGAGTCTTACATCTGTATTATGCTCTCTCCAGTTTGGGTTGCTTTTGATCCTCAGAAAGAACAGGATAGTACATTTTGGATAATGAAGAAGTGTACGAGCGCAGTGGAATACATCAGCTAACCATTAATTAATTCAAAAAGTTCGAGATTTGATTTTGACGACACAGAAAAACGTAACCAAAAAAATCCTCCTTTTGGAGTAATTTTTGTTTTTTTATAATTAAAGCATATGTATATCAAAAAATAGTATTAGAATGAATAAAATATAAGAATTGTAATTTTATGTAAAAGATGTTATAATAATACTGTAAACTGATTATTTGATGGTGATTATGTAAAAGCTTGATTTATTAATTTGTTTACATATTACCACAAATTTGTTAAAAGAAAGGGTAGCAATATGAAAGAATTTGACAAAATGTTGATGGAAAACAACATAAAAAAACCGATGACAGCTTTGGGAATAAAACTCTTTGATAAGAAATGGATTAGGCTTTATTGGAGTCTTGTAGAAGAGTGGGATGCACGACATGCAAAATGGGAAGAGATCATAGAAGAGCTTCGGGACAGATGTGGAGTTGATGTTTCTAAAATTTCTTTTGCAAGCAGTATAAAGAAGATGAGTGGTGTATTATGTGATACTACTCAGGCAATATCATTTCATGATCTTGATGCTAAGGCCGAAGAAATAAAAAGAGAAGAATGTTTTTTAATTCAGCTTTTGAAAGAAGCAGGTGGATGTTCATTATTTGAAAAATGCTTGAATGAAAACAACATAAAAAAACCAAGGACAGCTTTAGGCAATAAACTCTTTGAAAAGAGATGGGGCCAGGTTAGTTATGACTATTGGAGCCTCGTGGCAGAGTGGAGAAAGAGAGATGCAGAGTGGGAAGAAATTAGGAAAGAATTACAGGACAGATGGGAGTTTTCTTTTCCTAGATTATGTGAAATCGCTCCTATCCCAAAAATGTCTTTTTCAAGTTGTAGTGAAGCAGAGGCAATTATTGAAGAGGCTAAAGAGAATATGAGGAGAGTGTCGCTGAGTAATTTGGAGGCTAAGCAGGACTCAATAGCAAGAGAAAAATGGATTAAGCAGATTTTGAAAGAAAGAAGCAATGCCTTAGTTGTTATTAGGTTTGGAAGCGTATATGAAGATGCTGCAATGAGATTTGAAGAAAAGGTAAAACAAAAAAAAGAAGCTTCTATTACGTTGACAGGTGGTGGCGGTGTTATATGGGTTTCATTTAATCCCAATAAACCGTTTAATATGGAAAAATGGATTATGAGTAAGAAAGATTCTGTTGTTGAATACATACAGTAAGTTTTACAATTCTATCAAATACTATAAATGGTAGCCATAGCAATTTTAACAAAAAATACAAGGTTTTCCATGTTTTATGGAGAACCTTGCATTTTTTATTTCACAATTATAGTTTTAAAATTATTATAAATAACCATACCAGGTTTTGCTCCAGAAACTTTTTTTACATATCTAGCATAGCAGTAATCTACTGGTACATTTAAACTGTTAGAAGCTTTACTATTTTGCTTTGCCAAAACGGCACATTTATATAAAACGTCTTCTGGAATATCAGAAACTTCTAAGTTTTCTGGATTTCTTAAAAGCACATGGCTACCATGTATTTTTTGAGTATGAAACCAGATATCATTTGGATTTGCAAATTTTAAACTTATATAATCATTTTGAATATTATTTTTTCCAATATATATTTTAAAGTTTCCAATATCAATATTTTCTAAATCAATTACAGAATCTTTAGCTTTCTTTTTAGAAGATTTATTTTTTTCTTTTTGAGAAATAACTTTTTTTGTAAAGATATTTTCAGCAATTTCTTCATAAACTTCATTTATATCACTAAGAGTTTTACTATTTCCTAAGTTAAATACAATACTTTCAATATAATCTAGTTCTTTTTCCGCTTCCTTTTTTTGCTCAGATACAATAGAAAGAGCATTTTTCAATTTATTATATTTTTTAAAATATTTTTCGATATTTTTATGTATTGATATACTTTTATCTAAGGGAATAACTGTAGGCTTATTTTCATTATAGTAGTTATCAACAGTAATTTCCTCAAGGTTTTCATTAGGATTTACTTTATATAAATTTGCTGTTAAAAGTTCGCCATATAACCTAAAAGTATCCATTTCGTCACATTCTTTAAGTTTAGAATTTATATTTTCAATTTTTTTGTATACTTTTTTTAAAGAAGTAGAAACAATTTTTAGCAAGCTATTTCTTGAATTTATAAAAACTGAATTTTGTTCTTTATTAAAATAAAAATCATCTAAAAAGAAATTAATACCTAAATTGTTTTCGTTAGTGTTTTCAGTATTTAAAACAAGTGTATAATCTTTATCAGAAATTTGTTTACAAGAAATATTAGCAGTACCCATATTATTAATAATATTTTTTATATAATTATAAATAATTTTTAAATCTTCATTAGAATAATCAGTATCTGAAATATTTAAAATTTTTAAATTTTCTTTAATAAATGGTTTACTAAAGCCAATAAAAGTATTCATAAAGAAATTGCTTAAAGTTGTTTTTTCAGATGAATATAAAATTTTTTCAAATTCTTCAAAAGACTTTATATTAATAAAACTGATTTTTGTAGTAGGAGTGAAAGTGTATTCATGAGCAGGTAAAAGTTCTCGAGCTTTATTATCAAAATGTTTTAAAGTATCTATAATAATATTTTTTTCATTTGTTAAAATTATATTACTTTGTCTACTCATAATTTCTATAAATAGTTTTCTTGTTACTAAATCATTTAATTCATTATAAACTTCAAATTTTATTTCTATAGTTCTTTCTAAATCGTAATTAGATATACTAATTATTTTTCCACCAGTTAAATACTTTCGAAGTAACATACAAAAATTGTATGCATTTTGTGGATTAGGTTTTGAATGTGTAGTTAAACAAATTCTGCAAAATTCTGGATTGGCGCAAAGCTCTAAAGCATAATTTAATCCATTATTATAAAGACCTAAAATAATTTCATTTTTTGTAGGTTCAAATACTTTATTTACTTTTGCTCCAATAAGTGAAGGTTCAAGTTCAGAAATAACAGATTTTGTAATAAATCCATCAAATGCCATATATAATCTCCTTTTATTATCTTTAAAAACACTTAATATAATATAGCTTTAATTATAAAAAGTCAATTAAAAAAATACTTAAAAGTGTTTTTATAAATAAAAGATTATACTATTTACTATTGCTAAAAAAGTTTCTTGAAAAATATGTACAAAAAAATTTTTATTATGATATAATCTTTTAGAAAAGTAAAAATATAATATATATGTTATACATTAAAATTTGAGATAAACTTCTAAAAGAAAGGAAAGGTTTAATATGATTAAATTTAATTATGAAAATTCAAGTATAAATGATAATGTAATTAATGAATTTAGTAGTGAGGTATCTGTAATTCATGAGAAACTTCATGAAAATGCAAATAATGAAAAAGAATTTTTAGGATGGATTGAGCTTCCTACAAATTATGATAAAGAAGAATTTGAAAGAATAAAAAAAGCAGCAAAGAAAATTCAAAATGATTCAGATGTACTTGTTGTTATAGGAATAGGTGGATCTTATTTGGGAGCAAGAGCTGTTATAGAAGGGTTAACACACAGCTTCTATAATGCTATGTCAGAAGAAAAAAGAAAAATGCCACAAATAGTATACGCAGGAAACAATTTAAGTCCAGTTTATATGAATGATTTATTGGAATTTATTAGTGATAAAGATGTATCTATAAATGTTATTTCAAAATCAGGAACTACTACAGAACCAGCAATAGCATTTAGAATTTTTAGAGAAGTACTAGAAACAAAATATGGTGTAAATGAAGCAAGAAAAAGAATATATGTAACTACAGATAAACAAAAAGGAGCATTAAAAACTTTAGCAAATGAAGAAAAATATGAAACTTTTGTTATTCCTGATAATGTAGGAGGTAGATTTTCAGTTCTTACAGCAGTGGGATTATTACCAATTGCTACAGCAGGAATTGATATTGATAAATTAATGAATGGGGCAAAGCTTGCACAAGATAAATATTCAGATTCTAATTTAAAATATAATGATTGTTACAAATATGCTGTAGCAAGAAATTTATTATATAGATCTGGAAAAACAATAGAAATATTAGCAAATTATGAACCAAAACTTCACTATATGACAGAATGGTGGAAACAACTTTATGGAGAAAGTGAAGGAAAAGATTTAAAAGGAATATTCCCAGCAGGAGTTGATTTAACAACAGACTTGCATTCAATGGGACAATATATTCAAGATGGAAGAAGAGATTTAATTGAGACAGTACTTAAAATAAAATCAAATTCTTCTGAAATAACAATTCAATCAGATGATCAAAATTTAGATGGATTAAATTATTTAGCAGGAAAAGATTTAGGATATGTTAACGGAAAAGCTATGGAAGGAACAGTACTTGCACATGTTAGTGGTAATGTACCAAACTTTATGATAGAAATAGAAAAATTAGACGAAGAAAATTTAGGAGAATTAATATATTTCTTTGAAAAAGCATGCGCAATATCAGGTTCTCTTTTAGGAGTAAATCCATTTAATCAACCAGGAGTTGAAGAATATAAGAAAAATATGTTCAAATTACTAGAAAAACCAGGTTATTAGGAAACTTGCAAAAAAGCGACAAAATTATGAAAAGGTAACAGAATTTTTAGAAAATGAAAAAAGCTTTATTAAAAGATAGTATAAAACAAATTAAAAAAACTAATAAAAGGTTTATCTCCATATTGCTTATGGCGTTTATGGGGGTAGGCTTTTTTGCGGGTGTAAGAGCTACAAGTCCAGATATGAAAATAACATTAGATAAATATTTGGATAAATATAATGTATATGATATAAATGTTGTTTCTACATTAGGGCTTACAGCTGATGATATTAATGCTATTTCAAAAGTAGATGGAGTAGAGAAAGCTTTTGGAACATATAGTGAAGATGTATTTGTTACAATAGATGATGAAGAAGTAGTAGTAAAAGCATATGCTACGATTGAAGAAGATATTAATAAATTAGAACTTATAGAAGGAAGTATGCCAGAAAATGAAGATGAATGTGTTATTGAGTCTATTATGAAACAAGGACTTAACTTAGGAGACTATATAGAAATTAGAGAAAATCTATCAGAAGATGAAGAAAGTTCTTTTAAAACTACAAAATTAAAAGTAGTGGGTATAGTAAAAAGTCCTTTATACATATCAAGAGATAGAGGAACAACAACACTAGGGTCAGGAAAAGTTGCATATTACATGTATATTAATAAAAATAACATTGTGTCTGATATATATACACGGAATAGATATTATTGTAAAAGAAAGTAAAAACTATAATGCAATAAGTGATGAATATGATGAATTAGTCTCAAAAGTAGAAAAAAATATAGAATCAATAAAAGAAGAAAGGCAAAATGCAAGACATAATGAATTAATAGAAGAAGCAAATAAAAAATTAAATGATGCACAGTTAGATTTTGATGAGCAAAAAGCAGATGGAGAAAAAAAGATACAAGACGCAGAAAAAGAAATTGCAGATGGAAAAAACGATATAAAAAAAGGTGAGAAAGAACTTAAAGATGCAGAAAATGAATTAGCAGATGGAAAAAGTCAAGCAGAAGTCGAATTTGCAAATGCTGAGGCTCAAATATCTGCAGCAGAAACACAGCTTGCAATAGCACAAACAGAAATAAATGATGGAAATGCATTGTTATCTGCAAAAAAACAAGAAGCAGAAGCAGGAATTTTACAGTTGCAAACAGGAATAAATACATTAAATTCTAATATTAATGAGTTACAAGAAAATAAATCATTAGTAGAAAATGTATTATCTACAATTATTAAAGTGGATGAAACTTTAGCAATGTTAAACACAACACTTGCAGAATATGAGCAAGAATTAGAAAATGCTACAGGTGATACAGCTGAACTTGTATCAGCAATAGAATATGTTAAAACTCAAATAGTGAGTTTGAATTCTCAAAAACAAGAATTAGAAAGCTATGGAATGACTACTGAACAATTAAATCAAATAAATGTAGGAATTTCTGAATGTCAAAATCAAAAATATTTATTAGAAGAACAATTAAATCAAATTCAACTAGAATTAAGCGAAGCTGAAAATAAATTAGCTTCAGGGCAAAATCAAATAGCTATAGGATATCAAGAACTTGAATCTTCAAAAGCAACACTTGTACAAAAAAGAAATGAAACAGCACAGAAATTTGCTGATGCTGAAAAAGAAATTAGTAAAGGCAAGAAAGAGATAAAAGATGCCAAAAAAACAATAGAAGATGGAGAAAAAGAATTAGCTGATAAAAAACAAGAATTTAATGAAAAAATAGCAGAAGCAGAAGGAAAGCTTATAGATGCTAGAGAAAAAGTAAATGATATAGAAAATGCTAAATGGTATATTTTTGATAGAAACGATAACTCTGGGTTTAGTAGTTATGCTCAAGATACAGGAAATGTAGAAAAATTAGGAGAGGCTTTTCCAATAGTATTTTTTATAATAGCAACATTAATAAGTTTAACAACAATGTCTAGAATGGTTGAAGAGGAAAGAGTACAAATAGGAACGTTAAAAGCTTTAGGATATAATAAAATACAGATAATGTCTAAATATATTATTTATTCTTTACTTGCTTCATTAATTGGTGGAATATTAGGTGCTATATTTGGACTTGAATTTTTCCCAAGAATAATAATATCAATGTATCAGATGATGTATAATATATCTGAAATGGTGATAGAGCTTAATAAATATTATATGGTAATGGGTGTTGCAATAATGTCTGTATGTATAGTTGGGGCAACAATATATACTGCAAACAAAGAATTAGTTAGTACACCAGCTGAAATGATGAGACCAAAAGCGCCCAAAGCAGGAAAAAGAGTATTAATTGAAAAAATACCTTTTATTTGGAATAGATTTAATTTTACACAAAAAGTTACAGCAAGAAATATGTTTAGATATAAGAAAAGATTTTTAATGACAGTAATTGGAATATGTGGGTGTACAGCGTTAATAGTTGCAGGTTTTGGACTAAAGGATTCGATTTCCAAGATAATGGATTATCAATACATAGATATTTATAACTACGATATGCTTATAGGATTAAAGAATACATTAACAAGAGAAGAAATTAGTGCTTTAAAAAATAGCTTAGAAAATGAAGACACTATTGAAAGTTGTACAGAAATTTATTTAACCTCTGATGATATAAAAAATGGAGATTTGGAAGAAGAAGCTCAAATATTAGTAGTAGATAATCAAGAAGCTTTAGATAAAGTTATAAGATTAAAAGATTTAAAAACAGGTGAAAAACTAAATTTAAATGATAATGAAGTAATAATAACAGATAAATTGTCTCAATTAATAAATGTAAGGGTAGGAGATGAAATTATCTTAAGTGATTCAAATGAAAATGAATATAAAGTAAAAGTTGGTGGAATAACAGAACACTATATATCACACTATGTTTATATAACAAAATCTATGTATGAGAATTTATTTAAAGAAGAAGTATCTACTAATGTATTATTAACAAAATATATTGATAAAATAGATGAAAATGAAGAATATGAATTATCAGAAAAAATCTTAAAAGATTCTAAGATAGCATCAATAACATTAACAAGTTATCTAATTCAAATAATGGATGATACTTTAAGTGCAATGAACTTAGTTGTATATGTATTAATAGTATCAGCAGGTGTTTTAGCATTTATAGTTCTTTATAATTTATCTAATATAAATATAAGTGAAAGAATTAGAGAATTGGCAACAATAAAAGTTTTAGGATTTTACGATAAAGAAGTATATGATTATGTAACAAGAGAAATTGTTGTGCTAACAGCAATAGGAATTGTATGTGGATTAATATTTGGATATATTTTAAATTCATTTATATTAGGAACTTGTGAAATAGGAATACTAAGATTTAAAAGAATAATTTTACCACAAAGTTATTTGTATGCATGTCTAATAACAGTTATGTTTACATTTGTAGTAAACTTTATAACATATTTTTCATTAAAGAAAGTAGATATGATAGAGTCTTTAAAAAGTGTAGAATAATATTTTATTAGAAATTAAGTACAAAAATCTTTGTATACGATTTAATTAGTATTGGATAGAAAAAAAGAGAAAAAAAGAGAAAAATGAAATTTTTATAAAAGTAAAATGCTTTTTCATTTTAAAAGAAGTTAGCAAAAGATTTGCTAAAAAAATATCAAACTGATATAATATATCGCATTGGTGCATTATTCTAGTGTATTACTCCTGTTATGAGGGTGGGCCTAAAAATCTACTAGAAAGTATTATCAGTCGAAGTTTTTTAAGTGTCTGCGCATTACGCCCAGTTTTGCGTGGCCTTAAAAAGTAAAGATTTTAGGATAATTTGTAATGGCATACAGATGATTCCTGATTTCGTTGAGACTTATTCATATGAATAGGTAAACCTATGTAGCGCAATCTGTTATGTAGTGGTAATGACTGTCTTGAGTGATAACTGGGGATTAATCGTTTAAATATAATTAAGATATAGGCCATATCTTTTTTATATTTGATTATGAAACTTTTGTTGCAAAAGAGACTAATAGCAGGCAAGGATACTCAAAGAAAATTTCTAGAGTGTTTGCTTAAATTGATAAGCAGGGGAATTTAAGGATTAAGGTACGGATTTAAGTGGTGATCTGGCGACATCTTATAGATGGATATTTTTCTTAAATGGAAACGGCTTTTTAGTAATAAAAAGTGAAAAATAGAGAAAATCTGCTAGACCTAAACCGTAAAGTTTACTTAAGTTCCTACCAATTATAAAAATATAATAATAAAAATAAAGCATATATATAAAGTATATAAAAAATAAAAGGAGAATTAATTACAAGATAAATTTATGAAAGAAAAATCTAAAAAAAATAATAATACTTGGGTAATAGGAATAGCTATTACCACTTTTATTCTATCGTTGTTATTTTCATATATATCAAATACAGCAATTTCAAAATTAAATATAATATTAGGATTAATAGTATTGATATTAGTAATTTTAGTAGGTGTTATATTTGATTTAATAGGAGTAGCAGTTACTGTAGCAAATGAAGAAGACTTTCATGCGCAAGCAAGTAAAAAAATAAAAGGAGCAAAAACTTCTATAAAAATGATAAGAAATTCTGCAAAAGTATCAAATTTTTGTGCAGATGTAATAGGAGATATTTGTGGAGTTCTTAGTGGAGCAATAAGTGCAATGATAGCGTTAAAACTTACAGAAAATTATGGAATGAGCTCACAAATACAATTTGTATTTAGTGCAATAGTGGCATCACTTACAGTTGGAGGAAAGGCTATAACAAAAGAAATAGCAAAGCAAAATTCAACTGTAATTGTAGGATTTGTAAGTAAGATTGTAAATTTTGATGATAAAAAATAGTATATAATTAAGAAAAGATATAAAAAGTTAAGACGAGTATTTTCTGGCGAATTTAAAGATTAAGAAAATATTAGTCTTTTTTTATTTAATATATAAAAAAATGGTAAATTTATAATTTACCATTTTTTGATGTTAAAATAAATAAAAAAGTCAGATAGATTATGGATATGGTTTTATTTCTTCTGTAATTCCTAACAAATAATCGACTGAAGTTTTATAATATTTTGCAAGTTCAATTAAAATTTTTGAAGGAATATCATTTTCGCCAGTTTCATATTTAGAATAGCCAGTCTGAGACATATTAAGGATTTTGGCTATTTCTTTTTGTGTTAAATCATGATCTTCACGTAGCGAGCGAATCCTTGGATATCTGTTATTAAAAATAATAATTACCTCCTTTTTTATTATTATTAAAAAAAATCTTTTTTTTATTAAGTTAAATAATGTGTTTAAATTAAATTTTTTTAACAATAAACTTAATCAAAAATGAGTTAAAAGGATTATTACAATAATTTTAAAATATTTTAAAATACTTATTGACTTTTAACCTGTTTTAGATTAGAATGATTAAAGAGTTAACCTAAAATAGGTTAAAGATACTTGAAAGTATCTTTAAACAAAGGTATCTAAAGGAGGTGAAATCTATAATTTCAAATGGAAAAGCAGCCTAGTCATAAAGGGAAAAGATTTATTGAAGAAAAACCAAATAAAAAAAAGTTTTTAATCCCAATAATTCTTGTAGCTATTATAGTGGTTGTAGCCATATGCATTTGGTTGAATTGTAAAAAAATTAACGAGTACATACCAACAAATACAGATGAAACAAATACTATAGTAGAAAATCCAGTAACTGAAATCAATACTGTAAAGGAACTTGAAACAGTAGATGTAAGTGAATTACCAAATAAAATGGGAAGTTATAAAGTTATTGGTGAATTAGTAATTGATAAAATTGATGTAAAGAAGAATATTCTGGAAAAAACAGATGACGCTTCATTAAATTTATCAGTAACCAAGTTTTACGGAGGAGATATAAACGGGATAGGAAATTTTTGTATAACAGGTCATAACTACAAAAATTTACTTAAAAGATTAAAGGAATTGGAAGTAGGAGACACATTTGATTTAATCAATAAAGAGACCAAAACAAAAGTTACATATAAAATTTATAAAATATATACTTGTAACCCAGAGGATATAGATTGTTTATATCCACCTGAAGAAGAAGTGAGAGAGGCTACTTTAATTACATGTAATCCTGGAGGAGTAACAAGACTTATATGTAAGGCACGAGAAATATAGATAAAGCTTAATTTAGATATTAAAAAGAAATATATAAATAAGAAAGGAATTTTTAAAAATGAAAATGAAAAAATTATTTTTAACAATCGTAGTTGCAGTTTTATTAATAGTAGCAGCTACAACAAACGTAAATGCAGCAACAGCAGTATCAAACGCTAAAGCTGAAGTAGAAAGTACAGTAACAGTAACTGTAGATTTCGGAAGTGCAGAAAATGCAGATGGAACAGTAACATATAATACAGAAGTATTAAAATTTGTAGGTGGACCATCAGTAACATTTGAACCAACAGCAGGAACAATTAATTTTTCTATGTCTCAAATAGGAGGATTAGGAAAAACAACATTTACATTTACAGCTGTAAAAGCTGGAACAGCTGATGTTACAGTAAATGTAACAAATTCACAAGATGCTTCAGCAGTAGGAACATTTGCAGGAAAAGTTGAAGTAACTGAAAAAGCTAAACCAGTTGAACCAGAACAACCAACTGAACCAACAACACCAGTTGAACCAGAACAACCAACTGAACCAACAACACCAGTTGAACCATCAACACCAGATAATGGAAATCAACAACAACCAGCACCAAGTAATCCAGCTCCAGCAGCTCCAGTAGCGACAAATCCAGCTCCAGCAGTAAACGGAATGCCTACAAGATTACCACAAACAGGTGTTAATTATGCAGCAGTAGCTATGATAGCTTTAGCAGTAGTAGCAGTAGTAGCAGGAACAATAAAATTAAACAATAAATAATTTTTGCAATTATTTTAAAAATTTAATTATAGATAATATAAATTTTAAATTTTAGGGGGAAAATTTATAATGAACAAAAAAATTAAAATAGTTTCTGGCATTGCTTTAGCAGGTATTTTAACTTTAAATGTATTTAATACAAAAACTTTAGCAGCAGAAATTGAAACTCAAATTGCTAAAATACCATATAACGAATTAGTAAGTGGTGTAGCAAATGTAGTACCAGTAATATTAAATGGAAAAAATGATACATTAACAGTTGAAGAAATAAAAACAGTATATACAAAAGCTACAGATTTTAAAGGAAATGATGAAAATAAAGTGGCTACAGGAGATACATTTAAAGTAGATGGAAAAACATATACAGTTTTAGTATATGGAGATGTTGATAAAAACGGAGTTTTAACTTCTGATGATGCATTATTAATTGAAAAACATAATGTAGGATTAGAAAACTTTGATAATCTATTAACTGTTGCATCTGATGTAGATGCTAGAGATGGAAAACATACTTCAGATGATTCATTAAGAGTTAAAAGATTTAATGTAGGTATGGTAGACACAGTTGTTGATGAAATGCCAAAAGAAGAAACAACTGTAAAACCACCAGTTGATGAAAACTATAACTATACAGTTACAGTTAATGAAAACAACATGATAAATAATATGAATGAAACAGCTTCTAAAATAGATGTAAGTCTTAAAGAAGAAATCAAAACAGCAAAAAATTTAAGTTTAGTAATTACAGATTCAGCAGATCCTGCTAATACTAAGACAGTAGTAGTAGCAGTACCTGCAAATACATCAAAATTAATCACTATAACAGAAGACTTAAGTGGTTTAGCTGATGGAGATATATCTTTTGAATTAAAAGATGGAAAAGAAGTAGTAGGAAAAGGAACTTTCGTAAAAAATACTGTTAATCCAGCAGAAGTAAGCGTGTCTACAAATCGTATAAATGCAGATAAAGCTACTGCATCTTTAACATATTATGGAGAAGGTACAGCTACAAAAGTTTACTATAAAGTAGTTACTGTTGGTACAACACCTGCTCCAACAAAAGCTGAACTTTTAGAAGGAAAATCAGCTAATATAGCTGGAAATAAATTAGAAAATTATGTTGTAGCTAATGATTTAGCTACTGATACAGCATATGAAATATATTATGTAGTAGAAAATAATTATGGTAGTGTAACAACTACACCAGCAAAATATGTTATAGCTAAAGAAAATGGTAACGTTGAACAAGAAGTTGCTGTAAAAGATATAGTAGTTCCTACATTTAAAGCAGCAGATAAAAATGTATTTACATGGACTTTAGAAGATACTACAGATAAAAAAGTTAAAGTTACTTTATATGATGGTACAAAAATAGTTAAAGAAGAAGTATTAGTTGATGGTACAGATGATGTAACAATAGCTGATTTTTCAGATGTAATGTTAACTAAACCAGGAAAATATAAAATAGATGTTACAGTTGAAGGAAAAGCTGATGGTTCAACATATGCTTCAACAAAGATTGAATCAGCAGTAGTAGAAGTTACAGATTTAAAAGTTGCTGAAAAAGTTGCATTTAATGTAGTTTATAATGCTAATACAAGTGCTACAGAATATGTATTATCTTGGGTAGATTCTAATAATGTAGCTAATGTAGAGCAATATGATGTTGAAATATTTGATGCTGAAGGAAATTCAGTGCACACAGATACAGTAACAAGAGTAAATAATGTATTATCAACAGTTTGCACAATACCAACAAATAAAATTGATGATAACAAAGTTTATACAGCTACAGTAAAAGTAGTTGCAAAAGAAAATAATGGACCAATTATTAGTTCTAAAGTTTCTGATGAAAAAGAATTTTTTGTAGTAAATCCAGATATGACAACAACAGTTGAAGGGGAAAATTCTATAACATTTACTTTAGACGAAATTAAAATAAATGATAAAGTACCTACATACAAAGTAGAAGTTTATAAAGCAGTTTCAGAAATTGACAAAGTTACAGGTGCTACTATTAAAAAATTCGTAGATGTAGATACAAGAAATATAAAACCTAATAAGGATAATGAAGTTGTAATTGATAAATTAGATAACTTTACAGAATATGCATTCAAATTAATAGCTACTGTAGACGGAATAACAGGTGAATCTGATTATATTGGAAAATCATTTGATGTAAGAACAAAACGTGCATCAGTAACAATCAACAATGTAACAATGGTTGATAGTGAAGTAGATGCTGTTGAAAATACATTCTATTATGACAATGGTCTTGCAATAATTAAAGGTGTAAGATATGATTTTAGAGATGGAAAAGATGCAGAATATACACCAGAATTTGTAGCTTTAGTTGAATTAGTTGCAAATATGAAATTATATCCACAAGATGTTGTAAAATTAGCAACAGCTGAAAAAATAACTTTAAACTTATTCGGTATTTCTACAAATGGTTCTAATGCTTCTGAAACAACAGTAACATTAGGGGACGTTGGTGATACAGAAGTTGAAATAGAAGGAGCAGCATCTTTTGATAGAATAGTTAATGCTACTTCTGGAAAAATTATTTTAACAGGAGCAAATTCTATATTTAGAATAACTGGTACTCCTGAAGAAGTAGTAGTATCAAATGGAGTAAGAGTTAGTGGAACATCTGCATATGATGCAACAATACTAGCTAATACAACAGCTACAGTAAATGGAACAAATGTAACACCTACACAAGATGCAAAAATAAATGTTAATGATACAACATTAACTATAGCAGTTGATGGAGAATCAAATACAAATTATACATTTGAAAATAAAGAAGATCAAGCTATGACAATAGCATTTGTTGATACAAATAGTAATGGAACAGATAGACAAGTAGGAAAAGTTACTATATTATCAAATGGTGGAACAGTTGCTGTAACATCTGATAATGTTGCTGTAACAGGTAACCTAGATGTAGAAGTACAAAAAGGTACTGCAACAGTTGATATAGATGATGCTTATTTATCAGGAGATAAAACAATAGCTGTAAGTAAAGATGCAACTTCAACAGTTACTGTAACTGCAAAAGAAGCTGCACCAGCAGTATTTGAAGATGTAGAAGTGTCAGTTGATGCTACAGATGATGAATTAGCAACTGCACTTTCAATTAGTACAGATGATGAAGAAGCATTAGCAGAAGCTAGAACATACTTAGATTCATTTGGATTAAAAGGAACAGGTGCTAAAATAACAGTATCAGATAATGGTAATGGAGAATTAGTAGCAGTTTCTATAGTATTTGCAGATTTAGAAAGTGATGTTACATCAACACAAATTAAAAACGTAAAATAATTTAATTAGTATATTCCTTTCTTTAAAAAGAATATATATAAATGATGTTCTAATAAGAAGTGATAATTTTTATTATCACTTCTTAATTTATATATTATATAAATTTCTACCAACTTTTTGTAATATAAAGGCTTTACCAATTTTGTACATAAATTATATAGACTTTTAACTAAAATTATTATAAAATATGAACTAGAATATAAGATAAGAGGAAAATAAAATGAATTTGACGTATGATGCATTAAATAAAAGTATTCTTGAAGAATTAAAGCCATTATATTTATTATATGGTAATGAACAATATTTAATAGAAACTTGTGTAAATAAAATAAAAAAGAATTTTGGTGAATTACTTTTAGGAATAAATTATATAGTACTTGATGAAACAAATATAGATAATATTATTTCAGATATAGAAATGCCAGCTTTTGGATATGATAAAAAATTAATTGTAGTTAAAAGTGCAGGATTATTCAAAAAAGATGGAAGAAAAAAAGCAGGAACTCCAATACAAGAAAAACTAGC
Source organism: uncultured Clostridium sp. (assembly GCA_947427205.1). Lineage (GTDB taxonomy): Bacteria > Bacillota > Clostridia > TANB77 > CAG-508 > Scatovivens. Next base: position 212,945 of record CANEHB010000001.1, read on the forward strand.
AGAATATATAAGAGAAAACATGAGTATAATTGAAGAATCGGTAGTAATAGTATTTACAGATTTAGAAGCAGATAAAAATGTTGTATTTGAAGAAATAGAAAAAAATGGAATAATATGCAATATTGAAGAATTAAAGCCAATTCAGCTTGTAAAAAAATTAAAACAAATATGTAATTTGTATAAAGTAAACTGTGATGATGTAACTTTAAATTATTTAGTGGAAACTTCAGGAACAAATCTTCAAAATCTAATAAATGAAATTAGAAAACTTATAGAATATGCAGGAGAAAATGGAACAATAACAATTGATGATGTGAATCATTTATCAATAAAACAAATAGAAAGTGTAATTTTTGAACTTACGGATAATTTAGCAATAAGAAAATTAGATAAAGCATTAGAAGTTTTAGATAATTTAATATATCAAAAAGAGCCACTTCAAAAAATATTAATAACTTTATATAATCACTTCAAGAAAATCTATTTATGCACTATTGCTGTTAGTTTAAATAAGGATATAGTTAATTCATTAAGCTTAAGACCAAATCAAGTTTTTTTAGTAACAAAATATAAAAAACAGGCATCATACTTTAAGAAAGAAGAATTAAGAAAAATTTTGAATGAATTTATTGATTTAGATTATAATTCTAAAAACGGAAAGATTGATATAGATGTTGGATTAAAAAGTATTTTATGTAATTATTGTAGTTAGAAAATCAAATATAATAGCTAAAAGTATTGAGTATAAGAACTTGCTAGAAATAGCAAATTCTTTAATTATATAATAAGTAATACTTGAAAAAAAATCAATATAATGATATAAATATAAAAAAATAATAATAATTTATTTCTTTTTTATTAAAAATCATATGGAGGAAAATATGATTAATATAAATGAAAATTTTTTAAATTTGCAAGATAGCTATCTTTTTTCAACTATAGCCAAAAAAGTAGCTGAATTTCAAAAAAATAATCCAGACAAAAAGGTTATTAAATTAGGAATAGGGGATGTAACTCGCCCAATAGTTCCAGCAGTTTTAGATGCTATGCATAAAGCTGTAGATGAACTAGGAAAAGGAGAAACTTTTAGAGGGTATGGACCAGAACAAGGTTATGAATTTTTAAGAGAAAAAATAGTTCAAAATGATTATGCAAAAAGAGGAGTAACAATATTACCAGATGAAATATTTGTTTCAGATGGAGCAAAATGTGATTGTGGAAATATTGGAGATATATTAGGTATAGATAATACCGTAGCAATTACAGATCCAGTTTATCCAGTATATCTTGATACAAATGTTATGGCAGGAAGAAGTGGAAATTATAATACTGAAAGTGGAGTATATGAAAATATAATTTATATACCAGCTACAGCTGAAAATAATTTCATACCACAATTTCCTAAAAAGGTTCCAGATATGATCTATTTATGCTTTCCGAATAATCCAACAGGAACAACTCTTTCTAAAGATGAATTAAAAAAATGGGTAGATTATGCTAAGGAAAATAAATCTTTAATATTATTTGATTCTGCTTATGAGGCTTTTATATCTGAAGAAAATGTACCACATACTATTTATGAAATTGAAGGTGCAAGAGAAGTTGCAATAGAGTTTAGAAGTTTTTCTAAAACAGCAGGATTTACAGGAGTAAGATGTGCCTATACAGTAGTGCCTAAAGAGTTAAAGGGATATACAAAAGATGGTAAAGAAATAGCTTTAAATCCTTTATGGAATAGGAGACATGGAACAAAATTTAATGGAGTTTCATATCCTGTTCAAAGAGCTGCTGAAGCAGTTTATACAGATGAAGGACAAAAACAAATAAAAGAAAATATATCATATTATATGAACAATGCTAAAATCATAAAAGAAGGTTTAAAAGAAGCTGGATACACAGTATATGGTGGTATTAATGCACCATATATATGGTTAAAAGTTCCAGAAGGATTAACTTCATGGGAATTCTTTGATAAATTATTAAAAGAAGCAAATGTAGTAGGAACACCAGGTGTTGGTTTTGGACCAAGTGGAGAAGGATATTTTAGATTAACTGCTTTTGGAACAAAAGAAAACACAACAGAGGCTATTGAAAGAATTAAGAATATGAAATAATTTTAAATAATATTAGTTTAAAACTAGTAAAAATAAGTTAGTACTTAAAATTATAATAGAGTTAAGGATACATTTTATGTATCCTTAAAATTTATATATTATATAATAGAACAGCAAGTATATCAATAAAAGGGCATAATTAGTAATAATAGAATTAGAAGTTATAAAATACTTTAGTAAAAGAAAAGAATTAAAAAAATAGATATATGTAATAAATTGTTTGATTTTAATTTATATATGATATATAATATTTAACAATATAAAAGAAAATTTAAGGAGGATTTTTGAAGTGGCTAAAGTTTTAGAAGATGTATCAAGAACATTTAATGAATTTTTACTATTACCAAATTTAACAGATGAAAGATGTGTGCCAAGCAACGTAAGTTTAAAGACACCACTTGTGAAATTTAAAAGAGGAGAAGAACCAAAATATAGTGCAAATTTACCTTTGGTTTCTGCTATAATGCAATCAGTTTCAGGAGAAAAAATGGCTATTGCACTTGCAAGAGAAGGTGGATGCTCATTTATATATGGTGCACAATCAATAGAATCACAAGCACAAATGGTTAGAAATGTAAAAAAATATAAATCAGGATTTATTACAAGTGATTCAAATGTTACAAGTAATACAAGTATAAGAGAAGTTCTTAATCTTATAGAAAGAACAGGACATTCAACTGTTATGATAACAGAAGATGGAACACCAAATGGAAGATTTTTAGGATTGGTTACAGATAAAGATTATAGAATATCAAGAATAAATTTAGATGAACCAGTTTCAAATTACATGATGCCTAAAGATAAACTTATTTATGCAAGAAAAGGAATATCATTACATGAAGCCAATGATTTAATATGGGAACACAAAATTAGTTGCTTACCTATATTAGATGAAAATGAAAATCTTGATACATTAGTATTTAGAAAAGATTATGAGTCAGATAAAGAAAATCCAAATTCTTTATTAGATGAGAATAAAAGTTTTATAGTAGGAGCTGGTATAAATACTAGAGATTATGCTGAAAGAATACCTGCATTAGTTGAAGCAGGAGTTGATATGGTATGCATGGATTCTTCTGATGGATATTCAGTATGGCAAAAAAACACTATAGATTGGGTTAGAGAACATTATGGAGATTCTGTTAAAATAGGAGCAGGAAATATTGTTGATAAAGAAGGATTTTATTATCTAGCAGAGGCAGGAGCCGACTTCATAAAAGTTGGAGTTGGTGGAGGTTCAATTTGTATAACTCGTGAAACAAAGGGAATTGGACGTGGACAAGCAAGTTCTTTAATGGATGTAGTTGAAGCTAGAAATGAATATTATGAAAGAACAGGAGTATATATTCCTATATGTTCAGACGGTGGAATTGTTCATGATTATCATATTACATTAGCATTAGCTATGGGGTCAGATTTTGTTATGATGGGTAGATATTTTGCAAGATTTGATGAAAGTCCTACAAGAAAAGTAAAAAGAAATGGAACATTCATGAAAGAATATTGGGGAGAAGGTTCAAATAGAGCTAGAAACTGGCAAAGATACTTAGAAGATCCAACAAAAAATAAATTATCTTTTGAAGAAGGTGTTGATTCATACATACCATATGCAGGAGCTTTAAAAGATAATGTTGAAGTTACTGTTAGTAAAATTAAATCAACAATGTGCAACTGTGGTGCAATAACAATACCAGAATTACATCAAAAAGCTAGATTAACATTAGTTTCTAATGTAAGTATTAAAGAAGGTGGAGCTCATGATGTTATATTAAAGGAGTATGAATCTGGTGTTTAATAAAAAAATATAATAAACAAATATATAATTTTTTAGTGGTAATATATTTATTACCACTTTTTTATATTGACAAAATGAATAAAAGGTATTAAATTTATAAATATAAGAACCAGTTGTTTAGATAAATGACCTGCATGAATTAATTAATTAGGAGGGTGATGTAAATGCGAATGCAGTCTAACAAAAACCAGGTGATTGTATCTTATAAATCACCTTTGAAAACAGGAGAAAGGATGCAAGTTAAGTTACGGATAAGTGATGAATTAGGTTTTGTAACTGACGTTTATGCATTGTTCAACAAATATGGAGAATTTCCAGGAGAAGGTGGAAAATGCAAATTGGAATATAAGTCAAAAGACAAAAGTAAAGGTTACAGTACATTTGTGGGAAGAATAAAGTTTTTCAACCCTGGATATAGAACTTTTTATATTAGTCTTATGCTTAATGGTAAACCGAAGTGTATTAAATTTGATTTTGATTCCAAAGAAGTTGTTATTGCAGATCCTATGGAAGATTATGCGTTTTTTGAACAATTTATTTACTTGTTTTCATTTTCAACTCCAGATTGGATAAAGGGCGGAATTATGTATCAGATTTTTGTAGATACATTTTGTGCTGAAGAAATACCAGAGAAATTTAAAGACAAAGTAGTAGCTTGGGGAACTTACCCAAAGTGGAAACCAGATGAAGATGGCGAGTTTAGAAATAACCAATTTTATGGTGGAAATTTAAAAGGAATTAAGAAAATGCTTCCACACATTAAAAAATTGGGAGTAACTGTAATTTACTTAACGCCAATACTTAAAAGTCCTAATTCCAACAGATATGCCGTTTCAAATTATTTAGAAATTGATGAAATGGTTGGTACATGGGATGATTTTGACGATTTAAAAAAAGAGGCTAATAGGTATGGAATGAAAATCATCCAGGATAGTGTATTTAATCATGCTAGTTACGATAATCCTCTATTAAAGGAACACTCGGAAATATTTGAGTGGAAAGTGCCATATACAATTCCAAAATGTTGGTGGGATTTTGAAGAATTAGTTTTATTTTTTAAGGAACATCCTACTTACAAAAGGTATTTAATAACATGGCTATTGTTTTATAAGAGGAAATTTGACGGCTTAAGAATTGATGTTGCAGACAGTATTCCAGATCATATATTAAAGCTAATTTATAAAGTATTTGGCTCATATGTTTTATTGGAAGTCTGGAAAAATTCGATTACTGGAGATCACAGAAGCTTTTTAGAAGGAGATGAAGCAGATGGTGTAATGAATTATCAATTTTCTAATGCCATCTACAGATGGGTGCGCTGGGGAAATTATAAAAACTTTTTAGAAATTATTGAGGGAATATATAATTTGTATCCTCAAGAGGCACTTTTGGCTTCTCCAATATTCCTATCTTCTCACGATATTCCACGGATTCCAAATATCATGGTAAATCCATTGATGAAAGAAAGTGTATGTTATGAGAATGTTTGGGATATTGACAAATGTAATCAATGGCTTAATGAAGATGGCAGTTTTAATACAGTACGGTATAGAGCATGGCAGGTAGAAAATGAAAAACTTTCGCCAGAAGAATTTGCTTTAGCGTTTGCTTTGCAGAGATTAGCAGTTTTTTTGCAGTATACAATTCCTGGTCTTCCATCAATTTTTGCTGGAGACGAAATTGGAATGCTTGGTTTAAAAGATCCTACAAACAGAAAAACGATAATGTGGGATAATATTAATCAGGAAATGTATCAGTTTTATTGTGAAATTGGAGAGTTTCGTATTAAATACAGAGAGACTTTTTCAAAGGCTAATTTTAAATTTTTAATAGTTAATGAAAAGTATCTTGTATACAGACGTGGAAATTTAACTTTGATTGTAAACAGAACACCAGAAGATTTATATATGGAAGTGTACAATTTCAAAAAAAATGTATTCTCACTGAGCAAATATGTTGGAGAACATGTTTTACCACCTTATGGCGCAGTAGCAATTGAAGAAAAATAGTTTTGTTAGGAAAATGTTGGAAGGGGATCGGCTGAGGCAGGTTCCCTTCCAATATTTAATTTAGTAGGAAAATCTCTGAACATCTTACTAAATAAAGCCTTAGACAATATTTACATATTTCTTAGCTGTGCGAAACCTAGTTACTCTAACTGTTAAGGCTTTGCTCGTTATAGCTAGAGTATGCAAGGCTAAGCTACAGATAAGTTATGCGTAGTGAACAAAGACGCGGACAATTCAGTAAATTTTTTTTCGGCTTAAATATTGTCCACTTTTGTTCTGGTAAGTATGGGATTAGTTTTAAAATATTAAGAATTGATAACCTTGATAATTAATTGTTATTATGCTAAAATAAGTATATTAAATTAGAAGAGGAGTGGGCGATGAGAGTTTTAGCAGTTGGTGATATAGTTGGAAGAGCAGGTCTTGAAAAGTTAAAAGAAGTTTTACCCGAAGTAGTAAAAGAGAATAATATAGATTTTGTAATAGTAAATGGAGAAAATGCAGCAGATGGGATGGGAATTACAGAAAAAATGTATAAAGAAATGTTAGATTTAAAAATAGATGTTGTAACAATGGGAAATCATACTTGGGGAAAAAAAGAAATCTTTAATTTTATTGATGATAAACATATTATTAGACCAGCAAATTATCCAAGTAATAATCCTGGAAGAGGATATGATATATATGAATGCAAAAATAAAACAATAGCTGTAATGAACTTGATTGGAAGAACAACAATGACTGTTCTTTCTGAAAATCCATTTTTAACAGCTAAAGAAATAATTGATGAAATAAAAGAAGCAGTAGATATAATAATTATTGATTTTCATGCAGAAGCAACAGCAGAAAAAATAGCTTTAGGGTATTATTTAGATGGTGAAGCAAGCATAGTTTTTGGAACACATACACATGTTCAAACAGCTGATGAGACAATATTAGAAAAAGGAACAGCATATATAACTGATATTGGTATGACAGGACCTAAAAAATCGGTTATAGGAATGGATGTGGATGTATCTTTAAAAAGATTTGCTACTTCATTACCAGAAAAATATAGAATTGCAGAAGGAAAAGCAAAATTTAATTCGTGTATGTTTGAGATTGATGATGTAACAAATAAAGTAAAGAAAATAGAAAGAATAAACAAATAAATATGTGAAATCCAAATTGTTATAATAATATATAGCAATTTGGATTTTTAATATTTAATAAAAGTACTTTCATTTTATGGAAATTCGTCTAATTTGAGATGAAAATGAAGTCGAAAAAGATAGAATAAAAATGTATCTAGTATTTTGATATCAAAAAAGGACGAAATGCTTAGAAAGACTGTAGAAAAATGGCGTACGAAAGTTCGTGAAAATAATGAAAAAGTATAGACTTCCAAATTTTAATGTTGTAAAATAATCACATTGAAACACAAGATAAAATAAAAATAATAGGAGGAAGAAAAATGGAAGTTTTAAAAATTTCATCAAAATCAAACCCAAATTCAGTAGCAGGAGCAATAGCAGGGTTGGTTAAAGAAAGTACAAGAGCAGAGATGCAAGCAATAGGAGCAGGAGCTTTAAATCAAGCAATAAAAGCAGTTGCAATAGCAAGAGGATTTGTTGCGCCAGCAGGAGTTGACTTAATTTGTATTCCAGCATTTGCTGAAGTTCAAGTTGAAGGTGAAGACAGAACTGGAATAAAATTAATAATAGAATCTAGAAAGTAATTAGATTATATAAATATTAAATTATATAAATTAGGATGTATAGTTTTTGCTATGCATCTTTTTTATATTATAGGAAATTACTCCACGATTCTTATGATATAAAAGTTTTGATAAATTTAACAATAAGGAAATCTTGCAAATGAATTAAAATATAAAGAAAACTTTTTTATTTATATATTGAAAATTCATAAAAAATAAGATATTATTGTGAATGTAGAAAGGTAATAGAATATGAATAATAACAATAATTTATTTAAGTACATATTTGCTGTAGTAGTTGCAATTCTAATTATATATACAATGTATATTATACTGCATAATAAATCAGATGTAACAAATACTTCATTAGATCAAACTTCAACATTAACTAATATACAAACAGATTTAAGATTTGCAATTGCAGAGCTAGATACTATTAATCCATTAATTAGCAACAATAGAAATGTTCAAGAAATAACAAAAATAATTTATGAGCCATTAGTTACATTAAATGAAAACTATAAAATGGAATATTGTTTAGCAGAAGAAATTGCAAAAACGGATGATTTAAGTTATGTTGTGAAATTAAGAAAAGGAGTTCTATGGGAAGATAGAAGTGCCTTTACAGCAGATGATGTTGTATATACTATTAATTTAATAAAAAATGGTGGATTTAATTCAATATATGCTTCAAATTTAAGAGAAGTTGTGGAAGCAACTGTTGTTGATGAAACAACAATTAATATAACTTTATCTCAAAGTATACCATTTTTTGAATATAATTTAACATTTCCAATAATGTGCAGAAAACATTATGAAGAAGAGGATTTTGCAAGTAGTGAGAAAATTCCAATTGGAACAGGGATGTTTAAAATATCAGAAATTAGTTCTAATGTTATAAAACTTGTACAAAATGAATATTATTGGAATACTGATAGAAAGCCAATGTCAACAGAAATAAGTATAAATTTGTATAGTTCAATAGGAGAAGTTTATACAGCATTTAAAAATGGAGAAATAGATATTTTAGAGGTAAAATCTTCAAATGTTGAAGATTTTATAGGAACACTTGGATATAATAAAATAGAATATAAATCAAGAGATTACGATTTTCTAACAATTAATACAGAGAATGCAGTTTTATCAGAACCAGCAGTTAGAAAAGCATTAAACTTGGCAATAGATAAAAATAATTTAGTTGGAACTTGTTTAGGTAAAGGATATGTTGCTTCTAATTTTAGTTTAGATATGGGATTTTGGCTATATACTAAGGATTTAAACGTTCGGAGTTGATACAGAAAAAGCAGCTCAAACTTTGATTGACGCTGGTTGGGAAAGAACTGGAACAGGATGGCAAAAAAGAGAAGAAAATGAAACTAAAAGATTAACGTTTTCTATAACAGTTAATACAGATAATGAAGCAAGAGTAAAAGTAGTAGAAGCAATTAAAGAACAATTAGAAGGTTTTGGAGTACCAGTATCTATAAGATATTTATCAGGAAATAATTATGCAGATGCAATAAATAATAAAAATTACGAAGTCGCAATAACAGGTATTAGATTAGGATATTCGCCAAATTTACTTACATTTTTTGGCAATGGAAACATAGCAAATTATTATAACGAAGAAGTTGCAGAAATAATGCAGATTGTTTCAAATACAAAAGAAGAAAATATTTTATATGAAAAATATGGCAGATTATATGATATTTATTTAGAAGAGGCACCTTATATTGGTTTATATAGAAATACAGAGTTAGTTGTATACAATCAAAGTTTAGTAGGCAATATAAAAGCTAATACTTTTAATATTTATCATAATATAGAAAAATGGTACAGACAATAATACAAAAAATATGTTTGTTTTAATGAATGAAACATATACGCTAAACATAGATAAAAAGCAAGTTATAAAAAAATGAAAAAAATTTTAAAAATGTATTGACAAAAAAAATATTAAGGATATAATAAGAACATAAGTTTTACAAACAGATATTTGTTAGGAGGAAAAATTAATGGGAGACAATTCAGAAAAAAGAAAAGCACTAGATGCAGCGATGAGTCAAATAGAAAAACAATTTGGTAAAGGTTCTGTTATGAAATTAGGAGATTACAAATCAATGAATGTTGAAGCAATTTCAACAGGAGCTTTAAATTTAGATATAGCATTAGGAATAGGTGGTATTCCTAGAGGAAGAATAATAGAAATATATGGTCCAGAATCTTCAGGAAAAACAACTTTAGCATTACATGCAGTTGCAGAAGCACAAAAATTAGGTGGAGAAGCAGCATTCATAGATGCAGAACATGCTTTAGATCCAGCGTATGCTAAAAAAATTGGTGTAGATATAGATAACTTAATAGTATCTCAACCAGATACAGGAGAGCAAGCTTTAGAAATAGCTGAAGCATTAATAAGAAGTGGAGCAATCGACATAGTTGTAGTAGACTCTGTTGCAGCATTAGTTCCAAAAGCAGAAATAGATGGAGATATGGGAGATTCACATATAGGATTACAAGCTAGATTAATGTCACAAGCATTAAGAAAATTAGCAGGAACAATTAATAAAACAAATGCAATTATAATATTTATAAACCAATTAAGAGAAAAAGTTGGTGTAATGTTTGGAAATCCAGAAACAACAGCTGGAGGTAGAGCATTAAAATATTATGCATCTGTAAGAATGGATATTAGAAGAGTTGAATCAATAAAACAAGATGGAGCAGTTGTAGGAAATAGAACAAAAGTTAAAATAGTAAAAAATAAAGTGGCTCCACCATTTAGAGAAGCTGAATTTGATATAGTGTATGGACAAGGAATATCAAAAGAAGGTAGTGTGTTAGACTTAGCAGTTAACTTAGATATTATTGAAAAAAGTGGTTCTTGGTTTAGTTATAATGGAGAAAGAATTGGACAAGGACGTGAAAATATTAAAAAATATCTTGCAGATAATCCAAAATTCATGGAAGAAATAGAAAAGAAAGTTAGAGATAATTTCAATAAAGCATTTGAAAATGCATTAGTTGATGAAGAACATGATGAGGAAGAAGATGAAGAACCAAGTGATGATGAAGAATAATAGATAGTTATTAAATTTTTATAGTATACTGCCAAAATATCTAATCTAAGATATATACTATGAGATTTCTTAATATATAAATTTGTAGCAAGCAGAATAAAGATGTTCTAAAGATTATAGAACATCTTTATTCGTAATTTATCAAGTTATTATAAAAGTAACTATTTTTTAGTAGTTATAAGGAAAAATATTTTGAATATAAAAGGAGATGATATTTATGGAATTTATGAGCAAAGAAAAATTTGAAGAAGCTGAAAGAATAGAAAAATTAAGAAATAAAATATTAAAATACATTTTGTATAAAAAAAGAACAGAAGAAGAAATAAGACAAAAATTTGCAGATGAGGATGAAAATGATGTAGAAGATGCTATAGAATATTTTAAAGAACAAAATTATATAAATGATTATGAATATATAGAAAGAGCAATAAAAGAATTTATGGCATTAAAAAATTTATCAATAAAAGAAGTGGTTTATAAGGTTTCTCGGAAAAGGTGTCAGTAAAAATATAATAGATGAATATATTTGCAAAAATAAGGAAACTATGTTAGAATATGAAATATCTTCAGCAAAAAATATCATATTAAAAAAGCAAAAATCTGATGAAGAAAAGGAAATAAAAGATTATTTATATAAAAAAGGTTATATGAGTGAGAGTATAGAAATAGCCTTTGATGATATAAATTAAGTAAAGCAGGGAAAACATGAATAACAAAATATTATCACTTGAATCAAAAAAATATGAATTAAAATTAGATAATTTTGAAGGACCACTAGATTTATTATGTTATTTAATTGACAAAAATAAAATGGATATATACAAAGTAAGCATATCAGATATAGCAGAGCAATATATTCAGTATTTAAAGGAACAAGAAGAATTAAATTTAGAAATAGCTAGTGAGTTTTTAGTAATGGCTTCAACTTTATTATTAGTAAAATCTAAAGGGTTATTACCAAAAGATGCTGAAGATGAAGCAGAATTAACAGAAGAAGAGTTATTACGTAGAATTTTAGAATATAAAAAATATAAAGAAATAACATCTACATTTAGAGAAAGAATATTACTGTATTCAAAAAGATTGTATAAATTACCAGATAAAATAGATCTACCAAAACAAACTTTAGAAAAAGAATTTACTGCAGAAGATATAGTCGAAAGATATAGAAAACTAATTGAAAAAAATGAGAATAAGAAAAATGAAAATGCAAAAAATATTGAAAATATAGCTGTACATGATACTTATTCAGTTTCAGATAAAGTTAAAGATATTTTTAGAGAATTAGTAAAAAGACCAAAGTTTGTATTTAATAAATTGTTTTCTTTAAAAGAAAAGCCTAAAGCAGAAGTTGTTACAGCTTTTTCAGGAATGTTAGAATTAAGTAGAAGAAATAAAATTAATGCAGAACAAAAAGAAATTTTTGGAGATATAATAATATCAAAAAGAAAAAGAGAAGATGATATATAAATAATATTATTAAAAATATAAGTTAAATTAAAATACTAAATTTTTTATATTGTAGGAGAATTAGTATAGTATTATAATTTTCTGTATAAATAATTATGGCAGAATATAGAATTTTGTAGCAACTTGAATTATTTACAAAATCTATATTCTGTTTTTTGTTACTATCAATTTGGAAAAATTTTGTATAAGAATAATAAAAATAGAAATAATAAGAATAATTTTTAGCAGGAGAATATTTATGATAATTGCTTTAATTATTCTTTTTTTTGTTACAATTTTAGAATTTTTTATTATTTTATTATTTTTTTCTAATATAGTTTTAGAGATTAAAGATATTGAATGTTATAGTACAAATATAAAAAATATAGTACTTGAAAGAGCAAAAATAAATTTACAAATATATTTGTTTAGGAAAATAAAAATTCTAAATATAAAAGTGTTTAAAACACATTTGGAAATTTTAGGATTAAAAATAAGTTTAAAAAAGCTATATAAATATGCAGATAAAGAACACGTATATGGTAAATTATATGAAATTTTTAAATTTCTAAAAAGTAATTACAAAGAAATTAATTTTAAATATTTAAAACCAGTAATAGATAATCTTGATATGAACTTATCTTTTAGTACAGATAATGCGATTAGTACATCAGCTTTAACTTTTTCAATATCTACTTTCATATCTATGATGCTAAAAAAGTTTATAAAAAAATATAGAAAAGAAAAATATTATTATAAAATTACTCCCAAATATATAAATACGTATAGTTTTAATGTTAATTTTACTTCAAGCTTATCTTTTTCAACAATAAATTTATTTATATTTGTATATGAAGTTAGACATTTAATAAAAGAAAATATTTTATTTGAAAAAGAAAAATTTACTATATCATCAAGTTTTAATAGAATTTTAGAAGTTTTAAGAATTTTAAATAAAGTAAGAGAATTAAATGAAAAAGAAAAAGTAAATAATTTTAAATATTAAACATATAAAACAATTAAATATTTTCGGCCTTAAAAATTTAATTTATGAAAATAAAAAGATATAGTATTTGCATAATAAAAAAATATACTGGAAATACTATTATAAATTAAAATAGAAAGAGGGAAAAAAATATGAATGAACATCCAATAGAAGGACTTATGGAAACTGCTATGAATAGTATTAAAGATATGATTGATGTTAATACTATAATAGGTGATCCCATTGAAACATCAAATGGTATGGTTATAATACCAATTTCTAAAGTATGCTTTGGATTTGCAGCAGGTGGTAGTGAATTTAAAGGAGAAACCATAGACGAATACAAAAAAAGAGATAAGGAAGAAGAAGTACAGTATAGACTTCCTTTTGGAGGAGGTAGTGGTGCAGGAATTTCTATTAATCCAGTTGCATTTGTTATAGTTTCCAAAGAATCAATAAAAGTTTTACCAATTGAACATAGTTCTGTAATTGATAAACTTATGGATTATGTACCAGATTTAATGGAAAAAGCAAATGTTATAGTTGATAAAACTATGGAAAATCAAGCTAAAGATACAAATCAAGATACACCTCATACTCAAGCTCAATCTCTCAAAAAACCTAAAATAAAAACACCAAGTAAGCCTAAAAATCAAATAGTTAAAAATATTTCTATGGAGCAAGATGAAAATAGTGGAGAGCAATTTAATATTGAATCTGAGTATTTTGAGGGAAAATAGTATGTTTTATGAACGATTTTTATATCGTTCATTTTTTTATTTAGTATGAAAGTTCTCGAGACTTCCTACTAAATAAAGTTTTTGACAATATTAAATATTACAAAAAGTAAAAATTTTACTTGAAAAAAATATATTATATGATACAATTCAATTGGATAATTAGTTTCATTTGAAGAAAAATGTATAAATATTATTGATTGAAGGGTAGTATTATGAGAAAAGATAATGTTAATAATTTAAGTGAACAAGTATCAAGATATGTATTAACAACAAGGCAATTGAATACTTTTTTAGAAGATCTAAAGGATTTGATACAATTAAATTCAAAATTAATAATTAATAGTAATAAAGAAGATGTTAAAGTTTATAAAAAGCAAATAAAGATAGAAGAATTTATTAATATTATTGATAGCTATAAAAACTCAGAGTGTATATTAGAAGATGACGAGAGAAAAATGGTGATATATAAAGGAGATCCATATTTAACTTTACATATATGTATTCAAAGTTTAATTAAAAGAATTAAAGTTATACTTATTCATGATGAATTCATGATGGGAGTAAATGAAATGATATTAGCAATATTTAATGAAGCACTAAAAGAACATAATATATTTAATTTAGTTAATAGTGAAAATGATTATTCAATAAAGAAAATTAAAGAAATAGAAAAATTAGTTGATGGAATAGTAATTATAGGAGATACAAGTCTATATCAAGGATTAGATATTGAAAAAAATATAAAATATTATCCATACAATAATATTATGTTATATTGTGAAAGTGAAGAATTAGAAGAACTACAAGAAGCAATGTACATATATGCAAATGAGAATCAATATGAGATGGAAATACTTTATGAGGAGAATTTACAAGATGCAATTAATATTATGAATTCAGATGAATTTGTTAATATTGCAATATTATTAACTAAAAGTGATGAAAGCAAAATAGATTTTGAAACTTTAGTTAAAAATAAAGAAGTTTATATAAATAGTAATCCATTTAAACAAGAGTTTAATGGAAAAGTTTATAATTATTTGGTATAAGGGATGATAAAAATGCACTTAGAAATAGAAAAATTAGGTATTTTGGATATTATAAATAAAGTAGGTTTTTTAAAAAATATAAGTGACTTAAAAGCTACATATAAATTTAATAGTTTACCAGAAGATATTAAAGCATTTGAAAAAGAATTATTTTCAGAAATAGAAAACCAAAAATGTTATTCAAAATATATGGAAATAATAAGAAATTATGAAAGAATTTTTGATAAAAATATGTATGTTTTTCGTGTTGCTAGACTGTTAGAAGGCGTATACAAAATGTCTCAAAATCCAATGCTAGCAGAGGGGAAGCTTCTTGAAAGTCCAGTATATTTTCATACAAGTTCAAAACAAGTAAAGTTAGCTTTTAAAAATAATCCAAATGTAAATATTGCAGATAAACTTGATATAAAGTCAACAATTAAATATTGTAAAGAAGCACTTTCTAAAGTAGATATAGCAGATTTAGTAGAAGCTGATGATGGAAGCTTTAGACTGTATACTTCTCAAGATTTTGTAGGAAATACAGGAAAAACTGAAAAAAATGCTAAAAAAACAGAAAAAAGATTAAAGCAAATAGAAGAGAAAGTTAGTTTAGAAGAAGTACTTAGATTTTTAGTTCCATCAGATTTAATAGATATTTGTATATATCCAAATCTTGGAAACCGATTAGCGAATTATATACTAGATGCGGGCAAACAAGAAGAAAGTGAAGAAGATAAATTTAAGGTTTTCGATAGACTTTTTGATAAAGAGATTGAAATAAGTGAAGAAACATTAACAAAATCTAATGGAAAAATTTTTAAATGGGATGATTTTATAAATACAGTAAGAGAAAATATTAGATATATTGATATAGATAAAATGCTACTTTTATCTACTGCAGTTTTTTATAATAAATATGGAAATGAGCTTGATAGATTTTCTTATAAAGAAGCGATGGAGCTTAAAAATTACTCAGAAACAGTGGAAAGTTTAATTGAATCTCCAAGAAATAGATTAATATCTCCAAGATTTAGTCGTGAAATTAATTTTGAACTTATAAAAAATTCTATTTCTTCATTAAATAAACATTTTATTGGAGAAAGATTTTATAATGATGAAGAAATTAATAATCTAGCAAGTAAAATTATGTCTGGGAAAACAAGTATTAGTAGCCTTAGTGATAGTGAAATTTTAGAAATATTACAATTTACAATTGGAGAATATATAACAATTGCAACAAATAATCCAAATGCTTTAAGAGAATTAAATGAAAGAGGATTATTAAAAAACAAACAATTATCACAAATTATTAGTGGATTGCCAACAATTTCCAAAGAAAATTTATTATATATATATGAACTTGGAGAAATTGATACTGATGAAATATTAGAAAGATACAATAAAAATCAAATTCAAGCTGAAAGTATAAAAACTTTAAAAGAAAATTCAGAAAATAAAGAAAAAATTGAACAAATGGTTTCTAGTAAAAAACTAGTAGAATTATATTTAGATGAAGAGAAAAAAGAAGAATTTGATAGATATAAAAGGCTTTACAAAGCTTTAATAGTTGATAATAAAGATAAAGAAAAGAAAAAAGAAATAGCAAATGAAATTTTAGACCAATCTTTAGAACTATTGGATTCTAAGAAAATGGGTGAGCTTTATCGTATGGGATTAATTCCATTAGATACATATATAGATTTTAATGGAGAGGCTACAATTTTAGATCTATATCAGAGTGGAGAATTAAAGCCAATTGATGTTAGAAGATTATATGATGAAAAAGTAATAACATTAGATATGATAAGAGGTATCTTAAAAAAAGGTGAGATAGATGATGGGAAAAAATTAACTCTTTTATATAGTACTTTTTCAAAAAAAGAGGATTCAGATATTAGAGATGATTTAATTAAGTATTTAGATGAGCCAGAAGAAACGAATCATACAAGTACTGGAAAAACAAGATTATCAGAATTGAAATTTAAAAGAACAGAAGGAGAAACAAGAATTCAAAATAGATCTGTTACAGATCCATGCTCAAGATGGAATTTAATTGCTGAATTGGATCAAGATTATAGTCAAGAATATTTGAAAGATGGAAATATGATTTTTTATTTACCAAATCAAGGTAAATATATAATTGAGAAGTTGTACAATAAAAATTTTGATAAGGCTTATGGCTCTGCTACATATATATTAGATGAAGATGAGTTTGCAAAAAATAGAAATAATATAGTAAAAGATGGAAAAATTGATAAAAGTATATTAGTTGAAATGAGGAGAAATAAGAAAGCTGATAGAATTATACATACAGGATGGTCAAACGGAATTTGTAGATATTTTGATATAGAAAATTCTAGCAACTATACAAAAGAACAAACTGAAAATATAAAAAAATTAGCAAAACAAGTTGAAGAATCAAAAATACCTTTAGAGAGGTAAAAGGAGTCTTATGATAGATTTAGAAAGCAAAGATATTCAATATATAAAAGGAGTAGGACCTAATCGTGCTACTCTTTTAAACAAACTTGGAATATTTAATTTAAAAGATCTTATAACATATTTTCCAAGAGAACATGAAGATAGAGGACATGCTAAAACTATAGCAGAATTAGTAAATGGAGAAGAAGCTCTAATTTGTGCATATCCAGTAGGAAGAATGAACGAAATAAAAATAAGAAAAAATTTAACATTATGCAAACTTATTGTAAGAGATGAAACAGGAACCTGTCAAATAACATGGTATAATCAAATGTATTTAAAAAATACATTTAGACAAGATGTAAGATATAAATTTTTTGGTAAAGTTTCAAGAACTTATGGAAAAATAGAGATGCAATCGCCTGTATATGAAACTGAAGAAACAAGTAAGAATACAGGAAAGATTATACCTATATATCCACTTACATATAGCTTATCTCAAAATACAATTAGAAAAATAATTGAAAATGGATTAAATGAAATAGAAGGCAAATTAGAAGAAAGTTTACCACAATACATATTAGATAAATACAATTTATGTGATTATAATACAGCAATAAAGCAAATTCATTTTCCAGATAATTTTGAAAAATTCAATATAGCTAAAAAAAGATTAGTTTTTGAAGAATTATTTTCTATGCAACTTGCATTACTTAGCTTAAAAAATAAATATGAGATAAAAAAGCCAGGAATAGAATTTAGTAAAGATGCTAAGATGTCTGATGTTATAGATAAATTACCTTTTAAATTAACAAAAGCACAACTTAGAGTATTAGAAGAAATTGATAATGATATGGAAGGCTCAAAACCAATGAACAGATTACTTCAAGGAGATGTTGGATCTGGAAAAACGGTTGTAGCATTAATAGCAGCATATAAAGCTGTACGTTCTGGATATCAAGCTGTAATAATGGCACCAACAGCAATTTTAGCATCACAACATTTAGAAACTTTTGAAGAAATTTTGAAAGATACAGGTATAAGATGTGAACTTTTAATAAGTGGAATATCTAAAAAGAAGAAAGAAGAAATGCTAAAAAGATTAGAAGCAGGAGAAATAGATATATTAATTGGAACACATGCTGTACTAGAAGAAAATGTAATATTTAAAAAATTAGGATTAGTTGTAACAGATGAACAACATAGATTTGGAGTAAGACAAAGAAGTGTAATTGTTGATAAAGGAAATAATCCAGATGTTTTAGTAATGACAGCTACTCCAATTCCTAGAACTTTAGCATTGATACTATATGGAGATTTAGATATTTCAATAATTGATGAATTACCACCAAATAGGAAGAAAATAGAAACATATGCAGTAACAAAAGGAATGGAACAAAGAGTAAATAACTTTATTATAAAAAATATTGAAGAGGGTAGACAATGTTATGTAGTATGTCCATTAGTAGAGGAAAATGAAGAAATTAATGCAAAATCTGTAATGGAAATATATGAAGAATATAAAACAAAAATTTTTCCAAATTATAGAGTAGAATATTTACATGGAAAAATGAAAGCAAAAGAAAAAGATGCTATAATGGAAGAATTTAAAAACGGAAATATAGATATTTTAATATCAACAACTGTTATTGAAGTTGGTGTTAATGTTCCAAATAGTAATATAATGATAATAGAAAATGCTGAAAGGTTTGGACTTGCCCAATTACATCAGTTAAGAGGAAGAGTAGGACGTCGGAGAATATCAATCTTATTGCATTTTGAAATATCAAGGAAATTCTGAAATAATTAGACAAAGAATGAAAGTAATTTCAAGTACAAATAATGGATTTATAATTTCAGAAAAAGACTTAGAATTAAGAGGATCTGGAGAATTTTTTGGAACTAGGCAACATGGTATTCCAGAATTTAAAATTGCAAATTTATTTGAGGATATAGAAACTTTAAAACAAATACAAGGAATTGCAATCGAAATAATAGGAAAAGATCCTTTATTAGAAAAAGAAGAAAATAAACCATTAAGAAAATTAGTAGATGAAAAATTTAAAGATAGAATAGAAATATAACAGTTGCATTTTGATTTTTTATGTAAAGTATGATATAATTAATTTTGTAAAAAAATAGAATGCCTTGGATACATATTAATAGTTATATAAATATTATCCAAGAGAAAAATGGAGGAGATGCTTATGAAGATGAGCAGAAAAAGAGCGATAATTAGTTTAGTCGCTACAGCAACATTAGCAGGAACATTGCTTGTCGGATGCGGTAATTCTACTGAAATTCGGGATACCGTAGTTATTGAAGAAATTTATCAACAGATGGATGCCAGCCAGTATTATTATGATCAGCTTTCAAATGAGAGTAAAGAAATTTACGATAATATTTGTAAAGCAACAGAACAGATTATAAATAATGAATCTGTGATTGTTGGCAAAATACTGGGAAACAAGCAAACTATTTCTTCTGATACATACGATATTGTTGGAGATGCTTTTAATGCGTATAAGTTAGACCACCCATTAATTAGCGTTTTATTGGAGGACTTTGAACTATTTTTAGAACTTAATAACATTACCAAAGAGGAATTTGAACAGCAGGATATTTTTACATTTGATGTTGTTATGTATCCTTCGAAAGAAACTGGAAGGTATAGCAGTTTTGAAAGCACAGAGGAGTTAGTTAAAGCAGTAGAGAAGCTGGAAAAACGGGTAAATAGCTTTGTAAAAAAAATTAAGAGGCTCAGATGAGCAAAAACTTTTGCAGATTCATGACTGGTTACTGGAAGATGCAACATATAATGCTGATAACGGATCAATACACATGCATGATATTTATGGTGCAATTATTGAAAAAGCATGTGTGTGTGATGGTTTTTCATATGCGTTTAAGTATGTAGCAGATATGGCAGATATCCCAGTAATTACAGTGATAGGGACAGGTGTGACATCAAATTCTACAATATCCAACTATGATGAGTATGAGTCAATTAAGACTTATGATTATGATACAAAAATTAATCATGCGTGGAATAATATTTATTTGGATGGGGAATGGCAGTTGGTAGATGTGACTTGGGATTTTGAAACAGAGCCGATAAAGAAGCTAAAAAAGATAAGCTTAAAAATGGATGGTGGAATATTTGGAGATTGGTATATTGTAAAAGTCTACGAACAGGATGGCTTTGGAACTGGTCATGAATATTTCAATGTACCTCTTGAAGAAACGAAAAAAACGCATATACCATCAGACTTTTTTGATACACCACAATAATAACATATCCAAATTTGAAAAAGGTATCATGCTTAAGAGAAACTGACGAGAATTTTAGTTAGATCTATAAAGTTTTACCCTAGTCACAGTATTTGTGGCTAGGTTTTTTTCATATATATCATTTAATATTATTTTTTATAAAATGATTAAAAGTAAAATTTGTGTGAACTATTCTTAAAAGCATATGTATTTTATTGACAAATATGGATAAAAATAATAAAATAAATGTGCTAATTTAAAGAAAAAGAGGATGTTGAAGTTGAAAAATTTTTTTCTATTTATAGGAATAATATCATTAGTGTGTGGCGTAAAATTTATATATGATGCAAGACCAATAGTAAAAAAGTATTTTAGTTTTGGAGACAAAAATGAAGCAACTTTAGGACTAAAAATGCTTGGTTTTTTGTTAACTATAGTTGGTGGTTCTTTAATAATGTATATATATTAATTTTAATGTAGTGTAAAATGATTAATAAATATTTTCCTTTTTATTAAATAAAATAATATAAAAAAGTTTATTTTTGCAAAATTATGTAAAGTATGCTATAATATAGTTTGGAATTGTAATTGAGAAAATAAATAAATTAACTAATTATATTTATTAAATAAAATGGAGGAAAATATATGATTGATGTAAAGAGGTTTTATCGGAATCAACTTTCTGAGGCAGAAAAGTTCATATATGATGCATTAGAAAGAAACAGGCAAAAGATTATAGAAAATGAACCAGTTATGATTTGTCAGATTGATAAAAATGCAGAAACAGAAGAAATATATGAAGTAATAGATGCTTCTTTAGTACGTATAATAACTGCATATCAGCTGGACAATCCATTGGCTAGTGTGTATTTAGATATTGATAGATACTGCATAAATTTAGAGGGAGAAAAAAGTGATATTCTTATGCTGTATCCAAATAGAGCAACAGGAGGAACATATAGCAATTTTAAAAATGTAAAGGAAATGATAAATGAGATTGAATTAGTATCTAATGAATTCATAAAAAAAATTAGAACTACGAAAGATAAAACAAATGCAATATATGATTGGATAGTACAAAATACGATATATAGTTACAAAGCAATAAATAAAAACAATATGGTAGGTTGTTTGATTGGTAAAAAGTGCAATTGTGTTGGATATACACATACTTTTAAGTATATGGCAGATAAAGCTGGTATATCAGCTATTTCTGTTATTGGTATAGCAGATAAAAATGAATGTATATATCAATATACAGAGGATGAAGCGATTGAAATTGGATTAGGGCATGCTTGGAATAATGTTATGTATAATGGACGCTGGAATTTAGTAGATACAGCATTACATATAAAACCGATGTATTTAATTTATGCAATGAACACCCATAGACCATTTGATTTATTTAATACTTTAGAATTAGAAGAAATAATATGATTTACTCAAATTTTAACCCAGTCGTAGTGTTTATGACTGGGGATTTTTATAAGTATAATAGATTTCTATTATGAATAACTATTTTAAAAGACTGTATTTTATTGACAAATAATTCTAAAAATAATATATTATATATAAAGTATTTATACTAAGAAAGGATGAAAACTTGTGAGAATAACTTATGATAATAAAGATTTTAATATAGAAAGTGGAATTACTATAAAAGAAGCTTTTAAAGAGCAAATAGACAATAATGAAATTAAAGATATAATTGCTGCAAGATTAAATAATACAATTGAATCTTTAAATTTACCTATATTAAAAGATGGAGAAATAGAATTTATTAATAGAACTGATAAAGATGGAAGAATAATATATATAAGAGGCTTACTATTTTTAATGTGCAAAGCTTTTTCAGAAATTTATCCAGAAGCTCTTTTAACTGTTAACTATCAATTATCAAATGCAATGTTTAATACTATTGATAATATGGAAGTTACAGAAGAGATGGTTGAAAATGTAAAAAGAAAAATGCGCGAAATAATAGAAAAAGACTTGCCAATAACTAAAGTAATGATGACACAAGAAGAAGCAGAAGAATTTTATAAAAAAGAAGAAACAATAAATGGCAGATTACAAACGAATATAGATAAAGAAAAGGTTTCTTTATATTATTGTGAAGATTATTATAATTATTTTTATGGAACTATGCCTATATCAACAGGATTTGCTAAATTGTTTGATTTAGTTAAATATAGAAATGGATTTTTAGTAAAATATCCAAGTATATCAGAGCCAGACATATTACAAGAAAATGTATCAACTTCTTTAAAATTTGTTTCTGCTATGGATGAATATGATGAAATAAATAAATTAATGAAAATAAATACAGTATATAGATTAAATAAAAAAATAAAAGAAGAAAATGGTACTAAAGAGCTAATTCTATTTTCAGAAGCATTACACGAAAAGAAAATTGCAGAAATTGCAAAAAAAATAAAAGAACGTGGAAATGTTAGAATGGTTCTTATAGCTGGGCCTTCTTCTTCAGGAAAAACAACTTTTGCAGGAAAATTAGGTATGAGCTTAAGAGTTAATGGAATAAAACCTGTAACAATTTCAGTAGATAACTACTTTGTAGAAAGAGTAGATAATCCAAAAGATGAACATGGAAATTATGATTTTGAGTGTATAGAAGCTTTAGATTTGAATTTATTTAATAGTCAGTTAGTTGATTTACTAGATGGAAAAGAAGTAAATCTTCCAACTTTTGATTTTACAACAGGAAAAAAAATGTATAAAGGAAATACTTTAAAATTAAAAGATGATGAAATATTGGTTATTGAAGGAATTCATTGTTTAAATGATAAACTTACAAGTTTAATACCAAAAGAAAATAAATTTAAAGTGTACATAAGTGATTTAACAGTATTAAATATAGATTACTATAACAGAATATCTACTACTGATACAAGACTTATAAGAAGAATAGTAAGAGATTATAAATTTAGAGCATATTCTGCAGAACATACATTAAAAACATGGTATTCTGTAAATAGAGGAGAACAAAAAAATATATTCCCATATCAAGAAGAAGCAGATTGCATGTTTAATTCTTCTATTGTATATGAACTTGCAGTGTTAAAAAAATATGCAATGCCATTACTTGAAGAAATACCACAAACTTCAAGGGAATATAGTGAAGCAAGAAGATTGATAACATTATTAAAATATTTTGAAAATATGGAACCAGATTTAATACCAAATAATTCATTGCTTAGAGAGTTTATTGGTGGAAGTATTTTTGAAGATTAGAAGTAATTAAAAAAGAATTTATGATATAGATAGATGTATAGGAAGGAAAGTAAAATGCCTAATTTTACAGTAATAGACGAAGAATTCGTATGTGAAAATTGTGGAAGCAAAGTAAAAAAGCTAGGATATTCATGTAGAAATCATTGTCCAAATTGTTTATACTCAAAACATGTTGATAAAAATCCTGGAGATAGAGAAGAAACATGTCATGGAATGCTAGAACCAGTTGGACTTGATATAAATAATAAAAAAGGATATGTTATAATATTTAAGTGTAAAAAATGTGGTCAAATAAGAAAAAATAAAGCAGCAGAAGATGACAATATGGATTTAATTATAAGTTTAAGTGTAAAGGATAAATAATGAAAAAGAAAAGTAAGAAAGTATCAAGAAAAGTAGTTATAACAAGAATTATTTTATTATTATTTATTATAATATGGGCATTTATAGTTTTCAATTTTTCTAGTCAAAATGGAGAGGAATCTTCAGGAGTAAGTAGAAAAGTAGTTGAAGTTTTTGTAAAAGAAGAAGTTTTAGCAGATAAAGTAGAACCATATGTTAGAAAATTTGCACATTTTAGTGAATATGGTTTGGGAGGAGTACTATTTATATCATTATTTTCAACATATGAATGGACAGATAGAAAAAAGATTACACTAGCAATAGTATTAGGAATATGGTATGCAGGATTAGATGAAGTTCATCAATTAATGGTACCAGCAAGACATGGTAGTATAGTTGATGTTTATATAGATACATTAGGTTTTTCTACAGGAGTATTTTTAATGTTATTATTAATAAAATTAGTTAAAAGATAGACATTGGGACGGAGTTCTTGTCTGCTTATTTTAATATTTGGAGTATGGGATAAAAAAGAATTTGAGCTTAGCTTTTATTGTTTTATAGTAAAAGTTTTAGGCAAGAACTCCGTCCCAATGTCTAAATTACTTTTTTAGAAGGGAAATGTTTTAAATGGTTGATTTTAAAAAGATCATAGGAGAAAAAATTGCAAAAGCGTCAGAATTAGAAGTAGAGGAAATAGTGAGTTACATAGAAATTCCACCGAATGAAGAGATGGGAGATTATGCTTTTCCATGTTTTAAACTTGCTAAAATATTAAAAAAAGCCCCTCCAGTTATAGCAAATGAGTTGAAAGAAAAAATAGAAGTTGATGAAAATATAGAAAAAATAGATATTGCAGGTGGGTATTTAAACTTTTATATAAATAAATTAATATTGGCAAAAAATGTTTTACAAGAAATTGAAAATTCAGGAGAAAAATATGGTGCTAATAATAGTGGAAATGGAAAAAATATATTAGTAGAATATTCATCACCAAATATTGCAAAACCTTTCCATATAGGACATTTAAGAAATACTGTTATAGGAGCAGCATTATATAATATTTATAAATTTTTGGGATATAACACAATAGGTATCAATCATTTAGGAGACTATGGAACTCAGTTTGGAAAAATGATTGAAGGATATAAAAGATGGGGAAATGAATATGATATTGAATCAAATCCTATAGATAGTTTTATGGAAATATATGTTAGAATAAATAATCTTTGTAAAGAAGAGGATAGTGTTCTAGAAATTTGTAGAGATAACTTCAAAAAAATTGAAGAAGGGGATGAAGAGTGTAACGAACTTTGGAACAAATTTAAAGATTTAAGTTTAAAAGAGTTTCAAAGAGTATATGATTTATTGGGCGTTAAATTTGACTCTTTAAATGGAGAAGCTTTCTATTCTGATAAAATGGATGAAGTAGTTGAAAAATTAGAAAGTAAAGGAATATTAAAAGACTCAGAAGGTGCAAAAATAGTAGATTTAGAAGATAAAGATTTAGGTGTCTGCATGATAAAAAAATCAAATGGATCTACAATATATGCTACAAGAGATTTAGCAGCAATACTTTATAGAAGTAGAGCATATGATTTTGATAAATGCTTATATGTCGTTGCATATGAACAAAACTTACACTTTAAACAGATTTTTGAAGTAGCAAAATATTTAGATATTCCTGATAAATGCTTAAATGGTTTAGAACATGTTGCGTATGGCATGGTAAGACTTTCAAGTGGAAAAATGTCTACACGTGAAGGAACAGTAATAAAAGTAGACGAGCTATTACAAGAAGCAATAGATAGAGTTCAAAAAGTTATAGAAGAAAAAAATCCTGATATGGAAAACAGAGAAGAAGAAGCTAAAAAAATAGGTGTAGGAGCAGTTATATTTAGTAATCTTTGTACTACCATAATAAAAGATCAAGTATTTGATTGGGATACCGTTTTAAACTTTAATGGCGAAACAGGACCATATATACAATATATTTATGTAAGAACAAAAAGTGTCTTAGAAAAAGCTGGATATATTCCAAAATTAGATGAAATAAATTTGGAATTATTACAAGATAAAGAAAGTTTAAAAGTTTTAATAAATCTTTACAATTTTGAAAATATATTAATGTCTGTTGTAGAAAAAAATGAACCATCAATTTTAGCAAGATACTTAGTACTTTTAAGTCAAAGTTATAGTAATTTTTATAACGAAAATAAAATTATTGATGATGATAAAGAGGTTCAAAATGCAAGAGTATTTTTAACTCAAGCAGTAGGGCATGTTTTAAAAACAGGTGCAGGATTACTTGGAATTAAAATGCCAAATAAAATGTAAAACTAAATTCTATAGTTAGGTATCATTTTATTCTAATATTTTTATTTATTAATAATTTTTAGATTACTTAAATAAATTATATGTTATATTTTATAGAAGTATTAATAAAATCTTAATAATTTCTCTATTTTTTCTTAATAAATTTTTTATATAATGTAAATAATTAAATAAGGAATGTATCTAATAGGAAATCCTCCAAAATTCCTATTAGATGCAAGCCTTCATTTTATAGTAGTATTATGAATGGAGAAAATTATGATTATTATAAAAGAAGTATTAAAAGTCATTGATATAATGTCAGCAATGTGCATGATTTTTTATATAATTACAGGAGTATGTGTATTAAAAAATAATAGTAAAATTAAAACTTCTAAAATAAAGAAAAAAATTGCATGTATAATTCCAGCTAGAAATGAAGACAAAGTTATAGGAAATTTATTAGAAAGTTTAAATAATCAAAACTATCCAAAAGAATTATATGATATTTTTGTTCTACCTAATAATTGTATAGATAATACAGAAAATGTTGCAAAGGAAAAATTTGCGAAGATTATAAATTGTGATAATATATATGCGAAATCAAAAGGAGATGTATTGAGACATGCATTTGATTATTTAAGAGAATATGATTATGATGCATATATTATTTTTGATGCAGATAATATAGTTCATCCTGAGTTTATAGAAAAGATGAATAATGTATTATGTGCAGGATATAGATTAGCGCAAGGATATAGAGATAGTAAAAATCCATCAGATTCATGGATTTCAGGTTCATATTCTTTACATTACATGATTCAAAATTACTTTTTAAATAAAGCAAGAATGAATATAAATTGGTCTAGTTTTATAAATGGAACAGGTTTTATGATTTCAAAAGATTTAATAGAAGAAAAAGGATATTCATCAAATACAATGACAGAAGATATAGAATTATCTGTTAAATGTGCAATTGGAAATGAAAAGATAGCTTTTGCAGAAGAGGCTATAACATATGATGAACAACCAATAACTTTAGCTCAATCTTGGAAACAAAGAGAAAGATGGTCAATTGGAACTCTTCAATGTTTAAAAATATATTCAAAAGAGTTAGTAACTGATATATTTAAAAATAAGAATTTTGCTTCACTTGATTCATTACTATTTTTGCTAGCACCAATTATACAATTAGCAGGAGCAGCAACATTTATATTGCATATGCTTGTTAAATTACTTGAAAATTCACAAATAGATTTTATAACTAAATCATTATTTGGTATAATGTGGTATATTGCAAGTATAATTATGACGATACTTGTAATAAAAATTAATAAAAAACCAGTAAAAAATTATATTAAAGGAATAATAAGTTTGCCAATATTTTATTTTTCATGGATACCAATAAACATATCGGCTCTAATTAAAAAAGATGCTAAATGGGAAAGAATTGAACATACAAGAATTATAAAATTAGATAATATCATAAAACTTAATTATATTAAGGAATAGAGCATTAATAAGTTAAAATCTAAAGTTAAGTAAAAAATAAATTCAAATTGTAAGAAAATTTGGATATTTAATTGAATTTGAATAATGAAATTGCTAAAACAATGGACTTTTTAGAATATATCTGATATAATATGCAAGTAAGAAAAAATATCAGGAGGTATATATATGGCACGAGATGAGGTAAGACGGTTAGCAGAAACTAGACCAATGCCGGAAAAAAGCCCTAATGGGTTGAAGAAGAAAGTGAAAGAAGAGGTTTTTATTGCAGAAAAGGGCGAAGCAAATGAGAAAAAGGCTTTGAACGTGCTTAAAAAGATTCAGCTTTGCTATCAGGCAGAAGGATGGCTTTGTCGGGGAAAGGAAGATTCAGGAGCATTTCAAGATACCGACGGAAAGTGGTATGCATATCGGCATCATGCGTTGTATTTATAATCCAATCAATCAGGCTACTGTTTGATTAATAAGAAGTCCCAAGGTACTATAGGGGCTTCTTTTTATATTATAGAAAATTAATTTAAAATTCCTATAATATAAAGACCTAGACAAATTTTGTACATATCTTAGCTATATGAAGCAAAACAAGCTATAGATGAGTTATGATAACAAAGATAAACCACTTAAATTAAAAATATTTAGTAACTTTAAAAGTGGTTCTTTTATTCTATAAATTAAGAAAGTAATAATAATTTTTAAGGTGGAGTAAAGATGAAAAAGGATAAAATAAAGATATTAAAAATAATAATTTTAATATTATTCATAGTTTTATTAGTATTTTTAACTCTTAAACTGGGACCTATTTTTAAAAATATTTCGACAGAAACAGGAAGATTTGAGTTTAGACAAAAGATTGAGAGTTTAGGATTTGAAGGTGTACTTACGATAATAGGTTTGATCTTTGTGCAAATATTTTTACCAATTCTACCAGGAGAGCCAGTTGAATTGCTTTCAGGAATGTGTTTTGGACCATTAGGTGGACTAATAGTTTGTTACTTAGGTGTATTTTTAAGTACATTTTGCATATTTTTTGCAGTTAGAAAATTTGGAAAAGAATTTATATATAGTTTTATTTCAAAAGAGAAAATAGATAAAATTGAAAATAGTGAAATTTGGGATAATTCTAAAAAAATAGATATAATACTCTTTATGGCATTTTTTATTCCAGGAACTCCAAAGGATATATTTGTTTATATAGGAGGACTTTTACCAATAAATTCTATTAAATTTTTGTTTATATCAACTTTTGCAAGATTTCCATCTATTATATCTTCAACTATTGCAGGAAGTAATATTGTTTATGGGAATTGGAGAGCAATAGTGCTTGCTTATGTTATAACTTTTGGAATTTCAGGAGTTATATTATTTTTATATAATAAAAATAAAGATAGAATTATTTTACAAAAAAATGATTTAAAAAAAGTTAATAATTAATTTATAAATATGTATAAATTATTGATTTTATAAAATTGAAAGAAGTGTTGTAATTAGAACTACCTATTTTATATATGAAATTTATTTGTGTGCCAAATTTAGCTAAGCTTTTATATAATAGGAAAGCGTAATTTTTCTATTATATAAAAAGCAGATTTATTGTACTTTTTTCTTGTTGTGTAAAGTGTTTACAAAATTGCTATAATTTTTTTTAGAATAAAATAAAATAAATATTGAATTTAAAATTAATAATGATATAATTTTTATAGAAGATAAAATAATAAGTTATAAAATTAACTATTTAAGTTTATTAAAGAAAGGAGAATGATATATTTTATATATCATAAAAATAAGATGGTAGAAGTAATTAACAAGAGAATAAAAGATTTTTCAAAAACAGCAGATTGCATTCAAACTATTTTAATTTTTTTAATAGCATTATTAGTTCCAACTTTTTTAGGACAATTAATTAAAGAGTTTTTTGGTGCAGGAAGTGTTATAACACAAAATTCACAATTGATAGTAGGATCAGTTGTAAATACAGCTTTAATTGTAACAGCAATAAATATTAAAGGATGGAAAAAAATAGCAGGTATTATAACAATGCCAAGTATATCTACAATATTAAGTGGATATGTGTTTAAAAGTGCATCACCATATATGGTTTATATGATACCAGCAATTTGGCTAGGAAACTTTGCTTTAGTATATTCATATAAATTAATTATGTTATCAAAAGAAAAAAATTATATTTTAGCAGGATTAGTTGGAATAATAACAAAAGTATTATTAATTGGAGCAGGATTTATGATACTTAAATTATTTAATGTATTTCCAGAAAAATTAATATCTACATTACAAACAGCTATGACTACAACTCAATTAATTACAGCAACAATAGGAGCTATAATTGGATTTGGAATATATGGATTAGAAAAGAGAAAAGTAAAAGAATAAAATTTTATGTAAAATTGTATAAGAGAATTAAAGTTTATAATAATTTTATTTAAAATCATATATAAAAACAGCTTGATTTAAGGATTGCCTTTAATTAAGCTGTTTTTTGTGATATAATATATATGGCGCATAAAAAAAGCAAAGGTTAGGAGGGATTTCATGGAGGATATAAAAAGACAATTGTGTGAGAAGTATCCTTTTATGAAAAAGAATGGTGACATTTACCATTATTTCAACAAAAGAAAACTTATAAAAAAGAATCGGAACAAAAAAATGTTAATTTTTATGGTAGGTGTTCAAGGAGCAGGAAAGACCACCTATTGTAAGAAGAATTTTCCCGAATATGAAACTGTCAATTTAGATGAAATTTTGCGTACATATTTAGAAGCACATAGCAATATCCCATTTTCTACTGAAGTAGATAAAAAGGTACATCTGATTTTTTATAATAAAATAAAAGAAAAATTAGATTCTGAAGGGATAGCAATTGTTGATGCTGGGGTAGTACACCCTGCAGCAAGAGTTGAGATGCTAAGTATACTTCAGGGGAGCTATTCAAAAGTAATCTTACTTGTTATGAATCCACCAAAATCACAGATAATAAGACAAATTAAAGGTCAAATGCCAAACAGAGCGAGACCAGGTTTGTGGGAAGATGTTGAGGAGGAATATGGATTTATGCAGATACAAATTCAGGAAAATATGCTTCAGATGGGTGCAGATGAAGTCTACATGATTTAAAAAAAATCGGGAAAAACAGGATGTCTAGCGAAAGCTATACATCCTGTTTTTATATTATAGGAAATTATTTTGCAATTCTTATAATATAAAGCTTTCGGCAACATTGTAATAGGAAGTTTTATGCATTTTTACATAAAGGATTTGATAATCTTTTTAAATATTGTAGAACGTTTTACATAATATGAATACTATATAATGGGAGGAAAAAATAATGGAAATAGTTTTAGGAATACTTATTCCTTTTTTTGGAACAACAGTAGGTTCATTAATGGTATTCTTTATGAAAAATAGTTTAAGTAAAAGAGTTGAAAAGATATTATTGGGTTTTGCATCAGGTGTTATGATAGCAGCATCTATTTGGTCTTTATTAATACCATCAATAGAAATGGCAGAGGAGCAAGACATGATAGCTTGGATACCAGCTGTTATTGGATTTATATTAGGAATATTATTTTTACTTGTTATAGATTGCATTGTTCCTCATTTAGAAGGAGGAAAAGCTAAAGGAATAAAATCAAAATTGAAAAATACAACTATGCTAGTTTTGGCAGTTACACTTCATAATATACCAGAAGGAATGGCTGTTGGAGTTGTTTTTGCAGGTGTTTTAGCAGGGAATACAGGAGTTACAATTGCTGGAGCATTTGCTTTAGCAATAGGAATTGCAATTCAGAATTTTCCTGAGGGAGCAATTATTTCAATGCCACTTAAAAGTGATGGAATGCCTAAAAAGAAAGCTTTTATATATGGAGTTCTATCAGGAATTGTTGAACCAATAGCAGCATTTATCACTTTATTACTTACTTCTACAATTGTACCTATATTACCATACTTATTATCATTTGCTGCAGGAGCAATGATCTATGTAGTAGTAGATGAATTAATTCCAGAATCACAAAAAGGAGAATTAGCGAGTTTAGGAACAATAGGAGTTACAATTGGATTTGTGATTATGATGATTTTAGATGTAACATTAGGATAATAAGTAGTAAAGTACAGATAAGTTATCTATATGAAAAAATAAGTGGACGATTTAAGTAAAGTAAAGATCGTCCACTTTTGTTATATTATAGAAAATTTTTCCAAATTCGTATAATATAAGGGTTTAATTGTAAATTAATATTAAATTTTACATAAATTATTGTGCTGAGAATTTTTGTTTAGCACAATCTATTTTTTGTTGTTCTGCAGTTTCTGCTTTGTACCAACCTTTTTCAGCCATTAAATTATAGATTTTATTTTGAATATCTAAAGATTCATTTAAGGCATCTTTGAATGCACAGTGCACTTCAGCTGTTGATGACTCAATAGCTCCATGAAGATATAAATCACATACACCTTTAATAACTAATAATTCATTTTCCATTAAATCTCTGTCTTCCATAGTTTCCTCCTATAATAAATTTAAGAATTTATTGTATAATTCTTGATGTTTAGATTCTAATTCTTTTACATAAGTTGAAAGCTTTGCATCTGTTAATTTAGAAGATGTTTTGTTTGCACAACATTTCATAAATTTTTCGTGTCCTAATGCATCTTCAACATATAAAAGTTCTTTGCTTGTCATAATAGATCACAATCCTTTCTTTTAAATATCTATTAAAGAGTTTTACCAAATTTATATGATAATATTCATATTTATTATTAATAAATATATTATTTAAAATAATAATTTTTTAAGAAATATTTTGCTTTTATAATATAATAGTTATAAATAAAAATATTAAAATTTTGAAAAAATATTTGAATTTAAAAAATTTATATGATATTTTATATATAGTAAAAAAATAAAAACGAATAAGGAGAAACAAAATGGAAAGAGAAGTAAATGAAGAAAAAAGAGCTAAATTTATTGAATTTGCAGGAAAGAGAGTAAATAATGTATTACATGATATTCAAATTTTAGAGCCAATGGCAAGGAGTAATTCTTATGATTTTACAAAACAAGATGTAGAAGAGATGTTTAATGCAATACAAGATACTTTAGAAGGAGCAAAAGAAGAATTTAATAGAAAATTTGAAGAAAAAGCAAAAGCATCTAAAAAAGTATTTTCTTTTGGTACTTCTACAGTTAGTAAAGAAGAAGTTGTAGAAAATAATATAGAATCTACAGAAGAACTAAAGGTCTAAACTTTTTTGGTTATTTTTATAGTATATATTGGGAAAGTAACTAATTATATTTAGTTACTTTTTCTTATTTAATAGAAAAATGCATATATAAATTTTATATGAATAAAAGATTTGCCAAATTTTACATAAAAGTATAAAAAATGTGAATATAAGGAGAAAAAATGAAATTAATATCATGGAATGTTAATGGCTTAAGGGCTGTAGTAAATAAAGGATTTGCAGAATTTTTTAAACAAATTGATGCAGATATATTTTGTATTCAAGAAACTAAGATGCAATTAGAACAATTAGATATATTTACTGAAATGATGCTAAAAAGTTATTATCAATATTGGAATAGTGCTGAGAAAAAAGGATATTCAGGAACAGCAATTTTTAGTAAAAAAGAACCTATAAGTGTAAAGTATGGATTAGGAATTGAGGAACATGATAAAGAAGGAAGATTAATAACTTTAGAATATGAAGATTTCTATCTTGTAAATTGTTATACTCCAAATTCAAAAAGGACATTAGAAAGATTGCCTTACAGAATGATATGGGAGGATATAATTAGAAAATATTTAAAAGAATTAGACATAATAAAACCAGTTATATATTGTGGAGACTTAAATGTTGCGCATAAAGAAATTGATTTAAAAAATGATAAAGAAAATCGTGGAAATAGTGGATTTACAGATGAGGAAAGAAATAAAATGACAGAATTATTAAATCAGGGTTTTGTAGATACTTTTAGATATAAATATCCAGATAAAGATGATAGTTATACATGGTGGTCTTATATGTCAAATGTAAGAGCTAAGAACATAGGGTGGAGAATAGATTACTTTATTGTTTCAGATAGAATTAAAAGTAATATTGAAGATGCCAAAATACATCCTGAAATATTTGGTAGTGATCATTGTCCAATTGAACTACAAATAACTCAAAAAACATTTGAGCAAAATCCTTAAAATACTTGACAAAAAAGATTTATAAATGATATAGTTTTGAGAAATAAAAATTTTTAAAAGATAAATATATTTTGAGGTAAAGTATATGGAAATTAATTCTAAAAATAGTAAAAAATATGCACTTATTGGTTATCCATTAGGACATTCAATGAGCCCTATTATTCATAAAGAATTATTAAAAATTGCTTCAGTTAATGGAAAATATGATTTAGCTGAAATTTTGAAAGAAGATTTAGAAACAAGTTTTTATGAAAAGCTAAAAAGATTAAATGGATTTAATATTACAATACCTCATAAAATAAATATTATTCCTCTTTTAGATAAGCTTTCACCAAAAGCAAAACTTTTTGGTTCAGTAAATACAGTGGATATAAAAGATAATAAAACTATAGGATATAATACAGATTGTGATGGTTTTCTTCGTTCACTAGAAGCAGAAAATATTAAATTAGCTGGAAATGTTTTAATATGTGGTAGTGGTGGTGTTTCAAGAATGTTTGCATTTGAAAGTGCACTTGCAGGAGCAGAAGTAACTTTAGCAGTAAGAAATTCAAGTTTAAACGCTGCAAATGATATAAAAAAAGAAATGCAAGAAAAATTATCAAAAGATTGTAATATTATTTTTCTTTCTGAAGCAAAAGGTGGTTATGATCTAATAATAAATGGAACTCCAGTAGGAATGTATCCTAATATAGATAATTCACCACTTGAAGAAAAAGTTATAAAATCATCAAAAGCAGTTTTTGATGCTATTTATAATCCAATAGAAACAAAATTTATTAAATATGCACGTGAAGGTGGATTAAAATATGTAAATGGATTGCCAATGCTTGTATGGCAAGCAGCAGTAGCTGAAGAAATATGGAATGATGTAAAATTCTCAAAAGAAGATATAAATAAAGTAATTGATATAACTAAAAAGGAGCTTGAAAAGCATGAATAATATTATTCTTTGTGGTTTTATGGGAGCTGGTAAAACAGCTGTAGGAAAAGAACTTGCTAAATTAATAGAATATAATTTTATAGATACAGATGAATTAATTGAAAAAGAACAGAAAATTACTATAAAAGAGATTTTTGAAAAATATGGAGAGCAATATTTTAGAGATTTAGAACATGAAGTTTGTAAAAAGATTGCTGATATGGAAAAAACTATTGTATCAACAGGTGGAGGACTAATGACATATCAGCGTAATTGTGATGCAATAAAAAAAGGGGGCAAAGTGATTTTTCTTGATGCTTCCTTTTATGTTATATGCGAAAGAATAGGAGAAGAGGATACAAGACCACTTTTTAAAGATAAAGTTAAAGCTGAAAAATTATATAATGAAAGAAAAGAAAAATATGAATCAGTAGCAGATATTATAATTGATGGAGACATGACAGTAGAGAAAACAGTTACTGAAATATTGAAATTATTTTCAAAATAAATATTAATAATTAAAAAATATAAATAATTGTTTATTTATAGTGGAGTAGAACATATTTAATAAAAATCTATTAAACATGGTAAGCTTTTATATTAAGTAAATAAAGTTAATGGAGTAATTTATATGAGAAGTTTAAGAGTAAATGTAGGTAAAGGATATGAGATTTTAATTGAAAAAGGCATAATTTCAAGTTGTGGAGATTACATAAAAAATGTTAGCAAGGCAAAGAAAGTATGTCTTATAAGTGATACAAATGTATATCCTATTTATAAAGATAAAGTTATAAAATCTTTAGAAGAAAATGGATTTGAAGTTATAAAGTATGTTTTTGAAGCTGGAGAAGGTTCTAAAACAATACAAACAGTAATTGAAATGGTAGAGTTTATGGCAGAAAATGCACTTACAAGAAATGATTTAGTTGTAGCACTTGGAGGTGGAGTCTGTGGAGATATGGCAGGATTTGCTGCATCAATATATCTTAGAGGAATAGAATTTGCACAAATTCCTACATCATTACTTGCACAAGTAGATTCTTCAGTTGGTGGAAAAACAGCAGTAGACTTGCCACAAGGAAAAAATCTTTGTGGAGCTTTTCATCAACCTTGTATTGTTTTAATAGATCCAGATACACTTAATACTCTTACACCAGAATATTTTTCAGATGGTATGGCAGAAGCAATAAAAATGGGATGTATAAAAAGTTCTAGTTTATTTGAGAAAATTGAAAATGAAGATGCAAAAGAAATTATTGATGATATTATTTTTGAATGTGTAAGTCTTAAAGCAACAGTTGTAGAAAATGATGAAAAAGAAAAAGGAGAAAGAGCATTATTAAATTTTGGGCATACTGCAGGTCATGCAATTGAAAAATTACATAATTTTACAACAATATCACATGGAGAAGCAGTCGGTATAGGAATGGTAATAGTATCAAAAGCAGGTGAAGCAAATGGAATAACAGAAAAAGGAACTGCTGATAGAATTATTAAAGTGCTTCAAAAATATAATTTAAAAATAAAAGATAATCATTCATTAACAGATATAATAACTGCTATGAATTCAGATAAAAAGAGAACAGGAACTGCAATTAACTTTATTTTACTTTATTCAATTGGAGAAAGTTTTATAAATCCAATTAATAATGAAGAAATTGAAAAATTTTTTAAAATGAATTAAGTAAATATAGTTTAAGAAATTTATTATAAAATAATTATATTAATTAAATTTATTACAATTGTTATATAGTTTTATAGTAGAAAGTGAGATAAATTATGAGTATTGTAAATATAGAAAAATCATTTTTTAAAGGAGAAGTGAATATTCCACCTTCAAAATCAGTAGCACACAGAGCAATATTATGTTCATTTTTAGCAGGAGGAGGCAATGTCTCTCCAATTATTGATTCAAATGATATGAAAGCAATGAATCAAGTTATAAATGCTATAAAAAATGGAAGTAATGTTTTAGATTGTATTGAATCAGGAAATACATCAAAATTTATAATTCCTGTTGCAGCAGCTTTAGGGAAAAATGTTACAATTACAGGATCTGGAAGATTGCCAGAAAGACCAATTGATGAATATTTAAGAATATTACCAAAACATGGAGTAAAATGTACTTCACAAGGAGGATTACCTTTAACAATTGAAGGAAAGCTTGAGCCAGGAAAATATGAAGTAGCTGGAAATATTAGTTCCCAATATATAACAGGATTACTTTTAGCTCTACCAATTTTAGATGGAGATAGTGAAATTTTTCTTACAACAGAACTTCAAAGTAAACCATATGTTGATATGACAATAAAAGTTATGAGTGATTTTGGAGTTGATATTAAAGAAACAGAAAATGGATATTTTATAAAGGGAAATCAAACTTACCAAAAACGTGATTATATTGTAGAAGGAGATTGGTCACAAGCAGCATTTTTCTTAGTTGCAGGAGCAATAAATGGAGATATAACACTTAAAGGATTAAAGATGGATTCAACACAAGGGGATAAGGAAATAGTTAATATTTTAAAACGCTTTGGAGCAGATATTAGTATAAATGAAGATGGTATTCATGTTAAAAAATCTGATTTAAAAGGTATAGAAATAAATGCATCAGATATTCCTGATACAGTTCCATCTATTGCAGTTGCTTCGGCATTTGCAAATGGAACAACAATTATAAGTGGAGCAGAAAGACTTAAGTTTAAAGAATCTGATAGAATAGAAAGTGTAGTATCAAATTTGAAAAGATTTGGAGTTGATGTTACAGAAAAACAAGATGGTATGATTATTAATGGTGGCAAAGGAATAAATGGTGCAAGTCTTGAAGGATATAATGACCATAGAATACTTATGGCATTTTCAGTTATGGCATCATGTGCAGAAGGAGTAACAAGTATAACAGAAGCTCAAAGTATTAATAAAACATATCCAAGTTTTTTTGAAGATTATAATTTTTTAGGAGGAAAAGCAAATGTCATCAGTGATATGTAATAAAATTAAAGTATCAATATTTGGAGAAAGTCATGGACAAGTTATAGGATGTGTTATTGATGGATTGCCAGCAGGAGTAAAACTTGATTTAGATAGTATTTATAAAGATATGGCAAGAAGAGCACCAGGAAAAGATAAAACTTCAACTCCTAGACTTGAAAAAGATATTCCAAATATTATATCAGGTGTAATAGAAAATGTTACAACAGGTGCACCACTTACAATGATAATTGAAAATACAAATGTTAAAAGTAGTGATTATGAAAATGTAATGACTGTTCCAAGACCTAGTCATAGTGATTATCCAGCTTTTGTAAAATATGGAGGAAATAATGATATAAGAGGTGGAGGACATTTTAGTGGTAGACTTACTGCACCATTAGTCTTTGCAGGGGCAATAGCTAAACAATTACTTAAAGAAAAGGGAATAAAGATAGGTGCACATATTAAAAAAATAGGTTCTGTAAGTGATGAAGCTTTAGATATGAATAATATTGAAGAAAATTTTTTAGAAGAACTTACAAGTAAATCTTTCTCAACTATAAGCGCTCAAGCAGAAGAAAAAATGAGAGAAGAAATAGAAAAATATAGAATGGAACTAGATAGCATAGGTGGAGAAATTGAGTGTGCTGTAATTGGAGTTCCAGTTGGTATTGGTGGAAATATGTTTGATACAGTTGAAGGAAAACTTGCATCAATTCTTTTTGGGGTTCCAGCTGTTAAAGGGGTTCAGTTTGGGTTAGGATTTGATTTTGCAAATTCAAATGCTTCCAAAGTAAATGATGGATATGAAATGAAAGATGGAAAAGTATCATTAATTTCTAATAATAATGGAGGAATTTTAGGTGGAATATCAACAGGTGCACCAATAGTATTATCTGTTGCAATAAAACCTACACCATCAATTTCACAAGAACAAAAAAGTATTAATCTTCAAACTCTTGAAAACGAAATACTTGTAATTAATGGACGTCATGATCCTTGTATTGTTCCAAGAGCAGTTCCTGTTATTGAAGCTGCTGTTGCACTAGGAATTTTAGATTTAATGATGTAATGAATAACAATGTAGATGTTTAAATAAAATTTTGTGTTTTATAATGTTAATGTTTTTTATAATAAAATGTTAAATAACTATATATATATTAATTTACTTATAGAAAGGAATAAACTAAGAATGAAAATATTAGTTTTAAATGGTCCAAATCTTAACATGACTGGAATTAGAAAAAAGAATGTTTATGGAGCAGAAACATTGGAAGATATCAATAATGAGCTTAAAGAATATGGAAATCAAAAAGGAGCTCAAATGTATTTTTATCAATCAAATCATGAAGGAAATATTATCGATATTATACATAAAAGTAAAGACGAATATGATGGTGTAGTAATAAATGCAGGAGCTTATACTCATTATTCTTATGCGATTCGTGATGCCATTGAGGCTGTTTCAGATTTTACACCATTTGTTGAAGTTCATATGTCTGATATTCATAAAAGAGAAGATTTTAGAAAAATATCTGTTATAACAGATGTATGTAAAGATCAAATTTGTGGTTTAGGAAAAGATAGTTACAAAAAAGGTATAGATTTATTATGCGAAATAATTTAAAACAGAAACTATAAGTTATATATATGTAATAAATTATATTTTGTATAAGTTTATAATTTATGAAAAATAAAAGAAAGGAGATGTATGATTTATCATACAAAAATAGTAATATGGAAAATAATTTAAATATAAATTTCAAAAGAAAATTGCCACTTCCAGAAGAGTTAAAAAAAGAAATGCCACTTTCAGAGGAAGGTAAAAAAATTAAAGAAAAAAGAGATAAAGAAATAGCAGATGTATTTAGAGGAAAGAGTAATAAATTTATTCTTATAATTGGTCCTTGTTCAGCTGATAGAATGGACTCAGTACTTGATTATATAAATCGTCTTGTTCCAGTACAAGAGGAAGTTAAAGATAAAATAATTATTATACCAAGAATATATACAGGGAAACCAAGAACTATTGGTGCAGGGTATAAAGGAATGTTTCATCAACCAGATCCTAATAAAGCACCAGATATGTTTGAAGGTATAAAAGCGATTCGTACATTACATAAAAGGGCTATTGAAGAAACAGGATTTTGCTGTGCTGACGAAATGTTGTATCCTGAAAATTATAGATATCTTTCTGACATTTTATCATATGTTGCAGTAGGTGCACGTTCTGTTGAAAATCAAGAACATCGTCTTGTATCTTCTGGAATTAGCGTTCCAGTTGGTATGAAAAATCCTACAGGAGGAGATCTTTCAATAATGTTAAATTCAATTAAAGCAGCACAAGGAAGTCATACATTTCTTTATAGAGGATGGGAAGTAGAATCAAGAGGAAATGATATGGCGCATGCAGTTTTAAGAGGAAGTGTAGATAAACATGGAAATAATCATACTAATTATCATTATGAAGATTTAATAGAATTATATGATGCATATTGTAATGGAGGATATCAAAATCCAGCTGTTATTGTTGATACAAATCATGCAAATAGTGGAAAGAAATATTTAGAACAAATAAGAATAGCAAATGAAGTTCTTCATGCAATGCGTCATAGTGATAATATTAAGAGTATGGTAAAAGGATTAATGATTGAATCATATATAGAAGATGGATGCCAAAAGCTTGAAGAAGGAACATATGGAAAGTCAATAACAGACCCATGTCTAGGATGGGAAAAAACTAAAGAACTTATTTTAGGAATTGCAAGACAACTTTAAGAAATTTAGAAAATAGTTTATTTAATAAGAAGTATAGAAACTTTCTTGTTAAATAAAATTTTAATAAGAAAAATTTATATAAAAATAGAGGTTTTTATGGAATTAGATTCAGTAAGAAAAGAGTTAAATAAGTATGACAATATAATTAAAAACATGATAGTATTTAGAATGTCACTAATACCAATAGTAGCAGATATAAAAATAAAAAATGATTTACCACTTTTTCAAGGAAAAAGAGAAGAAGAAATCTATAAAAATATAGAAAACTTTTGTAATGAAAAAGGAATTGCTCCTGATTTAGTAAAAGATATTTATAAACTAATAATTGCAAATGCCTTAAAAATAGAACATGATATAGTAGATGATTCTAAAAAATCAATTATTAATCAAGATTCAGTAGTACAAAATTTAGAAGACATAAATAAAGAATTTGAAAAATTAGATAATATTATACAAAAAGAAATACCAGAAATTATATCTAAAATAAGTGAACAATGTGAAGAACTAACATTAAATCAAATATCAACATTATACTATAATAATAAAATTAATAGTTAATAGTACAAAACTATATACAGAATAAGAATTTTATATCTTAATATAATTAAAATACAAATAAAAAAATATACGCAGTTTGACTTTAAGTATGATATGTAGTAAAATAATACAGCAAAGAATTTTATAAAGAATATAAATAGATTAAATAATAAAAGGAGGAATTAATCATGTCAGGACATAGTAAATGGCATAACATTCAAGCAAAAAAGGGAAAAGCTGATGCAGCAAGAGGAAAAATATTCACAAAATTAGGAAGAGAATTATTAATAGCGGTTAAACAAGGTGGACCTGATCCTGCTGGTAATTCAAAATTAAAAGATGTTATAGCAAAATGTAAAGCTAATAACATGCCTAATGATACAATTAATAATGCTATAAAGAAAGCATCAGGAGCAGGAAGCAATGAATCATATGAAGAAATTACATATGAAGGATATGGGCCAAATGGAGTAGCAGTAATTGTTAATGCTTCAACAGATAATAAAAATAGAACAGCAGCAGATGTAAGACATGTATTTGATAAAGCAGGTGGAAATTTAGGAACAACAGGTTGTGTGTCATATATGTTTGAGAAAAAAGGTGTAATAGTTATAGAAAAAGCAGAATGTACTTTAAGTGAAGATGATTTAATGATGATGGCTATTGAGGCAGGTGCAGAAGATTTTGCAGCTGAAGAAGAAGTATATCAAATAA
The DNA here is from genome assembly GCA_947427205.1 of uncultured Clostridium sp. GTDB lineage: Bacteria > Bacillota > Clostridia > TANB77 > CAG-508 > Scatovivens. The sequence continues at coordinate 255,084 of CANEHB010000001.1, forward strand.
CAACAGCACCTAGTGATTTTACACAAGTTACTGAAAGCTTATCAAATAGTAATTTAACATTTTTAGAAGCAGGAGTTCAAATGGTACCAAGTACATATGTATCATTAGATGAAAAAGGATCTGAAAAGATGCAAAGATTACTTGATAATCTTGAAGATTTAGATGATGTTTTAGAAGTTTTCCATAACTGGGAAGAATAATTGAATTATAAAATTTATTAAGTTAAAAGCAATTATATATATTAGAAGGATAATATATATAATTGCTTTTTTAGTTATATAAAGAAATGATGTGAATGATTCAGTAAAGTTTTATTCTTGCGCATAATAAATATTGTGTGCTTTTGTTCTTAATTTTATAAACAAATTGTAAATAAAATCTTAGAACTTCTTTTAATTTTGAATAAAAAAACAAAAATGTAGGAAAATATTTGTAAATAAAAAGAAAGGAAATGTTTGATACATTTTAGGTGAAATTTTTATGTTTTTTAGAACTGATATGGCAGTGGAGAGAAGAGATTTATATAGAACTGCAAATAAGTTAGAAGATGAAATTAAAGGAATTGAATGTGAAGAAGAAAAGATAGATGACATTACTATTACAAGAGTAAAAATTACTAATGAAGATGGAGAGAGAGCTTTAGATAAAAGACGAGGAAATTATGTAACAATAGATGTTAAGAGAATTAATAACATTACAACAGAGAAAGAAGAACAAATCATAGATACATTTTCTAAAGAATTGAATAATATTATAGGAAAACATGTAAATAAAAATGAGGAAATTTTAATAGTAGGACTTGGAAATTTATATTCAACACCAGATTCATTAGGGTCAAAAGTTGTTCAAAATATTGAAATAACAAGACATATAAAAATATATTTACCTAATGCTATTGATAAAAATACAAGAAGTGTTAGTGCAATAACACCAGGTGTTTTAGGAACTACTGGTATTGAAACTGTTGAAATAGTAAGAGGAATTGTTGATAATATAAAACCTAAACTTGTTATAGCAATAGATAGTTTATGTTCAAAAAATATTGATAGAATAAATAAATCTATACAAATTTCTGATACTGGTATTGTTCCAGGTGGTGGAGTTGGAAATCGACAAGCAGAACTTTCAGAAAGAACTTTAAATATACCAGTTATAAGTGTTGGAATACCAACAGTGCTAGATGCAGCAACAATAGTTATAGATACATTAAATGCATGTGATATGATAATAGATGAAAATGAAATTGTAGATAAAATGAAATTAAATAATTTTAATTTTATAGTTACACCAAAAGAAATTGACTCATTAATAGAGAATATGACAAATATTGTTTCAGAAGGAATAAATATGAGTTTATAAAAAATAAACACATTAATTCAAAAAAATGAATACTATAGATTGAAAATTATTGTTGAGAGAAAAGGAGTATTTTTTAGGTGAAGTCAATTTGCATAAAAACTGTTAGTGAAGAAAAAATAGAGTATTTACTAGAAAAGCTAGAAGAATTACCTATTAATATGTATATTTCTAACTACAGATTCAAAACGTATGAAAATTTGATAATACATTATACTGAATCAGAATATATTGATGAATTTTATGAAGCAATTAGTGTTGTAATTAAAAAGTGTATAGAGCATTTTTATGAAGAAGAGTTAATAAATAAAAACGTTGAAAAAAATTATTTTTATTTAAGTGCAATAGAAAGAAAATACATTGAGGAAATAACCAGAAAAATATTAGAATTACCTGATGAAAAAATTGGCTTTAAAAATGATATTTTAAAAAACACTATAAAAGATTATTTACTAGAAAATAAAAAAATAGTTTTAGAAGGATTTGTAAACTTTAGAATAAAAAAATACAAAGAATTGTTAGAAAAAATAGTAGAAGTTTCTGTATTTAGCTATTTAGATTTAATAACTTTTTAATTAAATAAATAAATTAAAGTGTTAATATATCAAGAAAATAGTTTAGAATTAAAATAATTAGATAGTATTAACGAAAATGCAAACTAAAAAATAAAGTATTGAAAAAAAATAAATTTTATAGTAAAGTATAATACAGAAAAGAGGTGCAGAATATGTTAAAAGAAAAATTAATGGACGATTTAAAAGTAGCAATGAGAGATAAAAATGAAATAAGAAAAAATGCAATTCAAATGGTAAGAGCTGCAATTTTACAAATCGAAAAAGATAAAGGTATCACAGTAGAAGATGAAAAAATAATCGAAATAATTGCAAAAGAAGTAAAAGGGAAAAAAGATGCTCTTGTTGATTTTGAAAAAGGTGGAAGAGATGATTTGATTTCTCAAACTAACGAAGAAATAGGAATATTACAAGAATATTTACCAAAGCAATTATCAAAAGAAGAAATAAAAGTAGAATTAGAAAAAGTTATAATAGATATAGGAGCTACATCAATTAAAGATATGGGAGCTGTTATGAAAGAAGCAAAAGCAAGAATTGGAGCAGCAGCTGATGGAAGAACAATAAATGAAGTTGTAAAAGAACTATTAAATTAAGGAAAATAGTATGACAGGTTTTATAATAAAAATAATTGCCTGCTTAACAATGATATTAGATCATATAAAATATGCAATTCCAATTACAGATAACTATTTTACTCAGTATTTAGGTAGAATATCATTTCCATTATTTGCTTTTTTAATTACAGAAGGATATGTTCATACAAGTAATTTAAAAAAATATTATAAAAGACTTATAATATTTGCGCTTATTTCACAAATTCCTTTTATGTTATTTAGAACATTAGTAGGAAAGTGGCAAATGCTTAATATAATGTTTACATTATTATTAGGTTTAACAGCAATACTTATATATGACAAATGGAAAAATAAATTTATATCATGTTTAGCAGTAATATTAATAATTTATTCAGGAAAAATATTAAGTGTAGATTATGGCTGGTGGGGAGTAGCAATTATATTTGTAATATATTTATTTAGAGATAAGAAAATATTATTAACTATTTCCTATATAGTTTTGACAATAGTATATTATTATTTAATATTCGGAAATGTATTATTAAAAATAAGAAATATGTTTTATTTAATATATACAATAGTACCTATTATTTTTATATTGCTATATAATGGAAAACAGGGAAGAAAAATAAAATACTTTTTCTATGCATTTTACCCTGTACATATGATAGTTTTATATATAATAAATTATTTAATTTAAAATGATGAGCATACTACTTTTATTTATACTATAGAAAAACTTTTAGTTTAAATTTATGATAATAAAAAATAAACTCTTCCGAATTTTGGAAGAGTTTTACTTTTTTTATATTAAATTTCTATGCATAAGCTTGACGACTTTTTTTGAAAGAAAGCAAATTTGTAATCTCATTTGATTTTTTGATTTCTTTTTGAGCTTCTTCTTGAGCAATTTGTTTGGCTTGACGATTTGCCATTGTTTCACAAATTGCTTTTTCATAAGCTAAATGTGTATTATCAGCGATCTTTGTCCAATTATATTCAGCTTTAACTTTTGCTTTAGCATTTTGAGTAACTGTATCACAAAGTTTTGGATCAAATAATAATGAAAGAATTGAATCTGCAAGTGAATTAGGATTTCCAGCATAACTTTTCATACCATTTATTCCATGATCAACAATTTCATTCAATCCACCAATATCTGATACAACTACAGGTGTTCCTGAAAGCATAGCTTCAAGAGCAACAATTCCAAAAGGTTCATAAGTACTAGGGAATACTGAAATATCTGCACATTTATACATTTTTTGAACATCTTTTGATGCTAAGTGCCCTGTAAAATAAACTTTATTTCCAAGTCCTAAACTATTTACTTGTGCTTTAAGTTCATCAAGCATACCACCTTTACCAGCTATTATTAATTTTGAGTCATGATAATTGGCAAGTATTTTAGGCATTGCAGATATAAGTGTTTGAATTCCTTTTTCATAAACAAGTCTACCTATAAAAAGAATTATTTTTTCATTATCCATTGCAAATTTTCTTCTAAAATCATAGTCTTTTTGAACATCATTGAAAAGATTTAAGTTAACTCCATTAGGAATAACATTTATCTTTTCATATGGAAGACCAAATAATCTTTGTAATTCATTTTTCATATAATTACTATTAACAATAACTTCTGAAGATTCATATGTAAGCATCCATTCTGTATCATTAATATATTTTTGCATATCATCATGAATACCACTGTTTCTACCAGCTTCTGTAGCGTGTATTGTAGAAACTAAAGGTGTATTATAAGCATATTTTAAAGTTTTTCCGGCATATGCTGTAAGCCAGTCATGTGCATGTATAACATCAAAGTTTCCTTTTTCAGAAATGATTTCTCCAACTTTTGCTATCATATTAAAATTAAGTTGCATAACCCAATCAATAAAATTGTTAGAAGATATCATGAAATTATCAACTCTATAAACATCTACACCGTCATCATCTTCGTAGTAAGGTACATTACCATCCCTATAAGTTACAACAGTAACTTCATAACCTTCATTTACTAATTTGTGAGATAAGTCATGTACAACTCTTGCGATACCTCCTACAACTCTTGGTGGATATTCCCATGATAGCATTAAAATTTTCATTCTTTAAAAGTACTCCTTTCGATAATCTTTAGTTAATAAAAAATAAAAATAAAAAATGTTGTCAAGTCTTTTCTAAAAAATGTAAATGATTTAAAAGCCTTGAGTCTCTTGAATTTAAAGTTTTAATATTTTTTATAATTTCTTTGTATATTGTATATAAAAAAATACCAAAAGTAAACAGCTTTTTACAAAAAAATCCTTAAAAATACATAACATTTTGATTACAAATGTAACAAATGAAATAAATTTGTAAAAAAAGAAAATTTCTATTGAAGTTTTAGAATATTACAGATATAATATAAAATATTACGAAATTGAGAAATTAAAAAATAAAAAATATGTATAAAATACTAAGGAGGAGAATGTAAAAAATGCCAAAAAAAGAAGATTCTAAAGAAACTTTAGAAAAAGAATCAAAGAAAGTTAGTCAAAATAGAAAAAATACTTCTACAAGAAAAGTAAAAGATAAAGTTGGAAGTTCTCCTTTGACTACAGAGAAAACTAAAAAAGCAACTCCTCCAAAAGTAGAAAAAGAGGTTAAGAAAAAATCTAGTAGTAAAAAAGAAACTAAAAATAATGTAAAAACTGAAAGCAAAAAATCTACAAAAAAAGCTTCAGATAGTAAAGTAGTAAAGCTTAAAGATAATAAAAAAAATGCTACAACTAAAAAAACAGCAGAAAAAAATGTAGACCAAAAAACAGTTACCAAAAAAGAAACAACTAAAAAAGTAAAAGATATAGAAAAAGATACTAAAACAAAATCTGTTAAAAAGCTATCAAAAGATATTAAAAAAATCGAAAGCAATGAACCAGAAAAAAAGATTGATGAAGAAACAGTAATAGAGAAAATTAAGAATTTTATTGCAAAAATTGCAGCAATGCAAGAAGAAGCAGGAAGAGAAGAAATAGATAAAAAAGAAAGCAAAGAAAAGAAAAAGATTCTTAAGAAAAAAGAAACACAAAAAATACAATATAGTTTAGAATATTATGATTTAGTTTATAGATATAATGAAACAATAGTAAAAATACTTGCACAAACACCAAAGAGATTATTTGTATATTGGGATATATCAGATAGTGATAGACAAAGATATACACAAACTTTTGGAGAAGACTTTTTTGAAAAAACTTATCCAGTATTATTAGTATATAATGAAGATAGAAAATATGTAAAAGAAGTAGCAGTAAATGATTTTGCAAACAGTTGGTACATAGATATTCAAGATTCAAAGAATAAATACATAATACAATTAGGAAGAAAATTTAGACAAATTCCAAATGATATCAATATGACAAAAGTAATGGAAGAAGATATAATTTTAAAAACAGATTACTTGCCACTTGCTAATTCTAATCAATTAGAAACACCAAATGATCATGTTTTATTAGAGAGTTTACCAAGATTTATAACATTTAGAAATGTAAAAACAAATGAAGAATTAGTAAAAGGAATAGGTGATTTTAAAGATGCATTTGGAAACAATTATAGTGTAGACGGATTTTATAATGAACAATATAAAGATGAGATTTCAGAGGGTATGTTTGATATGGCAAATCCATCATCAAATCTTTCAAGTTCAAGTTTTAAATAAATTAATGTAAGAATTAATTTGAATTTAAGAGTGTAAAATTGTGCTTTTAAAGTTTTTGAAAGGAAAATAATAAATGAAAAATGTAAAAGGATATGTTAACTTTGTTTTACATGCACATTTGCCATATATACATCATCCGGAAAGTGAAGATTATTTAGAAGAAGAGTGGTTATTTGAAGCAATATCAGAAACGTATATACCTTTACTTCTAAATTTTAAGAAATTAGAAGAAGAAAATGTTAAATTTAGAATAACAATGACAATGACACCACCACTTTTAAATATGTTAGATAATAAATTATTACAAGAAAGATATATAAAATATTTAGAAAAACATATAGAGTTATGTGAAAAAGAAGTGAAAAGAACTATTTATGATGCGAGACTAAATAGCTTATCACATTATTATTTAGATAGATATACAAATGATTTATACATTTTTAAAGATGTTTATAAATGTAATATAATTACAGGATTTAAACATTTTCAAGATGCAGGATTTTTGGAAATTATAACTTGTGGAGCAACACATGGATATTTTCCAATTCTGTATGTTAATGAAAAAACAGTTAGAGCTCAAATTGCAGTTGGAGTTCAAACTTATAAAAAATACTTTGGAAAACAACCTAGAGGAATATGGCTTCCAGAATGTGGATATATTCCAGAAGCTGATAAATACTTAAAAGAATTTGGAATAGAGTATGCAATAGTTGAAACTCATGGAATATTATATGCAGATCCAACACCTATTTATGGTACTTATGCACCAATAGTTTCTCATGGAGGATTAGTAGCTTTTGCAAGAGATTTAGAATCTTCAAGGCAAGTATGGAGCTCCATTTCAGGATATCCTGGAGATTTCAATTATAGAGAATTTTATAGAGATATTGGATATGATTGTGATTATGACTATATAAAACCATATATAGCATGTAATGGTGTAAGAGTAAACACAGGAATAAAATATTATAGAATTACAGGAAAAGATTGCCAGAAGGATTATTATGATGTTCAATGGGCAAAAGATTCAGCAGAAAAGCAGGCAGGACATTTTATGAATTGTAGAACAGAGCAAATAGAACATTTATCAAATTATATGCAAGTTCCACCAATAATTACATGTCCATATGATGCAGAACTTTATGGACATTGGTGGTATGAAGGACCATATTGGTTATATATTTTATTTAAGAAAATTTATTATGATGATTGTAATTTTGAATTAATTACACCAGGAGAATATATTGATAAATATCCACAAATGCAAGTATCAACACCATGTCGTTCAAGCTGGGGAGCAAATGGGTATAGTGAAGTTTGGTTAAATCAAACTAATGATTATGCACATAGGCATCTTCATAAAGCAGGAGACAGAATGTGTGAACTAGCAAGAAATTTCCCAAATGAAGGTGACACTTTAAAAAGACAAGCTTTAAATCAATGTGCAAGAGAATTACTTTTAGCACAAAGTAGTGATTGGCTTTTTATAATAACGAATGGAACAATGGTAGAATATGCTCATAAAGCAATAAAGGATCATATTGGAAGGTTTACTAAATTATATTATCAAATAAAAAATGATAAAATTGATGCGAAATATTTACTAGAAGTATTTGATAAAGATGATATTTTTCCAGAAATTGATTATATGATTTATTATTAATGTTCTTTTGTGGACGTTTGTCAATAGACAAAAATGTCCATTAACAAACGTCCACAAAAAGACATAGAAGGAGAATAAATATGAATGTATATGATGAAGTAAATAATTTAGCAAAAGCTATAAAAGATTCAAAAGAATATCAAGAATACAAAGAAATAAAGAATGAATTATCAGCTTTACCAGATTTAAAGAGTCAAATAGATGAATTTGAAAAAATCCGTTATGAAGAACAACTTTTGGCTATGCAAGGAGAAGCTCAAAGTGAAGAGAAAATGAAAAAACTTCATGAGCTTTATGAAATTTTAGTAAAAAATCCAAAAGTTAAAGACTATTTTGATAAAGAAGTAAGATTTAATGTTTTAATTGCAGATGTAAATAAAATTATAGGTGAAGCGATTAAAGACGTTTTATAGGATGTTGGAGAATATAATAAATGGAAAAAATAAAAAAAATTTTAGATGAGAATAAAGTAGTTATATTAGTAGCATTTTTTGTTATTTTTATATTATCATTACCTCTTATGCAGAAAAGCCTAGTAATAGGTGATGATTATGATTATCATATTTCTAGAATTCAAAGTATAGAACAGATGTTAAGAAAAGGTGTATTTCCTGTAAAAGTTCATACACCTCTTGCAAATACTTATGGATATGGAAGTGGACTATTTTATTCTAATCTTTTTTTGTATATTCCAGCGATTATTTGTTTATTGGGAATTGGGCTCATTTCATCATATAAAATTTTTATTATTTTAATGCTTGTTTTGATGTTTTTTGTAACATATTTTTCGATAAAAAATATAACAGAAGAAAATAAATCAGCATTAATTGGAACAATAATTATAATGCTTTCAAGAGTTCTTATACTAAACTTATATCAAAGATTTGCTTTAGGAGAATTTCTAGGTTATATATTTATAGTTCCTGTAATTTCAGGAATGTATGATTATGTTTATAAAGATTTTAAGAAACCCTATCTATTATTTATAGGTTTTGTAGGATTGATACACACTCATTTAATATCTACATTAATTTGTACAATATTCTGTATATTATATTTTTTATTAAATATAAAAAGTACGATAAAAGATTTAAAGAAGTTTATAAAATTAGTAGTAACAGCTATTTTAGTGGCAATAGTTACTTGTTCTTTTTGGCTTCCAATGTTAGAAGCATGGACTACTCAAACATATATGTTTTCTGTTCCTTGGACTAATATAGGAGCTGATGAATTTAGATTAATAGATTTATTTGGAACTGAAAGATATAGTATAGGAATGGTAATAACATTGTTTATGCCACTTATAATATATGGAATTTTTGATAAAAACATAAGTAAAAAAACAAAAACATTTATTTTATGGTTAATATTATTTATAGTATTAATAGTTAATTTTAGTTTTTGGAAATATACAAACAAAGTTTCAAATATAATTCAGTTTAAGTGGAGACTTTTAGGAATAATAACAATTATATCAGCAATTACAATAGCTTTGATAGTAAAAGAATATTCAGAAAAATTAAATATAAAATTAGAATCTATTATGTGTAGCATATTAATAATTTCTATGTATTTTTCTATAGAATATATGAATTTTAATGATATTAATAATAATGTGGAAGGATTGAAAACAGCTGAGCAAATTCAAACAGAGATGTATTCTTCGCCAACTTCGATTGGTGGTGGAAAAGAGTATTTACCACTAGAAGTAAATTATGAAGAACTTACAAATCAAAATAAAGCAATTTCAAGCTTAGGAGAAAAAATTGAAATAAAAAAAGATAATTTAAGATGTGAATTTGAATGCCAAGATGATAGTAGTTGGTTTGATATGCCATATATTTATTATAAAGGATATAAAGCTAATTTAGAAAAAACTTCAGGAGAAATTGTTAATTTAGAAATAGAAAAGAGTGAAAAAGGCTTAGTAAGACTTAAACTTGATGAGAGTCAAGAAGGAAAGATAATAGTTTGTTATGATGGAACTATGATTCAAAAAGCAAGTTATATAGTTTCTTCGTTTGGTATAATTATGTGTATAATTATTTTAATAAAGAAGTATAAAATTAAATAGATTTTTAAGGTGTAATTGGTTTTAATATTATCAGTTACACTTTTATTATTTTATATTATATAAAATTAGTTCTAATATAATATATTAATTTATTCACACTCTGTTGTTAAGTTTATGAATAAAATTAAATTTATGTGAATTACTCCATTCTATACTAACTTTATTTTGGTTATTTATGTGATGTTTCAAAAATTAATATATGGAACAGATTTATAAATAAGAAATTTAATTTAATATTAAAGTGTAAAATTTATATAAAAAAGTAATATTTTGTTAAAAAATCTACCAATTATTTGCTTTTTAGTATATAATATTAGGGAAAAAATTATTTTAGGAGAAAAGGAATGAATAAAAAATGGGAATTTTATAATTCGGATACAGATAAGGTAAAAGAATTATCGGAAAAATTTAATATATCAGAATTATTAGCAACAGTTTTAGTAAATAGAGAAATAGTCGAAGATGAAGAGGTAAAAATATTTTTAAATCCAACTAGAAGTAATTTCCATGACCCTTATTTAATGCCAGATATGAAACCAGCAGTAGACAGAATTATTGAAGCAATTAATAAAAAAGAAAAAACAATAATTTATGGTGATTATGATGTTGATGGAATTACAAGTATAACTGTACTTTCAAAATTTTTAAAAGAACGAGGATTAGATGTAGGGGCATATATACCTAATCGTTTAAATGAAGGATATGGCTTAAATAAAACTGCGATAAAACAGATTGCAGATGAAGGATATAAATTAATAATTACAGTAGACTGTGGAATTTCTGGAACTGAAGAAGTTGATTATGCATATAGTTTAGGTATGGAAGTAATTGTTACAGACCATCATGAGCCACTAGAAGTATTGCCTAAAGCTATAGCTGTAATTGATTGTAAAAGAAAAGATAATAAATACCCATTTAATAGTTTGGCTGGCGTAGGAGTTGCTTTTAAACTAACACAAGCAATAGGAATAAAATTAGGTTTAGAAGAAAAAGAATATTTAAAATTTTTAGATATAGTATGTATTGGTACAATTTCAGATATAGTACCTTTAGTTGATGAAAATAGAGTTATAGCAAAACTTGGATTAAAACTTGTAGAAGATACAAGATCACCTGGAGTTAAGGCATTATTAATTGCAGCTGGATATAAAGAGGTAAATTCAAATACAGTTTCTTTTGGAATTGCTCCTAGAATAAATGCCTGTGGAAGAATGGGGCATGAAAGAGATGCTTTAGATTTATTTTTAACAGAGAATATTAATCAAGCAAATAAAATTACTCAAAACTTAAATGAATATAATAGAAAAAGACAAGATATTGAAAAAAGAATTTTTGATGAGGCAATTTCAAAAATTGAGCAAGAACATTTAGATAAAAATAATAGTATTGTAATCGGATCAGAAAATTGGCATCATGGAGTAATTGGTATAGTTGCATCTAAAATAACAGAATTATATTTTAAACCAAGTATATTAGTGTGCTTTGAAGAAGAAGATGGAAAAGGGTCTGGAAGAAGTATACCAGGATTTGATTTACATGCTGCTTTATGTAGTGCAAGCGAATATTTAGAAAAATATGGTGGACATGAAATGGCAGTAGGACTTAGCTTAAAAAAAGATAAATTTGAAGATTTTAGAAACGAATTTGAAAAAATAGCAAAAGAAGCTCATACTGAAGAAGTTGTTTCAGTAATAAAAATAGATAAAGAAATAAATTTAAAGGATATAACATTAGAAAGTGTGAAAAGCTTAAAATTGTTGGAACCATTTGGAGAAGCAAATAAAACACCAATATTTATATATAGAAATTTTAGAATAGACTCAATAAGAGCTTTATCAGAAGGAAAGCATTTGAAATTAACATTAAAAGATGAAAACACTATAATAAATGCAATAGGATTTAATATGGGTAAATATTCAGAAGAGTATTTAATTGGTGATAAAATAGATGTTATAGGTGTTTTAGAAATAAACAGTTTTAATGGGGTAGAAAGTGTACAAATAAATATGAAAGATATTAGAAAATCATATTAATAGATACATAAAAAGGGGATTTTAATATGTCAGAAAATATAGAAGTAACAATAGAAGATATTATAAATAAGCAAAAAGAGAATTATCCAAATTGCAATGACAAGCTTATAAGAAAAGCTTATGAATATGCTAAAATAAATCATGGAGATCAATGTAGAAAATCGGGAGAACCATATATGATTCATCCTGTTAATGTTGCATATATTTTAGCAAATTTAGAACTTGATGATGAAACTTTATGTGCAGCGCTTCTTCATGATGTTGTTGAAGATACACCAGTAACACATGAAGATATAGTAAATGAATTTGGAGAAGCAATTGCTGAAATGGTAGCAGGAGTTACAAAACTTGGAACTTTAAGATATACAACTGCTGAGGAACAACAGGTTGAAAACTATAGAAAAATGTTTCTTGCAATGGGAAAAGATATAAGAGTTATTTTAATTAAGTTAGCAGATAGATTACACAATATGAGAACTTTAAAATATTTATCAAGAGACAGACAAATTGCAAATGCTAAAGAAACACAAGATTTATATGCTCCTCTTGCAAATAGACTTGGTATCTATTCTTTAAAATGGGAACTAGAAGATTTAAGTTTTAAATACCTTCATCCAGAAGAATTCCACGAGATTATTAATGGTTTAGATAAAAAAAGAGAAGAAAGATTGAAATTTTTAGAAAAAATACAAGAAGACTTACAAGAAGAAATAAAAGATGAAGGAATAAAAGCGGATGTAACAGGAAGAGCTAAACATATATATAGTATTTATAGAAAAATGCAAAGAGATAATAAAACATTAGACCAAATTTATGATTTATTTGCATTAAGAATATTAGTTGATAATGTAAAAGATTGTTATGCTGTGCTTGGTATAGTTCATGAAATGTATACACCAATGCCAGGAAGATTTAAAGATTATATAGCAGTACCTAAAAAGAATATGTATCAGTCAATACACACAACTCTTTTAGGTCCAAAAGGCACACCTTTTGAAGTACAAATACGTACATGGGATATGCATAGAACAGCTGAATTTGGTATTGCTGCTCACTGGGCATATAAGGAAGCTAGTAATAAAGGAACTAAAAGAAATGTGGTTGTTACAGATGATAAACTTGCTTGGCTTCGTGAAACTTTGGAATGGCAAAAAAATACTGAAAATCCAGATGAATTCTTAAATACATTAAAAACAGAATTATTTGAAGATGAAGTATATATCTTTACTCCAAAAGGAATGATTAAAGTATTACCAAAAGGCGCAACACCAATAGATTTTGCTTATAGTGTTCATGAACAAATAGGACATAAAATGGTAGGTTGTAAAATTAATAGTAAAATGATGCCTATTGTAACTCCTTTAAGAAACGGTGATATTGTAGAAATAATTACATCAGAACAATCAAAAGGACCTAGTCGAGATTGGCTTAAGTTTGTAAAAAGTTCTTCTGCAAAAACTAGAATAAATCAATGGTTTAAAAGAGCTCAGAGATCAGAGAATATTGAAAGAGGCAAAGAACTTATAGAAAAAGAAGTAAAAAAATTAGGTATAAAGTATTCTGATTTAGTAAGACCAGAATGGTTACAATTAGCAATAGATAGATATAAATTCGGAAGTGTTGATGATTTATATGCCAGTATAGGATTTGGTGGAATATCTGTTAATAAATTAATGGCAAGACTATTAGATGAATATAGAAAAGATCATGAAGATGAAGACTTTGAAGAAAAAATAGAAGAACTTTCAAAAGCAAAACCAACAAGAGCAAAACCTTCAAAAACAGGTGTTGTAGTAAAAGGAATTGATAATTGTTTAGTAAAACTTTCAAAATGTTGTAATCCATTACCAGGAGATGAAATTGTTGGGTATATTACAAAAGGAAGAGGCGTTTCAGTTCACCGTACAGACTGTGTGAATGTAAAAGACTTATTAAATGAAGAAAATAGAATGATAGATGTATATTGGTTTGATGATGTTAATGGTTCATATAAAGTTGAAATTGAAATATTAGCAAATGATAGAAGTGGGTTATTAAAAGATATTATTAAACAAGTTGAAAATGCTAAAGTTAAGTTAAATGGTATGAATACTAGAACTACTAAAGAATCTATTGCCATTATTGATTTATCTTTAGAAGTTGAAAATATAAATATTTTAAATAAAGCATTATCAGCTTTTAGAAATGTTGAGAGTGTTTATGATGTTAACAGAAAAAGAGGTTAATAAAAAGGAGAGTACAAATGATATTAAAAAGATTACAAGTAACTACACCTCAAGCAGGATTAAAAACAAATGCTTATGTGGTATGTGACGAGAAAACAAAAGAAGCAATGGTTATAGATCCAGGAGGAGAAGCTTTAAGAATTGCTGAGGTTTTAGATATATTAGAAGCAAATTTGAAATATATTTTTATAACACATTGTCATGCAGACCATATTGGTGGAATTGCAGAACTTAAGAGATTAAAAGGTGGAAAAATATTAATAAGTAGACCTGATAGTGAGGGGTTATATAATGAAGAAATTAATCTAGCTTATTATATAAATATGGAAAAACCAGAACTAGAAGCAGATTCAAGAATTGATGATGAAGACTTAATTCATATTGGAGAATTAGAATTTAAAGTAATTGCAACACCAGGTCATACAAAAGGTGGATTATGCTTGTATTCTGAAAAAGAAGGATTAATTTTTACTGGAGATACATTATTTTCTGGAACATGGGGAAGAACAGATTTACCAACTGGTAATTTTGTAGAAATAATAACTTCAATAACAGATAAATTAATGCCACTTCCAGATGATACAATAGTATACCCAGGACATGGAAAAATTACAATGATACAAGATGAAAGAAATATATATTTAGAACTAAAAGCAAAAGAGTTTTAGGTTAAAATAAAAGCACATATGTTTGTATTACTTGTTGGCGAAGCTTTGAGAATTAAAAAAATGCTTAAAGCACGAATGAGGAGCATATTCATATGCGACAAATAGGAGGAACGATTATGATACAAAAACCAAAAGGGACAAGAGACTTATTGCCAGATGAAAGTTATAAATGGCAAGAAGTAGAAGAAAAAGTAAAAAGAGTATTAAATAGTTATAATTTTAAAGAAATTAGAGTTCCAGTATTTGAATATACTGAATTATTCCAAAGAGGAGTTGGAGAAACTACAGATGTTGTTCAAAAAGAAATGTATACTTTTGAAGATAAAGGTGGAAGAAGTATTACACTAAGACCAGAAGGAACAGCAGGCGTAGTAAGAGCATATTTAGAAAATGGTATGGGAAGTATGCCAAGTCCTGTTAAACTTTGGTATAATATGGGAATGTATAGATATGAAAATGTACAAAAAGGAAGACTTAGAGAATTTCATCAAATAGGAGCTGAACTTATAGGTTCAAAAAGTTATTTAGCAGATGTTGATATTATATTAATGGCAAATGAAATATTTAAAGTTTTAAATATTCCTAATATTGAACTTAATATTAATAGTATTGGCTGTCCAAAATGTAGAGCTGAATATCAAAAAATATTAAGAGAATTTATTGGTAGAAATTTAGAAGAATATTGTGATACTTGCAAGACAAGATTTGAAAAGAATCCAATGAGAATATTAGATTGTAAAGAAAAAAGATGCAAAGAATTAAATCAAGGTGCTCCAATGATGATTGATTATTTATGTGATGAATGTAGTGAACATTTTGAAAATGTAAAATCAATGCTAAAAAAAGTAAATGTTGATTTCAAAATAGACAGTAGTATAGTTAGAGGATTAGATTATTATACAAAAACAGTATTTGAATTTGTAGATGGAAAAACAGGACTTACAGTACTTGGTGGTGGAAGATATGATGGATTAGTAGAGGAATTTGGTGGAACATCTACTCCAGCAGTTGGATTTGCAACAGGTGTAGAAAGATTAATGGAAATGTATAATGAAAATAATGAAAACAAATTAGATAAAATGCCAGATTTATATATACTTTCTTCAGGAGAAGAGGAAAATATCAAGTCATTAGAATTATCTCAAGGTTTAAGAAAATATAGTTTTATAATAGAAAAAGACATATTTGAAAGAAGTTTTAAGTCACAAATGAAATATGCAGATAAAATTGGTGCAAGATTTCTTTTAGTAATTGGAGAAAATGAAATAAAATCTAAATCTGCTAAAATAAAAAATATGAAAACAGGTGAAGAAAAAGAAATAAATTTAACTTGTGAAGATATAAAAAATATAATTATAGAAAAATAAAAAAGTAAATATATAATTAGAAAAATAAAGAATAAACATAGAATATTTTTATAAAAGTAATAGATAAATTTAAAGCGCCAGCGACAATCCTTTTTTACAGGAGTTTCGCTGGCACTTTTTCGGCTTTTCAATTACAAAATGCCAAGGATGAATTTGATTAGCCAAGAATTGCTCTGATGATATAAGCAATGAGATCAAATGCCTGGCCAATAATCCACCCTGCTCCGTACAAGAAAGCTACCAAAATGATTAAATATATAAGGCAGCCACCAAAGCAGCAACAACCGATAGAACGATCTTTTTCTTTGTTCTTGGCTGTATAGTGTGGTGCTCGATACTTATAGCTGGTGTTTAGGGAATGCATGAGTTCTGCAATATCTGCGTTAGACAGCTCAAAACTTTTCTCCCAATCATTAAATCTTCGGTCCCATTCTGCAAGTTGAGCATCTAATTCTTTCATAGATTTATCAAAAAACAAAAGTCCGTTGGGATCGATAAGACCAGCAGTAAAAAAAGTTGCATCACATGGTCCATTGTAAATGATTTTGCGATTATAAGTGTACTCAACGTAGTCAGGCTTATACTTTAAAATCATTGAATATCCCGAACCTTTATATTCTATAACCTTAAAACCGTTACAGTCCACATATGTCCGAGATGTATAACCTTGCTGTGATGTTGATTTTAAATCGGAATTTGAATGTTTTTGTGGAACTAATACATTCTCTTCCCGTGTAGCTTTAGATAATTCCTTAATATAAGGATTTGTAGTACTAGAGTCGTACATAATGAATACCTCCTCACTGTGATAAAATAATTATAACATCTTAAAAAAATTATGTCAATTTGATGAAACTTAGTATAATCAATAAGATATTTATAAATTTGATAAAGAGCTGATTTAAATTAAGAAGATATTATATAAGTTTGATAATAATTATTTTAATATAAGTAAGATTTTATGAAAAGTACCAAATAAAGTATTTATAATCAACTAGGAATATTCCGGAAATTAATCTAATATAATTGGATTATTGGAGTGTAATAATATGATTAATTTAGCTGTTATAAATATTAAGGATATTATAAAAATCTTAAAAATAATTTTTATTATTGCTATTACATTAATAGTAATTTTCAAATTTGGTTCTGATTTAATGGAGAATAAAAATGAAATATCATTTGAAAAAATAACAAATATACAAATTATTAGTTTTGATAAGATTATTGATAAAACAGTTTTGATTTCAAATTATTTTGGAAATAATTATGAAAAATCTGAAAATGGTTTAAAAAAGCTTTTGGTTTCTGAACTTGCAATATTTTCAAGTGAAGAAAAATTGATGGAACTTGAAAATCAAGAAGAAGTAACAGAGTTTGAAGATTTAAAAAATAATGAAAGTAATATACAAATTTCAGCAGTAGAAAATAATACAAATAATGAACAAATTAGTAATCAATATTCAGGAGAAGAAATACCTTATAGTTTACCTACAAATGTTATTTCAAGCAATAATAAAACAGATAAATTTACAAATGAATATAATGGGGTAAGAGTAAAAAATGAATCTAGCTATAATTTAACAGAAGAAATGCTTGTTCCTAATATTGATTTTACAAATAAGAAAGATATTATAATATATCATACACATACTTGTGAAAGTTACACACCAACAGAAGCTAATAACTATATATCTAGTGGGAATTTTAGAACTACGGATTTAAACTATAGTGTAGCAAGAGTAGGAACAGAACTTACAAATAGATTAATAAATATGGGGTTTAATGTAAATCATGATACAACATATCATGATTATCCAGCATACACAGGTTCATATACTAGGTCTCTTGCTACTATAAATGGAATTTTGCAAAATAATCTAAATTCGCAATTTGTAATAGATTTACATAGAGATGCTTTAGGAAGTAGTAGTACTTATGGTCCAACAGTACAAATAGGGGATGAAGTAGTAGCACAAATTATGTTTGTAATTGGAACAGATGGAGGAGGATTAGAGCATCCTAATTGGTTAAATAATTTTAAATTAGCAATTAAAATTCAAGAAAAAGCAAATGAGATGTATCCAGGACTTTTTAAACCAATTATACTTAGAAATTCAAGATATAATCAACATGTAACAGGAGGCGCTTGTATTATTGAAGTTGGAGCTACTGGAAATACCTTGGAACAATGTAATGGAAGTATGAAATATTTATCAAGAGTAATAGAAGAAGTTATGAAATAAATTAAAATGAATTTTACATGTGCGAGAAAGAATAAGTTACATATGAATTATTAATCTTAAAAATGAACTCAAATTGTTAAATTTTTTGTTTAACAATTTGGGTTCACTTCAATTTGTCATTTTTTTATTCATCTACATTTCAATAACTTTATGCGTATAATCTAAATTAGCAATAGAATCATTTTTATATCCAAGAGTATAAACATTAGTAGCAAAGATGTCTTTTGAAAGCATATTTTTAAGAGCTATACTATTTGAATTTTGAATAAATTTATTAACAGAAACAACAATACTAATTTTAGGGTTTTTTGTTGAAATTTCTGAAATAATGTGTTTTCCATTTTTATTAAAACCTAAAACTCTAATATAAGGATTAATTCTTTTGGAAGAATTAATATCTTTTTGAGAAATATTAAGAAGTGCGTATAATAAAATCCTTTGAATTCTACTTTGTGTATATCTTTTAGATTTTATATTCGTAATTAATTCATTTAGTGTATTACATTTATTAACAGATGCTTTTATTTTATTTTCTAAACCTTCAGAAACATCAGGTAAATTTGCAATTTCAAATAATGACATTTTTCTTAGAGTATATATTATTTCTTTTTCAAAAACTGATAAATCATAAATTATTTTATTATTTTTAATACATTCATCTAAAAGTTCATAACTTTCATAGGGAATAACATAATTAACATTTTTTTTGTTCTTAATCATAGTTCTGATAGCAGTAGCACTTGCAAATCCTTCTTTTACAAGGTTACTATTATAATCACTGTAGTCACGTTTTATAGTAAGTGGTTTAATTTTACTTTTATGATTTTTTAAAGATTTTAAATATTCAATACCTAAAATATTATTAGGATTATTTAAAATTTCAGAATATTTTGAGCTTCCTAAAAATTTATTTAAAGCAATTTCTCTAGCTTTAGGATATGAATTTCCAGATTTTAATTCTTGAGTTATTAAATTAGAAAATTCTTTAGGTTCTTTATATAAAATATTAGCTATTTCATCTAAAGGAGTAATTTCTCCAAGTTCACTACCAAAAGAAATGTAGTCTATAATTCCTAAATTATTTAATATTTTAACAGCTCCATCAGCAAAATTTTCTGCACTTGAAATAGCATAAACTGTTGGAAGTTCTATTACTAAATCAATACCAGCTTTTAAAGCCATTTCTGTTTTTACCCATTTATCAATTAAAGAAGTATCTCCGACGTTGAACAAAATTACCACTCATGATAGCAATAGAATAATCACAGCCAGTTACTTTTTTTGAAGTTTCTAAATGATGTAAATGACCATTGTGAAAAGGGTTATATTCAGAAACGATACCTAAAATTCCACTCAAAATAAATTACCACCTTATCTTATTGTAATATTTTAAATTTATTGCTATAATATATCATATATTTTTGAAAAAAACAAATTGAGATACAGTATTAATTTTTAGAATTATTAAAAATTAGTTTATATAGTTTTAGTATTTTATATTTATAAAATAAATAACAACAACTAGATTTTAAGACTATATAAAAAAGAAGGGAATTTATGAAAGAAGTTACAATTTATACAGATGGCGCTTGTTCTGGAAATCCTGGACCTGGAGGTTGGGGAGCAATTTTAATGTATAATGAGAATTCAAAAGAAATATCAGGTGCTCAAAATAATACAACAAATAATATAATGGAAATAACAGCTGTTTTAGAAGCTTTAAAGTTATTAAAAGAAGAATGTAATGTTAAAGTATATAGTGATAGTGCATATGTTGTAAATGCATTTAATCAAGGTTGGATTAATAACTGGCAAAAAAACAATTGGAAAACTGCAAATAAAGAACCAGTAAAAAATAGAGAACTTTGGGAAGAATTATATGAATTAACAAATAGACATAAGGTTGAATTTATAAAAGTAAAAGGACATAGTGATAACGAATATAATAATAGATGTGATTTTTTGGCCACAAGTGCTATAAAAACATTATAGGTTTGGAGGATATATTATTTTGAATATTATAGGAATAACAGGGTCCTCAGGAGCAGGAAAAACAACATTAAGCAAAATATTAAATGAAAGAAAAGATGTTAAAATAATTGATGCTGATAAAGTTGTAAAAGAAATGAGTGTTCCAGGATGTGAATATTTAGAAAAAATAGAAGATACATTTGGACAAGAAGTAATTTTAGAAGATGGCAATTTAAATAGAAAATTATTAGCAGATAAAATTTATAATAATAATGAAGCTCTCGAAAAATTAAATAAATTAACCTTTAAATATGTAATAGAAGAGATTTTAAATAGAATAAAAGAATTAAAGGAAACAGAAATAATAATTATAGATGCACCATTACTTTTTGAATCAGGACTTGAAAAATATTGTAATTATGTAATAGCATTAATAGCAGACAAAGAATTAAAAATAGAAAGAATATGTCAAAGGGATAATATAGATGAAAAAGTAGCAAAAAGTAGGCTTAATATACAACATGAAGATTCTTATTATACAGAAAAAGCAGATTTTGTAATAAACAATAGTAGAAATTGCAATTTAAAATTAGAAATAGAAAAATTATTAAAAAAATTTTAGAATATATATTTTGATAAATAGATGATGTATTAACATGAAAGAATTGAAAAGCAAAGTTGACTAGTAACAAATCTATAAAAATAAATGTCCTAAAAATAATTATAGTATTTAATTTAGAAAGGAAATAAAATGAAAGTATCTGATTTTTATTATGAACTTCCAAAAGAATTAATTGCTCAACATCCATATGACAAAAGAGATGAAGCTAGACTTATGGTACTTGATAAAGAAAATAAGAAAATAGAAAATAAAACTTTTAAAGACGTTATAGATTATTTAAATCCAGGGGATTGCTTAGTAATAAATAATACCAAAGTTATACCAGCCAGATTATATGGAAAAAAAGATACTGGAGCAAATGTTGAGTTCTTACTTTTAAAAAGAATAGAAGGAGATACATGGGAGGCTATGGTTAGACCTGGTAATAAATTAAAGCCAGGTACAATAGTATATTTTGGAGATAAACTTTTAAAAGCAACAGTTTTAGAAGTTTTAGAAGGTGGAAATAGAAAAGTAGAATTTGAATATGATGGGATTTTTAACGAAATATTAGATCAAATTGGAATGATGCCATTACCACCATATATTACAGAAGCTTCTAGAGAAGATAATGAGAAATATCAAACTGTTTATGCAAAATATGATGGTTCAGCAGCAGCACCTACAGCAGGACTTCACTTTACAGAAGAACTTTTAGAAAAAATAAAAGCAAAAGGTATTAAAGTTGCAAATGTAACATTACATGTTGGAATAGGAACTTTTAGACCTGTTAAAGTAGAAAATGTTGAAGAACATGAAATGCATTCAGAACATTATTACATAAAAAATGAAGATGCTGAAAAAATAAATTTAGCAAAACAAAACGGAAAAAGAATTATAGCAGTTGGTACAACTTCTTGTAGAGTATTAGAATCAGTAGCAGATGAAAATGGAAAAGTACAAGAAATAGAAGGGGATACAAGTATTTTTATATATCCAGGTTATAAATTTAAATGTATAGATAGCTTAATTACTAATTTCCATTTACCTGAATCAACTTTAATTATGTTAGTTTCAAGTTTAGCAGGTAAGGAATTTATTATGGATGCTTATAATGAAGCTGTGAAAGAAAGATACAAATTTTTTAGTTTTGGAGATGCAATGATTATATTATAGTGAAACTAAAATTTTAGATAATGATAGAATAATTTTAGAAAGGAATTTAATATGAAACCAGCAATTACATATGAATTATTACATACCTGTAAACAATCAGGAGCAAGAAGAGGTGTAATTCATACACCACATGGAGATATACAAACACCGATATTTATGCCAGTAGGAACACAAGCGACCGTAAAAGCCATGACACCAGACGAATTAAAAGAAATGGTACACGCACAAATAATTTTAGCAAATACATATCATTTATTTTTAAGACCAGGTCATGAGCTTGTAAAAGAAGCAGGAGGGCTTCATCAATTTATGAATTGGGATAGACCAATTTTAACAGATAGTGGTGGTTTTCAAGTATTTAGTTTAGGTGATTTAAGAAAAATTCAAGAAGAAGGAGTTGAATTTAGATCACATCTAGATGGAAGTAAACAATTTATTAGTCCAGAGAAAGCTATGGAAATTCAAGAAGCATTAGGATCTGATATTATGATGGCTTTTGATGAATGTTGTCCATATCCTTCAACTTATGATTATACAAAGAAATCTATGGAACGAACAACAAGATGGGCAGCAAGATGTAAAGAGGCTCATAAGACAGTAGATAAGCAAGGATTATTTGGAATTATTCAAGGTGGATTTTTTAAAGATTTAAGAGAGCAAAGTGCTAAAGATTTAATTGAAATGGATTTTCCAGGATATGCTATTGGTGGTATAAGCGTAGGAGAGCCAAAAGAAGAATTTTTAGATATATTGAATTTTACAACACCTCTAATGCCAGAAAATAAACCGAGATATTTAATGGGAGTTGGAACACCAGATTATTTAATTGAAGCGGCAATTGCTGGAATTGATATGTGCGATTGTGTACTTCCAACAAGGATTGCAAGACATGGAACAGCAATGACAAGTCATGGTAAATTAGTTGTTAGAAATGCAACATATGAAAGAGATTTTAGTTCATTAGATCCAGAATGTGATTGCTATACTTGTAAAAATTATACAAGAGCATATTTAAGACATTTAATAAATACAAAAGAAATTCTAGGAGTAAGACTATTATCAATTCATAATTTAAGGTTCTTGACTAAATTAATGGATAGAGTTAGAATAGAAATAGAAAATGACAATTTATTAACTTTTAGAGATGAATTTTATAAAAATTATGGATATACAGAAGAAAATAAATAGTTTCTTTGTTGTCACAACTTAGAAAAATAGAAAATTTGAATTGTGGTACAATTGAAGTTTTATCGATGCCGCAAGTTCAGAAAAATAAAAAATTTCGAATTGTGGTACTAACGAAGCGAGTATAGGAGGAAAAAAATATGAATCTGGAAGAAAGCGATTCTTACAAAGATCAAATTGAAAAAAATACTAGAAATAGAAGAAGTGTAATGTTATCAATAGTATTATGTGCATTCTTAATAGCATTTTTATTTATCATAATAATGATTTTAAGATATCAAGATTCTATAACCGAAAAGCTATTTTTAGATGGTAAACAAATAGCAATACCACAAGATTTTTATAGAGATATAGATGGGGAAACCTATATTAATTTAAGAGATATGGCTTCAATTCTTGGTTATAATTATACAAAAGGTGTATATGGAGAATATAACGAGAATGAAGATAGTGCATATATGCAAAATGATTTCGAAATATTAGCTGTAACTGCTGAAAATGATAGTTATTCAAAATATGTTGAAATAGTTGGAAAAGATTTAACAATATCAGAAATTCCTGTTACATTGAAATCTGAAAATGGATATTCTGAAGTTTTTAAAATAAAAAAAGCAGTGAAATTTGCAGATGGAAATCTTTATGCTCCATTAGAATATGTGCCAGAAATGTTCAATGTACAAATTGAATGGAAAGAATTTAGAAAAAGAATTTATAGTTTAGGTAATTTACTAGGTGAAGCTAAAAAAAGAATTGTTAAAATGGGATATGGCGAAATAAGTGGTTATTATGAAAACCTAAGAGCTATGTTATATGGGTATGCTATTGTAGGAAATGGAGATGGAGAAAAAACTACAAGTACAGCATATGGTGTAATCTCATTATCAGATGGAAAAGAAATAATAAGTATGAAATATGATGATATAAAATTTATTCAAAATGCGAAAGAATTTTATATTACAGTAGCTAATGGAACAGTAGGAATTTTAGGATCAGATGGAAGTACAATTATAAGTCCTTCAGAATTTGAAGAAATATCTTTAATGGATGAAGAAAAAGAACTTTACTTAGTAAAAAAAGGTGAAGAATATGGAGTCTTAAATAGAAATGGAAAAGTTATTATATATGCTGAAAATGATGAAGTAGGATATGATGTGAGTGATTTTGTTTCTGAAACAATAGAAAATCCATATGTATTATATGGAAAAGTTATACCAGTTCAAAAAAGTGGAAAATATGGATTATATAATTTAGATGGAGAATTGAAATTAAGACTTAATTATGATGGATTAGGATATATATCTACTGAAAGTAAATCTTCTGGAAATGAAGAAAGTACACTTTTAATACCACCATCTGTTGGAATTTGTGGTGTAGTTGTAAACTTAAATGATCTATATGGAATTTTTGATGTTAATACAGAAGAACTTATATTACCTTGTTCTTATTCAAAAATATATTCTATCACAAGATCAGGAAAAACTACATACTATGTAGAATTTAATGGAGAAAGAATTGAATTAGAACAATTACTAGTAGATGCAAAACTTAATAATGTAGATGAAAATGGAACGTTACTATCTGAAAGAAAAAATAATGATGAACAAAACAGTAGTACAAATACAGTAAATAATAGTATGCAAAATACGATAGAATTAAATTAAAAATTAGGAAATATAAATAATACATGATTGTAAAATATTTATATTATAAGATTTTCTATAATGTAAAAAAGAGTTTTATATAAAAATAGAAGAATAAAAAAGATTTCTATAAATATAATTTATAGAAATCTTTTTTGTTTTGAAATGGATAAATGTAATAAATATTATCAAACATTTATTAATATTAAAGTATTTTGCATTTTATATTAATTAAATAATTTACAAAGATAGATTTATACAAGATAGAAATGTTGTAACATTATTAAATAAAGAAGATTAATAATTTAGTATATCAAGGAGGTTTTTTATGAAAAAGATTATTAAAGAACTTATAGTTTCAGTTTTACTTTCTCTAATATTAATATTTATTTTATCAGTTATAATAAGTACTACTAGTGTAAGTGAGAATTTAATTAATCCAATAACAATAGCTATTACTACATTTGCATTAATGATAGGAGCGTTTAGAGTATCAAGAGAAAAGAAAGAAAAAGGAATAATATATGGAAGCCTATTAGGATTACTATATATGTTAATTCTATATATAGTATCTAGTTTAATAAATTTTGAGTTTTCTTTAGGAATAAATTCAATAATAATGATAATTTTGGGAATATTAGGAGGAGCAGTAGGTGGAATTATAGGAGTAAATTTTTAAAATAATTATGAAAAAATATGTTGCTATTTTTTTCAATTTAATATACAATTTACAAGGAAATATTATAAAATTAAATTTATTTACATAAAATACTTACAAAGGAGGAGAAATGGTAACATATGATGATGTAGTAAATAACATTGAAGTAAGAGAACTCATAAAAAATGCTCAAAAGCAATTAGATGTATTAGGTTATACAGAACATTCAGCAAGACATGTATCACTAGTTGCAGAAAGAGCAGCAGAGATTTTACGTACTTTAGGTTATGAGGAGCACAGAATAGAGCTTGCAAGAATAGCAGGATATATGCATGATATTGGAAATTCAGTAAATAGAGTTGATCATGCACATACAGGAGCAATATTAGCATATAACATATTAAAAGATATGGATATGAATGTTTCTGATAGAACAGAGATAATGATGGCAATAGGAAATCATGATGAAATGACAGGAACACCAGTTAGTGATATATCAGCAGCATTAATTTTAGCTGATAAATCAGATGCACATAGAAGTAGGGTTTCAAAAAAAGACAGAAGTCTATTCGATAAACATGATGAAGTAAATTATGCTGTTACACATTCTGAATTAAAAATAGATACAGAAGAGAGAAAAGTTATTTTAAATTTAACAATAGACACAAAAATTTGTCCAGTAATAGATTATTTTGAAATATTTATGGATAGAACTAAAATGAGTAAGAGAGCAGCAAAATATTTAGGGTTATGGTTTGAATTAATTATAAATGATACAAACTTATTATAGGAGGTAATTATGAATTTAAAAAAAGTTAGAACAATAGCTGTATTATTGATTGTAGTATTAGTATCAGTAGTAGCTTTTGGTGGTTTGTATGTAAAAAAACAAGGAACATGGCAAAATCTATTGCCAGATTTTAATTATGGAATGGAATTAAATGGTATTAGAGAATTAAGATTCTCATTAGATCAGACAGAAGAAGAAAAAGAAGTTTATGTGGATGAAAATGGAAATATCATGGGAGAAGTAACAGAAGAACATGACCATGAAGAAGAAACAGCAGAGAATACAGAAGGTCAATCTGAGCAATCTACAGAAAACACAGAAGCAAATTCAGAAACTCAAGCAGAACAATCTGCAGAAAATCAAGATACACAGAATGTAGAAGAAACAGTTAATGGTTATAAAACAGAAACAAGAGTAATAAAAGCAAATAAAGATGAAGATGTAAATATTGATAATTTTGAAAAATCTAAAAAAGTAATTCAAAAAAGATTAGAAGCTTTATCTTCATATGAATATAATATTAGAATAGATACAATAACAGGCGAATTAGTTGTAGAAGTACCAGATGATGATAATCTTGAACTTGAAAAATCTTTAATTTCAACAATTGGAAAAATTCAAATTGTTGATCATGATACAGGATTAATTTTAATTGATAATAATTGTGTAAAAAGAGCTCAAACAGTAAATTCACAATCAGAATCAGGATATCAATTTTATTTACAATTACAACTTGATAAAGAAGGCACAGAAAAATTAAAAAGTATTAGTAAAGAATATATAAGCACAGTAGATGGAGCTGGAACAGAAACAATAAAATATATATCTGTTAATTTAGATGGACAAGAATTACTTACAACTTATTTTGGAGAAGAAGTAACTAATGGAATGATACAAATTCCAATGGGAGATGTTGTAACAGAATCAGAGGCATTCAATGATACAAGAGATAGAGTTCAAAGAATAGCAGAAGTTGTAAATGGAGATGCAATGCCACTTGCATATGTATTATCTTCAGATAATTATGTTAAATCAGTTATAACAGATGACATGATATTTGTTGCTGAAATAGTTTTTGCTATAGTAGTAGCATTAGTTTCAATATTCTTTATAATAAAATATAAATTAAAAGGACTAAGTTTATCAATAATTAGTATAGGATATATTGCATTATTAACATTAGTAATGAGATATACAAATGTTAATATAACTTTAAATGGATTAATTTCATTTATAGCAGTTATAGCAATAAACTATGTATTTGATATTAAAATGTTAAATGGATTGAAAAATATTTCAAATACAAAAGCTGTATTTGGAAAAGCTATGAAAGAATTATATCTTACAATTATACCAGTTTGCATAATTGCTATAATATTTACATTTATGTCTGGAGTAATAATAAGCAGTATAGGAATGGTTCTATTCTGGGGATTATTATTACAAGCAGTATATAATACTTTAGTAATATTCGCTTTAGATGTAATTTAGAAATCAAAACATGTAAAAATTATAAAAGGTAGGAAAGATAAATGAAATTAGATGGAAATAAAAAAATAATATTATTAGGTTTAATTCTTTTAATCGTAGCAGGAATAATTGTTGTAGCTTTAAAGGGATTTAATGTATCTTTAATTTTACAACAACATGAATCAGTAAATATATTTATTGGCAAAGAAGTAAATTTAAAAGATATAAAATCAATATGTAACGAAGTGTTTGGAAATAAAAGGGTAGTTTTAAGAAATGTAGAATTATTTGATGATTCTGTAAATATAAATGTTGAATCTATAACAAATGAAGAAAAAGAAGTCTTAGTAAGTAAAATAAATGAAAAATATGGAACAGAACTTACAGTAGAAGGACTTACTGTTAATTCAAATTCTAATATAAGAATTAGAGATTTAGTAAAACCATATTTTAAACCAGTTATATTATCAATAGTTTTAATAGTAGTTTATTTAATTATAAGATTTAGAAAAGAAAATGTTTTAAGTGTATTAGGAACTATAACTGGAATAATAGTTTTAACAGAAGCAGGACTAGCAAGTATTATTGCGATAGTTAGAATTCCATTATCACCAATAATGATAAACTTAATGACAGTAGTTGCAATAATAGAATTACTTGTATACATTAATAAAAAAGAAAATGATAGTAAAGTTCAAGAAAATTAAAATGAAAGCTGCAATAGAAAAGTATAGTTTTCTTATTATATAAAAAATTGAAAATATTAGACTTTTTACGAGAAAGGTAATTAAAAATATAAAATTACGTAAAGGACTTGCATTTTGAAAAAAAGTGTAGTAAAATAATTATGCTAAAAAGTACCATATTCTTAGTTTAAAGGAAAAACCTACTTTATACTCAGAATATTGGCAAATAAAAAATAAATAGGAGGAATAAAAGTTATGACAAAGGAAAGAAAACAAGAAGTAATTAACACACATAAAAGAGAGGAAAATGATACTGGTTCTCCAGAAGTTCAAATCGCTCTTTTAACAGAAAGAATTACAGAATTAACAGAACACTTAAAAGTTCATCAAAAAGATAATCACTCAAGAAGAGGATTATTAAAAATGATAGGAAAAAGAAGAAACCTATTAAACTATTTAGCTAAAAAAGATATTAATAGATATAGAGAAATAGTTAAAAAATTAAATTTAAGAAAATAATATTTCAAAAGAAATTCATTATAGCTTTAATGGATTTCTTTTTGATTATATAATAGGAAAGTTATGCCTTTCTATTATATAAAAGCTTTGATGAAATTTAAACAGATTTGTTTAAAATTTAGATAAAAATATAATGTAGGATTAAACGATTATCTTATAAATTTAATTAGAGATTATATTAATAAATATTAAATAGGAGTATAAATGTTAAAAACAATAAAAATACTACTAATAATAATATTAATATTATTATTAGTATGGGGAATAATATTTGTTATAAATATTGTTAGATGTTTAAATTATCAAGAACCAATATTTTATTGGCAATTAATAACATATGAAGGGACAGAAGAATATGATTGTATAGGATATACTATAAGAGCAAGTATATTTAGTAAAGGTGTTGGAAAAATGGAAATGAGACTTTTTCATACTAAACTATTTGAAACTGAAATATTGGAAGATAAAATTACTTATTATGAAGATGAAAAAGGTATAAAACGTTGGTACTAATATTTTACAGAATATATAAAATGGGCTGATAATCATATATATCAGCTTCCTTTATAATTAAATTTACATAATTTAAGTTACAAAAAGTTA
This sequence comes from uncultured Clostridium sp., assembly GCA_947427205.1. Lineage (GTDB taxonomy): Bacteria > Bacillota > Clostridia > TANB77 > CAG-508 > Scatovivens. Next base: position 284,862 of record CANEHB010000001.1, read on the forward strand.
CAAAAAGTTGCGAAAAGTGTTGCAGTAGAAACGTTGACGAAGAATATTCTATATGATATAAATGATGTAAACATAGGAGATATTATAAAAGATATCTAATTTATAATTCATTTTATTAATCTTATTATAATTAAGCCGGCACTCCTAATTTTAAATATTAAAAGGAGGATTAATGATGAAAAGAAATTTTATTACCAAAACCATTTGTTTCTTTATAATTATTTCAATTATTTTAATGATATTTTGTACATATAGTACAAATGCAAATACTTCTAATATAGAAGATATAAATTTAAGTGATGATATTAGTGAACAAGATGCTAAAGTAGAATCTAAAATAGAAAACATGGAAGAAAAGATTATTAAATATGATGCTACAACTGGAGAAACAACAGAAATAGATTTAGAAGAATTAAAATCAAAAATTAATTTATTAAATGCAATAGGTAATGAAAATTTATCTAATTCTACAAAGGGATATGATCCATATTCAAAACAATATTTAGATAATAACAACTTAATACAACCACATATTTCATGGGATTCTGCCTTTACTAGAGTCAATGATACATCTGAGTTTCCATATAGAGTTACTTGTAGGTTAATTATTGATGGAGGAATGGCATATGGGTCAGGTTATTTAGTAGGACCAAATGTAATGCTAACTGCAGCGCATTGTGCATATGATAAGGAAAACGATAATAAACCACGTCAATTTAGAGTATATCCTGGATATAATGATGGAGCTTATAGAGGCTTAAGTTGTGAGTGGCAAGCCATATACCGTTCAAGTATATGGCTAGAAACTCATGATAGAGAATATGACTGGGCTTTGGTTGAATTAAAAGAAGATTTAGGAAATCAAGTAGGATGGTTGCGGAACTGTAAATTATTATTCTAATTCATCTTTGGACAATCTTTCGGTAAAAATGTTGGGATATCCAAAAGATTTTGATTTAGGCAAACGACAATATTATTCTGAAGGAAAAATAAATGATGTATATGATAAACATTTTATTGTTTCAGCTGGAAATAAAGGTGGTATGAGTGGAGGTCCTATATCTATAAATGATTCAAATAATAAAAATGATAAAGCTTCTGCAGGAATAATATCAGCGAATATTACTCATTTTCCAAGTGATCAAACATATGCTGTAAGATTAAATGATTATCTTATAAATTTAATTAGAGATTATATTAATAAATATTAAATAGGAGTATAAATGTTAAAAAAAATAATAAAAATAGTACTACTAATAATATTAATATTATTAGTAATGTGGGGAATAATATTTGCTATAAATGTTATTAGATGTTTAAACTATGAAAAACCTATACTATATTTGTATGCAATAACAGATGAATATACAGCAGAATATTATTGTATAGGATATACTATTGAGGCAAGTATATATAGTAAAGGTATTGGACGAACACAAATGAAATTTTTGAATACTAAACTATTTGAAACTGAATTATTAGAGGAAAGATGTACATATTATGAAGATAAAAATGGGATAAAAATTAGATATTAATATAAAAGAAGCTGATAATAATATATATCAGCTTCTTTTATAATTAAATTTACATAATTTTATAAGTGCTAAAAACTTCTTGCTTTTTTTATGTTAATATAGTACAATGTAAACGGTTATTTATTTGAAAAGGTAGCTTGCATAATGTATTATTAAAAGTAAATAATATATTATAGAGGTTACATTTCAAGTAAATTGCCTAAAATTAGCAAAGCTTTGTTGTTGCAAATTCAGAAAATGAATTGTACTGCAAGTAAAGCAAGCATAGGAGGAAATGTAAAATGTTTAAAACTTATAGTATGGAATTAGCAGGAAGAACACTTACAATTGAAAATGGAAAAATGGCAGGGCTTGCCAATGGTAGCGTACTTGTAAAATATGGGGAAACAACAGTACTTGTAAATGTTACAGCATCAAAAGAGCCAAAAGATGGAATAGACTTTTTCCCACTTTCAGTAGATTATGAAGAAAGATTATATGCAGTAGGAAAAATTCCAGGAGGATTTACAAAAAGAGAAGGAAAACCAACAGATAAAGCAATTTTAACAGCTAGAGCAATAGATAGACCAATAAGACCTTTATTCCCAAAAGATTTTAGAAATGATGTTGTTGTTAGTTGTTTAGTTTTATCAGTAGAACAAGATTGCTCACCAGAAGTATGTGCAATGATTGGTACATCAACAGCATTATCAATATCAGATATACCATTTGGAGGACCAACAGCAGCAGTAGCAGTTGGATATGTTAATGATAAAGTAGTTATTAATCCAACAGAAGAAGAAAGAAATAATAGTAGATTAACATTAACAGTAGCAGGAACAGCTGATAAAATAGCTATGATAGAAGCTGGAGCTGATGAAATACCAGATGGTACAATGTTAGAAGCAATAAAAACAGCACATGTTGAAATCAAAAAAGTTTGTGAATTTATACAAAAAATAAAAGATGAAATAGGAAAACCAAAATTTGAATATACATCATTTGCAGTTAATGAAGAAGTATATGATATAATTGCAGGTGAATTTTCTGAAAGAATGAAACAAGATGTTCAAACACCAGATAAACCAGAAAGAGATGAAAAAATAGACAAGCTTACAGAAGATGTAAAAGTTTGGTATGGAGAAAAATATGGAGAAGAGAAATTAGAAGAAGACAGCAAAGCTATAGCAGATGCTCTATACAAATTAGAAAAGAAAACAGTTAGAAAGCTTATATTAGAAGAAGGAAAAAGAGTTGATGGTAGGGGAATTTATGATATAAGACCTTTATCATGTGAAGTTGGATTAATCCCTAGAGTACATGGAAGTGCATTATTCAATAGAGGTAGAACACAAGTAATGTCTATTGTAACACTTGGAATGAAAAGTGAAGAGCAAATGTTAGATGGATTAGATACTGAAGAATCAAAAAGATATATGCATCAATATAATTTCCCAGGATATAGTGTTGGTGAAGCAAAATCTTCAAGAGGACCAGGAAGAAGAGAAATAGGACATGGTGCGTTAGCTGAAAAAGCATTAGTTCCAGTATTACCTTCAGTAGAAGAATTTCCATATGCAATAAGAGTAGTATCAGAAATATTAAGCTCAAATGGTTCTACATCACAAGGAAGTATTTGTGCATCAACTTTAGCATTAATGGATGCAGGTGTTCCAATTAAAAAGCCAGTTGCTGGTATATCAACAGGATTAATTACAGATGAAAATGATCCAAGTAAATATGTTGTAATAACAGATATTCAAGGAATAGAAGATTTCTTTGGAGATATGGACTTTAAAGTAGGTGGAACAAAAGATGGAATTACAGCAATACAAGTAGATATAAAAGTTGATGGTTTAAGTTATGAAATTATAGCAGAAGCTTTTGAAAGAACAGCAAAAGCTAGAGCATATATATTAGATGAAATAATGGCACCACAAATAGCTGAGCCAAGAAGTGAAATTTCAAAATACGCTCCAAAAATTATTAATATGCAAATTAATCCAGAAAAAATTAAAGATGTTATTGGTTCTGGTGGAAAAGTTATTAATAAAATCATTGAAGAAACAGGAGTTAAAATTGATATTGAAGAAGATGGATCAGTATTCATTTATTCAGATGATATAGAAGGTGCGAGAAAAGCACAAAGCATAATTGAAGAAATTACAAGAGAGATTGAACTAGAAGGAATATATACAGGAAAAGTTACAAGAATTGCTACATTTGGAGCTTTTGTTGATTTAGGTGGAGGAAAAGAGGGATTACTTCATATTTCAAAAATCTCAAAAGAAAGAGTAAATAAAGTTGAAGATGTATTAAAAGTTGGAGACGAAGTAACTGTAAAAGTTTATGAAATAGATGATCAAGGAAGAATAAACTTAACTAGAAAAGATTTATATGAAGAATAAAATTTAAAAATCTAAAGAAATATCCCAGTTTTTTACAAAATTGAGATATTTTTTTATATAATAGGAAAGTGATACTTTCCTATTATATAAATGCTTTGCTAAAATTGTGAACAAATTTATTACTAAATTTAGCACGAGAACAAATCTGAAAAATCTTTGATTTTTCAGATTTGTCCTTTTATAGTAATTATTAATAATTTTGCATTTATATTTTGTAAATATAAAAATTATTAACTTATTATTAAATTATTTTTTATCAATAAATTAAAAAAATGTAAATAATCTTAAATTTTTTGAATATAATGGAGTAATAAAATTAAAAAAATAACTCATAATAATAGTGAAATAAAGGCTTTTAAAAACAACTTTATATTTCTTAAGAATTATTAAATTTGATTTAAAAACTTGAAAAGAATTCCATATAATGGTATAATAAAAACTGTCGATAGCGAAAGCTATCAAAATAAAGAAAAGGAGCCGTAAAATGAAGTATTTATATCTTCTACAACAAGCTTTAATATGGATAATAACTATATATTGGATTTATCAAATAATAGTTAGTTTTTGTTCATTAATAAAATTGAAAGATAAAAAATTATTAATAGAAAAAGATCATAAATTTATGGCAATAATACCAGCACATAATGAAGAAAATGTAATAAGAAATTTAGTAGAAAGCTTAAAAGATCAAGATTATCCCAAAGAATTATATGATATATATGTAATTGCAGATAATTGCACAGATAGAACAGCAGAAATTGCAAAAGAAGCAGGGGCAAAAGTTTTAAAAAGATTTGATGAAGCACACAAAACAAAAGGATATGCATTAAATTGGTTTTTAAAACAAAAAATAGAAGAAAATGCTGATTATGATGCTTTTTGTGTATTCGATGCAGATAATATAGTAGATAAGAATTTCATAAAAAACATGAACAAAAAACTTTGCCAAGGTGAAGAAGTAGTTCAAGGATATAGAGATATAAAAAATCCTACAGACTCATGGATATCATCAGGATATGCTATATTTTACTGGATGATGAACAGATTTTATCATTTAGCTAGATACAACTTAGGATTATCTCCTTTAATTAATGGAACAGGATTTATGGTTAAATTTGATATAATAAAACCTAATGGATGGCAAACAGTAACATTAACAGAAGATATTGAATTTTCTTTAATAAATATTGCTAGTGGAAGAAAATTAGGATGGGCAACAGATGCAATAGTATATGATGAACAACCAGTTAAATTTGATCAAAGTTGGTCACAACGTTCAAGATGGACAGTAGGACATCTACAATGTATGAAGCATTACACTAAAGATTTAGCAAAAGGTGTAAAAGAACATAAAACACTTATGAATTTTGATGGATTATTATATATGTTTGGTATTCCAATGATGATATTAACATTTCTTTTACTTGGAGTAAATACATTACTTTACTTAGGTTCAGAAATGACTATGATTGATTTAATATGGAACTATGGTAAATTTTTAGTAACAACATTTATATTCCCTGTAATAACAGGTGTAATTATAATGGCATTAGATAAGAGAAAAATAAAACCAATGTTATTTGGAATACTATGTTATCCTTTATTTTTAGGATCATGGATTTTAATAAATATAAAATGTTTGATTAAACCAGATACAGAATGGGAAAAGATTGAACATGTTAGAGATATTAATATAAAAGAAGTTTCATCAAGTACGAATATGTAGATAAAATGAAAAATTAGTATTACAAAATGGGGTAGAAGATTTTATAAATTTCTACCTCTTTTTACTTGTAAAAAAACTAAAAAAATGATAGTATAACAGTGTACGTAGTAACGTATATTTTATATTAGTAAATATTATCATTTAGAATATTAACAATCAAGAAGGGAAGGCATAAATGGAAGATATTGAAAAAAAATTACAAGATGTAATAAGTAGAAAAAACATCTTAAAAAATGAACCTATGTCAAAACATACATCTTTTAAAATTGGAGGAATAGCAGATTACTTCATAAAAGTAACAACTATTGATGAATTAAAAGGTGTTTTAGAATTAGCAAATAATCTAAATATACCAGTTACAATAATAGGAAATGGAACTAATTTATTAGTAAGAGATGGTGGTATTAGAGGATTTGTAATAAAATTAGACTTAAATGACTTTAAAATTAAAAGAAGTACAAATGAAATTTTAATAACAGTAGAATCAGGAATGAGTCTTGCAACTTTATCAAGTATAGCATTAAAAGAAGAAATTTCAGGATTAGAATTCTTATCAGGAATACCAGGAACCGTTGGTGGAGCAATAAGAATGAATGCAGGTGCATATGGGAAAGAAATGCAAGATATAGTTGTAAAAACAAGAGTTATGACATATGATGGAAAAATTAAAACACTAGATTTAAAAGAACATAATTTTAAATATAGAAATAGCATATTATCAGAAATGCAGGCTATTGTAATTGACACATGCTTAAGAGCTCAAAAAGGTGAAAAATCTGAAATTGAAAATTTAATAAAAGAATATTCAAATTCAAGAAAAGAAAAACAACCTTTGGAATATCCAAATGCTGGAAGTACTTTTAAAAGAAAAGAAGGAATAGTAACAGCAAAACTAATAGATGAATGTGATTTAAAAGGATATAGCATTGGAGATGCAGAAATTTCAACTAAACATGCAGGGTTTATTGTAAATAAAGGAAATGCAACTGCAGATGATGTTTTAAGTTTAGTAGAGCATGTAAAAAAAGAAATTAAAGTTAAATTTGACATAGATGTAGAATTAGAAATATTAGTATTAGGAGATGAAAAATAATGAAATCTTTTTTAGAATGGTTTAAAGCAAGTACAAAGGTTAAAAGATGGATTCTTTTAATAATTGTAGGTATAGTACTTACTTGTTATGGAATTGCAAAAATATTAGTATCACAAGAAATAACATTTTTTGAACTTGGAAAAACAATAGTAATATTTGTTTTAGGATTCCTTGCAATAGTAATAAGTGTAGTATTTATACAAAAAAGAAGTTTAGAGATAATAATAGAAGCAAATAATACATCAACAGATAAAGGAAAAAAAGCTCAATTAAATATAAAATCATTAATATTTAATAAAAAAGTTTATGAGGAAGGACCAAAAGTTGTAGTAATAGGAGGAGGTCCTGGATTAAATAATGTAATCGAAGGATTTAAAAAATACACAAATAATATTACAGCAATAGTAACAATGTCTGATTACGGAGATATACCTACAGAGTCAAGAAAAGCCTTAGACACATTACCTTTAAGAGATATAAAAGATAGTATAATTGCTATGTCTGATAAAGAAGATATAATGAGAAATCTTATGAATTTAAACTTTATAAATGAAAGATTAAGAGGTTTAAATTTTGGTGATATATATTTAACAGCAATGAATGAAATATATAGTAACATTTCAGAGTCAATTTTGAAAAGTACAGAAGTTTTAAATATAACAGGAAGAGTTATGCCAGTAACACTTGACGAAATTACAATATGTGCTGAACTTGGAGATGGAACAACTATAAAACAAAAGGAAAGAATTCCTGAAGTTGTTTCAGAAAAAGTAGAGAAAATAAACAGAATATATATTTCACCATCAAACTGTAGACCAGCACCAGGAGTAATTGAAGCAATAGAAGATGCTGATATAATAATAATTGGACCAGGAAGTTTATATACAAATGTATTACCAAACTTACTTGTTAAAAATGTATCAAGAGCAATAAAAGATAGTAAGGCAATGAGATTTTACATATCAAATATAATGACACAGCCAGGACAAACTGATAACTATTCTTTATCAGAACATATTAAAGCTATACAAGAACATGTTGGAGAAGGACTATTTGATTATTGCTTAGCAGATACGGGAGAAATAATACCTGAATATATAAGAAAATATAATAAAGAAGGTTCAGAAGTAGTTGAGCTTGATACTAAGAATTTAAGTACATATAATATAAAATTAATACAAAAGGATATGTCATGTATTAAGGATGAAAAGATTAGACACAATACAGATTTAATAGCATCTATAATAATGGAAATGATATGCAATGATTTAAAATTTCATGATATGCAAAATAATACTCAATATTTATTATTGCAATCTGTATTAAAAGAACAAAAGAAAATAAGACAAAAAGAAGAAAAGAAACGTAAAAAGTTAGAAAAATCTGGAAAAGAAATTAAACCAGCAAAAGAGACAAAGGGAAAAAGTAAATTTAAAGAAAAATATAAAGAAAGAGTTGCATCAATTCAAAATACTGATAAAAAAATAGAACAAAATAAGAAAATTGCACAAGAAATAGAAAATTACAGAAATCAGGCAGATTATAAAATAGATGATAATGGGAGAGAGCCAGTCAGAAGAAGAAAAAATAGATAAAAGGAAGAATACAAATGAAAATAACTAAAGCAAAAATAGATTTAAAAGAATGTTTAAATAAAGAATGGATAATAACAAATGGAATTGGAGGATTTTGCAGTTCAACAGTTATAGGAGCAAACACTAGAAGATATCATGGATTACTTATAGTTCCTTTGATTCCTCCAGCGCAAAGGCATTTGCTTATATCTAAAGTAGATGAAAATATAACAGTAAATGGAGAGGAATACAAATTATTTACAAATGTATGTAAAGATTATATTTCTGATGGATATAAAAATCTTGATAGTTTTGAAAAAGAATATTTACCAGTTTTTACATATAAAGTAAAAGATATAAAAATAGTGAAAACAATATCAATGATACAAGGTAGAAATACTGTAGTAGTACAATACAAAATAAAGAACGGAAAAAATGAAGCCAAACTAACATTAGCACCTATTGTTCACTTTAGAGATTTTCATAAAATGACACCAAATTATAATTTTACTTTAAAACAAAAGATAGATAAAAATAAAGTTAGATTAGAAATTGATGGAAATGCTAGTACGCCAATATATACATTTGTAAATGATGGAGAATATATTGCATATGAAAATGATACATTTAAAAATATGTATTATTTAAAAGAAGAAGAAAGAGGATTTCCACCTGAAGAAGATTTGCTAGTACCTGGTAGATATGAGATTAAAATAAATTCAGGAGAAGCAAAGGAAATTACTTTTGTAGCATCATTAGAAGATAATACAGAGCAAGTTGATAGTAATAAAGTATTCAAAGAGGAAAAAGAAAGAATCCAAAAAATAATAGATGAAACAGATCTTTTAGTAAAGAAAGCTAGATTAACAAAACTAGAAAAAGAATATAATGAATTAGTAACAGATTTAGTTACAGCAGCTGATAGTTTTGTTATAAACAGACCAAATTTCGGTACACATTCAATAATTGCCGGATTTCCTTGGTTTTTAGATTGGGGAAGAGATACACTAATTGCATATGAAGGATTATTATTAATAACAAAAAGATTTGATTTAGCAAAAGAAATTTTATTAACTTTTACTAGAGATATAAAATATGGATTAGTGCCAAATGGATATTCAGGATTTGATAATAGACCTTTATATAATAGTGCAGATGCATCACTTTTATTATTTGAACAAGTTAATAAATATCTTCAATATACAAAAGATTATGATTTTATAAAAGAAAATATATATGAAAAATTAAAAGATATAATTGATAATTATATAAAAGGAATTGATTTAGATAATAATAACATATTTATAGCAGAAGATGGATTATTATCGTCAGGTACTGAAAATACTCAAAATACTTGGATGGATGTAAAAATAGGTGATTTTGCAGTAACACCTAGAAATGGAAAAGTGGTTGAATTAAATGCACTTTGGTATAATGCTTTAAAAACATTAGAGAATTTATCAAATAGATTTGGAGAAAAAGAAGAAGCAGAAAATTATAAAAAATTAGCAATTAACCATAAAAAAGAATTTGAGGAAAAATTTTATAATAAAAAGAAAAAATCATTAGAAGATGTTATTGGTGATGATAAAATAAGACCAAATCAGTTATTTAGTATATCAACTACATATCCAGTAATAAAACCATCTTCAGAAATAGGAAAAACAATATTTAAAACAGTGAAATCAAAACTTTTAACAAAATATGGATTACGTACTCTTGCAAAAGGAGAAGAAGGATATATTCCATATTATGAAGGAGACCCAGAAACAAGAGATAAAAGCTATCATCAAGGTATAGTTTGGGTATGGTTAATGGGATTATATTCAGATGCATTTAAAAATATTATAGATGATGAAAAAGATAGATTAGAAAAAGAAAAATTAAAAATAGAATATGAAAAATTTATTAAAAGTGTATTTACTACTTTTAAAACAGAGGTGGTGAATCCAGAAGGAATAGGAACTATATCAGAAGTATATAGTGCTGAGACACCATTTAAACCAGGTGGAACTTTTTCTCAAGCCTGGAGTGTTTCAGAAGTATTAAAAATAATTATAAAAATGAAATAAATTTACAAAAGCGAACTTGAGTAATAGAATTTTTCACAGTTCGCTTTTTAAATAGAAAATATAATTTATATAATATGATTTTTTTAAAAGATATATTATTATTTTAAAGTAAGATAAATTATTATATATAAATATCTATATATAATTTTTATTTGAAATAAATATTTGGAGAGATAAAATGGAGTTGAAAAACCTAAAAACAAAATTTATAGGTCATAATATAATATATTTTAAAAGTATTAGTTCTACGCAAGTTTTTGCTAAGAGTACAAAAAACGAAGATACGCCAAATGGAACTGTTATAATAGCAGATTCACAAACAGAAGGAATTGGAACTCATGAAAGAAAATGGTATACTGGGAAAAATAATATCGCAATGACATTTGTATTATATCCAGAGTGTAATATAAGTAAAATATCAAATTTAACAGTTTTAATTGCAGAATGTATAATAAGTGCAATAAAAAAATTATATGGATATGAGCTAAAAATAAAAGAGCCTAATGATGTAATTTATAATAATAAAAAAATAGCAGGAATTTTAACTGAAAGTAAAGTAGAAGGGGAAAATGTAAAAAAAATTTTTATAGGAGTTGGATTAAATGTTAATCAAACAATTTTTCCAGAAAATTTAAAAGATATTGCATCTTCTTTGAAAAATGAATTTTTTAAAGAGTTTTCAAGAGAAGAAATCATTTCTGAATTTTTTAATATTTTTGAAGAAGAATATTTAAGACTAATAAAATAAATATTGAAGTAGAAATAGCAGTGATAGGCTAGAAAAAATATGTAATTATATTATATATTAAGTGAGGAGTTTTTTATGATTGAAATAAAAAAAGTTAGTAAGTCATATGTAAAAGAAAAAAAATCAATTAGTGATTTGGATTTAGAAATTAAAAATGGGGAAATATTTGGATTTTTAGGACCAAATGGAGCAGGAAAAACAACTACAATAAAGATGATTACAGGTATTTTAGAAATAGATGAAGGAGATATATTACTAGATGGTACAAGCATTTCTAAATCACCAGTAGAAGCAAAGAAAAAGTTTGGATTTGTTCCAGATAATCCAGATATATTTTTAAAATTAAAAGGAATTGAATATTTAAATTTTTTATCAGATATTTATAAAATACCAAAAGAAGAAAGAAAAGAAAAAATAGAAAGTTTGTCAAAAAAGTTTGAAATATATGAGAACTTAAATGACAGAATTCAAAGTTATTCTCATGGTATGAGACAAAAAATAAATGTAATTGGAACACTTCTTCATAATCCTAAAAACTGGATTTTAGATGAACCGATGACTGGATTAGATCCAAAATCTTCACATGATTTAAAAGAAATGATGAAAGAATATGCTAAAGCTGGAAATACAGTATTTTTCTCAACTCATGTTCTTGAAGTAGCAGAAAAATTATGTGATAGAATTGGAATAATAAATAAAGGAAAACTAATTTTTGTTGGTACTTATGAAGAAATGAAAAAACAATTTAAGGAAGATGCATCATTAGAAGATTTATTTTTGGAAATTACAGAATAATTTTAATAATAGTAATTTAAAAATTAATTATAAGAAAATATTTAATAAAAATTTAATATAAAAACAACATATTAAATTACTTATAATATTAAAATGAAAGAAGATTTATAAATGAAAGATATAATATTATTAACAAAAATTTTATTTAAAAGCTCTTTAAATAAAAATAAGAAAAATGGTAAAGAAGTCCATAGTTTAGGAAAGATAGTATTATTTACAGTATTATATGCATATTTAGCAGGAATTGTTGGATATATTAGTTATGAAGCAATAAGTAGCCTTATGGAAATTAATCAAGAAGCTGTATTTTTTAATATATGTTTTGTAGGTATGATTGGAATGACTATTATTCAAACAGTATTTAATAGTTTAAATATTTTATTTTTTTCAAAAGATATTGAATATTTAATGCCATTACCTATAAGTCCAATAAAAATTATAATGGCCAAATTTAATTGCTTAATAATATCAAGTTATATAATTAATGCTATTGTAGTTTTACCAGTTTTAGTAGTATATGCAGTTTTATTAAAATTAGGAATTGCTTTTTATATAGTTGGCTTATTAGTATTATTGCTATTTCCGATTATGCCAGTAATACTTACATCGATTATTGTAACTATAATAATGAAATTTACAAATATAATAAGAAATAAAGATATGGTTCAATATTTAACGGTTTTTATAACTTTGATATTTGTAATAGGAATACAAATTTTTAGTTCTTCTGGAAGTAGTGATACAATGACAAATGAAGAACTAGCAAATATGCTTATAGAAACGAATGGTTTAGTAGAACTATATTCTGATTATTTTATAACATTAAAACCAATTAATAATGCTTTATTAAACTATAATAATTTTAGTGGAATAATTAATTTACTTATTTTATTTTTAGAATCAGGAGTAGTATATATTGTTGGTGGAATAATTACTGCTAAGATGTATATAAATGCTGTGACCTCTCTTACTACTCAAGGAATTAAAAAAAGTAGAAAAATAAGTAAAGATAAAGATTATAAAGAAAAAACACTTTTAAAATCATATGTGAAAAAGGAATTTATTAATTTAACAAGAAATCCAATATTTTTTATGCAATGTATGTTACCATCAATTTTATTTCCAATATTATTTTCTTTTCCAATATTTGTTTCACTTAAAGAAGGTGGAGAAGAGGGAGTGTTAGAAATTCAAAATATGATATCACAAAATATTGAAACTTCACGTGGAATTATTGTTTCTTTAGCTGTGATTGCATTTTGTTTTATGTTTAATTTTATAGCAGTAACATCTGTATCAAGAGATAGAAATAATAGTGTATTTATGAAATATATTCCTGTAAATTTAGAAAAGCAATGTTTATATAAAACAATACCAGGAATGACTTTAAATATGATTCCATTAATATATTTTTTAGTAGTAATAAAAATTATAGTGCCTATTATATCAATTAAAATAATATTATATATTTTGATTACATCAATTTTAATGAATATATTTGATAATTATTGTTTTATAATAGTAGATTTAACAAACCCTAAGCTTGAATGGATAACAGAATATGCAGTTGTTAAACAAAATGTAAATATGTTTTTTCAATTTGTAATTATATTACTACAATTTGGGATAATAGGACTTATTGCATTAAAAATAACAAATATAGAAATTTTAGTAGCTATAATAAGTTTAATATATATATTAGGAATGTATTTAATAAGAAAGTATGTTATTAAAAATCAAGTTAAACTATTTAGTAAAATAGTTTAAAATGTAAGATGAAGTGATTTATATAATATTAAATTTTCAAAACTTTATAATATCAATTATATAGATATTATAGAAAATGAATAAAAAATATGAAATAGAAAGAGGAGTTTTATGGAAGAACAAAAACCTTTTTATAAAATTATAAATGAAATATGCGAGGAAAAAAGTATAAATCAAAAACTCCTTTCATATGGGTGGATTAGAGAATTAAAAAAAGAAAATAAATCACACTATATAATTAGGTATCAACTTGACTTAAATAGTGCGATATCATATAAAATTGCTGGAGATAAGTTTGCAACATATGAGGTTCTAAAATCAAATAATGTTCCAACAATAGAGCATAAAATGATATTTAATCCTAAAACAAGAAGTGTATATTATGAAAATAAATTTATAGAAGAAGCCAAAAAGTTATTGTCAGAAAACAACAATAAAGTTGTTATAAAAGCAAACGATTCTTTTGAAGGAAGAGATGTATATTTTTGCAAATCAGAAGAGGAGATTGAAGATACAATAAAAAAATTATTTGAAGAAAAAAATCCAACTTTAAGTGCTTGTCCATATATGGAAATAGATTTTGAATATAGAGCCATATATTTATGTGGAGAGTTATTATATATTTATAAGAAAAGAAAACCATATGTTATTGGTGATGGAAAAAAGACTTTGCAAGAATTAATAGATAAGAAAAATAATGATAATAATATACAAATAGATGTAACTAAAGAACTTGATTTGAAATATGTTCCTAAAGATAAAGAAGAAGTTGTAGTATCTTGGAAACATAATTTAAGTAATGGTGCAGAGCCAATTGTAATAGATGAAAAAGATGAGTTTATAGAAAAGGTAAAAAAAGTTGCTTTAGATGCAGGTAATGCATTAAATATCGAATTTGCAAGTATAGATGTTGCAAAAACTAAAAATAATGAGATTTTTGTAATGGAAGTAAATGGAAGTGTATGTATGAATAAGTTTACAGAGATTATACCAAATGGTTATAATATAGCAAAAGAAATTTATTCAAAAGCAATAGATAAAATGTTCGAGTAAGTGTTTAGACATGGGGACGTAGTTGTTGTCTAAATTAAAATAAAATTTATCTATAATATTCAATTATAATTAATATTGTAAAAATTCAACTATAATTGAATATATCTATTCTATAAATTTAGACAACAACTACGTTCCCATGTCTAAATAACTATAGGAATTAATACTAATAGACAAAAAAAACTTGACAGTTTACAATAATACATATAAAATAGTAATGTAGGATAAAATACAATATAAATTATATAAATAATTGTTTGATTTATGAAATAATTTTGTTGTACATTGAAAATTTAATAGAAAAGAGGTAAATGTAATTATGGTGCAAACAGTTTTAATTATCATTGCCACTATTCTTATCTCAGCTGCAATATTTATCCCCGTTGGAAGTATTATAAGAAAAAAAATTGCAGAATCTAAAATTCAAAGTGCAGAAAGTGAAGCTAGAAGATTAATTGAAAACGTAAAGATAGAAGCAGAAAATTTAAAGAAAGAAGAATTGATTAAAGCTAAAGAAGAAGTACTACAAATCAGAAATGAATTAGATCAAGAGATGAAAGAAAGAAGAGGCGATGTTCAAGCACAAGAAAGAAGATTAATCCAGAAAGAAGAAAACTTAGAAAAAAGAGCAACTATGTATGATGGAAAAGAAAAAGAACTAGAGAGAAAATTTGCAGAAAATGAACAAAAAAGAGAAGAATTAGAAGGGCTTTACAATAAAGAACTTGAAGAGTTACAAAGAATTTCTGGGTTAACACAAGAACAAGCAAAACAACAATTATTAAGTGAGTTAGATAAAGAAATAACTCAAGAAAAAGCAGCAATGATTAGAGATTTAGAAGCAAAGGCAAAAGAAGATGCTACAAAAAATGCAAGAGAAATTGTAAGTTTTGCAATTCAAAAATGTGCAGCTGATCATACTTCAGAAACAACAGTATCTGTTGTTTCACTTCCAAATGATGAAATGAAGGGAAGAATAATAGGTAGAGAAGGAAGAAATATAAAAACACTAGAAACTCTTACAGGAATTGATTTAATAATTGATGATACTCCTGAGGCCGTTATTATTTCTGGATTTGATCCATTAAGAAGAGAAGTGGCAAGAATAGCTATAGAAAAACTAATTGAAGATGGAAGAATACATCCAGCTAAAATTGAGGAAATGGTTGAAAAAGCAAAAGAAGAAGTTGCAACAATTATAAAAGAAGAAGGAGAAAGGGCAGCTTTAGAAACAGGTGTTAATAACCTTCATCCAGATATAATTAAATTAATTGGTAAATTAAAATATAGAACTAGTTATGGACAAAATGTTTTAAACCACTCAATTGAAGTTTCTAACTTAGCTAGAATAATGGCAGAAGAACTAGGAATAAATTCTAAAATTGCAAGACGTGCAGGACTATTGCATGATATAGGAAAAGCATTAGACCATGATATGGAAGGTACACACGTAGAATTAGGTGTTGAAATTCTAAAGAAATATAAGGAAAATGATACAGTAATAAATGCTGTAGAAGCACATCATGGAGATGTTGAACCACTTACATTAGAAGCAATACTTGTACAAGCAGCTGATGCAATATCAGCATCAAGACCTGGAGCAAGAAGAGAGACTTTAGAATCATATATTAAAAGATTAGAAAAACTTGAGGAAATTGCAGATTCATTTGAGGGGGTTGAAAAATCATTTGCAATTCAAGCAGGACGTGAAGTTAGATTAATAGTAAAACCTGATAAAGTTTCTGATAGTGATATGGTTGTAATGGCTAGAGAAGTTGCTAAAAAAGTAGAAAACGAAATGGAATATCCAGGACAAATAAAAGTAAATGTAATCAGAGAATCAAGAGTAATTGATTATGCAAAATAATTCTTATAAAAAAGGTAGAAATTTTATTCTACCTTTTTTTGTTTGAACTCTTGACATTGTAAGGTTTTGAGCATATAATACTGCTATAACTTGCGTAGGAGGTTTCAAAATTGTAAATGCATAATAATAACTTATATTCTTTTAACAATAAATATGAGAACATTCCAGATGAGAAACTAATCGAACAAATAAGATTAGGCGATTTAGGAGCGCAAAATTATTTATTAGAAAAATATAGAAATATTGTTAACATGAAAGCAAATAAATTTTTCTTAATAGGTGCAGAAAGTGATGATATGGTTCAAGAAGGAATGATAGGATTATTCAAAGCAATAAAATCATTTGATCTAGAAAAAAATAATTCTTTTAAAACTTTTGCGAATTTATGTATAGAAAGACAGTTGATAACAGCTATAAAAACTTCAAACAGACAAAAACATTTACCACTTAATTCATCATTTTCACTTAATACATCAGCGTATGATGAAAATGATGATACAACAGTAATGGAAATTTTAGATACTAATTTTGTAGAAGATCCATTAGATACAATAACCAAAAGAGAATATTTAGAATTTGTAGAAAGTAGAATAGATGAGAATTTAAGTTTTTTTGAAAAACAGGTTTTAAATAGATACATACAAGGAGAAAGTTATGTAGACATAGCAGAGAAATTAAATTCTCCTGTTAAATCAATAGATAATGCAATACAAAGAATTAGAAAAAAAGCAAACAAGGCAATAACAGAAAGTGATATTTAATAAAATAAATAGTTATATAAAAATAGAGTGAAATAAAATTTTACTTTATTTTTTAATATAAAAATAAAGTTTATATAATTTAGGTAGACATATATTGTATTTATATATATAATAAATAAGTACACTCTTGACTTATGTGGTAGATGCTGTGAGTGTTTGCGAAGAATGAGCAATTACAGTTACAGTATGTGTAATGAAATGAAGCTGCACGTAGTGCGAATGTAAAGAAATATAAGATAGAAGTTTAATTAATTTAAAGAAGTAATGCCCTCTTAGCTCAGGTGGTAGATGCTGTGAGTGTTTGCGAAGAATGAGCAATTACAGTCACAGTATGCGTAATGAAATGAAGCTGCACGTAGTGCGAATGTAAAGAAATATAAGATAGAAGTTTAATTAATTTAAAGAAGTAATGCCCTCTTAGCTCAGGTGGTAGAGCACTTCCTTGGTAAGGAAGAGGTCGGCAGTTCAAGTCTGCTAGTGGGCTCCATTTTTATAAAAAAATGAAGAAAAGAAAGGAATAAAAATGAAAATAGGAATAGTTGGACTTCCAAATGTTGGAAAAAGCACTTTATTTAATAGCATAACAAAAGCTGGAGCAGAATGTGCAAATTATCCATTTTGCACAATAGAACCTAATGTAGGTGTGGTTGCAGTTCCAGATGAAAGAATAGAGAAACTAGCAGAAATTTATAAGCCACAAAAAGTAACAAATGCAATTGTAGAATTTGTAGATATAGCTGGTTTAGTAAAAGGAGCAAGTAGAGGAGAAGGTTTAGGTAATAAGTTCTTATCTCATATAAGAGAAGTTGATAGCATACTTCAAGTTGTTAGATGTTTTGAAAATTCTAATATTGTTCATGTTGAAGGAAATATAGATCCACTTCGTGATATTGAAACAATAAATCTTGAATTGATTTTTGCAGATTTAGAAACAATAGAAAAGAGATTAGAAAGAGCTAAAAAACTTTTAAAAGCAGATAAAAAATATCAATTTGAAATTGATACATTAGAAAAAGTAAAAGAAGTTTTAGATAATGGTAAATGTGCAAGAACTTTATCATATACTGATGAAGAAAAAGAAGTTTTAAAAGAAAGTTTCTTATTAACTTTAAAACCAGTATTATATGTTGCAAATGTGTCAGAAGACGAAATAGAAAATTGCGAAAATAATAGCAATGTTTTAAAAGTAAAAGAATATGCAAAATCAGAAGGTGCAGATGTAATACCACTTTGTGTCAAAATAGAAGAAGAATTAAGTACATTAGAAAAAGATGATAAAATAGAAATGCTACAAGCACTTGGACTTGAAGAATCAGGATTAGATAAACTTATAAAAGCAAGTTATAAATTATTAGGATTAATGTCTTTTTTAACTGCTGGAGAACCTGAGGTAAGAGCATGGACAATAAAAATAGGAACTAAAGCACCACAAGCTGCTGGAAAAATACATTCAGATATTGAAAGAGGATTTATAAAGGCAGAAGTTATTTCATTTGATGATTTAATGAATGCAGGTGGATCAATGGTTCAAGCAAAAGAAAAAGGTTTAGTTCGTTCAGAAGGAAAAGAATATATAATGCGTGATGGAGATATTGTTTTATTTAGATTTAATGTTTAAAATATTAAAATAATATTACAAATATTACAATTGTGTTAAAAAATAAAAAAATGTCAAAAAAACTTGCATTAAAAATTTTTTATGGTTATAATATGAACAGATGTTAAGAAATAGGGAGATGGAAAAAATGGTAAAATTTAGTAAAGAAAAAATGTTAGTTAGTTTAATTATTGTTACATTAGTAGCATTAGTAATTGGAAACGTTGCTTCACTTGCAACAGAACCAGATGGTAGTGAAAATAACACAACAGGTGGTACTTTAACACTTACACCATCAAATAATACAAATGCAGTAAGTGCAGTAGCTGGAGAAAATAATACAAATACAAATACTAATAGTTCTTCAAATACTGTTGGAGCTGTAAATAACACAAACTCAAATAAAAATACAAATACAAACACTAATACTAATACAAACACAAAAGCAAATACATCAAATACAAATTCTAGCAAATTACCATATGCTGGATCAAATTCAACTGTTATTTTTGTAGTAATTGCGCTTGGAGTGTCAGCATTATATGCATATAAAAAAGTATCAGATTATAATGTTTAATAAAAACTAACCAAATTAAAAATATAAAAGCACACAATATGTGTGCTTTTTTGTTGTT
Source organism: uncultured Clostridium sp. (assembly GCA_947427205.1). Lineage (GTDB taxonomy): Bacteria > Bacillota > Clostridia > TANB77 > CAG-508 > Scatovivens. The sequence continues at coordinate 304,472 of CANEHB010000001.1, forward strand.
TAAATAATGTATATACTTTCTTATAAAATATAATTCTAAAGAATATATGCTAAATCTATAATAACTATTAATAAATGTATTATTGATAATTTTTTATAAGTACAAAAAATAGAAATAATATTTATCAGTTACATTAAGATTACATAAAAACACAAAATAATTATTGCGTTTTATGTAAATTTTATCCAAAAGTATTGAAATGTTAAAAGAAATCTGGTATAATAGTAAAAGAATTTAAGTTTACAAAAGATGCAAGTGAGAGTTATGGCTTATTATTTGTGTCTTTTATTTTATTATGCGAGGGATAAAAATGTTATTTTTGGAAAAATTAGAACAAAGCAGAGTATATATCATCTCAATAATTTTAATTTGTATATTACTTGGAGTAATATACTCTATTTGCTTTATACCAAAAGAGTATGTAGCTTCAACAACTATGCTACTATTAGACATTGAAAAAGATGCTGATGAAAAAACAAAAAGTACAGGTAATTTAGAATTATCTAAAAGTATAGTATCAACTCTTGAAGAAATAATAAAAAGTGAATCAACAATGACAAGAGTAAAAAAAGACTTAAACCTACAAATTGAAAATAAAGAACTGAATAAAAAAATTGAAGTAAAAAGAATTTCGGATTCTGATACTTTAAGAATTAGAGTAAAAAATACTAATTCTCAAATAGCTTCTCAAATAGCAGAAGAAATTGTTGAAATTTTTTCTGAAAAAATAAGAGAAACTTTTGGAAATACAGAGATATACATAGTAGATACAGCCCATATAGTAGAAGAAAGAAAAAGTTTTCCTACAGTTGGTGTAATAGGATTATCAATTGTTATAGGAATTTCTTTGAGTGCAATATATATGCTTGTTTCAGTAAAGGTAGACAAAAATATTAAAACAAGTGTAGATATTGAATCAGAACTTTTACTTAAAAATTTGATTTCTATACCTTTAAATACTAAAAAATTAAATAAAGGAAAAATAAATTCAGAATTAATAGCATATGTTAATCAGAAATCTTTAGTAGCAAAATCTTTTAGAGAATTAAGATCAAACATAAAATTTATAAATGTAAATAGTAAAGAAAAAGAGAAAGATATTATATTAATAACAAGCCCACATAAAGGAGAAGGAAAAAGTTATATAGCTGCGAATATGGCAATTAGCTTTGCAGAAGTTGGTAAAAAAGTTGTTTTAATAGATGCAGATATGAATACTGGAAGATTAGGAAAAATATTTAATATTCCAAATAACTTAGGAATATCAAATTATTTATCAAATCTTGATACTAATGGACTTGAAATAAATGAACTTATAAATAAATATATTAATGAAACACAGGTTAAAAATTTAAATGTAATTACATCAGGAACAAAACCACCAAATTCAGCAGAATTACTTACATTACCTAAGTTACAAGAAATGATTAAAGATTTAAGTATTTTTTATGATGTGGTTATTATAGATGGAACTCCAGCATTAACAACAGTTGATTCTTTAATTTTAACAAGAGTAGCAAACTCTACAATAATAGTATCAGATTACAAAAAAACTAAAAAAGATGATTTGTGGAAAACAAAAAGAGATATACAAAATGTTGGTGGAAGAATTGCGGGAGTTATAATAAATAAAGTTAGAGTAAGAGAAAAAACAGAAGACCAAGTTTCTGTAAGAGATAGAGTAAATGAAATATTAAATGGAATAAAATTTGTATATTCTAAAATAAAAATTGGATGTATAAAAATAGCCGAATTTTGTTGCTTTATAGCTCTTAAAGTAAAAGATATTATTGAAGAAATAAAAAATAGAAAAAATCATAAATTTTTACCAGTAGGAGAGCAAAAAGCGACAGAAAGTAAAGTTGTTAATTCAATACAAGTAAATACAAAAATAGAAGAAAAAGAAAATGATGAACAACTTAAATTAAAATTAGATAATGTTTTAGAAGAAAATAAACAAGGCAAGATCGAAATAATTTCTGAAAGTATTAATCCAGAAGTTACAGTAAAAATAAAAGAACAAGAGGTTGTAGAAGAAAAGCATCAAGAAGATATACCAGTTATAGAAACAAAGCCTATAATAGAAGTATATGAAAATAAAGATCTTAATAATTTTAGAGCACAATCTATGATGGTACTAAATAATGCAAAAAATAATATAGTAGAATTTGCTAAGAACATAAAACAAGTTGCAAGTGGAAAAATAGGTCAAATAAGAAAAGATACATTTGAAAATCAAGAAGAATATAATGAAGAAAAATATGTATTAGAAAAAGGCGAAGATACTATTATTGAAGAATATACAGTAAATAAAAAGGTACAAAATAGAAAGATTAATGATACAGACAGTATAAAAGAAATTCAAAAAGCTATAACAAACAATAAAATAGCAAATGAAAAAGCTATTAATGGTGAATATGAATTAAGTGAAGAAACTATTTTGGTAATAGTGAGTCCAGATAATGGTGGTCTTTGTAGAGCATTTAATAAATATTGTTTTACTGAAAAACTAGTTAGAGGAGTAGATAAAGTTGACGGATTTGTAAAAGCTCATTACTCAGCTTATTTATTAAATAAAAGAGTAGAAGGATTAATGTTCCTTTATGGAATAACTAGAAAACAAGCAAGAAGAGTAGATACTTTAGTATATACAACTTTATCAGATTATGATGATTGTGTATGGCTTGAAAGAAAAATGGCATCAAATAAAGCTGAAACTTATGCAAGATGTATCACTAAAGAATACGATAGATTACCTGGTGAAAAAAGAATAGATTATATTATAAGATGTCAAGAATTAAGAAGAACTGAATTAAGAAAAAATGATATAGAACTTGAATATCAACTAAATAATTTATGGAAATCTAATGACATGAGACTTTCTGATAAAGTAGTAATGAATAGATTTGCAAGTGTATATGAAACAAAGTTAAAATCAAAAACACTTCAAAATATGTATAGAGATAGTTATACAAATAATTTTATAAATACTAACAAAACAGAAAGTAATCATCAATCAGAAAATACTACTCCCAAATATGAAGAAGATGATATAAGAACTATTGCAAAAAATAATAAAAATAAATTTAAAGATTATTTTGATAATGTATCTATTGATCAAGTTAAAATCAAAAGTGTAGAAGAACTTGAACAAGAAGTTATAAATAAAAATAATACAAGAAGTTTAGAAAGTTTTGCAGAACAACAAAGAGCAGAAAAAGTTGCAAAAAAGAAACAAATTCAAGACCAAAAGAAACTAGAAAGAGTAGAAAAAAAGAAATTACGTGAAGCAAGTAAAAGAAATAAAGAACTTGAAAAAGAAAGACAAAGGGAAGAAGCTCGTATTGAAGAAGAGTTATTAGGAGATAATTTATATCCTAAAACTAAATTCAATAAAGATTTATAATTAAAGATTTCAAATTAATTCTATATAACTAAAAAGTAGATTTTATATTGTACATATAAAATCTACTTTTTTATATAGAAATAAAGTTGGTAAAAAAATAAATTTCAAAATGAAATTAATTATAGAAACATAAGTGACCTATTACAGTTTTAAAGCAGATATGTTACATGTAAATTGAAAATAACCTATATTGAAATATATAAAATATCAGAAAATATATTGAAAAATGTAAATAAAAGTAATATAATTTTATAGAAAATGGAGGTCTAACGGTAAATTATATGCAAATATTGAGGGAATAAGATCTACATTTTCAGTTGTTATTATATACTTTGTATTATTGTTTGGAACTTTTGACATGTTAATGTTATTTGCTACATATATGTCTAAAGCCAAAAACAAACAGAATAAGTATATTATTAAAAAATTTAGGAGGAAAAAAGTTATGAAAAATAAACCAGTTGTTATAGTCATTGCTATTATTTTTATAGTAGTATTGGGAATATTAGGTGTTTTAGCGTTAGGAGAAAAGGAAAATAATCAAAATATAGCTCAAAATACTAGTGGAGATACAGAAAAAAAGGGAAATTATGATGTAATAGAAGCTATTAAACATATAGAAGTAACAAATACAATAGAAGAAATAAATGAAATTCTTGGTTTTGAAGGAGAAATTAGTGAATTTAGTGGAGATTGTACTTGGAAAATAGATAGCAAAAATTGGATAACATTAAAAAAAGGAGTTAATAGCCAGATTCTACAAGCAACAATTGATAAAGAATCTATTAAGAATGACAATGTAACATTACCAAGTCAAAAAGAATTGCAAGAATTATTGAATACAGGAATGACTTATGAAGAACTAGTAGAAAAAATTGGAGCAGAAGGAACACTTGAAAGTAAAACTAGTACATCTATAGGTTATATATGGGCAGATAAAAATGGTCAAAGATTAGGTGCAACAATCAATAACGAAAGTGGTAAATGCACAGTTGCAAGTTATAGATAATATGAATAACAATGAGAGCAGATAAGTAATTATAAAATGAATTATCTGCTTTTTTATATAATTGTAACAGAATATAGTAATTATATATGAGTGATAATATATGAGAAATAGTCTATTGCATTTATTATCATTATCATTTTAATAAATGTGTTCTCAATATGTCTCGCAAGCAGGAATGACTAATGAAGAAATGAAAGAACATTGCACGAAATTATTTCCTACTTTAAAAAGATGGAAATGTACTTGTACAGATGATTTGTCATCCAACACTACCTGGTATTATTACATTTTCTAATTAAATTACCAAGAAACAGCCAAAATTTTAAAATAGCTAATCACAAAGCTTTGCTTGTTTGATGGACTTTTTAGGCTATATGTGATATAATATATCCCTATATAAATATGTAACAAAGTAAGAAAATTTTATTTTGTAGAAGGGAGGATAGTAGTTTTACAAATTTACAACTGAATATTGAATGTTTATTTTGAAACCGGAAGTATTAGCTAAAAAAATAATGCAAAAGGAGAAAAAATATGGAAAAAGAAATGAACAATGAAAACCTGATGGAAAATAGCAGTAGCACTGCAGGAAACGAAGAACAGCAGAAGCCTATAACTGCTACAATAAATATAAGGCATGAAGAGTCATATGCATTGAAAAAACTGAAGTCGAAAATACGGTTTTGGGGAGTAGCAATACTAATGTTAATCAGTTTCGTCTTTGGTATGCTTGCAGAAAAATGTATGGATAACGGACCAGCGTTTGGCAGAACTTTAAAGTTTATGGAACAGAAGGATGAACTTACAGTAGAGCAATTTCAGACAGATCCTATTGATGATAGAGATTGGGCTTGGGATTCTACTGATGTACCCAAATTTATCACATCAGATTATGATAAAGCAATTCTTCGAAACTATGATGGTGTAGAATATCATTTCGGAGAAAACGAAATTCGCATTGATGAGGAATTCTTTTCAAATGGTAAGTTGGAAATCTCAGTGAATTTTGATCTTGGTTGGCAGTTACATAATTTCTCTATATATTCGTCAGGTGAAAATATCCAAATTTATGGATATTGGAATGATGAATTCAGACGAATAACAGTCGGGAAAACAGAAGATAGTATTGTAAAAGAAATACTTACTCTTGATCCAGGTGTGCCGTTTTCTGCTAACAGCAAATATATAAGTGATGAAGCTAAGAAAGATTATATATTTGTGATAAGTGATGATATGCGTACTGTGTCAGCATATAAGGATAATACAATAGTCGGCGAGAAGATTACTTTACCTGATGAGATACTGGGCTTTTATGACAGTATTATGATACTTACAAAATCAAACGAGTATAGTAACAAACTATATATGCCATATGTTGTGAACAATAAAGGAAAAGAAGAATTTATTTGCCTTGAAGTGGCAACTGTAACTACGGAAGAAGTTAATAATGTGGCTGATGCAGAATATATAGATACATTCCAATCTTATACAACACAGTATTCAGCATGGATGGGATATGTTGGCTGTTATATTTTTGAAAATGAGGATGGAGCATTAAGGATGATTGTTCCAAATGAAATTCAGAAATATGCTGCCTACAGAAGAGGTACAGGAGTACTTGATGCAGAAGATGATTTGGGCTGGCATTGGATTACCATACAGGAGTAATTTGTAAAGGTTACAAAAATCCACAAAGCAATTGTTTTGAAAGAAGAAAGGTGAGCACTTGCAATAAAAGTGTTCACCTTTTGCATATTAAATAATTATTTTAAAAGTTAAATTTTTAAAATTTGCATTTAATATAAGATCATAGCTTTGACTTTTTTTATAAAAATCTTGAAATTATCATAATATAACTATATAATATGAATATAAATTCTATTCATATGGAGGAATAAAAATGAGTGGATCAGAAAGACAAAGTTCTTTAAACTTTTTAGATAAATCATGGGTTGCAGCAGAATCATCTATGAATGCAAGTTGTATAGATAGAGATGGAAAGTCTCATAATTTAATGGGAGCAGCAATTGATACAAAAAATATTACAACATTAGCTGAATATATGAAATATGCAGATCCAAAATTTAAAAATATTACAGAACCAATGAAAGATAATGAAAAATTAATGAGAACATATGTTATACCAGTTACTTTAGAAAATGGACAACATGTAGATGTTATAGTTAATCAAAAAGGTCAAGATATGGCATGTGTTTTTTTAGATATAGAAGGAAAAGAATCACAATTTGCTGTAACACCGAGAATGCAAAAAGAAATTTTATCAAAAGGCCTAAAAAATATTGAAGGTACTATTAGTACAGAAATAGCAAAAGAAGGATTGATACCAAAAACATTAGAAGAATTTGAAGAAGGTGTAGAAAAAGATACATTAGTTCCTAAAAATGCAAAGGAAAGTGTAGAAAAAATAAAAGAAAAAACACCTAATGCAGATGTAAAAGCAGTTGAAGGCGAAGAAGAAAAAGATACAAAACAAGTGGAGGAAGAAGAAACAGAAATACCAGAAGGTGCAAAAGATGCTGTTTCAAAATTTAGAGAAAACTATAAAGGTGGAAGACTAAAACAAATTTTAGAAGTAGATGATCCAGAAAGTATAAATGATAAATTAGAAGGAAACACTGGAATAACAAAAGAAGGTGGTAAGGTTTATTGTTTGAGATTTGCTGATAGTGGAGCTGGATTAAGTGATAAAGTTATCATGATACAAGGAGAAAAAGTAGTAGAAAACTCAAAATATGATCATGATATGACTGAACTTATGAACGATAAAACTCAAAATGGAGTAAGAGATTTAGAAGATAATGATTCAAAAATTTATTTTACAGATTCAAACGGAAAAACTACAGAACTTGATTTAGTTGCTAAACCTAAAGATTTAAGTATGGAAGAAAAAAAAGGTGTTAATACAGATATGATAAGAATAGAAGCTGAATTAGAAAAAGAAAGAGAAATTGCTGAGAAGATTCAGGCTGAAATTGAGCAAATTTCAAATACACTTGAAGCATATGAAGATAATCCAAGCCCAGAAATAATGGAAAATGTTATAGAACCAGCAACAGCAAAAATTGAATATAAAAAAGGCGAACTTTCAGAAGTATATGAAAAAATTGGAAGTTTAAATAAAGAAAGAGCAGATATATTAACAAGTAAAGGATTAGATCATTTAATGCCAGAAGCTCCAGAAGAAGAAAAAACAGGAGTAGAAGGATATGAATCTCATTATGGACATTCATTAGATGGTGGAGAAAAACAAAAATAGTTAAAATAAGAAAAGTGCAGGAGAGAATATTATGGAAAAAAGAAATATAATTATAGGTGGAGCATGGCCTTATGCAAACAGTTCATTACATTTAGGTCATATAGCAGGATTAATTTCAGGAGATTTTCTTGCAAGATACCATAGACTAAAAGGTGATAATGTTTTATATGTATCAGGATCAGATTGTCATGGAACACCAATTACAGAAAGAGCAAAAAAGGAAGGTGTATCACCTAAAGAGATAGCAAGCGAATATGATGAAGAATTTAATAAAATGTTTAATGGATATCAATTTTCATATGATTTATATTCAAGAACATTTGATGAATATCATAAAGAAAAAGTAAAAGTTCTTTTTAGAAAATTATATGATAATGGATATATATATGAGAAATTTGAACCACAGGCATATTGTGAGAAATGTAATAAGTTTTTAGCAGATAGAGAAATAACACTTATTTGTCCAGAATGTGGAGCTGAAACAAAGGGAGATCAATGTGACGCTTGTCTTCATGTTCCAACAACAGAAGAGTTAAAAGCTGGAAATTGTATTGATTGTGGATCAAAAATTGTTGAAAAAGAAAATAAAGTTTTATATTTGGCACTTTCAAAATTTCAAAAACAAATAGAAGAGCAAACAGAAAAAGTAAAATCTAATTGGAGAATTAATGCACAAAATGAAACTTTAAAATATCTAAAACAAGGTCTTCTAGATAGAGCAGTTACAAGAGACTTAACTTGGGGAGTAGATATACCAGTTGAAGGATATGAAGACAAAAAAATGTATGTATGGATAGATGCAGTTTTAGGATATTTAACAAATACAATGAAACTTTGTGAAGAAAGAACAGACTGCACATGGGAAGATTTCTGGAAAGAAGGACATAATAATAAAATATACATGTGTCATGGAAAAGACAATATAATGTTCCATAGCATAATTTTAAATGCTTTATTATTAGGCCAAGAAGAAAATTATCATTTAGTTGATACAATAGTTTCAGCAGAATACTTAAACTTTAATGATCAAAAGTTTTCAAAAAGTAAAGGAATAGGAATGACAGCACTAGAAGCTTTAGATTTATATAATTCTGATTCTTTAAGATTCCATTTATTAGCAAATGGACCAGAAAAGAAAGATACTAACTTTACTATAGAGGATTTTGAAAACACACATAATGGAGAAATATTAAATAAATTTGGGAACTTAGTTAATAGAACTTTAAGATTTAAAGATTTAGAACAAGTACCAAATGGAAAATTAGATGAAGAAATAAAAAAAGTAATTGAAAATACTTATATTGAAACATCAGATTTAATAGAAAAATTAGAATTTAGAGAAGCTATAAGAAAAATAATGCAACTTGTGGAGCTTGGAAATAAATTCTATGATGAAAAAGAGCCTTGGATAGCTAAAAAAGAGAATATAGAGGAATTTAATAATATAATTTATACATGTACAGTAATTATAGCAAATCTTTCTAATTTATTTGAAATGGTAATGCCTACAGCATGTAAAAAAATCAGAGAATATTTAAAAATAGAAAATCCAAGCTGGAATTTTATAACTGTAAATCCTGGTTTAAAATTAGAAAATATAGAACCATTATTTACAAGAATCGAGAAAAAGTAAATTTATTTGTAAAATCAAAATTAAATAGAAAATTTATTTTATATAAAAGGAAATAATAATATGGGAAAATTATTTGTAATTGATGGAACAGATGGAAGTGGAAAACAAACGCAATTTGATTTATTAAAAGAACATTTAGAAAAAGATGGAATTTCTTACAAAACAGTTAGCTTTCCTAATTATGATAGTCCATCATCATCGCTTGTAAAAATGTATTTATCGGGGGAATTTGGAGAAAATGCAAAAGATGTAAGTCCGTATATAGCATCAACTTTTTATGCAGTAGATAGATATGCAACATTTCAAAAGGAATTTAAAAAATATTATGAAGATGGTGGAATAATACTTGCAGATAGATATACAACTGCAAATATGGTACATCAAGCTGGAAAAATCAGTAATGAGCAAGAAAGAGATAAATTTATAAAATGGCTATTTGATTTGGAATTTAATATATATGGACTTCCAGTTCCAAGTGAAGTATTCTTTCTAAACATGCCACCATATAAAGTAAAAGAGCTTATAAAAAATAGAGAAAACAAATTTACACATAGTGATAAAAAAGATATTCATGAAAGAGATGAAAAACATCTTGAAGAAGCTTATAATGCAGCATGTAGTTTAGCAAAAGATTATAATTGGAATGAAATAAAATGTGTAAAAGAAGATAAAATAAGAACAAGAAAAGATATACATGAAGAAATATATAAAATAGTATGTAGAGAAATACAAAAGAAATAAACCAAAATGGGGTAAGATATGAGAGGAAAAATTGTAAATTTATGTATAGGTTTTATGAATTTGCTGTTTGGAATATTAATTGTTGCATTTACAATGTATGTTCCACAAGATAAAACCTTACTAACGGTTCAAGAAAGTTTTGTTGTAACTTGGATAGTTAGAGCAATGTATGTAGTTATGGCGCTAGTTGCTGTTATAGATGCAATACAGAGTTATAATCATAGGTCAGATACAGTATTTAATACAGGCTATATTATAGGTATTTTTACGATAAGTTTCATATTTATAAAAGAACCTATAATAGCAACTTTTAGTATAATTTCTGGATTAATAATTTTGTTTAAAAGTTTGAAAGAAAATTTAGTTGAGTTAGATAGTACAGCAGCAATTTCAATTTCAATAGTAGTTATGGCAGCAACAGCTATAATAGGATTGTTTACATTAACATATAGTTCAATAGGGCAAAGCATAAAAAATAAAGAGAATAAAAATGAACTTTCATATAAGGAAGATTATTTTAAGTATATAACTGAATTAGATATAGATGAAGCCTATATTAATGTAAAAAAAGATGGAAAGTATGGTTATATTAATCAAAATGGAGAAGTAAAAATTGATTTTATTTATGATTATGCAAGTCCATTTGTGGAAATAACAGTGTATGACAAAAAATTCCATATTGCCTTAGTATGTAATGATGGAAGTACAGAAGTGATATTAAAAAACAAAAGAAAAGTTATGTCATACAGAAGTGAATCATCAGATGAAAATTATAAAGCAAAATTAGAAGAATTAGAAAATATTTATACAAATACATTACATCAAACGGAAAAAATGAAATATGAAATCCAAGGGATAACAAATAATATAAATAGAGTACCAGAATATAAAGTAGTATCTTCAGAATACACTTATAGATATGATTATAATGAAGAATATGATTTAATTGTTACACAATCAAATTTAGGACTTGGAGATAAGTATGAGCTTGCAAAAAAAGCAGATTTAAATATAAAAATTCCTTTAGATGCAACATATTTAGATTATGATTCAAGTTATTTATATTTGTTCTCGAATGGAACTATACCATTTTATGAAATTTCAAAAAGAACACAAGGCTGGTTTACATCTTATGGTAAAAAAATGCCTATGACAGGAAAAGCGCAAATATTAGACTTTTTTGGAGAAAGAATGTTACTAAAAAATTATAGTAATAATACAACATATTTTATTGATTCAGATGGAAATATATTATCAGAAGAATATAAAGATATATATGTTTGCAATGATGGAAGATATATAGTAAGGACGAAAAGTGATTCTGCTAAAATTATAAATGATGAATATGAAAATGTTTTTGATGCAGAGTATCAAGTAATAAATCCAAGGTTTATATCATATAATTTATATTTAGCATTAGATTCTACAGAAAATATAGAATTTAATGATTATGGATTTCCAAGTAATTTAAACTGGAAACTAGTAAATTATGAAGGAGAAGTTATCTTTGATGGAATAGAGCAGATATATGATATAATTTATGAACTTCCTGATGAAAGTAATAAAAAGGAAGAAAATTATTCAGAATTTGTAAATAATATAAAAGAACTTGATTATAAATTTGTAGGAGATAGATTTTATTTAGACTACTAAAAATTGGATTTTAAAAAGATAGATATTTGATAATAATAAGATAGAACGTAAAGTTCTATCTTATTTATTTTTATGTTCTAGAAAAGTTATTATAGTATAATAATTTTTAATAGAAAATAATTATGGAGAAATTAGATTTTATAGCACTTAGTATTATGTGCAAAATCTTAGTTTTAGTTTTTATAATATTAGGAGGTTTAAGATGGGTGATAATCAAAAAATAAGATGTACAGTTGAAAGTTGTGCTTATAATAATTGTGATAATAGAATGTGTGAGTTGAAACAAATAGAAGTACAAGCGTGTCCAGGATGTTCAAATGGATCTGCTGAAGATGAGTCAATGTGTGGAAGTTATAAATGCAAATGTCATTAAAAAAATTTATTTATAATTGATTAGTGATTATAGATATATATTTTATTTAAAAGCTCTATTCTTGATTGCCTATGTAAAATATTTATATGTTTTAACATAGCAGATTAAGAGTTCATAACAGGTATTTATTTAAAATATATATCTATAAATTTTAATATAATAATAATATAAATACATATAAAATTAACTTGACATAGAACTTTTAAGATTATAAAATGTAGAAAGTAAAATAAATTTAAAGGAGGAAAATATTATGCCACTAGTAACAACAAAAGAAATGTTCGAAAAATCAATGAAAGAACATTTTGCAATAGGAGCTTTTAACATAAACAATATGGAATTTATACAAGCAATAACAGATGCTGCTGAAGAAGCAAAATCACCAGTAATTTTACAAGTTTCTTCAAGTGCAATAAAATATGCAAGAATTAATTATTTAATTAAAATGGTGGAGGCTGCAGTTGAAACAACAACTATACCAATTGCACTTCACTTAGATCATGGACCAGATTTTGAAACATGTAAAATGTGCATAGATGCAGGATTTACATCTGTTATGATAGATGGTTCAAAATATGATTTTGAAGAAAATATTGAATTAACAAAAAAAGTTGTAGAATATGCTCATTCTAAAGGAGTTGTAGTAGAAGCAGAACTTGGTAAATTAGCAGGAGTTGAAGATGATGTTAATGTATCAGATGATGATGCAAGATATACAGATCCAGAACAAGCATATGAATTTGTTCAAAGAACAGGATGTGATTCTTTAGCAATAGCTATTGGAACAAGCCATGGAGCATATAAATTTAAAGGTGATGCAAAATTAAGATTTGATATATTACAAAAGATAAAAGAAAAATTACCTAATACACCTATAGTATTACATGGAGCATCTTCAGTAATACCAAATCTTGTAGATATGTGCAATAATAATGGTGGAAATATTCCGGGAGCAAAAGGATGCCCAGATGAAATGTTAAAACAAGCAGGAGAAAACGGAGTTTCAAAAATAAATGTAGATACTGATTTAAGATTAGCTATGACAGCTCAAATAAGAAGAGTATTTAATGAAGAACCATCAGTATTTGATCCAAGAAAATATTTAGGAGCTGCTAAAGATGAGATAAAAGCAACAGTAGCACACAAGATTAATAATGTGTTCTGTTCAAGTAATAAAGCTTAAGTAAAAAAGTAGTTTGCCTAAACTAACAGAAAAAGAATATATAGTAAAAGCAGCTAAATTATATGGCTTGGAAAAAGTTGAAATCGATGCATTAATAAAACATTTAGATGGTAAACAGATTAATGCTTTTATTGTAAGAAGATGTGGAAGTTTATACAGATTATATGAGATTTATAAAAGTGAAGATTATAATGAACATATTAAACCTGGTAAAGATGGATTAATTAATTTAAATGATTATTCATTTGAAAAATCAAAGAAAAGACTAGACGATAGTAAAATAGGAGAATTTTGGATATTAAGTTCAAATCTAGATGCATATTTAGCAACTAAAGTAACAAATATGCATTCACAAATAGAAAGTAAATTTATAGATATTTCAGCAAAAAATAATTTTTTACTTCCACAGATTGCAAAGCAAATGAGCTTAGATGCTACAGTATATTACAAGGGAAAGTATACTAATGAAGACGGAACAATTTCCACCCATCATTTAACAAAAAATTTTTTGTATGATGAAGAAGCTTTAATACAAGGTAATTCTATAGTTAAAGATAACCCGAATAAAAAAAGAATACACTTAGATGCGCTTTTGGAAGAAACAGATAAATATATTAGAAGACATTATAAAAAATATGATTTACCAAAAGAAGAGTTAGAAAAAGCAAGAATTGAGATTAGACAAGGATTAATAAAGCAAACTGTATTTAATAAAATTGTTTTTAATGAGAATGAAGGTAATTCAAAATGGGGACTAATAAAACAGGAAGATAATAGATTGAGGCTAGCTCCACTGTTTAGTTATGATTATTGTGCAGGAGCAGAACCAATAGGAAAAACACATCATAGAACAGTTCGGTAGTAGAGAAGATATTGAAACAATTATGTTAGAATATGGAAAAGAAGCTTGGTTTAGAAAATGGATACAAGATGGTGTTTTAAAAACTAACTTAAACAATGCAATTGTAGAAATGCAAAAAGAAACAGGGGTAACTTTAAGTGATGAAGAGCGAGAATATTATCAGTTTTTAATAGATAAAATGTGTTTGAAAGTTTTAAGTGTATGCGAATTAAATTATGATAAAGAATTAGTACAGCAAGTACAGCAAAAAAAATTAGGTGATAAGATTTTAAGAGCAAAAGACAGAATCTCTAATAAATTTATAGGTATAAGAAATTTTGTAGGAAACTTAAAAAATGAAGATTCTGATGCAAGATAATGAATCAAAAAGATAAATATACAAGGTAATATTATAAATAAATTAACTCCCAATTGTTATTAAAAAATTAGCAAATGGGAGTTATTATATTTTTATATAGATAAAAGATTTTAAAACATTTCTTTTTTATTTTTTAAAGCTTTTTTCATTCTCATTTCAGCATCTTTTTTTGCAATATCTTCACGTTTGTCAAATAGTTTTTTTCCTTTTCCAATGCCAAGTTCTAATTTCACTTTATTTCCTTTCATATACATTTGAATAGGAACAATAGAAATTCCTTTTTGTTTAATCATACCGTATAATCTGTTTATTTCTCTTTTATTTAATAAAAGTTTTCTAGTTCTTAAAGGATCTTTATTGTATATATTTCCAAATTCATAAGGACTAATATGCATTCCATAAACAAATACTTCGCCATCTTTGATATTAACATAAGTATCTTTGATATTAGCTTTACCATTACGAATTGACTTAATTTCTGTACCAGTTAAAACTATTCCAGCTTCAAGAGTACTTTCAATAGAATAATTATGATTAGCTGTTGGATTTTTAGCAAGTATTTTTATGTTTTCCATTAAAATAAATTCCTTTCAAAAATATATGTAAATTTTTATAAAAGCATTAAAAAATTTATAAATAAAATTAATTCTATAGATAAATATAACATAAAAAATGTTATTTATCAAATAAATTAATTTATATATTAAATATTGTTAGATTTTTTCAAAATTAATAATACTAAATAAATGAGTATTTTGCTATATTTTTCTAAAAATACAAATTTTAATTAATATTGTAAAATAAAATATTAATACTAATTTTTTATTAGGTCATAAATTTTTATAATTAGACAATAATAAATATATGAATCAGATATTATTTAATAAGAAAAATAATAAATTAAAATATATTTTTAAAGTTCAATTTATAATTTCTATTATAGTAGCGATTATATTAATTATTTATATCGCAATTTCTCGAAATAAAGACGAAAATTTGGAAAATATTTCTAAAATCATAAATAAAAATATAAAAATAAGTTCTATTTATGAGGCACAAAAGGAATCAAGAGAAGAATCAATACTAGGGAAAATTTATATAAATAAAATAAATTTAGAATATAGTGTTTTTAATATGAGTAATGAAGAACTACTAAAAATAGCACCGTGTAAATTTGCAGGAGCAAATTTAGGAGAAATTGGAAATATTTGTATAGCTGGACATAATTACAATGATAATAGATTTTTTAGTAGAATAGCAGAACTTGATATTAAAGATACAATAATTTTAGAAGATTTGAATGGAAAAAAGTATGAATATACAGTTTTTGATATTTTTGAAACCAACGAAGATGATGTATCAGTTTTAAAAGCTACTAAAAAATATGAACTTACTCTTATAACTTGTAATAATTCTAATAAAAAAAGAATTATTGTAAAAGCCTATATGAAAGAATATTAAGTTAAAATGATAAATGGATAGAACATACAAACTTACAAGCAATACAACTAGATATAGTATTGAAAAAAATAGATAATAGTAGTAAAATATTAATACAATTTAAATATATTGAAGGAAATAAGGAGATTAGTAAAATGGAAGCAAATAAAAAACCTATAGTAACAATAGAAATGGATAGTGGAGCAATAATTAAATTAGAATTATATCCAAGTAAAGCACCACAAACAGTAAATAACTTTGTAAATTTAGTAAATAAAGGATTTTATGATGGATTATTCTTTCATAGAACAATACCAGGATTTATGATTCAAGGTGGAGACCCAGATGGAGATGGTACAGGAGGACCTGGATACGGAATAAAAGGAGAATTTAAAGATAATGGTGTAGAAAACACTATTTCTCATCTTAGAGGTATAGTTTCTATGGCAAGAAGTAGTATGCCAAATTCAGCAGGATCTCAATTTTTTATAGTAACAGATGATTCAACATTTTTAGATGGACAATATGCAGCTTTTGGTAGTGTATTAGAAGGAATGGATGAAGTAGATAGAATTGTAAAAACAAGAGTTATAACAAGAAGTCCATTTGGTGGAGGAAAAGATAGACCAGTAGAACCACCAGTAATGAAAAAGGTTACTGTAGAAACTTTTGGAGTAGAATATCCAGAACCAGAAAAAATGTAAAATATTAATTTTTCTAAAAGATTTATCAAACAAAAAATGTAATGAAAGGTTATGATATCTTTTTTAGAAAGTTATCATACTAGGATAACTTTTTTAGAATATGATAAAGATAAATTAATCTTAATATTGGAGAAAAATTTGAATATATATAAAGGTCTAAATGAAATAATTGAATATATAGAAGAAAATTTAGAAAATGATATTGATTATACTAAATTATCTCGGAATAATAGCAACTAATGAATATACAATGAAAAGAATATTTTCACTACTTTCAAATATAACAATTTCTGAGTATATAAGAAATAGAAGATTATCAAACTCTGGTTTTGATTTATGTAAAGAGAATAGTAAAGTTATTGATATAGCAGTAAAATATGGTTATGATAGTGCAACTTCATTTTCCAGAGCCTTTGAGAAATTTCATGGAATAAAACCGAGTAGCGTAAAAACAAATCCAGAAAGATTAAAAGTTTTTACTAAAATTCATTTTAATGAAAACATAGAAGATAATTCTAGTATGGAATATAGCATCATAGAAATGGAAGAAAAGGTTTTATATGGAAGAGGAATAAAAACTACATATTGTACAATACAAAAAGATGCACCAAAGTTTTTTGAAGAAATGGCAGATATTTATGAAAATAAATATGGTAGAATCGAATATGGAATTGTAGTTTATGAAGATAGATATGAAAGTGATGATTATGAATATTGGATAGCATATGAAAAAGAAATTAATGAATTAGATAAAATTGTTATACCAAAATCAAAATGGATAAAATTTGTGATCAATTCACAAGAAGCTTGTGATATACAAAAGGTTTCAAGACAATTTTATGAAAAGTTTGAACCTAGTTTAAAACTAAATTTAAGACCTATTCCAGAGCTTGAATATTATCATGATGATATTACAGAGTTTTTAATACCAATAGAAGATTAATTTAAGCATATTAGAATGTAAATTATTGAGTAATTGCCAATACATATTATTTAAGAATTTACATATATTAGAAAAAACTGACTTTTTTGATTATCAAAAAGTCAGTTTTTTTATGTTAAAAAATTATATAATGTCATCAGGTGATTTATATGAGAAAGGAAAATTATTTTGAAGTATTTTTTACAACAGATAAAGTAACAGAAGAAAGTTGGTTACAATTTATTCTATATATATCTAAATTAAATGGACTATTTAAACTTTGGAAAATTTATATAAAATTTGAAAAAAATAATATTAGATATTTTGTAAAAACTAAACATAAATTACCAACTACTTTAAGTAACTTAAATGATTTTTTATTAAAACAGATTGATAACTTTGAGAAACCAAAAACTTTTTTGCATTTAAAAAAATTTTATATTGTTACCAATAAAGAAAAAAGTATTATAGATATATATGATAGAAACGAAAGCAAAAAATATAGAAAAATGGAATGGTCAGAAGTAAATATTTTTCCATTTACTAGAAAAAATTTTTTATTTTCTTCTCTTGGAATTTTTAAGAAAGAAAATAGATTGATATATAGAAAATTTTTATTTAACATACCACATATATTTTTAAGTATTGATTTTTCAAAACATACAAGATTTTTATTTAGAAAAGATATAAGAAGATATTTAAACATAGAAAAAACAGTTAAATTATTTGAGAGTGATAAAAAGAATAGTATATTAAAAGTTGATGCATTTCCATATTTGCAAGATGAGTATTATTTGAACTTAAATAATTATGATTTTGATAAACACTCATTAGTTATAGGTGGTTCAGGAACAGGGAAATCAAAATTATTAAGTCTACTTGTAAATAATATTTATAATAATCAAAATTATAAGATGAAATATAAAATAGTGGTAATAGATCCACATAGTTCATTAGAAGAGGATATAGGAGGATTAAAAGAAACAAAAGTTATTGATTTTAAAACTAATAAAAATAGTATAGATTTATTTAAAAACTCAAGAAAAAATGTTGTTTCAGAATCTGAAATTTTACTTACACTTTTTAAATCAATAATGGATAAAGAATATAATTCTAAACTAGAAAGAGTTTTAAGACATAGTATATTTTTACTGATATGTATTAATAAAATTAATTTTAGAAATTTAAGAGAACTTATAACAAATAACGAGTTTAGAAATCAAACATTAAAGAACTATAGAGAAATTCTACCAGAGCCAATAACAAATTTCTTTTTAAATGATTTTAATGAATTAAAAACTAAATCACATACTGAAGCAATTTCACCAATAATTTCTTTTATTGATGAAATGACAATTTTACCTGCATTTAATACTACTAAAAAATTAAAAAGTTTAGAAGATACAATAAAAGAAAATTTTTTATCAATAATATCATTAGATGAGTCAAGTATAGGGGAGAAAATGACAAAAACTGTTTCTGGTTTAGTAATGGGGCAAATTTTTTCTATAATGCAAAAAAGAGCAATAGATGAGCATGTAATTTTAATTATTGATGAAGTTGCAGTAATTCAAAATCCAATAATAAAAAGATTTTTATCAGAATCAAGAAAGTATAATTTATCATTAATTCTTTCAGGACAATATTTTAATCAGATTAATGAGGATATACAAAAAGCAATATTTGCAAATGTTATAAATTATTATACTTTTAGAGTATCAAGAGAAGATGCAGTATTATTAAGTAGAAGTATGCAAATGGAAGTAGCAATTCATGATTCTTTTTTTGCTAAATTAAAAATACTTGTAGAACTTAGTAATAGAGAGTGTGTACTTAGAGTAAGTAGTAATGGAAAAGTGCTACCAGCATTTAAGGCTAGAACGTTAGATGTAGTATCATTTCCAAGAATAAAAGAATTAGAAGGGGTAGTAGTAAAAAAAGAAAAACAAGATAAAAAGAAAGTAAAGAAAGACTTTAAAATAGGAAATAATATTGACTTAAAAGTAATAATGTCATCACAATCAACAGGAAGGAGGAAACTTGCAAGTGACTGATAAAGAAGCGCTTGAAAAAGCAAATAAAATTTTTATAAATATTTTTGGACAGAAAAATCCATATACACTAGATGAACTTTTATCGAAATTTGCTTTTGACATTAAATTACCTCAAAAGGTTATAGATAGTTTAACTTCAAAAGAAACTTGGGCAGAGTCTATAAATCCAAGTAAATTTATAACACAAGAAAATATGGAAGCTTATGATAAAAAGTATGGGTGGATGCAAAAAAAGAAAGATGTAAGTTCTTTAGAAGATATTTTAAAATTATGGAAAAAAATAAATCTTACAACAACTGAAAGAATTTATGATTCTGAAAATGTACATAAAAGTGATACTATATATAGATCAGAAAATGTGTATAGATCTTTAGATTGTAGAGAATGTAAAAATGTATTGTTTTCTGATGGGTGTGGAAATTCAGAATTTATATTAGGATGTCAGAGGACAGGTGGTTCTAATTTTTGTATAAGAGTTGATGATTCTGGATCTTGTATTAATAGCTATAATGTAATTTGTTCTGCTAAAATTAGTAATTCTTTTTTTATACAAGATTCTAAAGATTTAGATGAGTGTATGTTTTGTTCTCATATTGATAATAAAAAATATTGTATTGCTAACATGCAATTTGAGAAAGAGGAATATTTTGAAATAAAAAAAGAGATTACTAATTGGATTTTGAATTAATAATCTCAAATAAACTATGCATACTTCAATATAATTAATTTTTTATTAAAAAATGATAAATTTTATTATTTAAAATAATTTTTTTATTGTTCAAATGTATCATCAATATCTGTTAGGTTATCTTGAGTAGTATCTTCAGTGGTGTTTTCTGTATTATCTGTATCTGGTGTGGTAGGTGTGACTATAGTTGTATTTTCTGGAGTTGTATTTTGAGAATTTGTATTTGATTCTTGTGTTTGAGTCTGATCTTCTGGTGTAAATGGAGTGCTACTTTCAGTGTTAATTTGAACGTTATCAGGTTCTGAAGTAGTAGGAGTTTGAATTTCTACAGGTTCTGATATTGGTGTTTGAGTTTCTTCATTTGATACTGTATTTTTTATATTGCTTGATTGAGTTGATGTACTATTATAATGCTGTATGCAATATTCATTTGGGAGAGTTCCCTTTAAGAAGTATTCTGTATAAGAATTTGGACAGCTAGTATATGCAAGTAATCCAGTTTTAGGACATATTGTAGCAGTTTCAATATTATTTCCAGAAGGAATTTCAAATTTTTTGCTTGAAAGACCAGAGTGAATAGTTTTCATAACACTAGACCAAATTTGACCAGAAGGATTTTTATTATTAAATTTTATTGTTTCATTCTTATCAAATCCAAACCAAGTTGTAGCTGTGTAATATGGGGTAAATCCACAAAGCCATCTATCAAAATCATCATTTGTAGTACCAGTTTTTGCAGCAACATCAATACCAGAAATTTTACAATAATTTGCTGTTCCGTTTGCTCCCGTTACAGGTTCTGTAAGTAAATTCTTTAAAATAAAAGTAACTTCTTTAGATAATACATTTTTATGTTTTTGTGTAGTTTTTAAAATTGTTTTGCCTACTTGATTTTCTATTTTTGTATAGAATGTAGGCTCAATATATTTTCCATCATTTGCAATAGTTGCATAGGCTGCAGCCATTTCTAAAGGGCTAATACCTTTATCAAGTCCACCTAATGCTAAATTTAAATTTTCATCAGTTTTTGTAAGAGTAGTAATTCCCATTTTTTTCATGTATTCAATAGAAGTTTTAGGAGTTAATTGCTCCATAATTTTAACAAAAGGTATATTTTGAGAAGACTCTACAGCTTCTCTTACTGTTATTTCACCTTTATAATGATTGTAGTCTGTAGGAGAGTAACCTTCTTCTGTACCATCATCAAAAGTAGTAGCTTCATCAAGATAAATACTTGCAGGTGTTATGATTTTTTTATCAATAGCGGGAGTAAGAACAGCTAAAGGTTTACTAGCAGATCCAGTTTGTCTGTAACTCTGAGTTGCTCTATTAAGACCTCTAGAGGTTTCTTTTTTTCCAGTACCACCAACACATCCAACAACATATCCATTAGACTGATTAATTATAACCATAGCTGCTTGAGAAGTAACTTCAGGGTCATTACTAGATTTTAAGATATATTTATTTTTTGAAAGTTCTTTTTCCATTTCAGTTTGTATTTTTGAATCTTGAGTACTGTAAATTTTAAGTCCAGCCATTTCAATATAGTTAGTTGCAAAATTATTAGATATGTTTTTCTTATTAGCAATATCTGAAATAATTTCATTAATTAAAGCATCAGTATGGTAT
Source organism: uncultured Clostridium sp. (assembly GCA_947427205.1). GTDB lineage: Bacteria > Bacillota > Clostridia > TANB77 > CAG-508 > Scatovivens. Next base: position 326,404 of record CANEHB010000001.1, read on the forward strand.
GAATAGATATTGTTTGAATTTTCAGATTCGATTTTTCCATTTTTAAATTTAAGACCTTCATCAACTTTAGATATTGCTGTACTATAATCATCTTCATTTATGTATTTTAATTCTAACATTTTGCTAAGTACAGTTTTAGTTCTTTTAGTTATTTTTTCTGAATTATCTTTATCTCCAAAAGGATTATAAGAATTAGGAGAGTTATTTATACCAGCTAAAAATGCACATTCTTCTAAAGTAAGCTCAGAAGCAGATTTATTAAAATAATATTTTGAACCTAATTCAACGCCATATATATTTGGACCAACATATATAATATTAAGATAAGCTTCTAAAATTTCGTCTTTTTCTAAAACACCTTCAATACCAAAAGCTTTAATCCATTCATTTATTTTTCTAGTAATTTTTGAAGAATTGTCACCAGTTAAATTTTTAACTAATTGCTGAGTAATACTACTTCCACCAAAAGATGAAGAGCCTAAATTTTTTATGTAAGAAAGTATAGCAGCTCCTGTTCTAGGAAGGTCAACACCAGAGTGACTATAAAAACGTTGATCTTCTATTGAAATATAAGCGTTTTTTAAATTATCAGGCATTTCAGAAAGAGAAATGTTTTTTGTGTTTTTAGTGTTTCCAAGTTCTGCAATTACATTTCCATCTGTATCTAAAACTTGAGATGGAGAATTAGATATCATATCTTGAGCCATTTTTTGCCAATTTGATATATAGATTCCTGTTTTAATTGCAGTTATTATAATTAAAGTAAAAATAAGTAATAAAACTATTTTCCATATTTTAAATTTTGATTTTTTATCTATTTTTTCTTCTTTTTTTATTCTATTCAAATTATAAATACCTCACTAAAAATTCATATAATAAGTAAAATAATATAAAATTTACTATAATGTTTATTATTATTTTTAAAGCATATCAAATATAATAAAAAAAGTAAAGTTTTAGGACATTTTATATTAAATGTTTTATAAAATTATATTAATAAAATAAATCTAAAAAAATATTGAAAAAAGGAGAATATAAATATATAATACAAATAAATATATAAAAGTAGTAAGGATACTATTAATTTTGGGGGTAAGAAATGAAACAAGGAAAAGCAAAGAAAATAATATTAATTATAATAATATTATTACTAATTATTTTAGGTGGTTATGCATATGCATATTTAGCAACAGATATATTCAAAACACCAGAAGAATTATTTACAAAATATTTAGCAAATAATGTAGAACAATTAAAAGATTTCAATTTAAAACCATTTGATGAAACAATAAAAAAGATGGTTACAGATCCAGCAGAATTAAATATTGATGTAAATTGTAAATCAGATGAGCCAGAAGTAGAAGTTAAATTGGATGTAAATGTAAAATCAGATCCAGTAAATAAAAAAGAATCATTTACTATGGAAATGAAAAATAATGGAAATCACTTTTTAGCATTTGACTCAATCGTAACAAGTGATGCTTTTGGAATTCATGTAAAAGAATTACATGATAAATATATTACTGTAGAAAATAGAGATTTAAAGAAATTGGCAGAAACATTTGGTTTAGATGAAGAAACAATAGATCAAATTCCTGATAAAATTCCAGAAGGAAAAGTATTATCTGATGAAGATATAGAAACATTAAAAAATCTAAAAGAAAAATATTGTAAAAGAATATTAGAACAAATAGATTCTTCATATTATTCAGTAGAAAAAGATGTTACAGTAAATGTAAATGGAACAGATATTAAAGCAAACAAATATGCTTTAACAATGAGTGAAAAAGAATTTTTAACAATTATATTAAATACATTAGATGAATTAATAGCCGATCCTGATTTTGTAGGATTGTACGAGAATGATTCACAATTAGACGAAATAAAAGAACAAATAGAAAAACTAAAAGAAGAAATAGATGAATTAGGTGATGAAACAGTTGTAATAGCTGTTTATGAAGAAAATAAAAAAGCTGTAAAAACAGAATTTGTAATAGATGAAGATAAAGCAGAGTTTATTGTTAATAATGATTCAATTATAATAAATGTAGAAAGTGACTTAGATAGTGCTTCAATAGTTATAACTAATACTTTTGATGGAACACAAGGTGATTTATCAATAGAATTTATTGATAATGATGATAATGATAATAATGTTAAAGTAACAGTAAAATCTACAAAAAATGATGATAATGTAGAATCAACAATAGAATTAGAAGGAGAAGAATTTGAAGAAAGTGAACTAAAATATGATATTAGCTTTAGTATTAAATTCAATCCAAATTTAGAAATTGATGATTTAACAAATAGTAATAGTATAGTAATAAATGATTATACACAAGAAGATTTTACAGAACTATTCATGGAAATTATGGCGAATATTACAAAATCAGTAGAAGAAGAACCATACTCTTTTGTTGGAACAATGTATAGTTATGTAAATAGATTTTCATCAATGTCAAATGCTAATTTGTCAAATTTAGATAGTAATACATCAAATTTATATAATGAAGATAACAATGATAGAGATTCTTCGAATGAAACAATTAGGTTTGGAGATTTATCAGATACAGATATGAAAAAAGCTAGTGTAGAATCAGAAATAAAAACAGCATTAGAAAATAAATTACTTGATTATCATATGGCTGCTATAAGTAATGAAGAAGAAAATCCAGCAGATTATTTAACAATAGATAAAATACAAGAAGAGTGTAATTCAGAATATAAATTAGAACTTATAGATGGAAATACTATAAAATGTACATTAGATAATGATGTATTTTATGCTAAAATTAGTATAGATGGAAATGAATGGGAACTTACAGATATAGAAGTGCTTTATTCAGAAGATGGGACATTAGAGAGTGCAAGATAATTTAAAATAAAAAAGTAGTACCTAAGTGATAGTGTATTAGTACATTGTCACTTAGGTATTATTTTTGCAATTTTCAAAATGTCCACTTTTGTTAAGTATTTTGTAAATTTCTTAGTCATTTGAATGAAATGAGTTAGATTAAGTAATACCTTGGTAAAAATATAAAAAAGATTTATCTAAACTGACTGGTTAGACTAATTACTTTTTAAAGAGTGGTATGCTATAATTCAAATGTAAAAAATAACAAGGAAGATTAAAAGGAGATAAAAATGGAATCAATAAAAATTATAGCTACAAGCAAATATCTTCCAAATAATAAAATAGATAATAGTTTTTTTGATAGTAAATTTAATTTAGATAATGATTGGATAACAAAACGAACTGGTGTTATAAATAGATTTTTTACAGAAGATGAAACAATAGTAGATTTAGCAATTAATGTAGCTAAAAAAATAACAGAAAAGATAGATTTTGATATTCAAAAGATTGGAAATATTATAGTAGCAAGTACATCTTCAGATAGAATTATGCCTGGAATTAGCTTTGAAATACAAAAAGCATTAGACATAAAAAAATGTATGTGCTTAGATATTTCAGCTGGTTGTAGTGGATTTATAAATGCTTTTGATATTGCTAGAAAAAACATAGTTTTAGAAGAAACAGAATATGCATTAGTAATTGGAGTAGAAAATATTTCAAAATTTTTAGATTTTGAAGATGTAAATACTTCAATTTTATTGGGAGATGGAGCTGGAGCTGTTTTGCTAGGTAAGAGTAATATTATTAAAAAATATGTAAGCAATATTGAAAGTATTGGTCAAGATGGAGATATTTTAACTTGTCACAATGGTGAAAAGTTATATATGAATGGAAAAGCAATTTATAAATATGCAGTTTCTAAAGTTACAGAAAATATAGAGAATACTTTAAATAAATCTAATGATAAAATATCAGATTTAAAATATATAATTCCTCATCAATCTAATATTAGAATACTAGAAAGTATGGCTAAAAAATTAAATATAGAAGAAAACAAGATGTATAGCAATTTAGACAAAGTAGGAAATACTTTTTGTGCTAGTATTCCAATAGCATTGAATGATATATTTGATAATTTAAAAGATGGAGATAAACTAATTTTAGTTCGGATATGGTGGTGGATTAAATTTAGGAAGTATATTTTTAGAAATATAGATCTATCTTAAGATAATTATGAATAGTAATTTTGTAAATAAAAATTAAAAATATTAAGTTTAGATAAATAAGTAATTTAAAAGAATCTTAAAATAATAATATTAAAGAGGAGAAAATAATGAAAGTAGCATTTTTATTTCCAGGTCAAGGTGCACAAAGTCTTGGTATGGGAAAAGATTTATATGATAAATATGAAGAAGTAAAAAATATATACGAAAAAATGAGCAGAGCATCAAATATTGATATAGCAAATTTAACTTTTAATAGTTCAGAAGAGGAATTATCTCAAACGAAAAATACTCAAATAGCAATACTTGCTATGAGTTTGGGAATTTTAGAAATATTAAATAAAAATGGAATAAATGCAGAATATACAGCTGGATTAAGTTTAGGCGAATATGCTGCTCTAGTTTATGGAAATGCTATTTCTGTAGAAGATGCATCAAAAGTAATAAAAAAAAGAGGAGAATACATGCAAAACCTACTTCCAGAAGGAGATTGGGCAATGACGGCAGTTGTTGGAATGGGAGATAGCAAAGTAGAAGAAGTTTGTCAAAAAGTAACAAAAGGTTTTGCTACTTGTGCTAATTATAATTGTCCAGGTCAAGTAGCAGTTTCAGGAGATAGAGAAGGAATTAATGAACTTATGGAACTTGCAAAAGAAGCAGGAGCTAAAAGAGTAATTGAATTAAAAACAAGTGGTCCTTTCCATACTAAAAAATTAGAAAAAGCCTCTAGAGCTTTAAGAGAAGAACTTGAAAAAATAGAAATTAAAATGCCTGATTGTAAAGTAATAAAAAATTTAGATGCAACAGAATATAAAGAATCAGATAATATTAAAGAGATTTTAGCGAATCATGTTATAAATCCAGTAAGATTTTCAGATTCTGTTAAATATATGATTGCAAATGGAGTTGATACATTTATAGAAATAGGACCAGGAAAAGTCTTAACAGGATTTGTGAAAAAGATTAATAAAGAAGTCAATTGCATTAATATAAATAATGTAGAAACTTTAGAAAGTGCAATAGAAGAACTAAGCAAATAAAATTAATAGTTTATGTTGTTTATATATTATTTTACAATTTATATAAAAATTATTAGTTAATATAATATTAATTTATTAGTAATATAGAAAATTTTAATTATTATAAAAGGAGGAAGTATGATATATAAATATATCATACAAAATAGATTATGAAAAGTTTAGGAAAAGTTGCCTTAGTAACAGGAGCAGCAAGAGGAATAGGAAAAGAAATAGTATATACATTAGCAGAAAGTGGATATGATGTTTCAATAAATTATAGAACTAAAACAACAGAAATTGAACAAATGAAAGAAGAGCTAGAATCAAAATATAAAATTAAATGTGCTTTAGTTCAAGGTGATGTTGCAAATTTTGAAGATACAGAAAAAATAGTAAATCAAACTGTAGAAGCTTTAGGAAAAATTGATATATTAGTTAATAATGCTGGAATAACAAAAGATGGATTATTAATGAGAATGTCTAAAGAAGATTTTGAAGCAGTTATAGATGTTAATTTAGTTGGTACATTTAATGTTACAAGAAATGTTATTCCATTAATGATAAAACAAAAGGCAGGTAGAATTATTAATATATCATCTGTTGTCGGAGTTTCAGGAAATGCTGGCCAAACAAATTATTCAGCATCAAAAGCAGGAATAATTGGATTTACAAAAAGCTTGGCAAAAGAAGTTTCAAGTAGAAATATTTTAGTAAATGCAGTTGCACCAGGATTTATAGCAACAGATATGACATCAATTTTATCAGATTCTGTAAAAGAAAATATAAATAGTCAAATTCCTTTAAAAAGAATGGGAAGTGCAAAGGATATAGCAAATGTAGTTAAATTCTTAGCATCAGATGATAGTAGTTATATAACAGGTCAAGTAATTAATGTTGATGGTGGAATGTTAATGTAATTTTGATTAGAAAGGGTTAGAAAAATGGAAAGAAGAGTTGTAGTAACAGGACTTGGAGCAATTACTCCTATTGGAAATAATGTAAATGAATTTTGGGAAGGTATTGTAAATGGCAAATGTGGTATTGATGAAATAACATTATTTGATATTACAGATTTTAAAGTTAAACTTGCTGGAGAAGTAAAAGGATTTAATCCAGAAGAAGCTTTAGATAAAAAATCAGCTAAAAGATTAGATAGATATTCTCAACTTGCTATGGTAGCTGCGAAAGAAGCTTTAGATGATAGTAAAATAAATATGGAAGAAATAGACGCTACTCGTTTTGGTGTAGCTATAAGTTCTGGTATAGGTGGACTACAAACAATAGAAAATAGTAGTAATATATTAGCAGAAAAAGGACCAGATAGAATTTCTCCAATGTATATTCCAATGGCTATTAATAACATGGCAACAGGAAATGTTGCTATAGAAATAGGAGCAAAAGGTGAGTCTTTTTGTATGACAACTGCATGTGCTAGCGCTACACATACTATAGGAGAATGCTATAGAATTATTAAACATGGATATCAAGAAGTTATGCTTGCAGGTGGAACAGAAGCTTCTATTACTCCAACAGGAATTGCAGGATTTACAAATATTAAAGCATTATCACAATCAACAGATAAAACAAGAGCTAGTATTCCATTTGATAAAGAAAGAAGTGGATTTGTAATGGGAGAAGGAGCAGGTGTAATAATTTTAGAAGAATTAGAACATGCTAAAAAAAGAGGAGCAAAAATATATGCAGAGATTGTTGGATACGGAGCTTCTTCAGATGCGTATCATATTACATCTCCAGCACCAAATGGAGAAGGTGGTGCAAGAGCAATGAAAAATGCAATTTTAGATGCTAAAATGACTCCAGAAGATATAACATACATAAATGCACATGGAACTTCTACACATTTAAATGATGCTTTTGAAACATCAGCTATAAAAACAGCTTTAGGAGAAGCAAGTAAAAGTGTAATGGTTAGTTCTACTAAAGGTCATACTGGTCACCTTTTAGGTGCAGCAGGTGGTGTTGAAGCAATAGCTTGCGTTAAAGCAGTAGAAAAAAATATTATTCCTCCAACTATTGGATATAAGGTTCCTGATGAAGAATGCGATTTAGATATTGTTCCAAATGAAGCTAGAAACATAGAAGTTAATGTTGCAATGTCTAATTCTTTAGGATTTGGAGGACATAATAGTTCTATTATATTTAAAAAATATATAAATTAAGTTTTTTAGACTATATATTTTATTTTCATAGTTTATTTACTGGTCGACATTGCTACGCAAGTCTCTCAAAGCTACGTATAAACTATTCAAATAAAATATATAATCAAAAATTATTATTTATATAATTATTTTTAATTATGAAAGGAAAGAGATTTATGGAATATAAAGAAATAAAAAAACTAATGGATGAGATGGGAAATTCTAAATTAACTGAAATGGAAATAGAGTTTCAAGATGGTATTAAAATTAAAATGAAAAAAGATTCTGGAAATATGCAAAATATTCCAATAATACAATCTCAAGTTATGCCAGTTTCTAGCATACCTAAAGTTCCAGTACAAGAAGTTAATGTTAATAATACTAATGTTGTAGAAAATAAAGAATCAGAAGTTAAAGGAATAACAGTTAAATCTCCTATGGTTGGGACTTTCTATTCGAAATCATCTCCTTCTAGTGAACCTTTTGTAAAAATAGGTAGTAAAGTAAAAAAAGGAGATACTCTTTGTATTATTGAAGCTATGAAGCTTATGAATGAAATTGAGTCAGAATATGATGGTGAAATAATAGAGATATTAGTTAAAGATGAAGAAATGGTAGATTATGGAAAACCATTATTTATTATAAAGTAAAGGAAGAAAATAAAAATGTTAGATATAAATGAAATAATGAAAATAATTCCACAAAGAGCTCCATTTTTAATGATTGATAGAGTTGAAGAATATACGCCAGGAGAAAGTGCTATAGCTTATAAAAATGTTTGTATAAATGAACCATATTTTCAAGGACATTTTCCAGCTCAACCTATTATGCCAGGTGTTTTAATAGTTGAAGCATTAGCCCAAACAGGAGCAGTAGCAATTCTTTCTATGGAAGAAAATAAAGGTAAAAATGCTTTATTTGGTGGAATTGATAAATTAAGATTTAAAAAGCAAGTTGTTCCAGGGGATGTTTTAAAATTAGAAGTTAAAATAATAAAATCAAAAGGACCAATTGGTGTAGGTGAAGCAGTAGCAACAGTTGATGGTAAAGTAGCTGTAAAAGGTGAACTTACATTTGCAATAGTTGGCTAGTAATTAAATAAGAATTTATGTGAGAAAACGGATTTAATGACAAAAGAAAATATGGGTCCTTTTGGGACCCAAAATTTAAAGAATTCAAAATTTTAGAAGTGAATTTTGCAATTGTTTGCAGATTGTACTCTTCCACTGTTTTGTGCCTCACATAAGAGCGTGGCTGAATTTGGTGGAATTTTAATTTTACTTGAATTCCAAAAGATTTCTGCCATAGATATTCTCATATTTTCCTTAAAGATTGCTGGATAAAGTATAAATTTGAACAGTTTCAGAAATATCTTGCTCAATTACCTTAAAACCACATTGTCTTGCAACTGTAAATAAGCAATTTTCAAGAGGACATAGAATAAGGTCAGAGGTAAGATTATTTTTAATTTCTGAAAATTCAAGTTTATACTTAGTTTGTAAGCCATGTTTAAATAATGTTGTTCGCAGATTTTTTAAATATTCAACGCAACAACTATATTCATAGCCACCCATATTGACTTCAGGAAATTCCTTTGGCATAGGACATTCAGAAGACGAATTATTAAAAAAGTATTCTTCAGTGTGGTGCTTCACACTAGGAAGAAAAAAATCGTCATTTACTTGACAATGCAGCGCCTTCAGTGAATACCGACAGATATGCCAGTTAATTAACTGTAAGTGCCGCATGTAGTTATAGAAATTTTTCATAAAACCACAACCTTTCATGTTTTTTGCAACTTTAATTATACCATACATTATGTAAATTGTAAATAAAAGGAGATTTTAGAATGTTAAATAAAGTATTAATAGCAAATCGTGGAGAGATTGCTGTAAGAATAATAAGAGCATGTAGAGAGATGAATATAAGAACAGTAGCAATATATTCAGAAGCAGACAAAGATAGCTTACATACTAAACTTGCAGATGAAGCAATCTGTGTAGGACCTGCAGGATCTGCAAAAAGTTATTTAAATATTAAAAATATTTTAGAGGCAGCAAGTCTTTCAGGTGTAGATAGTATACATCCTGGTTTTGGCTTTTTGTCAGAAAATTCTAATTTTGCCAAAATGTGTGAAGAAAGTAATATAAAATTTATAGGTCCATCTTATAAAGTTATTGATTTAATGGGAAATAAATCAAATAGTAAAGAACTTATGAAATCAGCAGGGGTTCCTGTTATACCAGGATCTGAAGGTAGCTTACGAGACTTAGAAGATGCAAAAAAAATAGCAAAAGAGATTGGATTTCCTATTATGCTTAAGGCAGCAGCAGGTGGTGGAGGAAAAGGTATTAGATTAGTTGAAGAAATGAAAGACCTAGAATCAGCTTATAATATAGTAAAACAAGAAGCAAAAGTTTCTTTTAATGATGATGAAATTTATATGGAAAAGTTTATTGTAAATCCACGACATGTTGAAATACAGATTTTAGCAGATGAACATGGAAATGTAGTTCATTTAGGAGAAAGAGATTGCTCAGTACAAAGAAGAAATCAAAAGATTTTAGAAGAAAGTCCTTCAACAGTTTTAGATGAAGCCCTAAGAAAAAAAATGGGAGAAGCAGCAATAAAAGCAGTAAAGGCATCAAAATATTATAATGCAGGTACAATAGAATTTTTGGTAGATAAAGATAAAAACTTTTATTTTATGGAAATGAATACAAGAATTCAAGTTGAGCATCCTGTTACAGAATGGGTTACAGGTATTGATATAGTTAAAGAGCAAATAAGAATAGCATCAGGTGAAAAATTAAGATTTAAACAGGAAGATATAAATTTTGAAGGACATAGTATTGAATGTAGAGTTAACGCTGAAAATCCAGATAAAAATTTTATACCTTGTCCTGGAGAAATTAAAGGATTAAATTTACCAGGAGGAAATGGTGTAAGAGTAGATACAGCAGTTTATTCTGGATATAAAATTCCTCCAACATATGATTCAATGATTGCTAAAATAATTGTTCATGCAGAAACTAGAGATGATGCTATTTTAAAAATGAAAAGGGCATTAGAGGAATGCATTATAGATGGTATAGATACAAATATTGATTTCCTTTATAGAATACTTGAAGATGAAAATTTTATTACAGGAAATTTTGATACATCATTTATTAATAAAATGCTAGGATAATTGCAGTTAAATATCAAAATGTTAATACTAATTAAATTATAGTATTTAGAAAATATAAAAATATACTTATCTTTAACAAATAAGAAAGGAATAACTTTATTATGATAATAGATAAATTAAAAAAAAGAAATAAAGTTGATAACAAAGAAAATAAAGTTGATATTCCAGTTGGAAAATGGGTAAAATGTGACAAATGTAGTGAGATTTTATATAAAGATACTTTACATGAAAATTTTAGTGTTTGCACTAATTGTGGTAATCATTTTAGATTATCAGCTAGAAGAAGAATTAAGCAAATAGTAGATGAAGGAACTTTTAATAGTTTTGAAATTGATATAAAAACGGTAGATCCACTAAAAATAGATGGATATTTAGAAAAGATAGAAGGCTTAAAGACAAAAACTGGAATTGATGAAGCAGTAGTTTGTGGAACAGGAAAAATAAATAATGAAGATGCTGTTATTTGTGTTATGGATGGAAATTTTTTAATGGGAAGCATGGGAAGTGTTGTTGGAGAAAAAATAACGTATTCTATAGAAAAAGCAATAGAGTTAAAATTACCTATAATTATATTTTCAGTTTCTGGTGGTGCAAGAATGCAAGAAGGAATTATTTCATTAATGCAAATGGCAAAAACTTCAAGTGCTATATCTAAATTAAATAATGCTGGAATTTTATATATATCAGTTTTAACTGATCCAACCTATGGAGGAGTAACGGCCAGTTTTGCATCACTTGGAGATATAATTTTAGCAGAACCAAAATCAATGATTGGATTTGCTGGTCCTAGAGTTATAAAACAAACTATTGGTCAAGAGCTTCCAGACGGATTTCAAACAGCAGAGTTTTTATTAGAACATGGGTTTATAGATAAAATTGTTGAAAGAAAAGATATGAAAGATACTATTTATAAATTGTTAAAATTTCATAGTTAAAGATTTAATGTTTTGGCATAAAATTACATCTAATTTTATGGTAAAATAAAAAAATTTGTTATTAAATAAGAAAAATATGATAAAGAATTTTTATAAAATTAATATGAGCCTTGAGGAGGTGAAAAATTGTCAAATCTAAATGAAGAAATTAAAGAGTTAGAAAGCTTTATAAAAGAACTTGAAAATATAAGTAAAGATAGAATTGTAGATGTTTCTGACGAAATAAGAGAAACTAAAGAAAAACTCTTAAAATTAAGAGAAAAAGCATATTCTAATCTAACAGCATGGGATAAAGTGGAAATTGCAAGAAATCCTTTGAGACCTACAGCACTTGATTATATTGATATAATATTTGATGATTTTATTGAACTTCATGGAGATAGACAGTTTAAAGATGATAAATCAATAGTTTGTGGACTTGCAAAAATAGAGGATCAGAATTTTACAATAGTCGCAGAGCAAAAAGGAAGAAATACAAAGGAAAATATTGAAAGAAATTTTGGAATGCCAAATCCAGAAAGTTATAGAAAAGGTATTAGATTTATGAAGCAAGCAGAAAAGTTCCATAGACCTATAATTACTTTTATAGATACAAAGGGAGCGTATCCTGGAATTGGAGCAGAAGAAAGAGGCCAAGGAGAAGCTATTGCTAGAAGTATGATGGAGATGGCAAACTTGAAAGTTCCAATAATTAGCATAATAATTGGAGAAGGTTCGAGTGGTGGGGCTTTGGCGCTAGGAGTTGGAGATAGGATAGTTATGCTAGAAAATTCTATTTATTCTATTTTGTCACCAGAAGGATATGCAAGCATTCTTTGGAAGGATGGATCAAAAGTAAAAGAAGCAGCAGAAAAGATGAAGTTAACAGCACAAGATTTAAAAGAACTAAATGTTATAGATAAAATAATAAAAGAACCAGCAGGAGGAGCACAGTATGATAAAGAGTTTGTATCTAAAGCTTTAAAAGAATATATTGTTTTAGAAATAGAAAAATTGAAAGATAAAGATATAGAAAATTTAGTAGATGAAAGATATGAAAAATTCAGAAATATGGGAGAATATCAATAAATATAGTCAATGTTATTATTAAAAAAGAAAAATTTTAAGTACACATTTTTTTAGATATTAAAATATCAATTTTTAGAAAAGGAGCAAATAAAATGATTTTAAAAGACAAAACAATTTTAATTATGGGAATTAGAAACAAATGGAGTATAGCATATGGAGCTGCTAAGTCAGCATATGAACATGGTGCAAAATTAATATTCACTTTTATGGGAGAAGATAATAGAGAAAAAATAGAAGAATTATTATCAGAATTTGAAGGATTTAAGGCGTATACATGTGATGCATCAAACGATGAAGAATTAGAAAATCTATTTAAAAATATTAAAAACGATTATGGGAAAATAGATGGCATATTACATAGTATTGCACATGCTAATACAGAAGATCTAAGAAATGATTTCATAAATACAAGTAAAGATGGATTTAGTCATGCAAATGATGTTAGTGCATATAGTTTAGTTGCTGTAGCAAGAATTGCAAGAGACTTAGATGTTTTAAATGAAAATGCAAGTATAACAGCATTAACATATTATGGTTCAACAAAAGTTTTACCAGGATATAATGTAATGGGAGTTGCAAAAGCTGCTTTAGAATGTAGTATAAGATATTTAGCAGATAATTTAGGGCCTATTGGAATAAGAGTAAATGCTATATCAGCAGGACCTATAAAAACATTGTCAGCAAAAGGAATTAAAGACTTTAATTCAATTTTAGATATAGTTGAAGAAAAAGCACCTTTAAGAAGAAATGTAACAACAGAAGAAGTTGGCAATGCAGTAACATTTTTATTAAGTGATATGTCAAGAGCAATTACAGGACAAATTATTTATGCTGATAGTGGATACAACATAATGGGATTATAATTTTTAACAAGAAATGCAAAATGTATTTCTACTATTGAAAATATAAGGCGAAATTTTAGCGCCTATATTTTTTAAAACATATCTAGTTTTACAAACTACATAATAGAGTTTTTTAAATCAAAAAATGTAGATAGGAGAAAAATATATGAAATTACCAGAATTAAAAATAGGTGATCTAGTTGCTAAATTGCCAATTATACAAGGTGGTATGGGAATAGGAATATCACGTTCTAATTTAGCAGGAGCAGTAGCTAAAGAAGGTGGAATTGGTGTTATATCAACAGCACAAATAGGGTTTGATGAGCCAGATTTTGAAACTAATACACTTAAAGCTAATCTTTGTTCATTAGAAAAACATATAAAAAAAGCAAAAGAAATATCAGAAGGAAATGGAATTGTAGCAATAAATATAATGAGTGTTACGAATTTTTATAAAGAAAATGTAAAAAAAGCAATAGATAGTGGAATTGATTTAATTATATCTGGTGCAGGACTTCCAAAAGAACTTCCAAAACTTGTAGAAGGAACTAAAGTAAAAATTGCACCAATTATATCTTCTGCTAGAGGAGCTGGATTAATGATAAAATTATGGGCAAAGCAAAATCATATTCCAGATATGATAGTAGTTGAAGGACCAGATGCTGGAGGGCATTTAGGTTTTTCAAGAGAAGAATTAGAAAATGAAAATAAGAAAGATATATATGCTATAGTTAAAGAAGTAGTAGAGAAGGTAAAAGAATTTGAAAAAGAGTTTAAAACTAAAATACCTGTTATTGCAGCAGGTGGAATATATACAGGAAAAGACATTGTAAAAGCTTTAAAATTGGGTGCATCAGGAGTTCAAATGGCAACAAGATTTGTAGCAACAGAAGAATGTGATGCAGATATAAAATATAAAGAAGCTTATATTAAAGCTAGTAAAGAAGAAATAGAAATAGTACAAAGTCCTGTTGGTATGCCTGGAAGAGCAATAAAAAATAAATTTATACGAGAAGTAGAAAAGAAAAAAGCAGAAGGAATAAAAGGAACAAATGAAAAATGTTTAGGTTGTATAAAAACTTGTAATCCAGTAGAAACACCATATTGTATAACAAGAGCATTAATAAATGCAGTAAAAGGAGATATAGAAAATGCTTTATTGTTTGTAGGGAGTAATGCATATAGAATAAATAAAATCACTACAGTAAATTTGCTTATAAAAGAGTTAGTAGAAGAGTCAGAAAGCTGTTAAAAATTATAATATAAATAATAGTAACAACTAAAATCGCTTAGAATATTATATTCTGGGTGATTTTTTATGAAGTTAGGATTAAGTTTATCTGGTGGTGGAATTAAAGGTGTCTGCCATATAGGAGCAATAAAAGCATTAGAAGAGGCAAATATAAAGTTTGATTATATTTCTGGCACAAGTTCTGGAAGTATAGTTGCTACGCTATATGCTTGTGGGTTTACAACTGATGAAATTTATGACATATTTAAAAAATATGCAAAAGAACTAAAATACATAGATTCAAAAAATGTATTCAAATTAATAAAAAATATTTTTATTGGAAAAGGTTTTAATATTGATGGATTGAATAGTGGTAGTAAAATTTATAAATTGGTAAATGAGGTATGTCAAAAGAAAGGTATTAGTAATATAAATCAAATAAAGATGCCGTTATTAATACCAGCAGTAAATATTCATAATGAAGAAGTATATATTTTTTCAAATAATGTAAAAGGAAACAAATTTGATGATGTAAAATATATAAATAGTGTTAATATAGGAACAGCAGTGCAAGCAAGTTGTAGTTATCCAGGTGTGTTTTCTCCATGTAAATATGGGGAAGAACTTTTAGTAGATGGAGGAATAGCAGAGAACTTACCATGGAGAGAAACCAAAAGAGCAGGTGCCGAAAAAGTTTTAAGTATTGTTTTTACAGATAAAAAGCCAAAAAGCTGTTGCAAGAATTTATTTGAAGTAGTAAGTAAATCTTTTTCAATATTAAATCATGAATTAAATAAATATGAATGGGATGGAACTGATTGCCTATTAAAAATAAAAACAAATAATATAGGACTTTTAGATAGAAGTAAAATGAGTGAGCTTTATAAAGAAGGTTATTTTCAAACTAAATATAGTATATCTGAAATTAGAAGAAAACTATTAAACTAAATATAAAAAAGTACATTGATAATATGAATAATTAAATCTTTAATAATATTAAAATAATATTGACTCAAATGAATTACTATGATAATATACAAACATAAGTTTGATAGAGGAGTATGATATAAATAAAGTAACTATATAGTTAAATAAAATATATCATAGTATTGTGTAATATGGTAGAAGAGATAAGAAATAGTCTAATAGAGCTAAAAGATGAAAAATATAAAGAATTTAACAAAGGATTATGTCCCGATACGAACAAAGAAATGTTAGGAATACGTGTACCAGTACTAAGAAAATTAGCTCAAAAAATAGTTAAAGAAAATAATTGGATAGAATTTGTAGAAAATGAAAATACAATATATTTTGAAGAGGTACTATTACAAGGATTAATAATAGGATATAGTAAACTAAAATTAGAAGAAAAATTTGAATATATAAAATTATTTGTTCCAAGAATTGATAGTTGGGCAATTAATGATACTTTTGTTCCTACTCTAAAAATTAACGATAAAGATTTAGAAAAATATTGGAATTTTATATTACTATATGTTAAATCAACTAAAGAGTTTGAGATACGTTTGGCAGTAATTTCTATGTTAGATTATTTTATTATAGATGAATATGTTGATAAAGTAATAGACATATTAAATAATATAAATCATGAAGGATACTATGTAAAAATGGGAATAGCATGGACTCTAGCAGAAATAGGAATAAAATATAATGAAAAAGCTATGAGATTTTTGGAGCAAGAAAATAATTTAGATAAATTTACATATAACAAAACACTTCAAAAAATGATAGAATCATATAGAATTGAAAGTGAACAAAAAGATATTTTAAGAAATATGAAAAGAAAAAAATAGTTAGAACTAAGAAATGTTTGATACACTAAATATTAAAGTAATAAAATTTTATAAGAAAAACGTTTTTTCTGAATATGATATTACATTATGTTGTAAAATCTAAGCAATAGATAATTAATATAAATAAAATAATTGTGTAAAAATATTATATGTGTTATATTAAAATATATTATTTTTGAAATATATTTAAAGTATGTAGGAGAAAAAGGCATGTTGTTAGATGTAGAAATGTATATTTTGTTATTTTTTACTTATTCATTTTTAGGATGGTTTATGGAATCTATAGGAGGAATATTAAAGGTAAAAAAATTTGTAAATAGAGGCTTTTTAATTGGGCCATACTGTCCAGTATATGGTGTAGGAGTAGTAATTATATCAGTATTATTGAGAAATTATACAAATGATATTCCAGCGTTATTTATATTATCTACAGTAATTTGTGGAACGTTAGAATATGCTACCAGTTATTTTATGGAAAAATTATTTAATGCTCGTTGGTGGGATTATAGTAATAGAAAATTTAATATAAATGGTAGAATATGTTTGGAAACGCTTATTCCATTTGGCGTTGCAGGATCTACTATACTTTGTATTATAAATCCTTTTTTTACAAAAATATATATGAGCATACCAGATTTAGCAAGACATATAATTACAGGAGTTTTATGTGTATCATTTGTGATTGATAGTATAATTTCTTTCACTATTATATTAAGCTTTAAGGGAGAGACATATTCTGAAAATGATAATACTGAAGAGATTGGAAATAAAGTAAAAGATAAAACAGAAGATGTTCTTATGAAGGCAAGTTCGGATGTAATAGTATTTAGTAGAAAGCTAAAAGTAACTGGATTAAAACTTCAAAGAAAAGTAAAATATACAAGAAAGAATTTGTCAGATGTAATATTAGAGTCACCAAAAGAATTAGCTACTAAAGTAAGAAAACAAAGAGAAAATATAAATGCAAGAATACTTATAGAGAAAGAAAAAGTTAGTGATCAGATTAAATTAAAAAGAGCAGAATATGAAATGAAACAAAAAGAGGCAAAGGAACTTTGGAATAGAAATATTCAAAAAAGAAAAGAAGAATTCGAAGATTTATCAAAAATGTCTAAAGAAACAATTGATATTACTATAAAGAATATAAAAACTACTTCAGAAGAGTTTACCAAACAAGTTGTTACTAGATTTAAAAATAAATCAATGTTACGCAAGAGATTAATGGAGGCATTTCCAAAACTAGAAGTAAAAAAAGATAGGAAAAAATAGAAGCCTCTATATTACTTAAAATTCTTGCAATATTAGTTATTTTGTGTTATTATATCTAGCATAAAAAATTATTTTGTATTTAAACAATAAAATATAAAGGAGAGTATAATGGAAAGCATAACAGATGAAAGCTATATTGGATTAATTTGTAATGGGGAATTTAATGCAATTCCTGATTTTAAAATAGGTGAATTATTCGAATCTTTTTTTGATAATATAAATTATAATGTAGTTAAAGAAAGTGAAAAAGTATATGTAGATTTTACAGGAGAAGCTACTTGTGATAATAAACCATGTACAATTTTAATAAGATTTGAAGTAGATAAAAATGCAGAAGAATTTGAAATTGCAGAAGTAAAAGTAAATAAAGATGTCCTTAGTGAAGATGAAGTACTTGATTTATTAGAAGACATTGCATATGTAGGTGGAGCAGTTATGGATGATGAAGACTATTGTTATAGTTGTTCAGATGAAGATTGTAGTAGTTGCTTTCATAATTGCCATAGTGAAGAAGATGATGATGAGTATGACGATGATGATGAAAATGATGAATATGAAGATGATGAAGAGAATGATGAATAATTTAATAATAGATTAAATTGTTTTGATATAAAAAATATAATGGAAATTGTTAATATATATTTATATTAGCAATTTCTTTTTTTCTTTTCACATAATAACTTAAAAATTAATATTATATATAAAAAGGAGGAAGGTATATGTTTTTTTGTAAATTTAAAAAAGTGATAGCAGGTATTTTAATTGGTTTTGGAGTTCGGAACTCTTATGGTTTTATTTCTTCCTCCAGTTGCTTGGATATTCATTATTGGAGTAGGAATGGTTATCGGAGGCATAAAATTTTTATTAGGAAAGTAAAGGAGGAAAAAAATGACAATAGTAGTAAAAAAGGTACCTAAATTTTTAAGAGGTTTTGTAAAATTTATATTTGGAATAAAGTCTACATAGTTAGTGCGTAAAGAATATAAGAAATACGTAGTACTTTTATGTTAAATAAAAAATCGTCAAAAACAAAGAAATTTGATTTTGACGATTTATTTATTTTTAAATTTGTAGTTTCTAAACAGCTCTTTTAACTTTTCCAGAACGTAAGCATTTAGAACATACAGAAACTCTTTTAACTTTTCCATCAACAAGAGCTTTTACTGTTCTTAAGTTTGGTTTTACTGTTCTAGTTGATCTTTTACTGATATGAGAACGTGTTATACTAAGTTGTTTTCCAAAGCTTGTTTCTTTTCCACAAAATGCGCATTTTGCCATATCTAAAGCACCTCCATTACTTTTAATAAACTGACTATTTAATAGTCTAACATAATATTGAAAAAAAAACAAGTGATTTTTGAAAATATTTTAATAATTATAATGTTTCTTTTGGTTAGAATTTATTAGAAAAATAAAATTATATATTTAATTAAAATATATACAAGGAAATTATTTAATGATAAAATATAAATATTAAAATCTAGGCATTTTATATAAAAATAATAATTGTAAATATAAAATGTATAATGTTCTAAAAATAAAATTTAGGAGGATTATATGATTGAAAAGATTTTTAAAGTTTTGCTTATAATAGTAACAATTTTTATCATAACATATGGATGTGTTTTAATTTATGAACATTTTACTGAAGATAACATACCTGAAATTAGTGATGAAGAAAATCAAAAAGACAAAGAGAAAATTTCCAATGAGCCAATATTTACATTGGAAGATTATCCGAAAGTAGATGCATCACTAGCAACACAACCGTTAACAGATGTATTTATTAAAAATTTTACTGGAGAAAAAGAAATAAGCGAAGAATATTTAGATTATACAAATACGCATCCAGGATATATTAGATTAATAGATGGAGAAGTTGATTTGATAGTGGTTACAGAACCTTCAGAAGATGAACTTAAATATGCTGAAGAACATAATGTTGAATTAGAAGTTATACCAGTTGTAAGAGAAGGTTTTGTTTTTTATGTGAATGCAGAAAATCCTGTAAAGAGTTTAACATTAGAACAAATACAAGATATATATTCTGGAAAAATTACAAATTGGTCAGAAGTAGGAGGAAATGATGAGGAAATAAGAGCTTTTCAAAGACCTGAAAATTCTGGAAGCCAAACAGGTATGCTTTCATTAGTTATGAAAGATAAGGAATTAATGGAGCCATTAAAAGAAGATTTAATAGAAACTATGTCAGCAATAATCAATCTTGTATCTGATTATGATAATGGAGTAAATTCAATAGGATATTCATATTATTATTATGCAACAACTATGTTCGAAACAATAGATAGTACAGTATCAGATAGAATTAGATTATTGGCAATTGATGGAGTAGAACCAAACAACAAAACAATTAAAGATGAAAAATACCCATTAGAGACAGCGTATTATATTGTAATTAGAAAGGATGAATCAAAAGATAGCAATACTAGAAAACTTGTAGATGCTATGCTTTCAGATAGAGGACAAGCTATTGCCGAGGAGGCTGGATATGTTGGAGTTAAATAAAAAGGAAAAAGGAAATATTAATTTTATAATTTTAGTTTTAGTGTTATATAGTATTATAGCATTAGGAGTAACGTTCTATTTGATTTCAATTAAAAATAATAAAAAAGATTTATCAGTTAATATAAAACAAGAAGATATAAAAGAGAATATTAAAGAAACTCTAGATTATAGTAAAATTGAAAGAATATCTTTAACAGATAAATACTATATAAATAATATTAAAATTGAAAATAAAGAAGAATATGCAGGAGATATTATAAGTTATAGTGAAGATATTCCACAATATAAAGTTTCAATAACTTATCCAGAAATATCTGGATTAAGTAATAAGAAAATTGAAGAAAAAATAAATACAGAAATAAAAAATCAAATAGAAATACTAAAAGATAATGCAGAAATTTTAGATTCAGAAATAAATAATATGTATATTTCAGGAGATGTAATGGCTAATTTTGCAGATGTTCTATCAATTAGTATTTATAAATCAAACTTTTTAAAAAACAATGATGTAACCTTTAAATATATAGGTTTAAATTTTAGGTTAGATACAGGAGAAAAATTAGAATTTAAAGATTTGTTTACAGAAGATGCAAGTGTGAAAAGTATTATAGCTCGAGCAGCATATAAAAGTTTAGCGTTTCAATATGCAGTAGAACAAGAAGATTTTGATATGTATAGAAATATGGATGAATTTGATTATTCAGAAGTAGAAAATTGCGTTTATAAATTTATGAATTCTTATAATCAAAATTCACACATTGAATATTATTTTAATGAAGCTTTGATATATCTATATCAAAATGATAGTTTTATTACAGTTGATATGATAGACTTTTACGAATATATAAATATTTATAACATAGTAAAACAAAATAGAAGTTTATATAGTAATGGAAACAAAGAAAAAATAAATTATGTGTTTGGAATGCCACTTTTTGAAAATTATGAGTATTTTGATAAAATTTCTGATAATATATTTTTAAGTATTTACAATGGATATAAAAGTTCTGAGGATACAACCTATAATGAAATGTATACAGAATATATGAAGAATTATGATAAATATAAAAACAGAATTGTAAGCAGTATAAAAGATTATGAAAGAGAAAACAAAAATGCAGTAATATATAATATTAAGTATATCGATGTAAACAGCGAAGAAAATCATTTATTAAGAGCAGTTGCTGAAAAAATAGAAATTGATGATTTAGATAAGAATTTAGATGAAATTTATGCAAAAGCTTCTCGAGGAGATGGAATGGATGGAATTTCATTTTATAATTTAAACGAAGAATACAAGACATATAATGTTAGTATTAATGAAAAAGAAACAGGAGAATTAGAAATAATAGAAGAAGAGATTGTGTCATATTCAGATATATAAATAAATTAACTATTTAGGAAGTAAATTATGCAAAATAGTATTTGATTTTATTAAATAAGAAAATTGTTTACATAATAGGATTGACTTTTCGCAAAAATATAGTATAATGATATTTGTAGATGATTTTCTTGAAGGGAGAAATATATGCTAGCTAAATTATGGAAAAAAGTTTTACTTGCTGTATGTATTGTAGCCTGTATATTTAATGTAATGTCAAAATTAGTAAATAGAACATCTTTAGAAGACAATTTGAAAAGTGCAAATGATGGAAACGTTGTTTTTGATATATTTACTAAAAAAGATAATGATGCAGAACAAGAATCAGCAAATGAAATTATTGATAATAAAGTAGAAAATGAAGAAAAAGTAAATACAGAACCTGAAGTAGTTAATGAACCAGAAGAAAATCAAGAACAAGAAAAGTCTTCAGGAGGAGTAAAATTTACAGATTTTGTTATAGAATTTTAATATAATATAAACAAAAAAATTAAATATAAAATACTTGCAAAGTGAAAACTATTGTGATATTATATATAAGATTGTTTTAAAAATGTAAGAAAGAGGTGAATTACATGAAAAAAGAAATACAACCAAATTATACAGCTTCTAAAATTATATGTGCATGTGGAAATGTAATTGAAACAAATTCAACTAAACCAGAAATGAAAGTTGATGTTTGCTCTAAATGTCATCCATTTTGGACAGGAAGCTTAAAACAAAACACTACAGGTGGTAGAGCAGATAAATTTAAGAAAAAATATGGTATTGCTTAGGCTAATACCTAAATATAAAATTTATTGCGCAATAAAAATCTAGGATTTGAAATATGTTCTAAATGATTAGAATACATTTCAAATCCTAGATTTTTTTATATTATAGGAATTGTGAAGTAATTTCCTATAATATAAACGTTTTGCTCAATTTTGCACATTTCTTAGCTGTGAAAAACATAGTGAGCTACATATAAGTTATGTACAAAGAACAAAAATTAGTACATTGGCGAGTAATTTTAACTTTTACAATTTTATATAATGTACTTTTTTGATATTATATAAATCTATCTTAATAAATTAAGCCATTTTGAAGAGATATAGTCAAACATTGTTAAAAGACTTTTTTTAGAAACATCATTATCAGCAATTAAATTAACTGAAGAGATAAGTTCATTATTAAGAAAGTAGTCTACTTTTCCTAAAATAGTTCCTTTTGAAATTGGAGCTTCAATATTTTCATTTAAAGTCAATTCTTGTGTTATTTCAGCTGAATCTGATTTTTTAATTAGTACACCACTGTCGTTTTCAAACACAAGATTGACACTAGCTGTAGTTCCTTTATTAACATTAATACTTTGAAGAATATCATCTTTGTTTGCAATTTTTTTATAACTATATGTATTAAATCCATAGTCAAGTAAAAGTTTAGCTTCTGAGAAACGTACTTTAGGAGTAGGAGCTCTTAAAACAACAGCTATCAAAGATAAATCACCTCTAGTAGCGCTAGCAGATAAATTGTATAAAGCTAAAGAAGTAGAGCCAGTTTTTAGACCAGTTGCGCCATCATAAGTACGAATAAGTTTATTCGTGTTTACAAGTTCTGATTTTCCATCACGAAGACTATCCATCCAAATAGTTGTATAATTAGTAATACTTGGATGATTTTGTAATAGTTCTTTTGACATTAATGAAATATCATAGCTAGATGTTAAATGACCATCTTCATCAATACCATGACAATTTTTAAAAGTAGTATCATTCATACCAAGTTCTTTTGCACGTTCATTCATTTTTTGTACAAATAATTCTTCGCTACCAGCTAAATATTCTGCCATAGCTACAGTACAATCATTAGCACTTACTACACAAATTGCTTTAAGCATTTCATGAACAGATAGAGTTTCTGTTTGATCTAACCAAATTTGAGAGCCTCCCATACTAGATGCCTTTTCACTACAAGGGACTTGTGTTTCTAAAGTAATATCACCACGATCTAAAGCCTCCATAATTAAAAGTATACTCATAATTTTAGTTACGCTTGCAGGACGAAGCTTATCATGAGAGTTTTTTTCATAAAGAATTTTACCTGATGATTGCTCAATTAAAATTGCACTTTCAGATTCTATATTTAAGAAGTCAGAAGCAGTGTCTGCATTAACTTCAGTGGTGTCAGTGTTTTCTGACCATACAGGAATAGTAGTATATATGGCCAAAGAGATAGTGTTTAGTAAAATAATAAATAATAGAAAAATAGTAATAATCTTATGTTTCATAATAAAATATAATCCTTTCTTTTTTGATATATAGTTGAGAAAAAAGATATTTTTAACTATACTTTAATTTTTTATTAACATTAAATTTTAGAAATTATCTTATGAAAAGTATAAATAATTTTTTATGAGATAAAATATCTTTGTTAAAATGTATGTAGAAGTTTATTTAATATTACATTTAATAAAATTTAAAATAAATTTAAATAAAAAAATAAATTGAATAAGAATTTTTTGTAAATATAAAATTTAATTTAAAATACTAATATATAGAGAGATTAAAAGTATTTTGATAATTTTAAAAAATATCTTGTATTATGAAAAAAACTTGTATATAATATGAAAGGATTGTAAAAAAATACCAATTAATAAAATTTTATTTTATTTATAGGGGGAAAGTATAATATGGAATCAAAAGTAAAAAAAGTTGCGATATTAACAAATGGAGGAGATGCTCCAGGACTAAATGCAGTAATAAGAGCTATAGTAAAAACAGCTAGAACATATGGTGTTGAATGCTATGGATTTATAGAAGGATATCAAGGATTATTACACAATAACTATGTTAAATTAGATTTACAAGGAAATGCATCTGGACTATTAACAAAAGGAGGAACAATAATAGGAACATCAAATAGTACAAATGTATTTAATTATAAAGTAACAAATGAAGATGGATCAGTTGAATATAAAGATTTATCAGATGTTTGTGTTGAAAATATAAAAAATGCAGGATTTGATTGTATATTTACTTTAGGTGGAGATGGAACTCAAAAATCAAGTAGAGATTTCTCTTTAAAAGGAGTAAATTGTATAGGAGTTCCAAAAACAATAGATAATGATGTTGCACACACAGATATGACATTTGGATATAATACAGCAGTTTCTGTTGCAACAGAAGCTTTAGATAGATTACACACAACAGCAGAAGCGCATCATAGAATAATGGTATTAGAAGTTATGGGAAGATATGCAGGATGGCTTGCTTTAGAATCAGCAATAGCTGGTGGAGCTGATGTTGCATTAATTCCAGAAATTCCTTATGATATTAACAAAGTAGCTGAAAAAGTAAATGAAAGAAGGGCAAGAGGAAAAGAATTTACTATTGTTGTAACTTCAGAAGGAGCTATGCCAAAAGATGGAACAATTACAGTAAAGAAAACTTTAAATGATGGAGCAGGACTTGATAATATTAGACTTGGTGGAATTGGCGAAAAAGTAGCTAATGATCTTGAAGAATTAACAGGATTAGTTGCTAGAAATACAACTTTAGGATATGTTCAAAGAGGAGGAACACCATCAGCATTTGATAGAATACTTTCAACAAAATATGGAACTAAAGCTATGGAACTTGCAATGCAAGGAATATTCAATGTTTTAGTAACATATAAAGGTGGAGAAATGGGATATGTTACATTAGAAGATGTTGTTGGAAATAATAAAGTAGTTGGAGCAGCTTCAGGAAATACTAAAGAAAGCAATATAAGAAAAATAAAAATGGATGATGATTTAATTAGAGTAGCTAGAGATTTAGGTATGTGCTTAGGAGACTAATTACATTATATATGAAATTATAAATTATGCCTTAAACATTAAATGATAATGTTTAAGGCGTTTTTTATAGTTTTAAATATATAAATTTTAGAATATGTTTTATTTTAATATTAACTTGCGCGTATAGATATAATTCTTGAATAATTTATGTAAACATGATATAATATTTGTTAGCCAAATATTAGAAAAAAGGGAGTGATAATTCATACTTTACTATGGCTGGAACAATTAAATAATTTCTAGAATTAAGAAAGGACAGGTGACGTAATGAGAACAAGAGGAATACGGTTGGAGGGGATTTCAACCAGAAACGGAGTAGCATTTGACGTGCCAAGTTGTGAAAATATGGCAGTGCAGGCTGTTCGAGAGAACGGAAAGATAAGAACAGAGGCTTTTAATGTCTTAAGAGCAGACGCTATCAAAGAGCCAAGCTTTTTTTCCATTGTAAAAAAGGAGTACAATTCTCCTAAAAAATGGTGGAAAATTGCTATGTTTTATCTGTTACTTCTTTCAATTGCTTTTGCACTTTTTGCCTACTTGAAAAATGGTCTGTTTTCTGCAGCACTGCTTTTTGTTATGTGGGATTTTTTTGATCACAAATTTACCAATTTTATATTTTTGTTGGTAAAGATGGTGAAAAACAAAGGCCTCAAGACAGAGAAACAGATGTATGCTGCTATGAATATGGGCAGAAATGCATACGAGAAACTAAAAAAAGTGCCGACTATTGAAGAAATGAGGAAAAGCTCCATGATGGACAAAGATCGAATAATTGTCAATTATGGGAGTGCCTTTTTCTTATGGTTTCTTGCATGTATAGGTCTTTCACTGGTGAAAATCGATGACTTGTATCATGTCTCTTTTGTGGAGATGATGATAGTATGTGCAGTAGTTACATTTTTTATTTGGCTTGAAAACTCGATTGAGGATATGGGTTTTCATCGTTGTCTGGAAATCTTTTTTGTCAGTAATCCCACAGATGAACAGCTGGAGGTAGTTATGGAGGCTATCAGAAAAGTGGATGAGGATGACAGAAAAGGAAATGATTTATTGGATGAAATATATTCGTAATTGAAGCGAAAACCAGTAATCAGTTTGTGGGATAACATGTGCAATAGAAATCAGGTGCAGTGGAGTTAAAGTTTTAATCAATACGTAATCTAGTTTTAAAGGTTTGAAAATGTGCATTTTCTATAAAAGGTAAATGCACATTCTTCATTTTAATAATAAATAGAATTATTTAACAATAATTGCAATTAACTCTAATATACAGGAAATTACTAAAAAAGCTTGATTTTTATTTTGATTGTGATATAATATAAAAGCTATTTGTGAAAATAGGAAGAAAATGGAGGAAATAAAATGAGTGTAAAAGTAGAAAAGACAGAAAATAAAAATGAATTAAAATTAGAATTTACAATAGAAGCAAAAGTATTTGATGAAGGAATGAAAAAAGTATTTAATAAAAATTCAAAATACTTTAATATACCTGGGTTCAGAAAAGGAAAAGCTCCAATGAATATAGTAGAAAAATATTATGGAGATGAAATCTTTTATGAAGATACTTTTAATGAGGTTGCACCATCAGTATATGATGAAGCTATTAAAAGTGAAAAATTGGAAGTAGTTAGCAAACCAGAAATAGATATAGTACAAATCGGAAAAGGAAAAGACTTAATATTCACAGCAATAGTTGATACAAAACCAGAAGTTAAACTTGGAAAATATAAAGGAATTTCAGTAGAAAAAGTAGAATATAAAGTAGAAGATAAAGATGTTGAAGATGAATTAAATCGTATGGCAGAAAGAAATAGCAGAATGATAACTGTTACAGATAGAGCTGCTAAAAAAGGTGATACAGCTGTTATAGATTTTGCTGGTTCAGTTGATGGTGTTCCATTCGAAGGTGGAAGTGCAGAAAATCATGAATTAGAATTAGGAAGTAACACATTTATTCCTGGATTTGAAGATCAAGTTATAGGAATGAAAACTGAAGCAGTAAAAGATGTAAAAGTTAAATTCCCAGAAGACTATTTTTCAAAAGAATTAGCAGGAAAAGATGCAGTATTTAAAGTTACTGTACATGAAATTAAGAAAAAAGAATTACCAAAAATAGATGATGAATTTGCTAAAGATGTTAGTGAATTTGATACATTAAAAGAATTAAAAGCTGATATTAAATCTAAAAAAGAAAAACAAAATGAAGAAACATCTAAGGCTCAGTTAGAAGAATCAGCAGTAAAAACAGTTGCAGCTGATTCAAGTGTAGAAATTCCAAATGGAATGGTAGAGCTTGAAATAGACAATATGGAACAAGATATGGATAGAAGGTTAGCATATCAAGGAATTAACTTAGAACAATACTTACAAATGTTAGGAAAAACAAAAGCTGATTTTAGAAAAGAAAGTATAGAACCAGCTAAAGAATCAATAAAATTAAGATTAGTTTTAGAAGCAGTTTGCAAAGATGCTAAAATAGATGCAGATAGCAAAGAAGTTGAAGCAAAAATTAAAGAATTAGCTACAAGCTATGGAAGAAAAGAAGAAGAATTAAAAAATAATGAAGCTTTAATAGAAAATGTTAAAGAAAATGTAAAAACAGAAAAAGCAATAGCTTTAATAGTAGATAATGCTAAAATAAAAACAGTTGAACCAAAAGTAGAAGAAAAAGCAGAAAAGAAAGCAACTACTAAAAAAACAACAAAAAAAGCTGAAGATAAAGAAGTAAAAGAAGATAAAAAAGAAACAAAAAAAGAAGAAAAAACAGAAAAGAAAACAGAAAAGAAAACAACTACTAAAAAAACAACAAAAAAAGCTGAATAGTAGAATAGAGAATATGTTATAGAAATGAATTATAAAGTAATTTATATAGTATAAAATATTGGGAAGTCTAATTTAATTAGACTTTCTTTTTATATAAGAAAGTATTTCACAATTCTTGTAATATAACGATTTTGGAAAATTTATACACGATTTTTCTGAACAAAATTGGCACTTTGAACAAAAAATGAACTATTTAAATTTATTACAAAAAGGTAAATTGTATTTCATTTATATCACAAATTATGAAAATAATTTACTTTTATTTTTTTTATCAGTAAAATAAAAAAGAGAATAAGAAAAGTATCATTTTATTTAAAATATAAATAGGGGTATATAAAAATGGAAAAACTAAAGAAAATTTTAAGTGTTTTGTTATTAGTTGCAATAATAATTATAGGTTTAAGTGGAAATGTGTTGGCTACTGAACTTATAGATTATGCAGGAGAGGTAGAACTTTCAAAAGAATATAAAGAATGGCTAGAACTTTCTGATGAAGAAAAACAAGAAGTTTTAGAACCAAGAATGTTTGAAATAAGAAAAACATTTGCAAAATCTAATAACCCTTTAAATCTTGGAGCATCGGTTGGAGCATCAACACTATCAAAATATAATTTGAGAGATTATATTTCAAATAATATAGTTATTAAAGATCAAAAAGAAACAAATTCTTGTTGGGCATTTGCTGCTTTAGGTTCATTAGAAACAAATTTAGCTCTAAAAGATTATTATAATGGTAATACTTCTAAAGTATATGATTTTTCTGAAAGACATATGGAATATGCAACAAGTAGAAAATTTAATAATGGACAAGTAAATAGTCTAGGTTTTAATAGAAATGTTGGAGATGGTGGAAATAGCTTTATTTCTTATGCATATCTAACAAATGGTATAGGAGCAGTTGAAGAAGCAAGTATGCCATTTGAAAATAATGAAAATATGATTGATATATCAGAAATTGAGAATAAAAAAGTTACAACACAAGTATATGATACAGTATATTTCCCTTCATATGATGTAAAAAAAGATGATTTAACTGAAATAAAAGAAAGAATGAAAGATCATATTAAAAATTATGGAGGAATAGAATCAGGAATATATGGTGCATCATTGTTTTCAGAGTATTGCAATAATGATACAGGAGCAATATATTGTGATGATGCAAATAAATGCAAAGCAAATCATGATGTAGTAATAATAGGATGGGATGACGATTATAGTACAGAAAACTTTGTAGAAGAGCATAGACCACAAAATAAGGGAGCTTGGATTATAAAAAATTCTTGGGGAGAAAAAATTGAATATACTCTAGAAGAAATGAAAGAATATATATTTAAAAATTTAAGAGATGTTTGTAGTGAGCAAGGATGGAATTCGGCAGAAGAAATACCAAGTGAAATTGTAAAAAATTTATTTGAAAAAATTGGTTTTGAAATAGATGGAGATATAGCTAAACTTAAAGTTGGCGATAATGGAATAATGTATGTATCTTATGAAGATGTAAATATCTATGGATATTTAACAGCAGTTCAAAATGCTAGCAATAAAGTTAATTATGATAATATATATCAATATAATTATTTTGGTAGTGATATAGCAGTACCATTATTAGTTAATAAAGCATATGTATCAAATATTTTTGAAAGACAAACAGATAAAAAAGAATATTTAACAGAAGTATCAATTTATGCACCAGAAACATATACTTGCAAAGTATATGTTAATCCAAATGGAGAAAGTAAAGATCCTAAAAATTTACAAAAAGTAGCTTTAAAAGAAGGAGAATCAGAAACTTTTGATGCTGGATATCATACAATTGAATTTTTAAATCCAATAGAAATAAATGCAAATAAATTTGCTGTGGTTATAGAGATTCACGGAACAAGAAGTGAAGGTTTAGATATTGCAGCAGAAGCAAATTATAAAGATACAGTATATGATGGGATTGTAAATGTAAAAGAAAATACATGTTTCTGGACAGTACCAAATAGTTTTGAAAATAATATTTGGATAGATTTTGCAAAACAAGAAGAATTATCAGAAGGAGGAATACCAAATTCTAATTCTACAATAAAAGCTTTTACAACATTGTCAGTTGGAAACTCTGCAGGTAATGATGATAATGATAATAAAGATGATAATAATAACGACAACAACAATGATAACAATAATGACGATTTTATTCTCTTATGACGAAAAATTAAAATGTAGTAATAGCAAAGGTTTCCTCCTAGTAACAATTTAGTAAAAATAAAATTTTCACATATTTGAAAGATGAATTGTAAAAAATAAATACAAGTTCATCTTTTTTTGAATTTATAATGAAAAATTTGGAAATAAATGCTATAATAATTTTGGCAACAGCAGTTGCCAAATTAAAAAAATATAAAAATACTAGTGAATGGAGGTTTAGACTTATGAATAATGAAGTTTTACCAAATGATTATAAAGAAACTTTAGAATTAATAATAGATAAAATAAAAATAGCACAACAAAATGCAGTTATATCAGCAAATTATTATTTATTAAATTTATATTGGGAAATTGGGAATATAATAGTAGATAAAAAGAAAAAACAAGGCTGGGGAACAGGCGTAATAGAAAATTTATCAAAAGATTTAAGGAAAACTTTTCCAACAATGAAAGGCTTTTCTGCCAGAAATTTAAGATGCATGAGACAATTTGCAGAAAATTATACAGATGCAGAAATGATAAAAAATATACTTTCACAAATAAGTTGGTCTCATAATATGGTATTAATTGGAAAAGTAAAAGATATAAGAGAAAGAGAATGGTATATTAACAAATGTATAGAGAATGGATGGTCAAGAACTGTTATGATACATCAAATTGAAACAGGATTGTATGATAGAGTTAAAAAGGAAGAAAAAACACATAATTTTCCAAGAACTTTGCCACCTATTCAATCAGAGTTAGCAGTGCAAACACTAAAAGACCCTTTTATATTTGATTTCTTAACTTTAGCTGAAGATTACAAAGAAAAAGATTTAGAAGACCAATTAGTAAAGCATATTACTCAATTTTTGCTAGAGTTAGGTGCTGGATTTGCTTTTGTAGGAAGACAATATCATTTAGAAATTGGTGGAGATGATTATTACATAGATTTATTATTTTACCATTTAAAACTAAAATGTTATGTAGTAATAGAACTAAAAACAGTAGAATTTCAACCTGAATTTGCACGGAAAATTAAATTTTTATTTGTCAGCAGTAGATGATATGTTAAAATCAAAAGAAGATAATCCATCTATCGGTATTCTATTATGCAAAGAAAAGAACAAAGTAAAAGCAGAATATGCATTAAAGGATATAAATAAACCAATAGGAATTTCTGAATATGAACTAATTAAAGCAATACCAGAAAATTTAAAATCTAATTTACCAACTGTTGAAGAAATAGAGAAAGAAATAGAAGATAAGATGACAGATAAGTAATTTGGCAACAGTGGTTGCCAAATTAAAAAATTGTTTTGAATTAAAAAGTTCAAAGTGATTTTTTGTAGGAATTTTTTGTCTACACTCTAAAAATATAAAGTTATACTAAAAACAATTTAAAATGGCTAAAAATTAAAAATAAAGCGAATAAAAAGAAAAAAATGAACTAGCAAAGAATAGCAAAATTATATGCGAATGAAAAAACTTTTATATAAGGTACATCATTTGCATATAGGAAATCAGCTACTAGAGTAGAGTAACTACTTTGGTGGCTGATTTTTTTCGTTAAAGTTGCAAGTAGTAACTTTGGCGAAAACATAAAAAATACCAGTAAGTATTTTTTATGAAAATGGGGTGTGGGGAAAAATTTATTTTTCCCTACCACACATAACACTTTTAGCGATAGCGTTAAAAAAGTGTTGTAGTGTGTTTACAATACCCAGCTAAAAAGAAGAAAAATTTTATTGGCTTATGGTATTTAATCCAGAGCCAAGCAAGGAGGTTATGTTAAAATGAGTTATGCAATAATAAGAAATGCAAAATACAAAAGAGAAAATTTAATGGCAGTATATCGCCACGATGAGAGAAAAAATAAACATTATTCAAATAAGGATATAGATAGGACAAAATCACATCTAAATTATTCATTAAAAGATCCAGAATTTAATTATGTGAAAGAATTTGAAAAAATTTTAAAGAAATATGATTTGAAAGGACAAATAAAAACAGTAAGTAATATAGCTTGTGAATATATGATTACATCAGATAATGACTTTTTCAAAAGAATAGGAGAAGAAGAAACAAAAAGATATTTTGCTACTGCATATAAATTTGTATGTGAATATAAAGATTTAGGTGAAAAGTATATTTTATCTGCAAAAGTGCATTATGATGAGAAATCTCCTCATTTGCACTTACTTTTTTTACCTGTTGTTCACACAGTAGATAAAAAAGGAAATCCTATTGATAAACTTGCTTGTAGTGAATTTTGGAAAGCCAAAGATAGTTATAGGCAATTACAAAATGCTTTTTTTGAATATATGGTGTCAAATGGGTTTGAATTACAAAGAGGATTACCAAAAGAAGAAACAGACAGAGTTCATTATACATTAAAAGAATATAAAAATATAACAAATTATGAACAGACAAAAGAAACTCTCAAAAATATAAAATTAGAATTACCAGATGTTCCTAATATTACAGACATTAATATTAACAGGTTATCAAAGAAAAGAGATGAAAAAATTTTAGAAGAAATTATTAAACCAAAAGATGACTTAATCCAAAATTTATATCAAGATAATATGGATTTGCATAAGGAATTATTAAGGCAAACAAAAGTTATAGAAGAAGCAGAAAAATACCAAAAGGAAAGAGATACCATACTAGCTGATAATGCAAAATTGCATAAAGAAGTAGATACCATTAAATCAGAGTATAAGCAGAAGGAATTTGATATTGAATGGAAATATAAAAGTAAAATTAAAGGGTTAGAAAAAGAGAATAGCAGATTAAATAAAATAATAGATAAATTCTATGAAACTATTGATAAATTCATATATTGGATTTGTAAAAAGTTTGATATGGGAGCAGAAGATAACTTAATTAGAGATTTTCAAAAAGAAACAAATACATTTTTAGATGCCGAAAAGCAACTTAAACAAGAGGAAAGAGAAAATGATTTTGATTTGGAAATGTAAATAAAATATTGCAAGAAATACCAACTTATGATAATATTATATCGAATTTAAACAAAAAATGATATAGGAATAAAAACAGAATTGGAGTAACAGATGAAGAAAATAAAAAGTGAAAATCAAATATTAATAATGTTAGCTTTTTTTAGCATTTCAATGGGATTGTGGGAAAATTTTAGACAACTATGGTTACAAGATAATGGCTTTTCAGCAACAAATATTAGTAATATAATTAGTATTGGAACATTAATTAGTGTAATAGGTATAATGTTTGTAGGAAAATATATTAAACTAGAAAAGTTAAAAGGATTTGTTAGTTGTTCCTTAATAATAAAATTCCTAAATTTAATATTTTTATTAAGTTTGAATAACAAAGGGAATATAAAATTAATTAATATTTCTGTAGTATTAGATGTATTAACAGGATATTTAGTTACAACTAGCATATATCCACTAATAACAACAATAGTAAAAAATAATACAATTTATAGTAAAAGAAAATTGACAGAATATCTTTTCAAAGATATAGGTATTTTAGTTGGAGGGATATTAATTGGAAAAAATATTATAGGAATTTTAATCAATTACAATGTTTGTTTATTTATTTCAATTATATTTCTAGCAATCTCAATAATAGTAATGTTTAATATGTCTGCTTGTAGAAATATCGATAGCAAACAAAGTGGGAATATTTCTATAATAAAATATATATTGAAAAGTAAATTGCAAGTTATATATATTATATATAGTTTTATAGGAGCAATGGCAATGTCAACAGCATTAGGATTAAAAATGTTAACACTAACAAATTATTTTAAATTTACGGATAGCCAATCAACTAATTATTTATTAATTGTAGGATTATTGGCAGATTTAATTGGAATCTTGGCACTAAAATATTTTACTCCAAAAAATGATTATATAACTATTACAATAAAATTTGGAATAAGATTTGTTTCTTATGTGTTAGCATTTTTATCTAATAATATAATCATTACTTTAATTGCTATGACTTGGTCTATACTTATTTCAACATCATACGAAAATATATGTGATGGATATTATATAAATAGAGTTGAAAATAAATATCAATTAACATTTACTAACTTTAGATATGTAGTTAGATATTTGGGAGAAGCTGTTGGTGTATTTTTATGTGGTGTGATGTATGAAATAGGATTAAAGTATATGTTTGGTTTATCAGCTTTCTTTTTGATTTTTCAAATTGGACTAGCTTATTATTTAATTTATTTAAGAAGAAAAGAGGAGTATATATAATGATACAGGGTGAAGAAAAAAAGGATAATATTGAAATAAAAAAATTATATAAACAAGATATTGAAGATATAATTCCATTAAGAATATCATTACAAAAAGTTGATTTTAAAAATAATTTAGGAATAGATGAAGATATTTTAATTAGTAGAACTAGAGAATTTTTGAAAGAAAATTTAAATAAAGATTTATTTATGTATGGAGTGTATGCAAACAAAGAATTAGTGTCAATTTGTGGATTAACTATTTTCAAGTACTTTCCACAAGCAGATGATTTAAGTTGTAAAGTTGGCTATATTACAAGTGTTTTCACAAAAGAAAAATATAGACAAAGGGGATATCAAAAAAGAGTATTTGAAAAATGTATTGAATTTGGCAAAGAAATTGGAATTAGAAGATTTAAATTAAGTACAATTAATCCTATTGCAATGAAAATGTATGAAAGTTTTGGATTTTTAGATGACAAAAATGCTAAAAAGATGAAAATGTAATTTTAATAATGGATATAAAAAGGTAAGCTAATTATAAAAAGCCTACTTTTTATATCCTATTTTGAATTTTATTTATTTTTCAAAATCCACTTGTAAACCTCATCTTCAGTAAGTTTGCCTTTTTTCATAAGATTAATTTTTTCTTTGGCTTGTTTTTTCCAAGTTTCAAAATTTTTAAAAAGTTCTTTATTTTCCTTATTTTTTCTAACTTGCATAAATTTTTGTTGATATGTTCTTCTATATTCTCCCATAGCCTTATTTTGTTTTAATCGTTCTGTATAGGATTGAAAAGCTCCTAAATCTCTACAAGTTTTTGAGTTTTCTTTTGGATAGTCGCAATAAATTTCATCTACTTTTGAAGTTGGAATAAAGTACATTCCACAATTTTGACATTTTTTAATTGGATAGTTAGGTGTTTTTGATAGTTCATCAAGTATAGCATAGCAAACACTTGATAAATCGTTACTTTTATGAGTATCACTCATTGAAAGAAACATATTTTTAGTATGTAAAGATTCTAGTATGTCATATTCATTTTTATTACTAAATTCTTGATATTTCTTTGAATAACTATCTCTCATAATAAAGTCATTTTTATAGTATGTATGTAATTTTCCCATTCTTTTTATTAGATAAACTGCATATCGTTCTGTATATGTATATTTCTCTAATTCACTATTACTATTTAAGTTATAGATATAGGTAACAGCTTTTATTAGTTCTTGTTGCAAATCAATTAGATTTTCTTGTAAATCTTCAAATATTTTAGTAGTTGCTTTTAGATAACTTTCATTACTGCCATAATTACTACTTAATTCAAATTTATAATCCTTATCTAAATCTCTTAATATCTCAAAACCATAAGCATAAAAGAAACTTTTATTAGCAGACTCAAAGTTAGATAAGTCAGCATTTAAGAATTTTAATAGCATTAGTCCAAACTTTTCTTGGAATGGAAAATACAAAGTAGCAGGATGTTTTAAGCCGTTATCTGTTTTTTCCGTTTCTTTATAATAGACATCTCTTAATTTATTTTCAGTATCTAAATGGAAATCAGCTTTATAAAAATATAAAGGTGTAGCATAATATTCTTTTTTTGTTTCAGTATTAAACCAAAAATAGAAATCGCTAAAAAAGGTTACTTCTGGTAGTTCCATACGAATTTATCTCCCTTCTAAAAATCAAATTTTATAAAAAATGATAAACAATTTAATAAAAATAATAAATTGTTATTGACATTCTATATTTATTATACTATAATACTAATATAATTACAATACTTTTTCCAAAACTAATTGCTAAAAGTTGTAGAATAAAAATTCACTAGATTTTGATAAGTGATTGTAATAACAATGTATTTAAGATTTTAAACAGACTATTAACAACACAATAAAGTAATTTAATTTGTATATTTTTGTTTTTATTTGTAGGTGTGAAATTGTAGTTTGTTGGAATAGAGAATCTAAAAAAGGAAGAGGGTGAGAAAGATAAAACACAAATTAGATAGCAGAGGTACAAAAGATAAAATAATTGAATTATTTTTTGAAAAACATTTAAGACCAACAGAGATAGCAAAGAAATTAAAAATTGGTATGCCATATATAACAAAGATAATTCAAAAAGATTCAAGATATATTCGAGAGAAAGAAAACAGAAGGCAAGAAAACAAAGAAAAAAGTAAAACTCAAAAACGAATATATGCACAAAACAGAAGAAAAAAGGAAAAAGAGGAAAAGCAAGAATATCAAAAATTATTAGTACAGATAAATAGAGATAACGAATATTTATCTACTAAAAAGAAAGAAAATGATTTGCAATTTGTAAACTGTAATAGAAGTGCTTATGATTATGACAAAAACAGTAGTGATTTAGTATTGAAAGCTAATATAAATGCTGGATATGCAGTTCCTAAAAGAGTTAGCAATATTGTAAATCCAAATATGATAAAGAGTAATAAAATATATGTTTAAATTGTATGCTTTGAAATAATCAAGGTGTATTTTTTTACTCTAAATTAGAAAGAGGTATTAAGAATGATTTTATTAATCAAGAATTTTGGAAAATATGTGAAATAGCAATAGGTTAATAAATTTATATAACTGAATTAATAACCATAAATAGCTATTCACAGGGAAGGAATAGGTATTTAGATGAAACAAGAATATAAAATAAAAGAAGTGTTTGATGAGAAGGCTAAAACAATACAAGAAAAACTACAAGAAACATTTATAAGTTATTTAATTGAAAAAGTTAATAATAAATAGTTGTATAGGCTAGTCTGTATGTGTTTTTACAATAAACTAGCCTAAATTTGTAAATATGAGTTGAAATATTTTTATATAAATTGTATAATTCAGTTGTAAATTGGATAGGAGGAAACCTATTGTTATTAGAAAGAGAGGTTTAAATGATAACAATAGCAAATCCTGAAAAATATGTAGCAGGATTATATGAAAGATTATCCAATGAAAATATTGAAGTTGGTAATGGCGAAGTAATAGTAACAAACGAAGATGAACAAGAAAGTGGAAGTATTAGCACACAAAAACTATTTTTAAGAAACTTTTGTAAAGATAACAACATACAAGTATATGATGACTATACAGATGATGGAGTTTCTGGAGCAACATTCGACAGACCAGACTTTAATAGAATGATAAAGGACATTGAAAATAAGAAAATTAATTTAATAATAGTAAAAGACTTATCAAGATTTGGAAGATTATCAAGCAAAATATCGTACTATTTAGAAGAATTTTTTATTGAAAAAAGTGTAAGATTTATAGCAGTAACAGATGATATAGACACAGGACATATTGAAACATCAGAAGAAATGGTACAATTCAAAGCATTTTTTAATGAGTGGTTTTTACGAGATACATCAAGAAAAGTAAGGAATGGAAAGAAAACAAGAGCGAAAGAAGGAAAAGTAATGACAACATATCCAACTTATGGCTATAAAAAAGATCCATTAGACTATAATCATTATGTAATAGACCAAGATATTGCACCAATCGTTAGAAGAATATTTATGCTAGTAAGAAATGGAATGACACCAACAGAAATAGGAAAAATTCTAACAGATGAAAGAACTCTAGTACCATCAGAAATTGTAGGAAACGGACATACAAGAAAAGATGGAATAAAGCGAGGTTGGAACAGAAACACAGTAAAACGAATATTGCAAAATGTAACTTACTTAGGTTGGGTATCAAATGGAAATACGAAAAAGATAAACTATAAAAGCAAGAAAACAATGATAATGCCAAAAGAAGATAGAATAATTGTAAAAGGTATGCACACACCAATTATTGATGAAGAAACTTTTAATATAGTACAAGATATGATAAAAAGCAGAACAGGAGTAAGAACAAAATCTTATGATTGGCTATTAAAAGGGTTAGTATGTTGCAAAGAATGTGGAAAGAAATTAAGTCTAGTACCACAAAAACATCCAAACAAAACAACATTTTATTTAAGGTGTAACACTTATGCAACGAATACACATTTAGGTTTATGCACACCACATAGCAATAACCTAGAAAAAGTAACAGATTTTGTAATCGAACAAATCAAGAAAAGATGTAGAGAGTTCTTAAATGAAGAAAAATACACTAAAATAGCTAATATATCAAAAGACAAGATAATCAAAGATAGGTTTAATGTAAAAAATGAAATTCTTATTTTAGAAAAGAAAGTTAAAGATATAAACAAGCGAATCGACAAGCTATATGAAGATAAATACAATGGACTATTTGAAGATGAAGATTTTACAAGACTTTATTCAAGGCAGATAGAAAACAGAAAACAAGCAGAAGAAAGAATAAAGCAGTTACAAGAACTAGAAGAAAAAGAAGATTCTTCAATAGACATCAATAAACTTGTAAGAGACTTTGTAAATATGAAAGAAATAACAAGAACAATGCTTGTATCTTTAGTAGATAAGATAGAAATATCAGAAAATAAAGAAATAACTATATATTATAAATTCAATATTTTAAATATGGAAAATGAAAATAAATTAGAAAATGTTGGCTAAATTTTAAAAAATAGTCATAACGGAATATTATAACAATAATGGAAATAACAACAATAATGATAATAACAATAATAATCAAGAAAAAGCTAAAAATTCAACATTTAGTGATGTTAAATGTAATGTAAAAAATGTTAAAGTATATTATTTTAATGATACAAGTAAAAAAGATTATATGACAATGAATCTAACATTAAATAATGTGAATAGAAATAATAGCAATGATAGCTTAGAATACTATTATTTCTTATCAACAAGTGCTTTATATAGTACTGTAAGAAATTGGGTAAAAATTGAAAAAGTACAAGTTTCTGACAATAAGTTAGAATTTACAATAAACACTAATGACATATCAAATTTTGGAGATATAAAAGCAAATGGAAATTTATATTTATATATAAAAGAAGTTGCTAAAAAAGGAAATAGTACATCAGAATTTGTAGCTAAAGCAATACCAGTAGAATCAGCACAAGCAATAGAAGTATATATTGATGGAGTAAAACAAGTATCAAATAATAATAATAATTACAACAAAAACAATAATAATAGTGGAACATCAAGTAGAAGTGGAAATGATAGAACAAATAATACTAATCAAGTAGATGATACAAAAGCAACAAGATCCCTTCCACGTACTGGTGCAGGAACTCTAATTATAACTGTATTTTTTATTACAATTGCTGGAATAGGAATGTATTTCAAATATAATAGTATGAAGTTTTAGATAACATTAAAAGCTGTGGACAATATAAAATTAAGTATTGTCCACTTTTATTATATAATATGAAAGAACATGAACGAATTTATTGAAAAATCTTTATTTTTTTAGATTTGTTTGTAAGTGTCGAATTTTGATAATTAATTAATTGTTTTTTTATAATAAATATATTGAAAAAATTTTTTTTTTAGTATATATTAAAGGATAGTTATAGAATAAAAATAAGTATAACTGTAGTACGTAAGTAAAAGAAAGGAAGAGTGTAAATGATAGATAATAGTTTAGTACCATATGTTATTGAACAAACAAGTAGAGGAGAAAGATCATATGATATATTCTCAAGATTATTAAAAGATAGAATAATATTTTTAGCAGAAGATGTAAATCCAGCTTCAGCAAGTTTAGTTGTAGCACAACTTTTATTTTTAGAATCAGAAGATCCAGATAAAGAAATTAATTTATATATAAATAGTCCAGGGGGATCAATTACAGATGGAATGGCAATAGTTGATACAATAAACTATATAAAATGCCCAGTTTCAACAATTTGTATTGGTATGGCAGCAAGTATGGGAGCTGTACTTTTAGCTTCTGGAGCAAAAGGAAAAAGATATGCAACACCTAATGCTGAAATATTAATCCATCAGCCATTAATTGGTGGTGGAGGACTTTCAGGTCAAACAACTGAAATTAAAATTCATGCAGACCATATGGTTAGAACAAGAGAAAAATTAAATAAATTATTAAGTGATAGAACAGGTCAAAGTTTAGAGACAATTGAAAAAGATACAGAAAGAGATAATTATATGACAGCTCAGCAAGCTTTAGAATATGGATTAATTGATGGAATATTAGATAAAAGAAATTAAGGTATAGGTTGCCAAAAACCTAAATAAATAGTTTAAGA
Organism: uncultured Clostridium sp.; assembly: GCA_947427205.1. GTDB lineage: Bacteria > Bacillota > Clostridia > TANB77 > CAG-508 > Scatovivens. The sequence continues at coordinate 367,135 of CANEHB010000001.1, forward strand.
AAGGCTTATATATGTCCAAAAATCAAGAGAGAATAGTTAAATGCTCTTTTTGTGGAAAACCACAAGAAGTTGTAAAAAAAATAATTGCAGGACCAGGAGTATATATTTGTGATGAATGTATAGCTCTTTGCCAAGATATTATTGATGAAGAAATTTATGAAATTACTGATGAAAAACTTGAGCAAGTAGATATGCTTACACCAGCTGAAATTAAAAAAATATTAGATGATTATGTAATAGGTCAAGAAGAAGCTAAAAAAACATTGTCAGTAGCAGTATATAATCATTATAAAAGAATAAATAATTTAGAAGCTTTAGATGATATAGAAATACAAAAAAGCAATATATTATTATTAGGACCAACTGGTTGTGGAAAAACATTACTTGCACAGACGTTAGCTAAAATACTAGATGTTCCATTTGCAATAGCTGATGCAACAACTCTTACAGAAGCTGGATATGTTGGCGAGGATGTCGAGAATATTTTATTAAAGCTTATACAAGCAGCAGATTATGATGTAGAAAGAGCTCAAAAAGGAATAATATATATAGATGAAATTGATAAAATAACAAGAAAATCTGAAAATCCATCAATAACAAGAGACGTTAGTGGAGAAGGTGTACAACAAGCTTTATTAAAGATTGTTGAAGGTACTACTGCTTCAGTCCCACCACAAGGTGGAAGAAAACATCCACATCAAGAATTTATACAAATAGATACATCTAATATATTATTTATTTGTGGAGGAGCTTTTGAAGGATTAGAAAATATTATTAAAGATAGAACAGGTACAAAATCAATAGGTTTTGGTGCTGAGATTGAAAGTAAAAAAGATATAAATAAAACAGAAATATTTAAACAAATATTACCACAAGATTTATTAAAATTTGGTTTAATACCAGAATTTGTAGGAAGATTACCGATAGTTGCAACTTTAGAAGGGCTTACAAAGGAAGCTTTAATTGATATTGTAACAAAACCAAAAAATGCGCTTGTAAAACAATATAAAAAATTAGTTGAATTAGATGGTGTTGAATTAGAATTTAATAATGATGCCTTAGAAGCAATAGTAGATAAAGCATTAGAAAGAAATACAGGAGCTAGAGGATTACGTTCAATTATTGAAGAAATAATGAGAGATGTAATGTATGATATTCCATCTAATGAAAAAATATCAAAATGCATTATTACAAAAGAAACGGTACTTAATAAGAAGAATCCAGAGCTTATAATTGATGAGAATAAAAAAAGAGAAGCTCCAAAACAAAAAAGAAAAGTAAAAAATACTAAAAATGAAGAAACAGCTTAATAAACTAAATTGTTCACATCTTTGTTCGTGTGCCCAAATTATAACATAATTTTGTGTGCAAAAATCGAAGAAGGCTTTATTTAGTAAGATGCCTGAAGGATTTTTCTACTAAGAACAAATCTGAAAAATTAAAGATTTTTCAGTAAATTTGTGCACAATTTTATCGCAGCTATTATATAAAAAAAGGAATAGAAGATAATTTCTATTCCTTTTTTAGTAAGAAAGATTTTTGAAGATTATACTAAATATCACTTGTTACTATTGCTTTCTATATAATATGTTCTTAGCTTTCTACTATTTTTTTCATGTCTTCTGGAAGTTCAATTTCTAAAATTACTTTTTCTTTGTAGATAGGGTGTATAAAAGTTACTTTATATGCATGTAAAGCTTGTCTTGAAATTATGTTAGAAGATGAGCCATATAAAGAATCTCCTAAAATGGGATGATTTATATATTTTGAGTGAACTCTAATTTGATGAGTTCTGCCAGTTTCTAATTTGAATTTAACTAAAGATAATTTGTTTTTAGCATTTGGTTGATTACTGATATCTTTTTCAGAACAATGCATATTTTTTTCTACTCCTAAAACGTTGTCTGACTTAAAGTATTCAAATCTTTTTACTAATTCAAAATGAGTTATAGCTAGCTCACCATTTTCATTAATTTCTCTTTCAATTATAGATCCAGACTTTCTTGAAATAGGAGCATTTATAGTTCCTGATTTTTTTTCTAAATACCCTTCTAAAATTGCATAATATTCTTTTTCAAATATTTTGTTTTTCATTTGTTTTATAAGTGATTCTTGTATATATTCATTTTTGGCAAATATAACAATTCCTGAGGTATCTTTATCTAACCTATTAACAGGTCTAATTTTTCTTTTTAGATTAATAGAATTATAATAAAATTTTACTCCATTAGAGATACTGTTTTCATAGTGTAATATAGAAGGATGAACAGGTATACCAGCAGGTTTATTAATAATTAATAAACCTTCGTCTTCAAAAATAATATTAAGCTCCATTTTTGTAGAGACAATATTTTCATTTTCTTCTTCAAAATCTAAGTTAATTTTTATATAATCATTAATATTAACAGAATGATTAATATATGTAGATGTATTATTAAGAAATATTTGTTCATTTTTCTTAAGTTTTGTTAACAATCTATCTGAAATATTAAAATAATCTCGTAAAACTTCTTTTATAGTTGAGTATTTATTGTCTAATACTTGGTATTCTAAATTCATTGTTTTTCTTCCTTTAAATAATAATATATATAAATTTGTGATTCCTAGTGTATATATTAACATAAAAATAGTATTACATCAATTATATAATATTTATAATTAAAACAATAAAGGTTGACATATAAATTATAAAATCTTAGAAAAGCTTGAAAAATAACTATTTATTTAATTGACATAATGCCTAAGAGATGTTATAATTAGCATAATCTGTGTATGGCAGAGATTATAAAATAGGAAAGGAATTGAAACGCATGAAGAATGATGGAAGTGTATTTAAAAGTTTACGGGCGCGTTTCTACAGCGCTATTGGATTTCTGCAGAAAGGAAAATCTTTAGCGAAAAAGATATTTTTTTCCGGGATAGAATCTGCAGAGGAGCGGGAGCTTTTAGAAGAATACAGCAAGAAAACAGACTCAGTAGATGAGAAAGTAGCTGTAGAACAAGGCATCAAGGGGCTCGAAAAGCTTGAAGCAACTTCAGAGAAAGTATATGAGCTTGACTTAGAAGTAATAGAAGCTTCAAAAGCTGCAAGAAGGTATGTTGATCGTTTCAACAAGATGAAAGCGGCAGAAAGAAAACTTCAAAAGGCAGAGGATAAGTATAAATGCCAACTTCTGGAAAGGCTAAAGGATACGAATGGTCGACATGTTTCTAAAAGTACTATGTATAAGCATGATGCAGAAATTGATAAATGCTATCGTAGGGTTGAAGAAGCAAAAGCCAATCTGGAAAAAGCCAAAAGAAAGCTTGAAAGGGACAAAAAGATATATAAAGAATCAGTTTAATCTTTTACAGGCTAAATAAAGGCAGATTCAAAAAGTCTTAAAAATGTGACGGGAGTGGATAATACTGCTCCCGTTACTAATGTTTATATAGAAAAGTATTATATATAAAGGCTTGTATAAACTTTTATATGAAATAAATAAAATATAATTATAGTACATAAAAAAAACAAAAGTTGACATAAGATTTAAACAGTGCTATAATAAAAATATCTGATTTTCAGATATAGAATTAAATAGAAAGGTGGAACTTTTATGGGATCCAAACAAACAACAACAGTTGACATGCGGGCTCTTTCATTGGAGGAGGTAATCGCTTTACAAAATCAGGGAGGTGAAATTTACCAGAAAGTTATTAAAAACACTTTTCCTGGGAGAGATTTTACTGAAATCAGGGAAAGATTTATCAAGAGGCGCCCTGTAGATCGTGAAAAGAGTGAGAAGATTTCACGTGAGTATATGGGAGTCATCCAAAAGTGCTTAAATGATCAGGACGAGAAGATGGCAGAATTGCAGAGGACTGTAAGCAAGAGCTATAATCGGCTGGTTGATGCACAGAACAAGTTTGAGGCTGCCCAAAAAAAGCTGGAAAGAGCACAGCAGATATATGAGGATGCAAAAAGCGACTTTGAACAGGCTGATCAAAAGAGACAGAAGGTCTCAGAGGAATATGAAGCAGAAGAAAAGAAGCTTGATGACAGCAAAATTTTTGTCCTTATTCATCCAAGTGCAACACTCAAGCAGCTTCAGTTCAACAAGGTTGGAATATTCGTGACAACCAAACTTGATAAGCACAAACTTGAAAAAGCAGGCTGTGTAGACATGGTTTTCGACAATGATGAGGAAGAGAATTTTGTCGAAAATATACCATACTATATGCTCAACGAGTTGCCGGAATCAGAGTTAAAGGGATATGTCGCTTATACCAACATGGTGATCAATTTTTACCTGAATGGGAAGGACTTTGTTGCGATTTTTTCCAGCAAGGAGATATCAGAATTACTTGCCAGCAATGGCTATGATATATCCGAGGCGTAGACAGTGTAGCAGTCAAAGTTACCAGAGCTTTATTTGATAAGTAAGTAATATTGGAATTAAAAACAGTAAGAACTATCTCAGCATGGGACAAGGAGAGGATAATACCTCTCCTTTGTCAGTTTTATAATATAATTTATAGAATAAAATAACTTATATAATTTTTGAGGATACTTATAACTCACCATATTTTGACTTGAAATAAAAAAATAAAAAGTATATAATTTGAGAAAATAAGAAATTATATTTATATATAAAAGTTGTGAAAGATGGTAATTATTATAATTAAAAAATAATAATATAGGAGGTTTTAATGATAGATATAGAAAAAGTAAAAAGTGAATTTAATAGTTATACAAGTAAATATGATAAAAATATAGTACCTATAAATAGAAAATATTATCATTCTTATAGAGTAATGGAGCAAAGTATAAAAATAGCAGAAAGTATTAATTTATCAAAAGAAGATATTGAACTTGCAAGTTTGATAGGCTTATTACATGATGTAGCAAGATTTGAACAATGGATGAGATATGAAACTTTTTCAGATAGTAAAAGTATTGATCATGGCGATTTTGGCGTAGAAATTTTATCAGAAAAAGATTTTATTAGAGATTTTATAAAAGATAATCAATACGACGAAATAATTAAAATTGCAATAAAAAATCATAATAAATACAAAATAGAAGAAGGGCTAAATGAAAAGAAACTATTACATTCAAAAATAATAAGAGATGCTGATAAAATAGATATATTTTATGAAGGAGCAGAAGATTTTTTTTGGAATACTCTTGAAGAAAGAACAGAAGTTGAAAATTCTTTAATTTCAGAAGATTATTTTAAAGAATTTACAAGTAGAAATACTATATGTAGAAAGCCAAGCCAAACAAAACTAGATTCTATTATTGCTATGATTGCATTTATATTTGATTTGAATTTTAATTATTCAAAAAAAGTTATATATGAAAACAATTATATAAATAGAATCTTAGATAAATTTGATTATAAAGATGAAAATACCAAAAGGCAAATTGAGTTAATTAGAAAAATAGCTAGCGATTATTTAAAGGAAAGCTTATAGATATGGAAAAATTATATTATATATACATGTTAAGATGTATGAATGAGTCAATATATACAGGAATTACAAATGATATAGAAAGAAGACTGATAGAACATTTTAGTAAAGATAAAAAATGTGCAAAATATACAGCAACACACACAGCTAAAAAATTAGAAGCACTTTGGAGTACTGAAAATAGACAGCTTGCTTCTAAATTAGAATTTCATATAAAAACTTTAACAAAGACACAAAAAGAAAAATTAATAGAAAAGAATGAGAATTTGAAAAAATTATTAGGAAGCAAAATTGAAGTAGAGATGTATGAAAGATGCACATTAAAAGACATAAATTATACAAAAGAAGTATGTTAAAATATAATTTAGATACAAAACAGATACAAGTTATATATAAAATATACAAAATTACACAAGAAAATCTAAAAAATAATTAAAGAAATTAGGTGTGTAATATGAAAAAAATTTATAAAGAACCAATAAAATCAGAAACAGAAACAACTATTAATGTATTATATTCTGAAAAATGTTTATTAATATATACAAATAAAGTTGATTTGCAAAAAAAACTTTATAAAATTTTAGGTAATCCAGAAAAGGAGTATATTAAAGGAAAATCTATTACAGGAAGTTCGTGGAATGTTCCATTAGAAGAAAAAGCAAAAATTTCTAAATTAATACTTAAAGTAAACATATTTGAATTGTAATTATGAATTTTAATGAAATATAATTTTTTTAGTGAAAATTTACGTAGAGTTTAATGGAAAAATTAGTAATATAAAAAATTAAGATATTATTAAATAAAATTTAAGACTATTTTAATATTAATTTGATAAATAAAGTTATATTTTAGGAGAAAAAATGGAAGTAATATATATAAGAAGAGTAAATTATTATGAAACAGATGCTATGCAAATAGTACATCATTCAAATTATATAAGATTTTTAGAAGAAGCAAGAATTTATTTTATGGATGAAATAGGACTTCCATATAAAAAAGTAGAAGAAGAGGGTGTTTTGATACCAGTTATAGGAGTTAATTGTACATATAAAACTCCTGCTAAATTTGATGATATTTTAGATATAAAAGTGAAAATAAAAGAATATACAGGAGTAAAGATGATTATTTCTTATGAAATTGTAAATTCAAATACTAAGAAAGATATATTTTTGGGAGAAACTAAACATTGTTTTGTAAATAAAGATATGAAACCAATTTCTCTAAAAAAGGTTTCAAGTGAAATGAGCAAAATAATTGAAGATACTATTGCTTAGGATGATAGAATGGAAGAAAAATTAAAAGAATTATATAAAGAATGTATTGAAGAATTAAAGTCTATTAATATTAATTTAGAAGATGAAAAAAATATTGGAAAAATAGATATAAATATTTCGAAAAGAAATAATAAAAGATATGGATGTTGCAAACAAGAAAAACCAGATAAATTATCAGCTTATAAAATTAGAAGAAGAATTTATTTTAGAAAATTTAATGTTCATCATATTGAAGTAAGTAAATGGGTAATGGAATTAAATGATGACAAAATTAAAAATACTATTATACATGAATTAATACATTGCCTTCCAGATTGCAATAACCATGGAAAAGAATTTAAAAAATATGCGAAGATTGTAAATGAAAAGTTAGGTTATAATATAAGCAGATTAGGTAATAAAAAACAGGATTTTGAAGATTGTAATATGGAATTTAGTGAAAATTATAAAAAATATAATTATAAGATTGAATGTGAAAGTTGTAATCAAGTTTATTATAGACAAAGATTAGCTAAGAATTTTACTAAAAAATATAGATGTGGAAAATGTGAAGGAAAATTAATTGTCTTAAAAAGCATATAAAAATAATTAAATTATTTTAAATAATAGATTTCAGATTAAAAAAATATTATTTCCATTTTCTAGTGTATATTTGTTGAATATAATCGATTTAAAGTGTATAATAACTATGAAAAATATAGATTTTATTTAAAAATTAGGAGGAAAATATGAGTAAAATAGTACCAATTACTGTTCTAACAGGATACTTAGGAGCAGGGAAAACTACTCTAATTAATCATATATTAAATAATCAAGAAGGGTATAAAGTTGCAGTTATTGTAAATGATATAGGAGAAGTAAATATAGATGCTGAACTAATTCAAAAAGGTGGAGTTGTTAAAGAAAAAGACAGTGATTTAGTTCCACTTAGTAATGGATGCATTTGTTGTACATTAAAAGTTGATTTAATGAAACAGATAGCCAATATAGTTAAAACAGGAAAATTTGATTATATATTAATTGAAGCAAGTGGAGTATGTGAACCACTACCTATTGCACAAACAATTACAGTTCTATCAGAGCAAACACAAGAATATGGGCTACCAAAAATTTGTAGATTAGATAATGTAGTAACTGTAGTAGATGCAGCAAGACTTGCATACGAATTTGCTTCAGGAGAAGACTTAGTAAAAGAAGATATAGATGATGAAGATATTGAAAATTTATTAATACAGCAAATAGAATTTTGCAATACTATAGTTTTAAATAAAGTTAGTTCAGTATCAGAAGAAGAACTAAATAGAGTAAAAGCTGTAATAAAAACACTTCAACCAGTAGCTAAAATAATTGAAACAGATTATGCAAAAGTTGATGTTAAAGAAATTATTGATACAAATAGTTTTGATTTTGAAAAAGCATCAACATCAGCAGGTTGGATACAAGAATTAGAAAGAGATGATAATGAAGATGAAGATGAACATTATCATGAAGAAGATCACGAGCATGAGTGTGACCACCATCATAATGAAGAACATGATCATCAGCACGAAGAAGATCACGAACATCATGAAGAACATGAGCATCACCACGAAGAAGATCATGAACATCATGAAGGTCATGGACATCATCACCATCATCATGATGAAGGTGAAGCAGAAGAATATGGTATAGGAACATTTGTATATGCAAGAAGAAAACCATTTAATAGAAGTAAATTTGAACAATATGTTAATTTTAATTGGAGAAGAAATATAATAAGATGTAAAGGAATTGTTTGGTTTTCTGATGAACAAGATATGTCATATGTTTTTGAACAAGCTGGAAATCAAATGCAAATGGGAGAAGCAGGACTTTGGATAGCTTCAGCACCAGAAGAAGAGAAAAATCAAATACTTAAAGAAAATCCAGAATTATTAAAATCTTGGAATGATGAAGTTGGAGACAGGATTATAAAACTTGTATTTATAGGACAAAATTTAGAAAAAGAAGAAATCAAAAAAGAATTAGATAAAATTTTAGATTAAATAATGTAGACCGAAGTAAAATAATAGTGAACTAAAACGTTTTACTATTAAATAAAGAATAAAAATAAAAGATACAGAGGTAAAAAGTTGAAAGAAAATTTTGAAGAAAATAGAAACAGTGATTTTACTGGAGAAAATGAAATAAATAATTTTTCATATGAAAATAATAATAATTTAAATACTGAAAAAACAGAAAATTATTATGATTTTAATATTGAAAATGATGAGAATTCTGGTAGTGATTTTATATCAGAAAATGATGCAATAGCAGAAGAAATAGTAAAATTAAATAATGAAGTAAATTCAGAAAATACTGATGAAAAAAAATCAGATGGAAAAAGCCATTCTAAGCGAGAAAAAAATAAAAAACTAACTAAAAAACAAAAAATAAAAATTGCACTTGCAACAATGCTTGCTTTCTTTGTATTTTTAGGAGTTGTATTTGGTGTATACGTATATAAAGCAAATGGAAATTTAGCAGAAGCAGTTCTTAATGTTGCAACAGATGTGCTTGGAGACCAAGATCCTATCTTTGTATTAGTTTTAGGTGTAAGTGAAGATATTTCAACTAAGCTTACAGATACAATAATTCTGTGTGGATATAATCCAGATTCGCAAAAGGCATTTATGCTATCTATTCCAAGAGACACATTTGTTGGTAAAAGTGAAGCATCAGCAAATGGATTTGATAAAATTAATGCTCTATATCAAAAAGATGTAGAAAAAACAGTAGCAGCAGTAGAGAAATTAACAGGAGTTAATATAGATAATTATGTTGTAGTAAAAAATACAGCATTGCCAGCAATAGTTAATGCCATTGGAGAAGTGGAATTTGATGTTCCAATAGATATGGATTATGATGATCCAACTCAAGACTTACACATACATCTTAAATCAGGTATTCAAAAAATAGATGGAGATAAAGCAGAACAATTATTAAGATTTAGACATAATAATGATGGAAGTTCTTATCCATATGAATATGGAGACAATGACTATGGAAGAATGAGAACACAAAGAAATTTCATAACAGCAGTAGCAAAAAAATTAATAACTTGGGAAAGTGCTGCTAACTTGAAAAAAATAACAACAGCAGTATTTGATAATTTAGAAACAAATATGAATTTAGGTAATGTACTTGCATATGTTCCATATGGATTGAAATTTAATACAGAAACTTTAAGAGCAGAACAATTACCTGGTGCATCAGCTATGATAAATGAATTATGGTTCTATAAAGCAAACAATTCAAAAACAAAAGAATTAATGGATGAATTAATTGCAAGTTTAGAAATGGATGATAAAGAAAACGAAAAATATTATACAAGACCTATAAAGAAATCAGATAATAAAACAACAAATACAACAAAAACTAATACTGCAAAAGATGATGATGATTATGATGCAACATCATCAAATAAAAAAACAAACACAACTAAAAATACAAATTCTACTTCACAATCAAAAGTTGAAGAGAATCCAAAAGTTTGTGAACACGATTATAGTATTATAGTTGAAGAAAGAGATTCAAGTTGTACAGAAGCAGGAAAAAGCGTTAGAAGATGCAGAATTTGTGGAGATACTGTAGAAACACAAATAAAACCAAAAGGTCATAACTATGTAAATAATGTTTGTACAAATTGCGGAGCAAAAGAAAAAATACAAAATGATAATAGTAGTGACAAAAATAATAATAACGACAACAGTAATAATAATCAAAATAATAATAACAGTAATAACAATAATAACTCAAATAATAATCCAGATAATAAACATGAACATGAATATACAATTGAAATATCAAGAATAGAGCCAACTTGTGGAAATCAGGGAAGCGTAACTAAAAAGTGTTCTAATTGTGATTTAACTCAAACAACAAAATTAAATCCAACAGGAAATCATACATATTCAGGAGGAGTTTGCACTGGATGTGGAGTTAAAGATCCAAATTATACTGAACAACAACCAACACCACCAGTGGATCCAAATCCACCACAACCAGATGTTGACCCAGTAGATCCAAATCCAGATAATAACTCGGGAGGATCTCAAGGAGATAATCAAGTTGTAGTTTCAGAGTAAAATAAATGCAAAAAGAAGAGATTTTATCTCTTCTTTTTAATTGTTTTTTTATTTTTATAATGTTATAATTTAAAAAGATTTTTATATACAAAGAATGGAGTAATAATATGGAAAAAATAGCCATTATTTCTGATATACATAGTAATATAACAGCTTTTAATACAGTATTAGAAGATATTGAAAGTAGAGGAATAAAAAGAATTTTTTGTGCAGGAGATTTAGTTTTAAAAGGTTCATCACCTTGTGAAGTAGTAGACTTAGCAAAGCAAAAATGTGAAGTAATTGTAAAAGGAAATGCAGATGAAGGTGCAATAAATGAAATTACACCACATAAAACTTGGCATAGAGAAACTTTAGGAGAAGAAAGAATAAAATTTTTAGACAGTCTTCCATTATATTTTGATTTTTATATGAGTGGTAGTTTAATTAGAATGTTTCATGCTTCTAAAAATGACACACATTTTAGAATTATGGATTTTGATAATGTTCAAGATAAAATGAAATTATTTGAAGATGAAAATAGAGTAGTACCAGATATAATTTTATATGGAGATATACATATTCAATATATGCAAAAGTTTTTCAATAAAACACTTGTTAATGTTGGAAGTGTAGGAAATGTAGTAGAATTTTTAAATCATGATGATACTATAAAAGATATGCGAGAGACTTTACAAGCGTATTATACAATCCTTGAAGGAGATTATGGAGAAAAAGAAAAAAAGAAATCATTATCTATACAATTTGTAAGAATACCATATGATATAGAAAAAGAAATAGAAATAGCAAAAAGTAAAAATAGTGCTAGTGTAAATAATTACATTTTAGAATTAACTACAGGAATATATAGAAAAAATAAGAAATAATTTATATTTTTTTAAAAAATTTAATATTAAGTTAATATTTGAGTGATAAAATATCAAAATGGTATAACTTTAAAGTATGAAAAATACAGTTATTTTTAGGTGTTTTGATTATTTTTATGTAAAAAGGTTTATAGGTAAATCCATAAAACCTAAATAAGATTATACGAGGGGAAAAATGTTTAAGTTATTAAAGAAAATTAATGGGAAAGAACTAGTATATATTTTAATAAGTTTAATATTTATAGTAGGTCAAGTATGGCTTGATTTGAAATTACCTGATTATATGTCAAATATTACAACTATTGTTCAAACACCAGGAAGTAGTGTAACAGAGGTGTTAAAACAAGGTGGATATATGCTTGCATGTGCACTTGGAAGTTTAGTATCAGCGTGTATTGTAGGATATTTTGCTTCATATGTTGCGTCATCTTTTTCACGAAAACTCAGAGGAGAGCTATTTGAAAAAGTAGAAAATTTTAGTATGGAAGAAATGAATAAATTTTCTATAAGTAGTCTAATAACTAGAACTACTAATGATGTAGAGCAAGTTGAAATGCTAATAGCAATGGGGATGCAACTTATAGTTAAAGCACCAATTACAGCTGTATGGGCAATAATGAAAATATTAAATAAAAATTTTACATGGAGTGCTATTACAGGTGGAGCTATTTTAATATTAATATCAACTATAGCTTTATTAATGAAATTAGTATTTCCAAATTTCAAGAAAGTACAGAACTTAATAGATAACGTTAATAATGTAACAAGAGAAAATTTAACAGGTATTAGAGTAGTAAGAGCGTTTAATGCTGAAAAATATCAAGAAGATAAATTTGAAGTTCAAAATAAAGAATTAACAAGATTGCAAACATTTAATCAGAGTACAATGTCAATTATGTCACCAATTATGTATATGATAATGAATGGATTAACACTTAGTATATATTTTGCAGGTGCTTTTATGATAGAGCAAGCAGGAATATCTGACAGAATAAGTATTTTTAGCGATATGGTTGTGTTTTCATCATATGCAATGCAAGCTATAATGTCATTTTTAATGCTTGCCATGATATTTATGATGTATCCAAGAGCGGCAGTTTCAGCTAAAAGAATTTTAGAGGTGCTAGAATCTAAAATTACTATTAAAGATGGAAAAATAAATGAAGATAAAAACGATTTAAAAGGCACAGTTGAATTCAAAAATGTATCATTTAAATATCCAGATTCACAAGAATATACAATAAAAAACATTTCATTTAAAGCAAATAAGGGAGAAACTGTTGCAATAATAGGATCTACTGGAGCAGGAAAATCAACATTAATAAATTTAATTCCAAGATTTTTTGATACTACTGAAGGAGAAATTTTAGTAGATGGAATTAATGTAAAAGAGTATACTCAAGAATTTTTACATAATAAAATTGGATATGTACCACAAAAAGCAGTTATGTTTAGTGACACAGTTATAAACAATGTTGATTATGGAGAAAATGGCAAGAAAGAGAAAACAGAAGAACAAATTAAAAAGGCTATTGAAGTAGCTCAAGGAAAAGATTTTATTGAGAAAATGGAAAATAAATATGAATCTCATATATCGGCAGGTGGAAGCAATATAAGTGGAGGTCAAAAACAAAGAATAGCAATAGCTCGTGCAATAGCAAGAGATCCAGAAATTTATATATTTGATGATTCTTTTTCAGCATTAGATTATAAAACAGATTTTAAACTTAGAAAAGAACTAAAAGAATATACAAAAGATGCAACAAGTATAATTGTTGCTCAAAGAATAGGAACAGTAATGCATGCAGATAAAATAATTGTTTTAGAAGATGGAAAAAGTGTTGGTATTGGAACACATAAAGAATTACTTAAAAATTGCTCTGTATATCAAGAAATTGCTTATTCTCAGTTAAGTAAGGATGAGTTAGAATCTTAAAGGCTTGTTTTTAGAGATAACATATTCTTAAAATGAAATGAAAGGATGGAATTAGAAGATGCCTAACCAAGATGAAAAACATGTTCAAAGAAATGTTGGACCACGTAGAATTCAAGAAAAGCCAAAGAATTTTGGAAAATCTATGAAAAAATTATTGAGCTATGATAAAAAATTAACACCTTTTTATGTAGTTGCAATTGTTTTTGCTATAGCAAGTTCAATTTGTTCTATAATTGGACCTAATAAGTTATCAGATTTAACAGATGAAATTTCAAAAGCTTTGGTAAGTAATAATATAGATATGACAACTATAAAAAATATATCAATATTTTTATTAGTTCTTTATTCAATTAGTGCAATTTTAAGCTTTTTAGAAAGCTTTATAATGGCAAGAACAGCTAATAAATTAGCTAAAAAATTACGTACGCAGATATCTTATAAAATAAATAAATTACCACTTAGATATTTTGATTTACATTCTTTTGGAGATATTCTATCAAGAGTAACAAATGATGTTGATACAATAGGAATGTCTGTTAGTAGAAATTTAGGAACGTTTGTATCAGCAGTTGCATTACTTGTAGCATCAGTAGTAATGATGTTTTATACAAATTGGATTATGGCACTTACAGCAATTTTAACTTCTATAATTGGATTTGTATTTATGGGAATAATTTTAGGAAAATCACAAAAATATTTTAATGCAAGACAAGTTAGACTAGGAAGTTTAAACGGACATATTGAAGAAATGTATTCTGGATATAATGTAGTAAAAGTTTATAATGGTAAAAATAAATCTATTAATATATTTAAAAAATTAAATCAAGATTTATTTGATTGTAGTATAAGAAGTGAATTTTTATCTGGACTTATGCATCCAATAATGAGTTTTATAGGGAATTTAAGCTATGTGTCAGTTTGCGTTATGGGAGCTATACTTGTAGAAAAAGAAATAATAACTTTTGGAGTAATAGTAGCATTTATAATGTATACAAGATTATTTACATCTCCACTTCAACAAATAGCACAAGGATTAACAAATCTTCAATCAGCAGCGGCAAGCAGTGAAAGAGTATTTGAATTTTTAGAAGAAAAAGAAATGATTGATGAAAGTGAAAAGAAAGTAGTTTTAGAAAAAGATAGAGTAAAAGGAAATATTGAATTTGAACATGTTAAATTTGGATATGATAATGGTGGAAAATTAGTTATTAAAGATTTTTCATGTAAAGCAAAAGCTGGACAAAAAATTGCAATAGTTGGACCAACTGGAGCAGGAAAAACTACTTTAGTAAATTTACTTATGAAATTTTATGAAATTAACTCTGGAGATATTAAGATTGATGGAGTTTCAACTAAGGATTTAACTAGAGAAAATATACATGATTTATTTATTATGGTTCTTCAAGATACATGGCTTTTTAATGGAACAATGAGAGAAAACATTATATATAATAAAGAAAATATATCAGATGAGCAAGTTATGGATGCTTGTAAAACTGTAGGATTAGAACATTTTATAAAAAGTCTTCCACAAGGATTAGATACACCTTTAGCAGATACAGATAGTATATCAGCAGGGCAAAAACAATTATTAACTATAGCAAGAGGTATGATAGAAAGTGCACCATTTTTAATATTAGATGAAGCGACAAGTAATGTTGATACTAGAACAGAAGAGCTAGTGCAAAATGCAATGGATAAATTAACAGAAGGAAAGACATCATTTATTATTGCACATAGATTATCTACTATAAAAAATGCTGATTTAATTTTAGTTATGAATGAAGGAAATATAATTGAACAAGGTAGTCATGAAGAATTGTTAGCTCAAGAGGGATTTTATGCTGGACTTTATAATTCACAATTTGAAGAAATTGAAGAATAGAAAAGTTAACCTTACAAAAAAGTAAGGTTAATTTTTTTATTAATTGTGTTATAATAGTTATATTAAAAGTTGGAGGTAAGCTGTGCACAAAATATTAATAGTTGAAGATGATGAAAAATTAAGAAATGAATTAGAAACATTTTTAAAAAATAATGGATATATTGTTTTTGGATTAAAAAGTTTTGATAATTGTATAGAAGACATATTAGAAAGTAATAGTGATTTAATTTTGTTAGATATAAATTTGCCATTTTTTGATGGAGAATATATATGTAAAGAAATAAGAAAGAAGTCGGAAATACCAATTATTATGGTTACAAGTAGAGATAATGAAATGGATGAATTATTAAGTATAAATTATGGGGCAGATGATTATATAACAAAACCATTTAATACACATATATTGCTTGCTAGAATATCATCAATACTAAAAAGAACGAACAAGAATGATTCAAATAAAATAGTTTCAGAGTATTTTACACTTAATATATCAGAGAGTAAATTAGAAAAAGATGGAAAAGAGATTGATCTTACTAAAAATGAAAGAAAGATTTTGCAGTGCTTATTAAGTAGTAGAAACAAAATAGTATCAAGAGAAGAAATGATGGATTTTTTATGGAGTACAGATGAATTTGTTGATGATAACACATTAACAGTAAATATAACAAGAGTTAGAAATAAGTTAGGAGAATTTGGACTTAAAGAATTATTAGAAACAAAAAGAGGACAGGGGTATATATTAAAATGAAATTTACTAATTTTTTAAAAGATAAATTTATAAGTATATTTTTATTGATATTTATTTTATGTACAATTGAAATTTTTTTAATGATATATAATTTTGGTACATTTATAAAAATATATATTATGATTAGTATAGCATTAGTGTACTTTTTTGGATTGTTTATCGAATTTTGCATTAAGAGAAATTATTATAAAGAAATAATAGAAAGGACAGAAGAACTTGATAAAAAATATTTAATAACTGAAATAATGAAAACTCCAAATTTTGTAGAAGGAGAAATTCTAAAATATATTTTAGACGAAACTAATAAATCAATGAGAGAAAATGTAAACTATTATAAGTATTTACAAGAAGAATATAAAGATTATATAGAACTTTGGATACATGAGGTTAAAATTCCAATTGCAACTAGTAAATTAATGATAGAAAATAATAAAAATGAAGTAACAAAAAGTATAGGAGAAGAACTTGATAAAATAGAAGATTATATAGAAGAAGCTTTATTTTATGCTAGGAGTAATACAGTAGAAAAAGATTATATAATAAGAAAAACAGATTTAAAAGAAATTGTAAATACAGTAATAAAGAAAAATAAAAGTCAATTAATTTCTATGAAAATAAAAGTAGATATAGAAGATGTAGATAAAGAAGTTTATGTTGATAGTAAATGGATAATATTTATTTTAAATCAGATTGTTGTAAATAGTATAAAGTATTCTAAAGAAGAAAACAGAGAAATTAATATATTTAGTAAAGAAGTAAAAGATAAAGTAATTTTATATATAAAAGATAATGGAATAGGAATAAAAAAAGGAGAAATAACACGAGTATTTGAAAAAGGATTTACAGGAACAAATGGAAGAATTAATGGCAAAAAATCAACTGGAATAGGTATGTTTTTATGTAAAAAATTATGTAATAAATTAGGAATTGGACTTGAATTAAATTCAGTAGAAAATGAAGGAACGGAAGTAAAAATTATATTTCCTAAAGGAAGTTACACAGAACTTTAAGAAGGTACAATAGTATCTTCTTTTTATAGCGAACAAAGACGTGGACAATTACTATAAATGTATTTAAAGAATTTAATGTATTTAAAATTAATAATAATTTTTTGATTTGAATTGATAATTAATTTCATTTGTGCTATTATAATTGTTAGAAAAATTTTTAAACAGTAAAAGAGGTGAGTGAATATGAGATATCGTAGTCTTAGATTTGATATCTGGTTATGCTTATTATTGAGTGTTTTAATTAGTATGATTCCAGCCAAAATAGTTGAAAAAAATTTACCAGAAAAATATGAAGCTTATGTTCAAGAGCATACAGTGGCTGATGGAGACATTGGTGGTATAGCAGATGAATCAGTTTTTAGAGCTCAAAGTGTTGAAGATTTATTATCACATGATACATTTACAATAGTTTCACCAGGAATTGAATATAGAAATCGTGGAGGAGGATATTATGGTGGTTCTTATATGCAAGCAGTTACACTTCCATCAGGAGAATTAATTGCAGCACGTATTAATATAGATTCAGTACAAAGCACAGGTGATAGTATTTATTCAGGAGATTCAATTTTACCAGTTGGAAAAATTGTATATGAAGATTTAACAAGTAATGAAACCTTTATATCTCAAATTGAATTTAAAGAGCCTTTAACACGTAAAGATTTTTACATAGATATGTTAGGAAATGGTGGTAAAGTTTCAGAAGAAAATTATTCTAATGATTCTATTACTATAGTCCAAATAATAACAGTTATAATAGCATTTCCAATACTTCATGCTTTGGGTGCAAGAATAGGAATATTTCCATATTTTTGGGCACCAAAGAAAAAAGAAAAATCAGAATGGGAATAATAATTGTATAAAAAATAAACTAATAAGGAGAACTAAAAATGGAGAATAAAAAAGTAAAAAAAATTAATTTAATATATTTATTATCATATATTTTTGCACCAATGTTAATATGTGCATTATGTTTCATAATTTCTATAAATCATTTTCCAAAAGGAAATATGGCTGTAATTTTAATTATGGGACCAAGTATTTTGTCTTTTTGTTGGTGGGTATTTGCAGGAAGAATAATATATGGAAATGGAAAGAAAAAATTAGAGAAAGAATTAGATGAGAGTGGATTTAATCGTAATCATACTTTTTATGGAGATGGATTTACAGTAGTTGTAGATACAGAAAATGGAAAAATCGCAATGGTTTCTTTTTGGAATCCATTTGAAAATTATGTATTACCAGCAGATCGTATTACTAAAACATGGGTAGATGATGGAAGAACAGGATTTGGAATTTTTGAAGGTAGTGGAAGAGTAAGTTTCTTGTTTACAATAGATAATGTAAAAGTTAGAGTTAATACTTTTACATCTAATACACGTTGGCGTATGGATAGTGAGCAAATTCTTACAGGTGTTTCAAAAGCAGATATGATGGTTGGAGTCTTAGAAGAAGCACGTAAGAAGGTGAAATAATGGGATTTTTTAAAAAGTTTCTTGCAGTTTTTCATGATGATTGGTGTAGCGAATGTCAAAATGTAATGGAAGAAAAAAGTAGAAAGCTTTATATGTTACCAATGATGGTAGGGCATTATGTTTCACATCAAGATGCAGAATATTATAAAGAAAATTTGATTCCAGTAAATCGTAAAGCTGATATTCCCACAGGAACTTATGCATGTGGAATCGTTACATATAGATGTCCTGAATGTTTACACCAAGCAGTAAAAGTATCTGTTTTTTTACCAGTACGTGATCAAGAAAAATATGAAGAAGTTTTATATTTTGATAAAGGTGAAATGGATGATTTTGTAAGATAGTAAAATGTAAAAAAGATAATTATTTGATAATTATCTTTTTTTGTGCTATTATAATTTAAAATTTTAGGTAAAATATTCATAAAGGAGTTTTATATTGAAAACTATATTGATAGTAGAAGATGATAATGATATTCATAATTTAATAAAAGAAATTTTAGAAAAAGAGTATTGTAAAATAGTGGATGCTTATTCAGGTACAGAGGCTGTATTAATTTTAGAAAAAGAGAATATAGATCTAATATTATTAGATTTAATGCTTCCAGGGTTAAATGGGGAAGAGATTATAAAAAAAGTAAAAAATATTCCGATAATAGTAATTAGTGCTAAAATAGCACCAGAAGATAAGGTAAAAGTATTATTAAATGGAGCAAATGATTATATAACAAAACCATTTAATTCAGAAGAACTTTTAGCAAGAGTGAAAGTTCAATTAAGAATAAATAATGAAAATAATAAAAGTAGAAAATTAAAATATAATGGAATGACTTTAAGTGAAGAAACTCATACTGTGTATGTTAATGAAAATCAAATTTATTTAACTAAAACAGAATATGCAATAATGAAACAATTATTGTTAAATCCAAATCAAGTAGTAACAAAATCAAAATTACTTGAATTAATAAGCGAAGATACATTGGATTGTGATGAAAATTCTCTTAAGGTTCATATAAGTAATATAAGAAAAAAGATTAGAGTTGTAACAGAGCATGAATATATAGAAGCTGTATGGGGGATAGGATTTAAAATTTGTGAGTAAAATTTTATGAATAAAAATTTATTAAAGAAAATTCATTTTATTTAATAAATTAAATTCATGTGATATAAATAAATTTGTAATATTCTTTACTAAATCTTAACTATTTTATTAACCGATTTCTTAACTTTTTAATTGTAAAATAGATATTGAAAGGAGGAGGTTATGGAATATATTTTAGAAACACATAATCTTGGAAAAAGATATAAAGATTTTAAAGCACTAAGTGACCTTAATATGCATATTGAAAAAGGTTCGATATATGGTCTTATTGGAAAAAATGGAGCTGGTAAGACAACATTAATTAGATTGATTTGTGGGCTTCAAAAGCCAACATCAGGTAGTTATTCGATATATGGAGTTTCAAACTTAAATAAAAAAATTATTGATGTAAGAAAAAGAATAGGAGCTATTGTTGAAACTCCATCAATTTATTTAGATTTAACAGCTAGAGAGAATTTAAAAGAACAATATAAAATTGTTGGGTTACCTTCTTATGACGGGTTAGATGAGATACTAGAACTTGTAGGATTATCAAAAACAGGAAATAAAAAAGCAAAGAATTTTTCATTAGGTATGAGACAAAGATTAGGAATTGCAATTAGCTTAGTTGGGAATCCAGATTTACTTATTTTAGATGAACCAATTAATGGTTTAGATCCAGAAGGAATAATTGAAATAAGAGAACTTATTTTAAAATTAAATAGAGAAAAAGGTATAACAGTTTTAATATCAAGTCACTATTTAGATGAATTATCTAAAATTGCAACTTGTTATGGCTTTGTAGATAAAGGAAGAATTATAAAAGAGATTAATAGTAAAGAACTTGAAGAAAATTGTAAAAAAAGATTTGAAATATCAGTAAGTAATATTAAAGAAGCATCTAAATATTTAGAGCAAAATAATATTTCTTATGAAATTATTTCAGATAAAATTATTAATATATTTGAAAATATAAATGTTTCAGAACTTGCAATCGCACTTTCAAATAGAAATTGTATTATCAATGAATTTCATGAAAGAGAAGAATCATTAGAAAGTTATTATATGAATTTGATTGGAGGTGGCGATAATGTATAGATTACTAGATGCAGGTCTTATGAGAGTAAAGAAAAGTAAAGCATTTTTTGGATGTATAATTGCAAGTTTAGGTATTGTAATTTTTATGTTAATATCCAATTATTTAGATTATATAAATTATGATGCACAAATAAAAACTTCTGAACTAGTTTCAAACTATTTACCAATGATAGGAATGTTTATAGCAATATTTACTGGTTTGTTTGTTGGGACAGAATATTCTGATGGAACAATACGAAATAAAATAATTGCTGGACATTCAAAAATTAATATTTATTTATCTAATTTCATAATTAGTAGTATAGTAGCTATTTTATTTGAATTTATATGGATAGTAGTTGTTTTTCTAGTAGCAGTACCACTATTTGGAAAGCCAGTAATAGAATTAAATCAATTATTAATTACATGTTTTGATAGTATAATGTTTATTATTGCATACTCTGCGATATTTAATTTTGTTTCTGTTTTAAGTTGTAATAAAACGATATCAGCTGTAAGTTGTATATTGCTTTTTTTTATAATGTTAGGTATAACAGTAACATCATTTAATATAATACAAACTCCACCAACAGTACAACAAGGAGGATTAAATCCAGATACAGGAGAAATAAATTTTGAAGAAGTAGAGAATCCTAAATATCCAAGTGAATCAAAAAAAAGATTTTATCAAGCTATTGTAGATATTATTCCAATGGGGCAAGCATTTAGTTTAGGTGCTGGACTAGATACAAACGTGTATATGTTACCTGTTTATTCTTTATCATTAATTATAATATTTAATGGTGTAGGTACTTATTTATTTAATAAAAAGGATTTGAATTAAAGGTAAATTTTAATAAAGTAAATAGTATATTTATAGATTATATATTTTTTTAAAGTAATTTCTTTGATAGTTGCTTAAAAAGCTTCTAAGGTTGCGCAGAAATTATTTATCTAAAATATATAATCTATAAATTACTAATATTTAATATAAAAGTTAAAAGGAGAAAAAATTGTATATTTGGCTATATCTTATAATAAGTGTATTAATAATTATTTTAATATTTTTCTTACTAAAAATGTTTTTTATAAAAAAATCAATAAAAGAAATAAGAATTAATTTAATTAGAATTTTGAAATCTGATACAAATAATTTGTTAACTATCGATACTAAGAATAAAGAAATAGTACAATTAGCAAATACTTTAAATATAGAATTAAAAAATTTAAGAAAACAAAAGTTGCAATATGAAAATGGTAATAATGAATTAAAGAAATCTATAACAAATATTTCACATGATATAAGAACACCACTTACTGCAATAAGTGGATATATAGATTTGATTAAAGAAAATAAAGAAAACCAAGAAGAATACATTAAGATTATAGAAAGAAAAACAAATGACTTAATTAATTTAACAGAGCAGTTATTTGATTTCTCAAAAACAATAGATATAGTGCCAAATATTCAAAAAGAAAAGATTTGTATAAATGAATTACTAGAAGAGGTACTTGCAAATTTTTATGTAGTTTTTAAAGAAAATAATATAGTACCAGATATAGAAATAGAACAAAGAAAGATATATAAGATAATAGATAAAAATACTATTATAAGAGTATTTGAAAATATTTTGTCAAATGTTACTAAATATAGTAGTGGGGAGTTTAAAGTAAAATTAGATGGAATGGGAATAATTACTTTTTCAAATAAATCTTCTTCATTAGATGCAACTACTGTAGAAAAAATTTTTGATAGATATTATACAGTTGAAAATGCTAAAAAGTCAACAGGAATAGGGCTATCTATTGCAAAGCAATTAGTAGAATTAAATAATGGCAGTATAAATGGAAAATATGAAAAAGGTAAGTTAATAATAGAGATAGAATTGTAGTATATATATTGAATCCTTACATTTTTGTAACCTTTTTGTAAGATTAATCGATGGGAAATAATAAAAATAATATTTATAATAATATTAGATTAAAATTAGGAGGTAAAAAAATGGAAGATATAAGAGATAAAATACCAATGATAATTGCTGTAATAGTAGCAGTAGCAATTTGTGTAGTAGCATATTACTTTTTGGAGAACTATCAACCGATTTATTATACTAGAATAGATAATACGAGGGTAGAAAAAATATCTGCTACAGATGATATGAAATACGAATATACATTAGATTGCTACAATGAAAAAGGAAAGAAAAAAGAGATAAAGTTTAAAACAAGTAGAGAATTAAGAGAATCTGCATATTTAATGCTTGAGACAACAATTATTGGAGTACATTCTTGGAAAGAAATAGAGCCTAACGAGCTTCCTGATAAAGTAAAAGTAAATTATTTGGAATAATTCTAAAAGGAAAAAGTATAGAGAGAAGAGGATTATTAAAATTTTATTAATAATTTATTAATATGAAGAGATGGTTATTGATAACTATCTCTTTTTTTGCTAAGATTAATAATAAAGAATAAAAATGAGCAAAATATAAAAGAAAAATATTAAGATAAATGGATATATCTACATATAAATCATTCATTTATAGAGATAGGAGAATTAGAGATGGAAAAAACACAAAAGAATAAACTTAAGTTAACTAAAATATTATTAGTAATTTATGTACTAATTTTAACTTGGATTATAGTATTTAAAATGCAATTTAGTATGGAACATTTGCCATATATTCGATCAATAAATCTTATTCCATTTGCAGAATCTGTAATTATTAATGGAAAAATATATTTAGGTGAAATAATCAATAATTTAATTGTTTTTATTCCAGTTGGAGCATATATAGGAATACTAGGAAAAGAAGAAAAGTTTTATAAAAAAGTAATACCAATAATATCATTAACTTTGATTTATGAAATTGCACAATATATATTACATATAGGAGCAACAGATATAACAGATATTATTATGAATACTTCAGGAGGAATAGTTGGAATTGTAATAATAAATATTTTATATAAAATATTTAAAAATGATAATAAAGTAGATAAAGTCTTAAATGTTTTAGCGGCAATTTGTACAGCACTTGTTGTAGCACTTATGGCAACATTAATAATTGTAAATTTATAAAATATAATATTTTTTTTATAAGGAAGTGAATAGTTATTGATTTTTGATATAATAATATTTATTTTAATTTATTTATTCTTTTATTTTAAATTTCTAAAAAATAAAGAAAGAATAGATATTTTTAAATTATCAATTATGTACATATATTTAGTATTAGTGCTTTTTGTAACAATATTGCCAATTGATTTTACTTTAGATTTTAAATGGCAATATCACAGTTCAATAAAAGTAACTTATATACATTTAAAACCATTTAATGATTTGATTATGGGATATAGAGGTGCTATAAAACAAATAATTTTAAATATAATAATGACAATTCCTTTTGGATTTTTATGTAGCAGTTTGAAAAAGAATACTACGATAATAGGAATTATTATAAAAACATTTTTATTAAGTTTAACAATAGAATTGATTCAATTAATTATGACATTTTTTTTACTTAACCATAGAAGTTGTGATATAACAGATTTAATTACAAATGTAATTGGAGGAATAATTGGTTTTATATTGTATAAATTACTTAGTAAAAAATATATGAATTATATAAGAAAGGAAAAAGTGTTTTGAGCGAGAAAGAAAAGATGTTAGCTGGAGAGCTTTATGATGCTAATTATAATGAAGATTTAATAAAAGAAAGATATATAGTGAAAGATAAGTGTTTTGAGTATAATAATTTAAAACCTTCAAAACTAGAAGATAGAATGAGATTAATTAAAAAAATATTAGGAAGTACCAAAGAAAATTTTTTAATAGAACAACCATTTATTTGTGATTATGGATATAATATCAAAATTGGAGAAAATTTTTATTCAAATCATAATTTAATTATATTAGATGCAAATAAAGTTGAGTTCGGAGATAATGTTTTTATAGGTCCAAATTGTGGATTTTATACAGCTGGACATCCTTTAGATTCAGAAAGAAGAAATAAAGGATTAGAATATGCAAAACCAATAAAAGTAGGTAATAATGTATGGTTTGGTGGAAATGTTGTTGTACTTCCTAGCGTAACAATAGGAGATAATGTTGTTATTGGAGCAGGAAGTATTGTAACAAAAGATATACCTTCAAACTCAGTAGCAGCTGGAAATCCATGTAAAGTTATAAAAACAATATAAAATATTTAAAAAGTTGGAAATTAAAAGATATTAATAGGATTTTATTTTAAATGGAATATTATTATATTTTTTGAAAATTATATATAATATGAACAAATTATTTTTAATGAAAAATCCAGATTTATTTCAAGGTCAGAAATATTTAATTGAAAATAAGAATTATTTTGAAGGTTGGTATTTTAAAAATACAAATCTTCAAAAAGGGATATCTTTTATTCCAGGAATTAATATTGATGACACAGGGAATAAAGCTTTTATACAGGTAATTACAAATAGTACATCTTATTTTATAAATTATGATATTAAAGATTTTAAATTTGATTGTAAACCTTTTTGTATTCAAATTGGTGATAGTCTTTTCTCAAAAAAAGGCATCAATATTAATATAAGAGACGAATCTCAAAATCTTAAAATATGTGGTAATATAAAATATTCTAATAATAAAAATATTAATACTAATATTTTTGCTCCCAATATAATGGGTCCTTTTTCATATATTCCATTTATGGAATGTAATCATGCAATTCTTAGTATGCAAAATAATACTAATGGTTGTATAAATATAAATGATGAAACAATTATTTTTGATAATGATAAAGGATATATTGAAAAAGATTGGGGATGTTCGTTTCCAAAATCTTATATTTGGTGTCAAGGCAATAATTTTCAGAAATCAAATACTAGTTTTATGATTTCGATAGCAGATATTCCTCTTAAATTATTTACATTTAAAGGTATTATATGTGTTTTGATAATTGACAATGAAGAATTTAAATTTACTACGTATAATAATACTAAATTAGTAGAATGTGAAATTAAAGAAGATTACCTAAATATAACTTTAAAAAGAAATCTATTCCTTTTAAGTATAAAATCAAAATATAGCAAAGGTCTTAAATTGGTTGCACCTGTTAAAGGAAAAATGAATAAAGATATTTTAGAGAGTCTTTCTGCAACAGTTACTGTAACTTTAAAAAAAGGAAAGGACGTTATTTTTTGTGATACAAGTACTGCTTGTGGATTAGAGATAGTTTGAAAATAAATTATTATATAATTTATTTTGGAGTAGTTATAGTTGATAACTACTTTTTTTTATGTTATTATTTATTCATAAAAAATAGAAATTTAAAGTTTATATAATCTTATAGAAGTACAATTTTAAAAGGAAAAATAGTAATATTTGAAATAGATGTAAGGAGAATTGTGATATGTCAAGAGTAATTAAAAATAAAGAATTAGTAAATACAAAATTAGCAACTAATTATGGTGGATGGATGTATTGTGAAAAATGTAATAAAAATATTGGATATCTATGCTATGTAACTTATGATAGATTAAAATTTGATTATGAATGTAATTGTGGAAGTAAAGGTAGTGCATTTTTAGACTTTGAAGATAGTAAAGAAGGTTGTGAATTTGATAAAGAATTAGTAACAATAAAAAATAGATTATGTTGTTCTTTTGATGAAGCACCTTTGATAACAGTTTTAGATAAAAATCTAAAAAAATATAAACTTGAAATTACTTGTAAATCATGTAATAAAATATATAAAAAGGAGATAAAATAAGTCAAATCTTTATTAATATTATAATCAAAATAGGAGACAAAATATGAATATTAATTTTGGATTTTCATATATAGGATTAATGTTTTTATTAATGCTAATGATACCAAATATTATATGGAGTAAAAACAAACCAGAAAATTATGATAAATATGTTCAAAATGAAAATAAAGTATTATTAGTATTTGAAAGATTGGGAGAAATTTTAGTAACTTGTTTTTCATTAATATTTAGTGATTTTAATATAAATACTATATCAATTTGGACTATTATTTTATTAATATCATTTATGTTTATGATATTGTATGAAATATATTGGATAAGATATTTTAAAAGTAATAAAACAATGAAAGATTTTTATAGTTCTCTATTAGGCGTACCTGTTGCAGGTGCAAGTTTACCAGTATTAGCATTCCTGTTACTTGGTATATACGGAAAAAATATATTTTTAATTATATCAACAATACTCTTGGGTATAGGACATATTGGAATACACTTAAATCATGAAAAAGAACTTGATTAAAATACAAGGTATGGGAAATAGAATTATGAAGTTAAGAGAAATAGTAAAAGAAGATAAAGATGAAATTTTAAAAATATATGATGAATATATAAATGCAGAACTTACTAAAGGAATAGATAGATTTGAAGGGATAAGAAATTTTGAACATTTAGGAAATATGAATTTTGAAGAATGGTATCAAGAATTAGAGAATAATAAAAATAAAGACAAAATATCAAACGGATATTCAACACAAACAACCTATTTGGTAATTGATAACAATGTAATTATTGGAGTATTAAATGCAAGGTGGGAAAAAGTTATGACTTTGATGTTGTTTGGAGGCTTAATAGGATATAGTATTAGACCTAAATATAGAGGAAAAGGTTATGCAAATGAAATGTTAAAATTGGGGTTAGAGAAATTTAAAGAAAAAAATATAAATGAAATACCAATATCGTGTAAAGACTTTAATATAGCATCAAAAAAAGTTATAGAGAAAAATAATGGTATTTTTGAAAGACAATATTATAATGAGGATGAAGGATATAATTATTTGATTTATACAATTAAAGTATAATAGCGTAAAATGAGTTAATATATAACTCATTTATTTTTTTATATTATAGGAAAATGCTTCGCAATTCCTATAATATAAAGCCTCAGACAAATTTTGTACATTTATTAGCTAGCTACAGATAAGTTATGTACTCGAACAAAGACGAGAAATTTGTAAGTAATTTTGTCTTTTGCAATTTTTATAATGTCATCTTTTGTTCGTTAGTAGAAAAGTTTTACATATTTTTTACTAAATAAAAGTAATATAAACAAATTTCCTAAAAATCATATTGACAAATAAGATATGAAATAGTATCATTGTATTATGCAAGTAATACAATGATGGAAAGGAAAGGAATTGTGGATTATATTTTTGATAATGAACGACCAATTTACTTACAATTAGTAGAAAAACTTAAAGCTGAAATTGTTTCTGAAAAACTAAAACAAGGAGAAAGATTACCTTCAGTAAGAGAGCTAGCACTAACTGCAAGAGTTAATCCTAATACAATGCAAAAGGCATTAGTAGAATTAGAAAATCAAGGATTAGTTTATACAGAAAGAACAAATGGAAAATTTGTAACAACAAATAAAGAATTGATTAATAAGTTTAAGGAAGAATTAGCAAAAGAAAAAGTAATCAATTTTTTAAATGATATGAAAAATATAGGCATAACTCATGAAGAGTCAATAAGGTACTTGCAAGAGTTAGGAGGAAATAAATAATGGAATTGTTAGAATGTAGACATCTATGTAAAGAATTTGATAATAGACAAATTCTAAAAGATATTAATTTAAAGATTCCAAGAGGAAAAATAATAGGACTTTTAGGAAAAAATGGAACTGGAAAAAGTACATTAATAAAGTTAATTAATGATTTACTTACTGCTACAAGTGGAGAAATATTAATAAATGGAGAAAATCCAGGAGTAGCATCAAAAAAGATTATATCTTATTTGCCAGAGAGAACATACTTAGATAAAGAGATGACAATAAAACAAGCTATAAAATATTTTGAAGAATTTTATGAAAATTTTGATTCTAAAAAAGCAGTTAAATTATTAAAAGATTTAAAATTAGATATTAATACAAAAATTTCGAAAATGTCAAAAGGGATGCAAGAGAAATTGCAATTAATTCTTGTAATGTCAAGAACAGCAGAACTTTATATACTTGATGAACCACTTGGTCGGAGTAGATCCTGCAACAAGAGATTATATACTAGATACGATACTTTCTAATTTTAGTGATGGAGCAAGTGTAATAATTTCAACACATTTAATTTCAGATATTGAAAGAATTTTAGACGAAGTAATATTTATGAATGATGGTGAAATTGTTTTAACATCTTCAGCAGATGAATTAAGAAATAGTGAAAAATCATCAATAGATGAAGTGTTTAGGAGGTATTTTAAATGTTAGGAAAACTATTAAAATATGATTTAAAATGGATATATAAAGTTATTGTAGTGTTTTATATTCTAGCTTTATTTTTTTCTATTATAGGTAGACTTTTAAGTAATATAGAAAATTCTGTAATTTTTAAAGTAGTAACTCAAATTACTTTTGGTTTTGCTATAGCTATGATGGTAAGTAGTTTAATAAATTGTTTTATGAGATTATGGGCAAGATTTATTAGAAATCTTTATAAGGATGAATCTTATTTAACACATACTTTACCAGTAGAAAAGAAGACTATATTTGCAGCAAAAGTACTTGCAGCAGCTATAACGGTTTTTTCTACAGCAGTTATTATAATAATTTGTTTATTTATATGTTATTATTCAAAGGAAAATTTGCAAGTACTAAAATCTACATTAGAATTAGCAGCATCAACTTATGATACAACTGTAATAAATTTATTATTACTAGTTGCTGGTGTATTCTTTTTAGAAGTTATGTTTATGATTTTAATAGGATATATAGGAATAATATTAGGTTATAAATCAAATAAAAATAAAATACTAAGAACACTTGTAATAGGATTTGGATTATATATATTAACACAAATAATAACTCTATCTATAGTTTTTATTTTTGGATTATTTAATTCAAATATTATGAATTTAATTAATACAACAGATATAATTAATATAGATACAATAAAATTACTTATGTTAGCTGGAATTGGTATATATATTATTTATATAGTATTTTATTATTTCTTAGGAAACGAAAGTTTAAAAAAAGGTGTAAATGTAGAATAAAATGTTTTAAAGTAAAAGATAGTTAGCATTACTAACTATCTTTTTTGTTATCATAACTATGTAGAATTAAATAGGTAATAAATATATTAAAAATATAAATTAAAAAGTATTGACAAATAAACAGTTATATCGTATATTAAGTAATACTATAATATGACTCATCGGAGGACAGGTGCATCGCAATGCCGAGATTGTAAATCAATCTCCTGTCAGAGGAAGATGTCGAGTGCGCTCGGTTATTTAAAAAATAATTGAGCTATTTTTTTGTCTTAAAAGGAGGAATGTAGATGAATAAAATTGTAACAATAAGCAGAGAATTTGGAAGTGGAGGAAGAGAAATTGGAAAAAGATTGTCTGACAAATTGAATTTGACTTATTATGACAAAGAAATTATAACAGAAATATCAAAAGAAACAGGATTATCAGAAGAATATATAATAAATATTTCTGAAAAAGGAATATATCCAATAGCTTTCAATTTTGGAAGAAGTTTTGCAAGCTTTGGAAATTTACAAAGTAATCAAACTGAGATATTAGTAAAACAGCAAGAAGTACTTAAAAAAATTGCTGAAAAGGGAAATTGTATTATTGTTGGAAGAGGAGCTGATATTACTTTAAAAGATTATAATACAATGAATATATTTGTATATAGTGATATGAAATCTAAAATAAATCGTTGCAAGACGAAAGCTGTGGAAGGTGAAAACTTAAGTGAAAAAGAGTTAGAAAAGAAAATCATTCAGGTAGATAAAAATAGAAAAGATTTTCATAATTTGATATCAAATTTAGAGTGGGGAAATAAAAATAACTATAATCTTTGCATAAACACATCAGGATTAGAAATAAAAGATATTATTCCATCACTTGCAGAATATATAGAAACATGGTTTAGGAGGAAAAAATAGAAATGAATATTGGATTATCAGAACATTTTACATATAAAAAGTTAATAAAATTTACAATACCAACAATTATTATGATGATTTTTACATCAATTTATGGAGTTGTAGATGGTATATTTGTATCTAATTGTGTTGGCTCAGATGCTTTTGCAGCAGTAAATTTAATAATGCCTGCAATAATGATTTTAGGTACATTAGGATTTATGATGGGAACAGGTGGAAGTGCATTAGTATCAAAAACAATAGGAGAAGGGGATAAAGAAAAAGCAAATAGATATTTTTCAATGTTAGTATATTTGTTAGTAATAGTAGGACTTACACTTACAATTATAGGAATATTTTTAATAGGACCAATGGCTAATCTACTTGGAGCAGATGAAAAAATGCTTGCAGATTGTGTAACTTATGGAAGAACATTACTAATATTTTTAGTTCCATTTTGTTTACAAAATGCATTTCAAAGTTTTTTAATAGTAGCAGAAAAACCAACATTTGGATTAATTATTTCAATAATATCTGGTGTTACTAATATGATTTTAGACTTTTTACTTATTTATGTATTAAAAATGGGAGTGTTTGGAGCAGCACTTGCAACAGGAATTAGTCAAGTAGTTGGGGTAATTATTCCAATAATTTATTTTGCTACAAAGAAAAATCATATTTTACAATTTACTAAAACTAAATTTGAAATAAAGCCTATATTACAAGCATGTGCAAATGGATCTTCAGAAATGTTAACAAATCTATCAATGTCACTTGTAAATATGTTATTTAATGCCCAACTTATGAAATATGCAGGTTCTAATGGAGTTGTAGCATATGGAATTATTATGTATGTTGGATTTATATTTTCAGGTACATATTTAGGGTATTCAATAGGAACAGCACCAATTATTGGATATCATTATGGTGCAGGAAATTCAGATGAATTAAAAAGTTTATTAAACAAAAGCATAAAATTGATAGCAATAACTGCTTTTGTTATGACAGGACTTGCAGAAATTTTATCAAAACTACTTGCATCAATATTTGTAAGTTATGATGCAGGATTACTTGAAATGACAACTAATGCAATAAGAATATTTGCAACATCATATTTAATTAGTGGATTTAATATATTTAGTTCATCATTCTTTACAGCTTTAAATAATGGAGCAGTTTCAGCTGCAATTTCATTTTTGAGAACTTTAGTTTTCCAAGTTATAATGATATTTGCACTTCCAGTAATTTTTGGACTAAATGGAATTTGGCTTGCAGTTACTTTTGCAGAAATTTTAGCTTTAATTGTAAGTAGTGTATTTTTAATTATAAACAGAAAAAAATATAATTATGTATAATTTGTGATAAAAATTTTATGAAAAAACAAAAGTGTAATATTACAAAATTGTAAATATAAAATTATCTATAATTTTTACTAAAAAACTATATAATAAAAAAATTATATAGTTTTTTTGTTTCTATATTAGCTTATATTTTTAGGATGCAACCGTTAGGTTACAAATTTCAAACTAAAATTGATAGAAAAAATATGATATAAAATGTATAATAATAATATAGTGAATTTAAATACGGTAGTGTAAAGTAATCTATGAAAAAGTAGATTATGAAAAAATTATCTAAAACTA
>CANEHB010000002.1 GCA_947427205.1 uncultured Clostridium sp.
AAATATAATAGGGAATTATAACGAATTAAATAAAGAGATAGAGATAAAAGACATTATATCATATCAAAATATAATAGGGAATTATAACTCATAGTAACAACTTAGGAACATACCACTGATTATATCATATCAAAATATAATAGGGAATTATAACCATTTATTTTATCATAATCAACTAAACTCTATTATATCATATCAAAATATAATAGGAAATTATAACATATCGAAAATCATCACCTCGTATAAGTCTATTATATCATATCAAAATATGATTATAGAAGATTACAAGAATAGTTTAATTGAAAATAAATGAAAAATATAATATAATAATGCAAAGGAGAAAAAATATGAATATTGTTGTAAAAGGTGAAAGTGAAATAGAAATAGAAGCAGATTTAATGATAATTAATTTAGAATTTAAAAATACAGATAAAACATATGGTAGAGTTTTAGAAAGTGGAACTAATAATGTAAATGAGGCTTTAGAAAAGATAATGCCTAGATTAAATATAAGTGAATCAGATTTTATAACTAAAGATTTTAATATATCAAGAAAAACAAAATGCAATATTTTTAATGGTAAGGAGAAAGAATTAGGTTTCGATTTTAATCAATCAGTAGAAATAAAATTACCATATAGTAGAGAAAATTTAAAAATATTTATGAATGAAATTATAAAAATGAAAAATCCACCAATATATTATTTAAGTTTTGATGTGAAAAATAAAGAAGAATTGAGTAAGGAAGTAATGAAGAAATCATTTATAGATGCTGAATCTAAAGCTAAATTAATTGCAGAAACAGCAAATAAAAAACTTATAAATTGTGAAAAAATAGAATATAAAAACAAATCTGCAAATTGGCTTGAATTTAATAAATCTAGTTCTAGAATTAAATTTGGTGATGAACTTGATGAATGTGACGAAGACTATGATATAGAAAGTTCACAGTTTTTTACAAAAAAAGCAAAAGAAATATCTTATGAAAATTTTTCTAATGCATTTACACCTGAAAAAGTTAAAATTAGTGAAGAAATATTATGTGTATGGAAAACGGAATAAATATAAAAAATAAAAATATTTCCAGAAAATTAAAAATTTAATTTAAGGAAATATTTTTTTATTAAATAGAAATTTTGCTTACTTTATTATTTAATAAATATTTATTAAATATAATAGATTAAAGTTTAATATATTATTTCAAACTCATAAAACATTTTTTTAAAAGAAAATTTTAATATTTAATGTATCTAATATTTAATTAATAAATTTTTATATTCTTCACTTAATTCAGCAAAACCATAAGTATTCCTTTTCATTTAGGTATTAGATAATGATTTGAGAAGATAACAGAAGTTCTTCTATTTCAATCTATAAATATTTGTTTTTTATAGTATATGACAATAATTCAATAGCTATATCAATATTATTAATATTTCTATTAAATATATCATCTAGATATTATTTTATAATACGTTTAATAGGTAATTAGGTAGTCCAATTAATTGGTGTGTTTCTTATTTTAGCTACATTATAATAAAATCTTTTAAGTATAAATTTATTTGGTGTAATAAAGCCAAATTAGTATTGCTTGATGTAACATTTTCATTTAATATAAATTCATAATTTTTATAACTAAAAATAAAATATTAAGATATTTAAATCAATTTTATTAGAAAATGAAAATTTTTATTTATTATAATACATTAGTTTCCTCATCAATTAGCGCATTTTCTATATTACCTAAAGTAACTTCTAATGCTTTTTCTGTTCCAATTTTCTCCATTAATTTTGAATACTTATCCAAACTCATTATAACCATTGAACCATAGCCGTTTTTAGTTAAATAAATTTCTTCATCTTTCTTTAAAACTAAATCTTCAACTTCTGGATATTTATTTCTTAAATCAGATATAGGTTTAATATAAATCATAATTCATCGCTCCTTTTTTATCATAGTTTTATCCAAATTTAAAAGTATTATTCTTAAAATTTTGTAACTTTTTAAAATTTTATAGAATAATATAACTCAAGAATTGGTTATTTTAAAAACCTATATTATTAGAAAGGAAGGAACATATGAATACTTTAAGATTAAATTCTCGTGGTCCTGAAGTAGATTTACTGCAAAGTACTCTGCAAAAACTTGGATTTTATAATGGCTCAATTGATGGAATTTTTGGATTTCAAACATTTACTGCTGTACAAAATTTTCAAAGACAATTTGGACTTTCTGTTGATGGTATTGTTGGAACAAACACTTGGAATGCATTAATGCCGTATATTAATGGCAATACTACTTATACTATTAAAGAAGGAGATACTTTTCATAAATTGGCACAAAAATATTCTACAACGGTTGATGCAATTATTTATGCAAATCCAGATGTAGATTACAATAATTTATCTATTGGAGAAGAAATCATTATACCTTTTGGAAGTGTAGTTCAAACTAATATTAGATATACTTCTCAAATTTTAGGTCTTAATGTATCTGCTCTTCAAACAATTTATCCATTTCTTGAAATATCATCTATTGGTACTAGTGTTCTTGGCAGAAGAATTCAATGCATGAAGTTTGGTAATGGACAAAAAGAAGTCTTTTATTGTGCTGCAACGCATGCAAATGAGTGGATTACAGCTCCTTTATTAATGAAATTTATGGAAAATTTGTGTAAGAGCTATGTAAACAATCTTAATATATTTGGATATAATGCTAGAGATCTTTTCAGCAATGTATCTTTATATATTGTGCCTATGGTTAATCCAGATGGAGTTGATTTAGTAACTGGATTAATAAATGAAAATTCTATGGTATACAATAATGCAAGAAGAATAGCTAATAATTTTCCTAGCATACCTTTTACTAGTGGGTGGAAAGCAAATATAGAGCGGGATTGACTTTCAAAAAGTCAATCCCATTTTTTCTGCTGTAATTATTGAGCAACAATAATTACAGCATTTTCAATTTTATTTTTTCAGGTCGACTTTAGTTTTCAGTCTCCTGATTTTAACTTCCACTTTTTTGCGTTTTAGCTATACAGCTTTTCTTTTAGAATTTATAATTTCACTAATTTCTATAAATTCATCGAAGTTTTGACTAATAATATTTAATTTTGAAAAATTAAAATGAATATATATATTTTTATCTTTGTCTATTTCTATTTTTTTAATTAGTCTATATAAACTCATTTTAGTAATTTCTTCTTGACTTAAAAATTCTCTAATATAATTTTCACAGTCTTCATTTTCCATTTTTGAACATTCAATGTTCTGCCCTAAATCTTTAAGTTTCGTTTCTGCTTCCGCTTTTTGATTAATTAAACGATTTCTATCTTTTATAAAGCTTTCTGAATATCTTTTATAATCTTCATCTGTAATTATATCGTTCAATCTATCTTTGTAGATTTTGTCTATTTTTGAATTAATATCTTTTACTTCTCTGTCTATATCTTTAATGTCCTTTTGATATTTTTCTATAATGTCTGAGGTTTTTGATGTCAATTCTTCATATAATTCATAAAATACAGATTCACTATGATACATCTCACAAATTTGTTTTATAATATCAATCATTTTCTCTTCAAATTTGTAATAATTCATATTTAAAGCATAACAACCTCTTGGCTTATGATCACTACAAGTTATGTAAGGTCTTTTTTGACTTTGTCTTTTAGCATTCTTCTTTAATACTATTTGAAGTTTCCTACCACAATGTTTGCAATAAATTAGACCTCTAAATAAATACTCATATTTCAATTTTGTATTTCTTCCTCTTGCATTTGCTACTACTTGTATTCTGTCAAACATATCTTTATCAATTATTGGCTCATGAGTATTATTTACTCTTATTCTTTCAGACTCATCAGTTTTTCTTGTTTTTTTCACTTTATAAGATATAACTGGAGTTTTGTTTTGTACTAAATTTCCTATATAAACTTCATTTCTTAACATATCCATTATAGCAACTTCACTCCACTGTTTCTCACAGGTTTCATCTTGCACTTTTCCAAATTGCCTATAACATCTTGGTGGTAAATAATAATTTTGATTTAAAT
The DNA here is from genome assembly GCA_947427205.1 of uncultured Clostridium sp. Lineage (GTDB taxonomy): Bacteria > Bacillota > Clostridia > TANB77 > CAG-508 > Scatovivens. The sequence continues at coordinate 4,058 of CANEHB010000002.1, forward strand.
ATTTAACTATATTCACACTTCCAATTCCATTATCATACATTTCAAAAATTTTCTTTACTATATGAGAAACATTATAATCTATTGTTAGTTTGTTTTTTATACTTGGATGTCTTTTATAACCATAGGGAGGAGTACTACACATAAATTCACCATTTTTTTGTTTTTCTCTTAAAACACTTTTGACTTTTTTTGAAATATCTTTAGCATACATATCATTTAGTATTGCTTTAAATGGTGTTATGTCATTTGTACTCGAATCTATAAAAGTATCTATTCCGTCTAAAATTGAAACATATCTAACATGATTTTCTGGAAAAAAGTTTTCAATATAATATCCAGTTTGAATATAATCTCTTCCAAGTCTTGATAAATCTTTAGTAATAACCATATCAATTTTTTTAAGTCTTATATCTTCAATCATTCTCATAAAAGAAGGTCTATTAAAAGTTGTACCAGACCAACCGTCATCTACATATTCTTCAGCGTAACTTAAATCACTCTCCCTTAAAAATCTTTCAATAATTTTTCGTTGGTTTCCTATACTTTCACTTTCTTGTTTGTCTCCATCGTCTCTTGAAAGTCTAATATAAGCACCAACCTTAAAGTTTGTTCTTGTGATGTTCATATCTTACCTTTCTACTAGTAATCATCACATGATTACATAGTAACACATTACGACTTTGCTTTTCAAACACCTATGAAATTTTTTTATCTTTTTCTTTTATTTTTTCTTGAACATAATCCATAAATATTAGTCCTATAGTCTTTTCTACATCATTTTCATCATTTGAAAAACAACAGTAAATTTTAAAATCTTTCTTTTTTGTTTTGTTTTTGCACATTTAAATCCACCTCTCATAAAAATCCTATTCTCTTTAGGTAATTTTATGATTTATTTTCTTTACTACTATCTATAAAGTTTTTTATTACCGACCTTAATCTATCTATTGGAAAATCAAATAAAATACTTACACCTTCAAAAGTTTTATTTAAACAATATTTAAGCCAACTATTATTTTTCTTTATTTTAAAATACTCATCTTTCAGCTCATTATAATCATTTTCAATTTTTTCCGCTCTTTCTAAAGTTCTCTCATTAATAACTTTTATCCTTGTATATTGTTTAGCTAAAGTATTAAACTTTTTAATTACTCTTTTATACTCTGCTTTTAATACTTCAATATTATCCGTTTCGCTTTCTTTTTCATATTTAATAACTTGTTTTTCAAACTCTTGCACCTCATAATTAGTAACTTGCTTTAATTTTTCTATTGGTATATGCTCATTTTTCTCTGTGTCACCTCTATTTAATTCAAATCCCGCTCTTGTCATGTACTTATAGAAATTATCTTGTAAAATCTTATAACTATTTCTTCCCTGCCAAAATTCAGTACAAGAAATTTTATCGATTACTTTTCCACTTTTTTTATCCATTTTGTGTATAACTGGAATAAAAACCAAGTGCATATGTGGAGTTGTTTCGTCCATATGTACCTTTGCAGAAATAATATATTGTTCTCCTAAGTTCTTAAATCCTGCAACAAATTTATATGCTGTTTCAAAATATCTTTTGGTTTCTTTTTCTCCAATTTCTTCAAAAAATTCTTTGCTTGAAGTTATAACATATTCACAAGCTACATTAGATATTTTCTTTAGTCTTCCTTGCAAATTATACGCATTTTTTATCTCATTAAATCTCTTACTATATGGTACATTACAAAGTTTTATTGAATAGTTATGTATTCCATTTAATTTATTTATATCTTTATTAGAATAGTTAGTATTTTTTCTCTCGTTATGCCTAAAAATTCCATTCAGTTGTCCCATTGTATATTTTGTATTTCTAATTATTGCATAACTCACATATCAACACCTATCTTTCTTTATCTTTAGGTTTATTCTCATAATATCTTGTTATTATAGCCACAGATTCTTGTAAATTTTCTCTTAAAGATTCTCCAAGCGGTGTATCACAGTCTAGCCAGTCATGATAGAACTCTGTTAATAAATCATTATGTCCTAACATAATCTCTATTTCTTTGTCATGTAAGTCCATATTTATAAGTTCATCTTTAAGCTCTTCCTTAACAGTTATTTCATAAGCTCTTTCAATTATTTCTTCAGGTGTTTTTGTTTTTAGCACTTCACAAAATTCTTTAAATTCTTTTTCTAACTTTTCATTTAATTTTTCTATTTTTTCATTTTCCATATTTATATATCTCCTTATTTTTTATTTTGATTCTTCTTCGTAAAATTACTAATGTTTTGCTATATTTTTGACTCTAATAACACAAGCAATTTTTTTGCTCTAACATACTAGAGGAAACAAGTTCCTCTGTATGATTAGGGGAGTAATCCCCTAATAACCCCTAGTTGATTCTCTATTATAGAGAATCAACCTTATCTGCTCAAATCTTCTTTATTTTCAAAAAGTTTTTTTAAAAACTTTTCAGCAAAGTTCTCATTATATTTCTTCAAGCCTTTTTGATATTCTTGTAAATCTTGGTCAAAAACTTTACTTAAATTTATTTTAGCCTGTTCATCTTTTCTTACATTCTCAAAATGCCTTGTTTGTTCTTCTAGTTCTGTTACTGATATTATTCCTCTTTGGTATTTTTTCTCTAATTCTTTATTAATAGCATTTAATAAATCATCATTAATTTCTATTAAATTTTTCTTTTCCATATTATCTCCGTTCCTATTTAGTTATTATTTGATATATTGTTTTTTATATATTCCAAAATATCATTTTGAATTTTTAAAATTAATTCTAAACTTTGATTATCTTTGTTATTTTCATCATTTAGTTTAACTAATCTAATCTTTTCATATATCTCTTTCTTCTTGTCCTTGCTGGGGACTTTTCCTTTCTTCTAGCCAATTTTTATATTTTTGATATTTAAACGCTCTTTTGGATAAATCATTTTTATAATATTCTATTTCATCTTTGGTTAAACTTTTAAAATCTCCATGTTCATAGTCATCTCCAATCACAAAGAAATCTCCTGCAATATAGTCATAATCAAATACAACATTAGGTGGCATATTTAAAATCTTTCCTTCTTCGTTACAAATAATTAGCACATCTTCATATGGCACAACTTCTATTAATCCGCCAACTAGTTCTTGTTTAGCTTCTAATGAAGCATTAATAATCTTTACAACTGGATTTTCTCCAACCTTCTTATATAAAACTCTCATTTTTCCTCTTGGAACAGAGGATTTTATAAGTTCTTCTTCATTATTCTTATTTTCTTGTGTATATTCTTCTTGAGCATCACTTATTTTTAAATCATCAAATAAATCTGATTTTACTTTTAAATCTGACTTTTCATAAACATAGATTTTATCTGAATCATCCTTATAACATATACAGTCTTTTAAAATTCCACTTTCTTGAAATTTGACAGCCTTTTTATAAGTATCGTTATCTTGTGTTGCAAAAAATACTCTCACACTTCCAGATTCTCTTGCTAAATTTCTAAAATATCCTTTTATTTGAATCTCTTGCATATTCATAAAATGATTTGGAATATCTAAAATAAGTCTTACTTTTCCCATAGCATCTGTAAGTATTGCTGTTGAATAATCAGGTCTATTTTTTATATGGTGCATTAAACTTACTAAATCATCTCTGCAAAGTATTTTTACATCATAAATACTTTTTTCTTTTAACTGTCTTGCCATATTCTTTAGTTTTCTGTTATTTATTTTTAAATAGTTTTCAGGAACAGCAACTCCTGACTTATCAATAGAAATCCAAGCGTAACTTTCAGTATTTACTATTAGATGTCCTTTAAATCCATTTACTTTTTTAGCAAAAAATTCAGTTGTTCTTAAATCATCTATTGAAGATTTTGCATTCTCGCTTGGGTGATTATGTACAAGATAATAATTATCCGCTTCTAGTCTATTCATTCTATCCAAAATTTTATAAATACATCTTTCTACATTTACTCGTCCTTGTTTATCTCTTTTAAAAATCTGCACTAAACTTGGAGTTCTTGAACTTATAGATTCATAACCTACAATTCGATTACCTTTTAAATAAATAATTCTAAAAGTTTCATATCGTAAATCTCTAAAAATACTTGAGATTTCTACTAAATCGTCTTTTGAATTTACCAACCTATGATTTAAGTTAATATAAGATTTTTTCTTTAGTGATTCTTCTAATCTTCTGTAAATTACTCGTGCATTTTTCATTAGCAATCACCAGCTTTCTTGTCATCATCTTCGTTATTTTCTTCTGATTGCTTTTTTAAGTAAATTTGATAAACTTGAATATCCAGCATTTTTTGTACTTTCTCATCATCTAAGCTAACTACATCATCTGTAAATACACAGTCTACTTTTTGTATTTTCTTAATCTTATCTTTTGTTTTTTTCTTATCAAAATATTTCATGTTTCCACTCCTTAAAATATTTTGATTTCCGGAAATCTATTTTTGCTTAAGCTTGATTTAATGATACTCTGAATTTTTAAATAAAAGTAAAAAGCCCATAGAAACAAATAAAAAAACATAAAAGCCCCAAAACTTTTTAGATAGTATTCCTATAATAGGCTTTGTTAATACTATTTCAGGAATTGATAAAAACTCAGACGAAAAAAATCTCGCAAAAGTTATTTTAAACCTAACCTTTACGAGATTCCTATATTATTAATTGTTTTATTCTTCAAAAGCATATTTATCTATAATATCCACATACCAAATATCTTTTTCCTTAATATCAGCTTTTTCTTTATCTGTAATTTTAAGTTTTTCAAACATCTCATCAGTAAATTCTTTATCTTCTTTACTAATAATACATTTTTTAGTACAAGGAACGTAATTTGCATTTGTTCCTGTATATGTACCTAACATATCATTTTTAGTTCCCCTTGCTATATTAATAACAATATGAGCAACTTCTAATCTTAAGTTATTTTCTTTATTGTTTTCTAATACTATAAAAGCAACATTACTATCAGCTAACATATAACCCGTTAAATATGACATATTCGATTTATAATCTTTATATTCAACTTGAATTTGATCTGGTCTTTCATATAATTCTATTTTAAATTTTAATTTTCCAAATTTATTAGATTTAGGAAAATAGCCAATAGTATATAAATATAGCATATTTGTTTTAAAAGGATTATTACTATTTTCTTTATTTATTATTTTATTACCACTTTCAAATAAGTCAGATTCATATACTTCAAATTCTTCGCATATTTTCCAAATTTGCTCAGCATTAGGTAGTATTTCTCCTGATTCATATCTTGCAAAAGTTGCATCAGTTACTTCTAAAGCATCAGCTACATTTCTTTGACTTAAGCCTTTTGAACGTCTTATTTTTCTTATATTATTTCCAAAATTTTTTCTATCAAATTTAGGCATAGTATTTCTCCTTTATCTTACTTACAAATAATTATAACATTATAAAATTATATTTTCAATGAAAGTATTTATATTGCTAGTTTTATAAATCTTAACACATTGAGAAAAGTGTAAAAATATGGTATAATTAATATAACTTAATAGTAAAAGAGTAGTTTATTATCTTAATAAATAATCTATTCCACAGGTGCTTTGCCCTGATGTTCAAATAAACGTCTTGGCACTGCAACTGCCAAGATTATTTTATACACGAGATATTGGTTATTCTTCGTTATAAACATATTTGAATTTTACTAGAGAGAATCTATAACGAGGAGCCAACGATAATGAAAATCTCAATGTGTATGGACGGACGGAAGTCCGGGATGTGGTATTATAAAAGATACTATATCTATGTTTTAGACTATTCCATAAGTAAGGGGGAACAGTTTCCCCCTAAAACATTGCTTAAAATAATTGATATTTATATAAATTTGTTTTATAATAAAAGTAGTTAAAGTTAGATTGTTGCAGATTTTAACTTTAATTGATATGATTTATTTCATATCTAAACACGGACCTTTTTCATTATCGTTGGCTCCGTGTTTTTTTATATTTTTAATATTACGTTAAACGTAATATTTTATAAAATTTTATTTATTTAATAGTATTTCTTAAAATATAATAAAAATAAACTAGACTATTATAGCTAAAACTTACGTTTGACGTAAAAAACACTACATCTAACGTAAGTTTTATATTTTTGAATAGTTAACATAAATTTGATATATTAGTATTGTAGTCACTAATGAATAATTGTTTAACCTCACAAATCTATACATCTACTATATGTTGGAGGTATTTTATGAAAGGAGAAAAAAACTGCAATATTAAAGTTTATAACATCTTACGACAAATAGGTTTATGCCCTAAACTTAAAGGCACTAAAATTTTATTAAGTGCTATTCTTATTGCTTTAAATTATAAAGACGATTTTATTGTAGTTTCTGATATATACAAACAACTTTCAACGCAATATAAAATATCTACAAAAACAATAGAAAATTCAATTGCTTATTCATTAAAACATTTAGTAAATAACAATTTTGAAGAAAATTTTCAAAAAGTGCTAGGAATAGAATTTTGTGAAGATTATTATTCTAATAAAACAATTATTGAGGAAATTACTCGTATTATTAAAATAGAAATTGATAATTAAGGCTGTTTATGATATTATTTATCAGAAAGACAAATAATAATTTGTAGAGGAGAATATACAATGACTAGTGTATTAGAATTTGCTAATAGAGAAGAATTTAGAAACTGGTTATTTGAAAATTGTTTATCAAATAACGGTGTTTGGCTTTTATTTAGAAAATCTGGACAGCCAAAGACAATAAAGGCAAGTGAAGCACTTGAAGAAGCATTATGTTTTGGTTGGATTGATGGTCAGATAGAGAGCATAGATGATAAAACTTATAAAAAATATTTTTCTATGCGTAGGAATAAAAGTAAATGGTCCGAAAAAAATAAAAACTTAACTAAAATTCTTGAAGAAAAAGGAATTATGACTGAATATGGTAGAAAGAAAATAGAAGAAGCAAAATCTAATGGACAATGGAATGCTCCAAAATCTTTGAAAATTACAGAAGAACATATCAAAGAACTATCAGTTATATTAAAAAAATATGAACTTGCATATAACAATTTTCAGACAATGTCCCCATCAGTAAAGAAAACCTATGCTAAGGCATACTTTGATGCTAAAACAGAAGATGGAAGAAAAAATAGAATTGCTTGGATGGTAGATAGACTTAATAATAATTTGAAACCAATGTAATAATCTATAAATTACAATTTGAAAGTGAGATGTTATATGAGAATACTTTTAATATATAAATCAAAAACAGGATTTACAGAGAAATATGCTAATTGGATTACTGAAGAATTAAAATGTGATATTGAAAAAATATCTCACATTCAAAAAATAGATTTTAGTAGTTATGATTTAGTAATATTTGGTAGTAGAATACACGCAGGAAGAATTGATGGATTAAGTAAAATCAAAAAATTAAATTTAGATAAAAAACTAATTATATTTGCAACTGGGGCAACTCCAAAAGAAACTAATTCTATAATGGAAGTATGGAATAGCAATTTAACAGAAGAAGAACAAAAGATTATTAAACATTTTTATATTCCAGCAGGTTTGAATTATGAAAAAATGGGATTTTTAGATAAAACTATGATGAAAATGGCTTCTAAAATGTTAGAAAAAAAAGACAATAAAAGTAAAGAAGATATAGGTATGCAAAATTCTATAAAAAAATCTTATGATATATCTAGTAAAGAAAGAATAAAACCTTTAATAGAATATATTAAAACCTTATAGAATCATTACAAATTACAATTTGAAAGAGTGATAAAGTATGGAAAACATTATAATTAGAAATATTGAAGAAAAAGATATTCCAAGTGTTGTAGATATTCAAATAGATGGTTGGAAATCAGCATATAAAGGATTAGTTGACGATAATGTTTTAAATTCAATGAATAGAGATGAAAGAATAAAGAAAAGAAGTAATGACTATAAAGAAAATGGTTTTATAGTTGCAGAAATAAATAATGAAGTAATTGGATTTTGTAGATATATAGATAGTGGTAAATTTACACAAAATATATCAAATATAGATTGCGAATTATTGGCACTATATGTTAAGCCAAACTTAAAATACAATGGTATAGGAACACAATTATTTCAATTTGTTATAAATGAGTTTAAAAGCAAAAATAAGACAAAAATGATATTATGGTGTTTAAAAGATAATGAGCCATCTAAAAAGTTTTATACGAAAATGGGTGGTAAAATTATTAAGGAAAGAGTAATAGAAATAGGAGAAAAAGAATATTTAGAAGTTGGATTTGAATATAATATCTAACTGTGAAATTAAAAGTTATGGAGGAAAAGAAATGAAAGAAATAAAACCAGAACAAACTACAAGAACAAAGGCTTATGAATTATGGATGAAAGCACCTAATCCTATGGTAACATTTTTTAAAACTTTAGATGTAACACCACTTGTTAATAAAAGTAAGAAAAGTAAATTAAAATTTAATATGTTATTAGATTATTGTATTGGAAAATCAGCTTCAACTATTAAGGAATTTTATATACTTCCAGTAGGAGATAAGTTAATTCAATATGATACGATTGCAGTAAATACAATTGTAAAAAATAAAGATGGCGAAGTAAGTTCATGCGATATATTATATACAGATGATTTGGATAGCTATAATGCAGATTATTTAAAATATACACAAGAAGTAGCCAAAACTTGTAATGATAGAGATTTGACTGATAGTATGGTTATTGGCACATCTGCTATTATAGATACAGAACTTGATGGAGCAGTTGGAATGAATAGTGGAATCTTTAATAATCCGTTTATATTGTGGGGGAGATATAAGAAAAAATTTTTTAAATATTATCTTACAATTTCATTTCAATATCATCATACTCAAATGGATGGAGCTCACGCAGGCAAATTTTTAGCAAATCTGCAAGAAGAAATTTATAATTTTAAATAATACATAAATTATAAAACAAATTTAAGGAGATAGTAATTAAACTATCTCCTTATTATTTATATAAACAACATTTCTTATATTTTTTTCCACTTCCACAAGGACACAACTCATTTCTTCCTATTTTTTTACTTTCAATTTTTAGTCCACGCTTATTTCTCAAGTATTCTACCATATTTAATACTTCAAGACTTTTGAATACACTATCATTCGAAGACAATATATTTAAATGTATATTAATTATCTCATTATTCTTATTATAATATAAAAATACACTTAATACTTTATTGTCCTTTGCTAAATGCATATTAGCATATGTATGTTTAAATAAAGTCTTCTCATTTACATCATTTTCACTATAAATAGAAGAAATACATATTCCATCAATATTATTTTCATCTTTCTGTTTTAAAGACATATATCCGATATTTAGGTCTATTATTCTCTTTATAAAACTTTTTAGATTCTAAAAGTATTTTTTCTGTTCGTTGTAAAGTATCATAATTTAAATTTAATAAAAAAATTATAAAATATGTGTGATTTTCAATATACTTATTTTTTTCACAGAAGTCTATAACCTTTTTTATTTCTAATGGTATTTTCCTATATGGCTTTGCAATACTTTTTTTCTTAAACCACAAGTTATTATAGTATGCATCTAGTCCATCCATCCAATCTTCACCGCAAATAGAAACTATTCCAATGTCATTCTCTTTAGCCAAGTCTTTTATTTGTTCGTCTATATACTCATTATAAAAATTATATTCAATCCACATTCCTAGATGATATAGTTCATCCACTAAATCAACATTTTTATTACCAATAGCTTTTTTTCTTTGCAATAAATATTGTATAAAATAACAAGGATGTTGTTCAAAATATTCACTATATACTCTTAAATCATCTAGACAAAAAACAAGTGTATTTTCACTCAATGTCAATATCTTAACTTTATCTATTCTTGCTTCAATATCATTAAATGATTCTGCCGTTATTATAATTTTAAAAATTTTAGTATATTCATTTATTTTTATTTCTGCTTTTTTATTTCTTGTTTTTTTATTATTACTATCATAAATAACAACTTTTTTATTTTCAAGCATGCATTTCTCTAATAAATTTTGTTGCTCATTTGCTCTTTCAACTAAATTTTTTAAAGATTCTTTATGTGAATTCAAATCATCACTCGCTAATTCGGGAGTAAAGTTTCCACCTTTAACTTCAATAATAAAAATATTATTATCATATATTATTAAAATGTCATTTTCTATAATTTTTTTATTATAATCATAAAAATTTTTTATATAACTTTGTTTAGTTTCTAAAATATTATCAAAATATTTAATTACCACCTTTTCTATATTAGCGGTATATTTTGCTCTTATTTCTTGCTCTTTTTGTCTGTTATTTTCACAAATACCTTGTAGTGTAACCCTATCAAAATTATCAAAAAATTTTTGTTCTAATAATATGTAATACTTATTTTCAATTTTCGTTAACGGTTTATATTTTACTTTATTTATTAAATTATTCCATTTTTCTATACATATGTCATCCATAAATTTCTTATATTCTTTTTCGTCTATAATAAATTTTTCTATAAAATTATTTGTCCATTTAGTATTTTTTTGTATATCTGTTAATTCTAAAGTATAAACATTATTTATATATTTTTCTATTTGACTTTTCTTATCTTTGCTTAATTTTTTAGAAAATTTAATAGCACCATCTTTATTTATCTTTATCTCTTTCACTTTTGCTAAATATCTTAAATTATTTATACTCTCTTCAAATTTAAAATAAAAACTATTTTTTAAATTTGTTATTCCAGAATATAAATCATCTAATATAAAATTATATGTAGATTTAAATTCTTTTTCTAGACATCCCAACAAGTCTTTATGATGTTGCACTTCAAAAACATCATATCTTTTACCACTCCAATCCTGAAAAGCTTCTGAATGAATTACGTAATCTATTTCATCTGAAGTTAATTCTTTCTCATCCTTTTTAACTAATCTATATCGCAACGTCAATATTTCTAGTTCTTTAATATATTCGTCAATTTTCTTGAAATTCTTTTCTTGAAATCTTTGATAATCAGAACTTTTTTCATCTATACAAGAAAATAATATCTGTAAATACATATTTTTTTTACTTTTTAACCATCTCTCATCTTTGTTTCCTTTTTCTGCATAACTTATTTTATATTCAAAATAAAAATATGAAAGGACATCATAAACTGAAAAATCTTTTATATAATTTATAAGTTCTATAATTGTATTTCTAAATTTATTTTGCAATTCTTCTGATGTTGGAAAATTCTCTAATGCATTTTTCAAAATTATCTCACCCCTTCAACAATTAATATTTATCTAAATAAATATTCTTCTTTTAACAATTCCGCTACTACATTATTACAAAAATAATTATACAAATCATAAGATTTTTTTACTTGATCTGGTATATTATTTAACTCATTTTTATATTTTTGAATTAAATTTTTAATATTATCATTATTAAATTCATCTCTTTTAACAGCAATATCCATGCTTTCTATTAACCTTTTTCTATTCTGTATAAAGTAATCTATATTATTAATATTTCCTTGATGAAATAATGTTTGTAATGTCATACTTACAATACCATTAACCACAAACATTTCTGTTGAAACTGCCAGATTTTTTTCACATACTTTTTGAAAATTTTCATAAGTATATGGATTCATTATAGTTTCACCTACTTTAGCATTCATATTTATTGGCTTTTTTAAGTTCACTTTTGCATAAAGATAATATGTTCCAGATAATATTTCTTCTATTCTTTTCTCATCTAGCTTTTCTAAAGTATTATAAAAATATTTTAATGTATTGCATGGCAAAGATTTTATATAACTTATATGATATGGATTCATCAGCTCTAATATATTATTACTATTTTTAATTTTATATTTATGTAGTAAATCAATATGATTATTTAACATTGACTCTAAGTCTTTGTTCTCCCATATTTTAATTCTAAAATGACATGTATCCTTTACTTTTTCAAGATATTGCTTACAAGAATTAGATAAGAAGTTGGATGAAATAATTAAGAGTGTATCAACTTTTTCTGCTGAAGCCCAAGTTATAGCATTCATTATTTTATCTGCTGGAACTCCTTTTTCATAGTGCTTACATTCGATATACCATTTTTCTTCATATACTTTATTATCAATATCATTCCTCACTAAACTAGCCTCAATATCTCTTCCACTATCAGATGGACTACTAGTTTTTCCTGTTCCTTTTCTCCAACTTATATTTATAAAACCTAATTTTGTTAATAAATCATAACATAATTCTTCAAATTCAATAGAATTTAATTCATTTAAATTTATCATATCTTTTTCCTTTTATATATTTTTTCAATTCATTTTATATTCCATGCAATACATAATTTCATATTCACTTAGTCTAAATATTCTAATCTCTTTTTTATTTCCTCTGGTGAAGGTAATAAGTTTTTCATTTGTTCTGGTAATGTATCTCTAATTTGATAAGTAGCTACACCTATTGGTTTGTCACTATTATTTAAAGCATATTCTACTACTGTTCTATTTTTATTTTTACATATAATAATTCCTATTGATGGATTTTCGTGTTCCATCTTTACTTGCTTATCCAATGCTGTTAAATAAAATTGAAGTTGTCCAACATATTCTGGTTTAAAATCTCCAATTTTTAATTCTATTGCAATCAAACTATTTAAACTTCTATGATATAATAGTAAATCAATATAAAAATCATCTCCGCCAACATTTAAATGGTACTGATTTCCCATAAAAGCAAAATTTCCTCCCATTTCTTCTAAAAAAGCTCTCATATTATTTATTAAACTTTCTTCTAGTTCTCTTTCTGAATGCTGTTCTGTCAATTCCATAAAATCGAAAATATATTCATCCTTTACTGCAAGCTTTGCCTGATTTATATATTTTTCTGGTAACGTCTCATCAAAATTAGTTTGATTTAGCAAATATTTCTCATAAGTTCTATTTTCAATATTATTTATTAAAACATCTTTTGTCCAACCATATTTTTTAGTCATTTTTATATAAAATTCTCTTTCAAGAGAATCCTTACATTTTTCCATTATGGTTATATTTTTGCTCCAGCTAATTTCTGCCACTAATGGTGGCAGAAATTCATTATCCTTATATTCTACATATAAATTACGCATTCTCCATAAATTTCTTGCTGAAAATCCTTGAACATCTGGAAATTCTTTTTTTAGTTCTCTTGATAACACTTCAACAATTGATTTTCCCCAACCTTTTTCTTCCTGTTGATTATATATCTCTTGTCCAATCCCCCAATATAAATTTATCAAAGCTTTATTAACTTCTCTCATTGCTTCATATTGACTATTTCTAATTTTATTCTTAATCTCGCCTATAAACTCTTTGTAATCTTCATTTAATAAATCATCTTTCATTGCATTCCTCCAAACATTTAAATATTTTGTAATTTTTTACTTAACTCATCTTGTCTTTTTTTCTTATCCTGTAATTCAATTTTTTCAATCAATATTTCTTCAATAGCCATTCTTAAAGGAATAAATAATTTTTCACAATCATCCTCTGATAAGTTATGTATTCCATCACTAACCTTTGAATATACTTGATTGTAACCACTTTCAAATATTATTTTAGGCAAATACACTTTTAATGTATTTAATTTATCTTCCATTCTAAGTAATCTAAAAGTATTTTCATCTATTTCTAATTCATTTTTATTCTGATTAAAACAGTCTAGTAATAGCTTTTCAAATATTCTTCTTAAATATGTCATAGCACCTATATTACTATCAAAACTATTTAATGAACAAGCTTTTTTATAATAAGATACATATTCTTCTCCTAATTCTTTAAGAAATGACTTATTATTTATTTCCTGATTCATATCATAAATTGATGGAAATTGTCCTACCTTCATAATAGTATTTTCATCAATAATTTTAAATAATACAGCTAGATTATGTCCGCAATCAGCTTTAGCAATAAAATAAAAATACTGATTTTCTTTAATCATTTTTTCGTAACCTATATCACTAACATTTTCTTCCATTATAGAACTTGATGGCGTCATTTCCATATAATAATAATTCAATCCTATTGTAGCAAAAGTATATATTCTTCTTGTTTTACATTCATTACAATATAATTCTAATTTAACATTCTCAATTGGAAACATCTCTAAAATTGATTTGGGAATATTTTTAATCTTTTTATATAATGGTAATAGCATTAATTCTTCTGTAATGAATCCATTATATCCTTCTTCAACATCCATATTAAATTTAAAATCATTAAAATTTATAAAACCATCCATAATAAAACTCCTTTTGTTACAATATTTTTCCATTTTATGTTATATTATCACGGATTTTGTTATTAGTCTAGGTACTTTATTCATTTTCATTCTCGCATACTCTCCACCATCAACTTATTCGCCATCCTAAATCCATAAGCAAAAGCTTGTTTTCTTTCTAAATCAATCAATTCTGCCTCTTTGCTTAAATATTTATCAAATAACTCATAATTTTCCTTTTCTATCGAATTTTTTAATAACTCGTCTAATTTATTAAGTTCACTCCATAAATTATTTATTTCGTCATTCTCGTCAATTTTAAGCACTATTTTTTCTTGTATTGCATCATACAATTCTTCAATATTTTTTATCATATCTTTTTTACCTTTCTTTTTATAAAAATAATCTCTTTTAAACATCAATAATCAAATTCTTCAAAGCATGATGATTACTAGGTTTTATAGATTTATTTTTAAAAAGTGGACGTTTTGAGCTTCGAGGGGAATTGACTTAAATCTTCAATTTCCTGCTGGATGGGCTGAAGCTAAAGAAATAAAATATGCTCAAGGATTTGATAAACCAGCACCACGTGATTTTGTTGGCTATGGTCCACTTACTGCTCCAGAAGCTGTTGCTCTATACAATTTTACTCTTAGACATAATTTTAGTTTAATGATAACATATCATACACAAGGACGTGTAATTTATTATCAATATCAAGATCAAACACCTCCAAATAGTGAAGAAATTGCTAAGAAATTTGCTGATATCTCTGGTTATACTCTTGAGGAAGTTCCAACAAATTCTAGCTTTGCTGGATATAAAGACTGGTTTATTCTTTACTACAATAAACCTGGCTTTACTATTGAAGTTGGGCTGGGTGAAAATCCTGTTGCCATTTCACAATTCGCTGGAATTTACAGAGAAAATTTAGGTATTTTAGTTACTGGAATGGTACAGTAAAATATATCAAATATAAAAGTGAAGTTCATTTATGAATTTCACTTTTATTATTTAGTAGGAAAGTGCTTTGAAATTCTTATTAAAGAAAGGATAGATCAACATTTGTTTAAAATATATGTGACATACTTGAAAAATTGAAACATTTATTATAAAATAAATTTGAAAAATTGTACTATATATGAGGTGAAAAAAGTGCTAATAGAAGCAGAAATAAAAGAACTATCAGAAAAAAAAGAATATACAAAAGTTTTCAATTATTTTCATGATGAGTATACAAATATGCTAAAAAACTTTTTAGAAAGACATGAAGTAGAAATTAGTGAAAATGATTGTTTAATTGATTATATAGTTAAAACTAGGTTTTTTATGCCTAAATATATTTCATATACAATTCCAATTTCAAATGCTATGTATAATGAAGATTTAACAGAAGCAATGAAATATGAATTACTTATGAGTAGCTATAAAGATGTAATAAAAGCATTTAGTAAATAACATATGTGATAATAAGTTATTTTAAAACAATAATAATATAATTTAAAATAAATACTATTTTATAACTATATAAGATTACAGCAAAAAGAGAAAGGAATGAATCTTATAAAATGAATAGAGTTGCAAAGTTCTTAGCACATGAGGGAAGAGTAAGTTTAGTATGTGCAAATACAACAGAATTAGCAGAAGAAATAAGAAATTTACATGATTTAACGCCAACTACAACAGCAGCAATGGGAAGATTTGCTACTATAACTGGAATGATGGGATTTACAGATATAAAAGAAAAAGATGATTATATTACTTTTCAAATAAATGGTAATGGTCCTATGGGTCGATTAATTTCAGTTGTTAGAAGAGATAGTACTACATCTAAAGTAAAAGTATGTGTTGATGATCCACATGTAGAATTGCCATTAAAATCAAATGGAAAATTAGATGTAGGTGGAGCTGTTGGAAAAAATGGATTTTTAAATATAATTAATAAAAATGATGTAATAGATACAAACTATAATGGACTTGTGCCACTTGTTTCTGGAGAAATAGCAGAAGATTTTACAGAATATTTTGCTAAATCAAAGCAAAAACCAACTGTAATAGCTTTGGGCGTTTTGATAAATAAAGATGGTGTAAAGGCTTCAGGTGGATATATGATACAATTAATGCCAGATGCTACTGAAGAAGATATATCAAAAGTAGAGAAAGCTTTAGAAAATGCACCAAGTATTAGTCAAATGATTTCAGAAGGAAGAAGCTTAGAAAATATTGCACGAACTATTACTGGTGATGAAGATGTAATGATTTTAGCGCAAGAACTAAATATGATATACGAGTGTGATTGTAGTAGAGAAAAACTTGAAAAAAGTCTTATTTCAATAGGAAAAAAAGAGATAACAAAGATAATACAAGAAGATGGAAAGGCTGATATAATTTGCCATTTTTGCAATGAGAAATATCATTTTTCAAAAGAAGATTTAGAAGCTTTATTAGAAGAAATGTAAAAATTAATAGAGATAGGTGAGAAACAAATGATAAAAAAATTCGTAAATGAAGCTATGATTGAAGGAAATGAAAAGTGGGAAAAATCTATATCAAGAGTAGAGAAATTATATGATCCCATTTATGGTGATGCTCCAATGCGTAGCGAATTTGATAGAGATTATACACGAGTAATAAATTGTAATGCATATAGACGATTAAAACATAAAACACAAGTATTTTTTTCTCCTAAAAATGATCATATATGTACTAGAATTGAGCATGTAAATTTAGTTGAATCAATAAGTAATACAATAGCAAATTATTTAGGATTAAACACTGAACTTACAAAAGCTATTGCTGTTACACATGATATAGGTCATAGTCCTTTTGGGCATCAAGGAGAAAGGATATTATCTACTATTGCTGAGAGGGAATATGGAGAAAAGTTTTGCCATGGAAGAAATGGTGTACATTATGTAGATGATTTAGAACTTTTAAAAGATGTTGCAGGGATAAAAAGAAATTTAAATTTAACATATGCTGTTAGAGATGGGATAATAGGTCACTGTGGAAATCCTGATATTTCAGGGCAGAAGCCAAGAAATGAATTTGTTAGTTTGGACAAGTTTACAAGACCAAATCAATATGCACCATTTACTTGGGAAGGATGTGTTGTAAAACTTGCTGACAATATTTCGTATTTAGGAAGAGACTTAGAAGATGCAAAAGAAATGAAACTGCTAACAGATAGAGATATAAATAATTTTGATAAAGCAATAGAAAATATTAGAATAAATAATTCAAGCATAATAGGGTATTTAACAGGAGATTTATGCAAAAATAGTACAGTAGAAGAGGGACTTAGATTTTCAGATGAAGCATATAGCACAATGGAAAAAATAAGAAAATTCAATTATGAAAAAATTTATAGAAATGACAAAATTCAACCAACTATTAGATATTTTACAGTTTTAATGAATGAAATATTTTATACATTAAAAAATGAATATAATGGAACTGCTACAATTAAAAATATAAAGAAAATGAAAAGATATTATCCAGTTTTAGCAGAAGAATTTGCAAGTTGGCTTGAAGAATTTTCTAATTCAGCAGATAGAGATGATAATAAATATTTGAATAAAATTGTATATGATTTGAATAATATAAAAGACTATAGTAGAGCAATAGTTGATTATATGTCAGGAATGACAGATCAATATATAGTTAGAGTTTACAATGAAATTGTAAGTTTCTAAAAAAATATATACAAGAAAATGCAAAATTTATAGATATTTTTAGTAGAAATGTAAATTATATAAATATATAATAATTAGGAGGAAAGTATGGTATATAAATATGAACCAAAGGGTGTTTGCTCAAGAGAAATGGCTATAGATGTAGAAAGCGATACAATAAAATCTGTTAAGATTATTGGTGGATGCGATGGAAACACACAGGGAGTGTCTATATTAGTTGCAGGTATGAATATTGATGATGCAATAAGAAAATTAAAAGGAATTGATTGTAAAGGAAGAGGTACATCTTGTCCAGATCAACTTGCAAGAGCACTAGAAGAAATAAAAGCCAAGATGTAAAAATAGGCTAAATAATGAAAATAGGAATTGAGATAGATGATACTACTTTTGTTACAGTAAAATCAATGTTAGTGACAACAAAAATGAATAGTGAGATAGATGCAGACAATATTGTGAGAGTAGATAATTGACTTGAAGTTTATTAGGAAATTAAAAAATATAATAAAAGCGTAAACGATTAATTGTCGGTTACGCTTTTTTATTCCTATTTATCTAATTTATCTGAAAGATAACCAAATTGTTCTAAACTTAATTGTTCAGCACGAATACGAGTATCTATTCCAAGTTCATTCAAAATATTTTCTAAAGTTTCTTTACTTGAAATTCCTGAATTTGATAATGAATTAACCAAAGTTTTTCTTTTTTGCATAAATGCACATTTTATAACTTTAAAAAATAATTCTTCATTAGTTACTTGTATTTTAGGTTGTTTTAGAATATTAAGTTTTATTACAGCAGAGTCAACTTTAGGGCTTGGAATAAAGCTATCTTTTGAAACATCTAAAACTAATTCTGGATCAGTATAATAATTTATACTATAAGTTATTGCTCCAGTATCTTTACCACCAGGAGTTTCTACAAGTCTTTGGGCAACTTCCTTTTGAACCATTACAGTAATACTTCTTAAATCTAACTTATTTTCTAAAAGTTTCATTATTATTGGAGTAGTAATGTAATAGGGAAGATTTGCAACAACTTTTACATTCTCAAATTGCGAATTATTTGATATTAAAGCTTTTAAATCAACTTTTAAAATATCATCATTTATCAATTCAAAATTATTATATAAAGAAAATCTATCATTTAATATTTCAAGCATTTTTTTATCTAGTTCTACACAAATTACTTTTCCTGCTTTTTCTAAAAGTAGAGAAGTAAGAGTTCCTAAACCAGGACCAATTTCTATAACTAAATCATTTTTATTAACTTCTGAACTCATTACAATGTTTTCTACAACATTTTCATCGATTAAAAAATTTTGACCGAAATTTTTATTTGCAGTTATGTTGTATTTATTCATAATAAAATGTGTTTCTTGAATTAGATTCATAATATTTTCCTTTCACAAACAATTTACATAATGCATTTTACTACAAATTTATAAAAACTTCAACCTATAGGTTGAAAATAGATATGTCACACATAGATAAAGAAATAAAAATGGAAATATCAAAATATGAAATAGATATTAATATAACTTATAATATTATATTAAATAATTATTTAAAACTACGACTATAAAATATAAAACTCGGGAGCAGATAATG
The DNA here is from genome assembly GCA_947427205.1 of uncultured Clostridium sp. Lineage (GTDB taxonomy): Bacteria > Bacillota > Clostridia > TANB77 > CAG-508 > Scatovivens. Next base: position 23,659 of record CANEHB010000002.1, read on the forward strand.
CATTGCTCCCGAGAACTTTCGTTTTTTGTCCATATTCAGTTTTTATTTTGTGCAAGTTTCAAGAAATTCTGCAACTTTTTCTGATTTTCAAGCAGATCTCCATATTGCAAAAGTATAAATATATTATCGCATTCCAGGCTCTTTCTGAATAACGTTAGATCTTCAAAGTTCTCTAAAACCATGATAAGCTGCGACTTTGAAAGTTTCCCTTGATGGAATGAGATGATATTTTTATCAAGAGTTTCAAATTCCTGCTTTAACACATCATCATTCTCATCTTTTCCATAATTTCGGAGCATTAACTGCAATTTCATCAGTGGAAGATCCAAAGCACCATCTCTTGAGTATATAAAAAGTAATTGCTTTGAAAACTCCTTAAACATATCAGTATACCGCTCGATTGCCTTGCGTGCCTCTATGCAACTTTTTCTTAAATCTTCCATAAAAAATCTCCTTCTTGCAATGAAATAAATTTGTAGTAACTATACGACTAATAGTTAGTCGTTAACGGACATTGATAAAAAAACATATCAATTTATTATATCATATTTTTATAAATTAGTCAAAGTTATGTAAATAGTAAAGAATTTATAATTAAAAATAAAGTTAGTAAAATTATATTTATTTATATTCAAAAAGAAAATATAATTAATCAAAATAATAAATAAACTGACCATACATATATTGACTTTAAAATTTAAAAAATATATACTGTAAATATTAAAATAGATTAAATTTATTTTAGTAGAAAATGGATATAACATATTTTATATAATATTTATTTAATAGGATTTTACTATTAAATAAAAGCTTTACTAAACTTTACCTTGTGTTATATAAGAAAATTTAATAGGAGGTTATAATGAGTGATTTAATCGAAATCAGATGGCATGGTAGAGGTGGCCAAGGTGCAAAAACAGCATCACTACTTCTAGCAGATGCAGCGTTCAACACTGGAAAATATATTCAAGGATTTCCTGAATATGGTCCAGAAAGAATGGGTGCTCCTATCACAGCTTATAACAGAATTAGTGATACACCTATTACAGTACATTCAAATATTTATGAACCAGATTTTGTAGTAGTTGTAGATGATACACTTTTAGATTCTGTTGATGTAACAGCTGGATTAAAATCAGAAGGAGCAATAATTATTAATTCTACTAAAGATGGTGAGGAATTAAAAAAGTCTTTAAAAGGATATACAGGAAGTGTGTATAAGATTGATGCAAGAAAAGTTTCAATGGAAACTTTAGGAAAATATTTTCCAAATACTCCTATGCTTGCAGCAGTAGTAAAAGTTAGTGGAATTATGTCTGAAGAAGCATTTTTAGAAGATATGATAGGATCTTTCAAACATAAATTTGCTAAAAAACCAGAAGTTATTGATGGTAATATGAAAGCATTAGAGATGGCTTTAAAAGAAGTGACTAAAGTTTAGAAAGGAGCTAAAATAATGACAGAAGATGTATTAAATAGTAAAACACCTTGGCAAGATCTTACTATAGGTGGAAATATTTATAATGCAGGTAATGCAAAAGAATTTAAAACTGGAGACTGGCGTTCAGTAACTCCTATTTTTAAATCAGAACTTTGCAAACAATGTGGACTTTGTTTCCCTGTTTGTCCAGAGGATTCAATTCCAGTAAATAAAGAAGGAAAAAGAGAAGATTTTGATTATGACAGTTGTAAAGGATGTGGCGTTTGTGCTAAAGTGTGTCCTTTTAAGGCTATCGAAATGAAATAAAAATAGAAAGGAAAAAAAATATGGGAATTAGAGAAAGATTAAGTGGTAATGAAGCAGCAGCTATCGCTATGAAACAAATAAATCCTGATGTTGTTGCAGCATTTCCTATTACACCTTCAACAGAAATACCACAATACTTTTCAAGTTTTGTAAGCAATGGTCAAGTTGATACAGAATTTGTTGCTGTTGAAAGTGAACATAGTGCTATGAGCGCTTGTATTGGAGCAGAGTCAGCTGGGGCTAGGGCTATGACTGCTACTTCTGCAAACGGATTATCTTTAATGTGGGAAATGGTTTATATAGCTTCAAGTTTAAGATTACCAATCGTTATGTCCTTAGTAAATAGAGCAGTTTCAGGGCCTTTAAATATACACAATGATCATTCAGATGCAATGGGAGTTAGAGATGCTGGATGGATAATGTTATTTTCTGAAAATAACCAAGAAGCTTATGATAATTTATTAATGGCACATAGAATTGCAGAACATAAAGATGTACAATTACCTTTAATGGTTTGTCAAGATGGATTTATAACATCACATTCTATTGAAAATATAGAATTATTAGAAGATGACAAAGCAAAAGCATTTGTTGGAAAATATAAACCAGAGCATTATCTATTAAATGATAAGGAGCCTATAGCAGTTGGTCCATTAGATGTTCAAACTTATCTTTTTGAACATAAAGTACAACAAGCAGAAGCTATGAGAAATGCAAAAAAAGTAATTGCAGAAGTATCTAAAGAATTTGAAGAATTAACAGGACGTAAATATAAATTCTTTGAAGAATATAAAATGGAAGATGCAGAACTTGTAGTAGTTTGTATGAATTCAACAGCAGGTACAACTAAAGCTGCTATTGATGATTTAAGAAGTAAAGGTGTAAAAGCAGGATTATTAAAAATAAGAATGTTTAGACCTTTCCCATCAGAAGAAATAGCTAAAGCTCTAAAAAATGCAAAAGCTATTGCAGTATTAGATAAAGCTGATTCTTTAAATGGTGCAGGTGGAGCATTATATGAAGATGTTACTTCAGGTATGTTTGTAAGTAAAGTAAATGTTCCAACTATAAACTATGTTTATGGAATAGGTGGTAGAGATACTACAGTTAAAGATATAGAAAAAGTATATAATGATTTAGAGGAAATAGCAAAAAGTGGAAACATTGATAATCCTTATAGATATTTAGGTGTAAGGGGGGAAATTTAAGTTATGGCATATAATCCAAAAGAAGTAATGACAAATAGACCTTCAAGATTTACATCAGGTCATAGAATGTGTGCAGGATGTGGTGCACCAGCTGTAGCTAGAATGATTTTAAGAGCAGTAAAACCAGAAGATCATGTTGTAGTAGCAGGAGCTACAGGATGTATGGAAGTTTCTACTTTTATTTATCCATATACAGCATGGACTGATTCATTTATTCATACAGCTTTTGAATGTGCAGGAGCCACTTTAAGTGGTGCAGAAGCTGCCTATAAAGCAATGAAACGCCAAGGAAAGCTACCAGAAGACAAAACAACAAAATTTATCGCATTTGGTGGAGATGGTGGAACTTATGACATAGGTCTTCAAAGTTTATCAGGGGCAATGGAAAGAGGACATGACATGGTTTATGTTTGCTATGATAATGGAGCATATATGAATACAGGGATACAACGTTCTTCAGCAACACCAAGATTTGCAGATACAACAACATCACCAGCAGGTACAGTTGTTCCAGGAAAAATGCAATCACGTAAAGATTTAGCAAAAATTATGGCTGGACATCATATTCCATATGTAGCACAAACAATAGCTTTAAATAATTTTAAAGATTTATATGAAAAATCAGAAAAAGCAATTTATATAGAAGGACCATGTTTCTTAAATGTATTAGCCCCTTGTCCAAGAGGTTGGGGATATAATACAGAAGACTTAATGCAAATAAATAAATTAGCAGTTGAAACATGCTATTGGCCTTTATATGAAGTAATTGATGGAGTTTATAAAATTAATTATAAACCAGCTAAAAAACTTCCAATAGAAGAATTTTTAAAACCACAAAAAAGATTTAAACATATGTTTAAACCAGGTAATGAGTGGATGATAGAAGAATTCCAAAAAGAAGTTGATTCAAGATGGCAAGAGCTTCTTGATTTAGAAGAAATTACAAATAAAGAAAATTAAAATATATAATAATTAAGAAAGAGAAATTTGGCCTGATAAAGAGCTAAATTTCTTTTTTTATATTATAGAAAATTGCTTCGCAATTCTTATAATATAAAGGATTTGTCAAATTTTGTATATTTTTTAGATGTACGAAACTTAGTAAGTTATAGATAAATTATGTGCACCAAACAAAGATGAGCGACTTAAATATATTTGAGATATAAAAGTGGCTCTTTTGTTCTAGTTAAATGTAAACCACCTCTTAAAGCCACTAATATACAGAAAAACACCATTTTTCAGCACATTTTAAACATATTTTAGGTTTTAATGTTATACTTATATTGTTATTTCAAAACAATTCTATGCATTTTCTTGCAATTATTTTCATACAAAAAAATTTAATTCAAAATTAGTTTAAGTTCTTTATACAAAAGAAAATTCAACAAATTTTTTTCTAAAAAACTACAAAGGAATCAAATATAAGTTTAAAAAAAGCATGTAATTTAAAATTAGATAAGTTACATGTTTTTTTATTTTAAAGTGATTTTAATAATGTTAATTTATATTAAATGAAAAAGTTTTTTACAAAATTACGATTAAATCTCACTTCTGTGTTTTTTATTACAAAAATATTACAAAAATGTATCAATATTGATTGACTTTTAATGAAAAAAAATATAAGATATATATGTTCAAAAAATGATAATTAAGTTCGTAGTTTTAAAGGAGGAAATTTAAGTGGGAGAAGTTATCGTTATTACATCTGGAAAAGGAGGAGTTGGTAAAACAACAACAACAGCTAACTTAGGTTCAGCACTAGCATTAGCAGGAAAAAAAGTAGCATTAGTTGATACAGATATTGGACTTAGAAACTTAGATGTTGTTTTAGGTTTAGAAAATAGAATAGTATACGATTTAGTAGATGTTATAGAAGAAAAATGCAAATTAAGACAAGCTCTAATAAAAGACAAAAGATTTAAAGAGCTTTTCTTACTTCCAGCGGCACAAACAAAAGATAAAACTGCTATTAATGAAGAACAAATGAGAGATTTAATACAAAAATTAAGAGCAGATTTCGATTATGTAATTATTGATTGTCCAGCAGGAATTGAGCAAGGTTTTAAAAATGCTATTGCCGGAGCTGATAGAGCTTTAGTAGTTACAACAGCTGAAATATCTTCAATAAGAGATGCTGATAGGATAATAGGATTATTAGAAGCTTCTGAAATAAAAAATCCAGAATTGATTGTTAACAGATTAAGACCAAGCATGGTAAAAAAAGGTGAAATGATGGATGTAAACGATATTGTTGATTTATTAGCAATAGACTTAATTGGAGTTGTACCAGATGATGAAAATATTATAACTCAAACTAATAAAGGAGAACCCGTTATTTCTAATAAAAGAGCACCTTCAGGAAAAGCATATTTAGAAATATCAAGAAGATTATTAGGAGAAAATATTGAAGTTACAGTACCAGGAAAAGAAACAGGATTTTTCGCAAAACTAAAAAGCTTATTTGGAAAAGCATAGATAAAAAAGTTGGAGGTAAGGATAAATAATGTTTGAAAATATAGGACATTTTTTCAAGAGAATAGTAAAAACAGAACAACAAAAAGAATTAGGTTCAAAAGATGCTGCAAAAGAAAGATTACATTTAGTTTTAATGCAAGATAGAGCTAATGTATCAGCAGATTTTTTAGAACTTATGAAACAAGAAATAATAGATGTAATAAAAAAATATATTGTAGTTGATGAAGCAGCAATAGATGTAAGGCTTACAAATCAATCAAATGAAGATGGAACAAATGGAGCTCCTGCTTTATACGCTAACATACCAATTGTTAATATAAAAAATGATATGATGGCAGAAAAAATAAAAGACTTTGAAGGTGTAGATTTTAATAAGGAAATGGGAATTTTAGTACCAGATCAAACTGAAGAAAACAAAGAAGAAAAAGTAGAAACACCAGAAGTTATAGAGTTATCTGAAAGCTATGAAGAAACAAAAGTAAATGAAAATTTAAATCAAGAAGAAACAGAAAATAGTGAGTCAGAAACAGAAGTAAAAGAAGAAATAGAAGAAAATAACGATAACAATGAAGAAATAAATAATGATAATGAATCAGAAGAAAGTGAAGAAGCAGTTGAATTATTTGAAGAAGTGGACGAAGATGATGATGACGATGTAACTTTTGATGATTTATTAAAAGCAGCAGAAGAAGAAGATAAAAATGCAGAAATGGTTGAAGAGAATAATAACAATAATAATATTAATAAAGGTGGAAAAAAAAATCGTAAAAAATCAAAAGATAAACGAAATAGAAGAAATTAGGAGTATATAATAAATGGGAAAAAAATTACTTAAGAATACAGAATGGACTATTCTTATTGTAAGTGCTATTTTAACAATTATAGGATTAGTAGCTTTATTTTCAGCGACTCAAAGTACAGAATATGAGGAATTCAAAAAGCAAGTTCAATGGATTATAATAAGCATACCATTTTTAATATTAGCATCATTAATTGATTATAATATAATTGTTAGATTTTCTACTTTAGCATATATAATAGTAATAGGTTTATTAATTGGAGTTTTATTTACTGCTCCTATAAGTGGTGCAAGAAGTTGGTTTAAAATAACAGAAAGCTTAAGTTTTCAACCATCTGAAATAGGTAAAATTATAACAATATTATTTTTAGCTTTTATAATGAATAAATTACAAATAAGAGGAAGACATGAAATAAATAAAATTTGGAAATTAGCAACATATTTAATTTTTGCAATTATTCCTGTATTACTAATAATAAAAGAACCAGATTATGGTACAGCAATAGCTTATATAACAGCAATATTATTTATCTTATTTTCAGCAGGAATAGATAAAAAATATATTATTGTTGCAGTAGCAATAATTGTAATAGTTACACCAATTGTTTATGCTAATTTACCAGATCATGCATTAAAAAGAATAAATGTATTCTTAAATCCAACAGAAGCAGATAAAAGAAATGAAGGTTATAACTTGGAACAATCAAAACTTGCTGTAGGTGCAGGAGAAGCTTTTGGAATGGGATTATTTAAAGGAAATCAGACTCAGCTTGGATTTCTACATCCAAAAACAACAGATTTTATATTTTCAGTTATTGGCGAAGAGATGGGATTTGTAGCAACAGGAACTATTACAATTTTATATATTGTATTAGTTACAAAATCAATTTATGTAGCTAAAACTGCAAAAGATAATGTAGGTTCATATATTGCTATAGGAATAGCAGGAATTTTCTTTTTCCATATGACAGAAAATATAGGCATGACAATAGGATTATTACCTATAACAGGAGTACCATTACCATTTGTAAGTTATGGAGGAAGTTCATTAATTACTAATTTTATTTGTATAGGACTTTTATTAAATATTAGTAGTAGAAGACAAAAAGCAATTTTTGTGGAATAGATTATTGATGGAATTAAATATTTATATTTAATTCCATATTTTATATTATAGAAAATTGCTTTGCAATTCCTAAAATATAAAATTTTTGACAACTTTGTATAATAGAAAAGTAATTTGTATTAATAAATGTTTACTTTTGTTTTAGAAGGGAATGAGAATTAAATGTACTTAAAGAAATTAAAAATAGGAAATGTAGAATTAGAAAATAATATAATATTAGCTCCTATGGCTGGAGTTACAGATTTACCATATAGGATAATTTGTAAAAAGTATGGTAATCCTGGATTGGTTTGTAATGAAATGGTAAGTGCAAAAGCAATATGTTATAAAGATGAGAAAACTTTAAAAATGATAAAATCTAATAATGAAAAAAGGCCAATATCAATGCAAATTTTTGGAAGTGATCCAGACGTTATGGGAGAAGCAGCCAAATTTATGTGTGATTATACTGATATTTTAGATATAAATATGGGATGTCCTGCTCCAAAAGTTGTAAAAAATGGAGATGGTAGTAAATTATTATTAGATTTAGAACTTGTTTATAAAATAGTAAAAAGTGTGGTAGAAAATTCTAGTAAACCAGTAACAGTAAAAATAAGAAAAGGATGGGATAATGATAATATTGTTGCAGTAGAGGTAGCAAAAATTATTGAAGAAGCTGGAGCAGATGCTATAGTGGTTCATGGAAGAACAAGGGATGAATTTTATTCTGGAATAGCTGATTGGGATATAATAAAAGATGTCAAGGATGCAGTAAAAATTCCAGTTATAGGTAATGGTGATATAAAAACAGAAGATGATGCTGTGAGAATTTTTGAGAAAACAGGTGTAGACGGAATAATGATAGGAAGAGGTGCGCTTGGAAATCCATGGATATTTAAACAAATAGAGTATTATTTAAAAAATAACGAGAAGATGGATGAAGTTTCAAATTTAGAAAAATATAATGTTATTTTAGAGCACTTTGAATTATTATTAAAAGAAAAGGGAGAATATACAGCTACTAGAGAAATAAGAAAACATATATCTTGGTATGTGAAAGGAATGCAAAATGCTACTGTAATTCGTGATAAAATAAACTCAGTTGAAACAGAAGATGAGTTTAAAAATATTTTAAAACAATATTTTGGAATTTAAAAATTCATGAATATTTAAAAATAAAAATAATATAGTTTAGAAGAATAGTTTTTTACTATTCTTTTTTATTTTAAATTTAAACTATTGCTATTTTAAATTATATATTTTCAATAAATAACTCATTTGTTAGTCGACTATATAAAAAATCATAAATTGATTTTTTTATATAATAGCTTCGTAAGCCTCCTAGTTATGTATTAACTAACAGTAATACTTATATTTAACTGTTAGTAAAAAACTACACATCAGATATTTATTAAAAATATATAATCTAAGATTTAATAATTAAAGTTCAATTAAAAGGTATAGATACTTTTATATAAATCTATTGAAAAGAGGTTTTTATGAAATTTAAAAAAATTATGTTTATTTTTGTTTTTATTTGTATTATTATTTTTGGTATTTTTTATTATAATTTTTTTCTTTTGGGTAATAATATCATTAGTAGAAGTCAAGAGGAAATTGTTGATAATATTTTAAATGATTTGAGCTCTTATGAAGCAGATATAACAGTGAAAGTTATTAGCAATAAAAACGAAAATTATTATAATATGTATCAAATTGTTGATAATGAATATAGTAAATGCACTATTAATAGTCCAGAGAATATAAAGGGATTAAGTATCGAACTAGGAAATGGAAAATTAAAAATATCAAATGCAAAACTAAACATGGAAAAAACATATGATAATTATGAATTAATACTTAATAATTCGTTATTTCTTAATGTTTTTATTAATGATTATAAAAATAATGAGTCTAAAAACTATGAAGAAAATGATTATATAGTTTTTTCTAGTAAACTTAATAATAATCATAGTACATATATAAAATATAAAGAACTATATGTAGATAAACAAACAGGAATTCCAAAAGAATTAATAATTAAAGATAATACCCAAAAGACATGTATCAGCATAATATATAATGATATAAAAATTAAATAATTTTAATATTTCAACAATTCTATTCTATATGTAAATTAATAGGAGAGAAACTTATGGTAATAAAAAGAGGAGATATGTTTTATGCAGATTTAAGTCCAGTTATTGGTTCTGAACAAGGGGGAATTAGACCAGTTTTAATAATACAAAACGATACTGGAAATAAATATAGTCCAACCGTTATAGCAGCCGCAATCACATCACAGACAGGTAAAAATAAATTGCCTACGCATATAGACATAGGATCAGAAGATAATGGTTTAAAAGCTGATTCTGTTGTTTTAACAGAACAGATTAGAACAATAGATAAAAGTAGACTTAAAGAAAAAATAGGTCATATAAATGACTCTAGTGTTATGGATCAAGTAAATAATGCGATAGGTATAAGCTTCGGTTTGGAAAATTAAAGCAATATCAAGATTTTGTAGCAGTTTACACTGAGTACAGAATCTTGATTTTTTTTTGAAAAAACATTTTACTATTTGTTAAAAATAGTATATGATAATAAAAAAGAAAAAGGAGCTATAATATTTTAAACAAATAAAGTTTGACATACAAAAGATTATTACAAAAAGAGAGTTTTTGTTTTTTATTATGTAGAAAATATGGAATTTAAAAGGTATGAAACAAAAGAAAAATTTTTAGAAGAGAATTTAGACATTTTAGTAAAAGAAGAAGCAAAAAACGATATAATTATAGGAATAGTTTTTGAGCATGAATCAGAAAAAGTTAATAATTGGTTACTTGGCAGAATAGAAGAAGCAGGTGAGGTAAAAGCAATATTTATAGTTGATGATGATAAATATGGACTAGCCTTATATTCTCCAACTGGAGAGATGACTAATGAAACAATAGATTTTTTAGTAGATAATATTGTTGATTTAGATATAAGATTAGCTGAAATATTAGCTGAAAAAAAATATTTGCAAAAAATTGCAGATACATATATCAGTAAAACAAATGCAGAAGTATTTTATTCTTACTATTCATATACATTAAAACTAAAAGAAGTTAAAACAGAGTATCCATTAGGAGAAAATGAAAAATTAGTAAAATTAGTTGATGAAAAAGATAATCCAGAACATTTAATTCCTCTAGTAAAAGAGATTTATACAGATATATACGAAGAAGAGGAATGCTCAGATGAAGAGGCTTTGAAAGTAGCAAAAATATATTTAAAAAAAGGAATATATTTATTAACAAATAATGATGAAAATGAAATATATACTCAAGCAGTACATGTTAGAAAGCATGTAAATGGTGGAGCAATAGGAGCAGTAATTACACCAAAGGAGCATAGAGGAAAAGGATATGCTAAAAAGTGTGTTTCCCATGTTTGTAAAGAAATTTTAAAAGATAATGAATTTGTTGTTTTACATGTTGATGTAGAAAATGAATCTGCAATGTCAGTTTATAAAAAAATAGGATTTGAAGAAATTGATGAAACAGGAAAAATAATATTCAAATAATATTGAAGTTTTTGCAACATTTCTATATAATATTGAAAGATTAATATCGGAGGATAGGTTATGGATAGTGTAGTGATAAAAGAATTATACAGAAGTGGGGAAAAATATTTTGGAAAAGAGATAAAAGTATCAGGTTGGATAAAAACAGTTAGAGATTCAAAAACATTTGGTTTTATTGAAGTTAATGATGGATCATTCTTTAAAAATTTACAAATTGTTTTTGATAACTCATTATCAAATTTTGATGAAATATGTAAATTAACTTTAAGTACATCAATAACAGTTATTGGTGATTTAGTTAAAACTGAAAATGCAAAACAACCTTTTGAAGTAAAAGCAAAAGAAATAAAAGTAATAGCAATTTCTTCTCCAGAATATCCATTACAAAAGAAAAGACATACAATGGAATACTTGAGAACAATAGCACATTTACGTCCAAGAACAAATACATTTAATGCAGTGTTTAGAGTACGTTCAGTAGCATCATATGCAATACACAAATTTTTTCAAGAAAATAATTTTGTGTATGTTCATACTCCAATAATTACAGGAAGTGATGCAGAAGGTGCTGGAGAAATGTTTAATTTAAACACATTTGATTTACAAAATGTGGACAAATTAGAAGATGGAACAGTTGATTTTACAAAGGACTTTTTTGGAAAACCAGCTCATCTTACTGTTAGTGGTCAACTTAATGTTGAAACATATGCATTTGCATTTAGAAATGTATATACATTTGGTCCAACATTCAGAGCTGAAAATTCAAATACGGTAAAACACGCAGCAGAATTTTGGATGATAGAACCAGAAATCTGTTTTGCAGATTTAAAAGATGATATGGATTTAGCAGAGAACATGCTAAAATATGTAATAAATTATGTATTAGAAAATTGTCCAGAAGAAATGGAATTTTTTAATAACTTTATAGATAAAACATTACTTGAAAGACTTAATAATGTGGTAAATTCTGAGTTTGGAAGAATTAGTTACACAGATGCTGTAAAAGAACTTGAAAAGCATAATGATAAATTTGAATATAAAGTATCTTGGGGAACAGATTTACAAACAGAACATGAAAGATATTTAAGTGAAGAAATATTTAAAAAACCAGTATTTGTTACAGATTATCCAGCAGAAATAAAAGCATTTTACATGAAATTAAATCCAGATGGAAAAACAGTAGCAGCAAGTGATCTTTTAGCACCAGGAATAGGTGAGATAATTGGTGGAAGCCAAAGAGAAGATAGCTTAGAAATTTTACAAAATAAGATTAAAGATTTAAATATGGATGAAAAAGATTATTGGTGGTATTTAGATTTAAGAAGATATGGAAGTGTACCACATAGTGGATTTGGACTTGGATTTGAAAGACTTATGATGTATATAACAGGTATGCAAAATATACGTGATGTAATACCATTTCCTAGAACACCAAAAAATTGTGAATTTTAAAAATACATGAACAAAAGAGATTTGAAAGGAAATACAAAAATGAAAAAAATATTATTTGATGTAGATGTATTAGATAAGCATTATTGTATATATTTAGATGAAGAAACAAATAATTCATATGCACATGCAATAAAAAAGAATGAAAAAGCATATGTAGTAAAAAAAGAAGAGGAAATAGATTTCCTTAATAAAATTGTTGAAAGCCTTAATAAAAAATATATAAAAAGAGAAATTATAAATTATAATGATGAATATTATTACAGATATATCAATAAATATAATCAAAAAAGTTATTTTTCCAAAATAATAAATGAGAATGAAATAGTATGTTCATATGACAGTATAAAAAAATTATATGATTATTATAATTCTCCAAAAGTATTAATGAGCAGACATTCAGAAATAACTAAAATAAATGCAGATAGTTGGGACTATGACAAATATAGTAGTAGCGAAGATAACTTGAATAATATGAATTATCAAAGAAAATCAAAATTACCAATAAAAATAGCAGTTTCTATTTTAGGAGTAACAACACTTGTAACACTTGGAGCAGGAGGGTATCAAGTGCTTTCTAAGTCTATTTTGCCAAATATATCTGCACCAAAAGAAAATGTAAAAGATGTAGATTTAAAAACAGCAAATTTTGAAATAGCAGAAAAATATATAGGAGTACAAAACCAACTTTCAGAAATTGGATTAGAGAATTGGGAAATAGCAGTTGAGCTTGATTCAATATCTATGTTACAAGAGGAAATGAATGATATATCTTTCTATTATGATGGAGACAAAGATGAAATAGTATATGTGAATGGAATAATAGAACAAGAAGTAGAAACTAGTATGGATGAGATTGATAGAGACTCTATACCAGAAAATGTACAACAAATTTTAACAGCACTTAATTCTAATCAAACATTATCTTATGAAGAAAAATCATATATAGAAGAAAAATTTTTACCAGATTGGATACAAAATAGTAGTTATCTTCAAACAGAACAACTTGTAGAGACATATTCAAGATTGAAAATAAATTATGACTATAAGCCAGATGGAGAAGATATAGATATTGAGTATACTCCAAATAAAAAAGCAGCTGGAATAGCAGTAGTTGGAGCAAATGAATTAACAATATATGTAACAGATCATTTTGAACCAGGAAATAAAACTATTGATCATGAATTGAAACATTTTAATGGAAATTTTGATTTGTATGAAGGAACATTATTAAATGAAGGATATACAAGTTTAGATATAAGCAATACATATTCACAAGAACAATTAATGGTTGGCTTATTAATGGAAACATTTGGAAGAGAATTGGTAAATGAAGGTTACTATTCTTCAAATTTAAAAGGATTAGTAGCAAATAATATAGTTGAAAAATCAGGAAAAACTATTGAAGAAGCAACTAAAGAAACATATGACTTTTTTGATGATATAGAAAGTGCATTATACAAAACGGGAGAGCTTGGAGATGATTACAGAGAAGATGCCAAATTAATGCAAGATTACCAAGATATTTTTGATAAACTTAGTGTTTATTATGAAGCAAATAATAAAAAAGAAATAGAAAAAAATACAATAGTATCAATTATAAAAGATGAAATTATGGGAACAAATGATACTCAAATGCTTGGAAACAGAGAATCTGTATCAAGTATTAAATATAGTGGAGATGGAACTCTTAAGGTAAATATAGTAAAAAATGAAGGAGATTTAGAATATACACAAGAAGGATTAGGAATAATTATACATACAGATGCAAAATATGGAAGATCAATAACTGTAGGACCAGATGAAAAATATAACAATCCTAAAAAAATATTTAGTCAAATAGAAGATGAAGATATTGAATATTCAAGTAGATAAATTGAGTATAAAAACAAACTCCTCTTTGTTGAATAAAGAGGAGTTTGTTTTTATAAAAGCGAAAAAGTATATAAATCAATAAAATTCTATACTTTAATATGACCAAAATTTTCAATATTTTGCATAAATAAAGATTTATTTTGATTTATAATAGTGATTTTAAAACTTATTATAAAATACAGTTTTTTCAATAGGTTCTCTTGTTTGATGCATAGTGCTTGGAGTGGCATCATCAGTAGGATATCCTACTGGTAAAATTGAAACAATTTCATAGTTTTCAGGAATATTATAAACTTCACGAACTTTTGCAGGATTGAAAGCACCAATCCAAGTTGTACCTAATCCTAAATCTTCTATTTCAAGCATCATATGTGTTGTAATAATACTTGCATCAACACGACCTTCATCATGACCATCATATTTATTTTTCCAAGAAACATTTTTATCATAACATATAATCATTATAACTGGAGCACCCCAACCAAATTTAGTGCATTCACTTAATTTTGAAAGTTCTGCTTCATCTGTTAAGATAAGTATTCTTTGAGGTTGAAAATTACAAGCAGTTGGGGCAATCCTTCCAGCCTCTAAAATTTTATCTATTTTTTCTTGTTCAACAGCTTTGTTTTTAAAGCTTCTACAAGAATATCTTTTTTTAGCTAATTCTAAAAAATCCATAATAAATCCTCCTTTAATTTAAAAGTATTATATCATAAATTTAGAAAATATAAACAAATATAGCTAAAGTAATGAGTTATTTGTAAATAATATAGATATGTAAATATTGAAAAGTTAATAATATACATTATTGTAATTAGTATAAGAGAAAATATTATTTCTATTTATATGCTTATTATTTACAATTTTAATAGTTATTAATTATAGAAATTAGGCTAATATTGTGGTAATATATTAATGAAATAAATATTGAGGAAGGTAGTTATAAAATTATATGACAATAGTATAATAGATTTTTATATTTTATAACAATTTATATTGATATTTAAGTAATAGTTTATAGGAGAAAAAATGAAAAAGACAGTAAAAATATTAATATTTTTAGTAATTGCTATAGCAATTACTATGATTATTTTTATGAAAGTACATACTAAAGATAATGAAGAAATAATAGATGAACAAAGTGGAATGAGAATTACTTTAGTTGCAGGAGTAGCTATTCCAGAAAATGGAGATCGTAATTCAAATTCATATTTAATAAGAACAAAAAATGATAAACTTATTGTTGTTGACGGTGGAGAAATAGGAGATGCAGATTTTTTATTAGAATACATCATGAAATATGGAAATGGAAAAGTAGATTATTGGTATATTACTCATCCACATAGTGACCATGTTGGTGCACTATGTGAGTTATTAGGAAGAGAAAACTCTAATATACAAGTTGAAAATTTATATTATTCTTTTAATGAATTAAAGTGGTATGAAGAATATGATAAAAGAGGATATGAATCAGAAAAGTTAATGTATGAAACTTTAGAAAGTCCTAAAATTATTAATAAAGTATCATGTGAGAAAAATCAAATTATAGATATGGATAATATTAAATGTGAAATAATAAGAATTGCAAATCCAGAAGTAACAAAATCAGACAATGGAAATGACAGTAGTATGGTTTTTAAAATGACAGCAATTGATGTAGATAAAAGTATAATATTTTTAGGAGACGGATTTAATTTTACAAGTAAAGAACTATTAGAAGAACCAGAAAAATTAAAAAGTTATGCAGTACAAATGGCACATCATGGACAAAATGGAGTAACAAAAGAAGTATATGATGCAATTTCACCTAAATTATGCTTTTTTAATGCACCAAAATGGTTATATGATAATGATAATGGAGGAGGATACAATTCAGGAAAGTGGAAAAGTATTATTACTAGAGGATGGGTAGAAGAATATGAAGCAGATTCAATTTGTGCTTTTGAAGGAGATAAAGTAATTAGATTAACTAAAGAAGGATATGAAATTATAGAGGAATAAAATTATATGAATGAATTAGAAAAAGCAGAAGAAAAATTCAAAGGTATTTTACGAAAATATCCAACAGATAAATTGTTAGAATATATTTCTAATAAATCTATGGAAATAGATTTAAATCAGCAAGGAGTTGTATTTGAAAATAATATACTATATTCTCAATGGGAGTTAACACAATTATGTTATTATTCTATAAAATATAGCAACGATTATAGAAATATGAATTCTGAAATCAAAATGAATGACTTTTATATTCTATTGAATGAAAATAGAAAGTATGACAGTTGCATGGAAAATATTAAGAATATGAATAAAATAAAGATTCTTGAACATATGCAATGTCTAACAAATGTGCAATTTGATTATCAAGAAAATAGAATGATAAGTAGATTTAATAGAATGTGTAAAATTTTAATAGATATAAATCAAAATGAAGATTATATTAAAAGCACAAAAGTATATATTAATTTTTCTGAAAAGTTTAAGGAAATTACTGGCATAGAAATGCTTAAATTTATAAAAATATATTTTATTATTATTTTATTTATAATATCTACAAAAAAGAATAAAATCTTAAATATATATGATATTATTAAAGAACATATTGAAAAAATAGGAATTACACAAAAAGAATGTTTAATGGCAATAGAGTATTATAGCAAAAAGTATTCATATTATAGAGAGTGTGATAATTGGAATTCATTGAAATTTTATCCAATTGTAAAAACTGATAAAAATGAAAAATATATTTTAACTAATATAGGATCATTTATGATTTCTTTTCCGGATATACAATATTGGATAATAAGAAATTATTATAAAGAGAATGAAAGTCGAGATTTTACAAGTTATTTTGGAGAATGTTTTGAAATATATTTAAAAGAAGTGTTTAAATTTTATAATGTTAATGCAAAGAAGTTAGAGGAAAATGGCAGGAATAAAGTACCAGATTGGAAGATTGAAACAAAAAAATATATAATTTTAGTTGAACAAAAGGCTGCCTTATTTCCTATAGATGCTAGAGTAACAACAAGTGCAAATAGATATGATGCTCTTGAGAAATATTTTGAAAATATAAAAAAAGCTTTTAAGCAATTAAATTCTTTTGAAATTAAAGATAATGATAAAAAAATTATAAGAATATGTTTAACATATGAAACAATCCATATGACTGAAAATGCGCAAGATCTTATAAGAGAAATAATGAAATTTGATGATGAGATATATTTGAATTGGATATTAAATATTGATGAATTTGAAACTTTAATGGAACTTTTAAATGAAAGTGAAGAAAAATTTGATAATATCATTGAAAAAAAGATTGATTTAGAAAAAAAAGATAGTAATGAGGGAAAAAGTTTTGAAAGTATATTCGAGAAATTGGAAAGTAATTATGCACGTGAAGAAATAAATTATTTTAATAATTTTATTAAAGAAATAGGAAAAGAATATTTACAGAATTAGTAAAAATAGAGATACAGTTAAAAAGTTATAAATAAAAAAGGATTTTAAATTTATCTTATAAAAAACTTGCACATTTAAAAAATGTGTGTTAAAATATATAAAATTAAATAAGAACAAACCGTTGATTTAGAGTAGTAAGTATAATTGAAGAAAATAGAGAGTAATTGTTGGTGGAAATATTACATTGGAGACTTTACTGAATGGACTAATGAGGGCAATCCGAAATTTATAAAGTAGGCGTTGACGAGATTCTAACTCGTAAAAAGTAGACATATATGATGGTATATGAAGAAATGAGTGGGCAATATAGCCAAATAAGGTGGCACCGCAGGAATTATAACTCCTGTCCTTAAATGTTTTAAGGATAGGAGTTTTTTGTATGCAAAAAAAGTATTATATGAGAAAAACAGAGAAAAATTGGTGTATGTAATTAATTAAAATATAATAAATTTGGAGGTACAAAAATGAATGAAAATAAATTAACAAAAAAGGAATGTGGTAGAATAAATAGTGCTTTAAATCAATCAAGATTAGATTTATTTGATGTAAAGGAAAATTTAAAATCAAAAGAATTAGGAGAAAAAGTATGTAGTTCTATGGATAGATGTACAGCAAACATAAAAAGAGCTTTAGATGTGTTTTTATGCTCAACAACAACAAATCCAGAATATAGAAAATTATTTAAAACAATAGATTCTAAAGGAGTAGAAAATATTTCAAGTATATGTAGTAGATTGGAAAGTAACCCAAAAGCTTTAAATGAGACTGTGATAAGAACAGTTTTTGGAGGAACAGAAAAAATGCCATTTAGAGCATTAATATATTTACTACCAGCATTAAATATGTGTGAGGAATTATTAGAAAGTGGAAATATAGACGATGTTCCCAATATAGAATATTTTTTCATGAATGGTGCAGGTATAATAACAAATGCACTTGATCCAGAAATAGCAAACAGAGAATCAGCAGAATTTATAAAAATTGCACAAAAGTATATTGAAGAATATCATCCAAGATTAAAAGATAAAGTTAATTTTTATACAGATTTAACATTTTCAAGTAATATAGTAGGTACGTCAGAGTACAGGAAAATGTATGAAACATTAGAAAGAAAATTAGGAGTTGAAACTGACTTAAAAAGTGGTTTATTAGAAATGGGAGAAAGAAGAAAAAAAACAGAAAATTCTATAAAATATGCAGCAATACATAGCTTTGTGCATGATGGATACATAAATTCAGAAGTTGCAAAAATGTCTAACTTTTTTGGAGAAAGTGAGCAAAAAGAATATGATACGATTATATCTATTGGAGCAAAGCCAGAAGAGAAGTTTTATAGAGCTAGAAAATTATTAGCAGAAGAGGTTAAAACAATTTCTTATTTTACACCAAAAGATACAGTTCAATATATTGCTAATATAAATGTACCACCATATTCACCACTTCCTGAAGGAGAGCTATATTTGAAAGATGTTATGAAAGATCCAAAGTTGATAATGGAAGCAGTAAAAGTTTCACAAGGAGAGCATAGTGAGTATCAAACTCCAGTTCAAAAAGCAGTAGAAAGCATATTAGATGATGTATCACAATCAGATAGCTATAAAAGTATTATAGAATTTATTGAAGAATATAGAGATTTAAATCAAAATAGACAAAAATGAAGTTTAATATAAGAGAATTTAAATTGAAAAAGATAAAGTTTTTCATAATTATATGCTACATTTGGGCAGAGCAAGAAAGAGATGAATTTAAAATGATATATAAATCTTAATACGTAAAGGTTTATGGGTGACCTTTTAAAAACCTAAATATATTGTATAAGGAATAAAAATTAATGATAGATAAATATTATAAAGAATTTAAAGTAAGAGATTATATGGATGAAGAAGGATTAAGTAATAGTTTAAGAAAAGATATTATAGATTGTTCATTAGGAACTAATCCATTTATTGAAGAGAATTTAATAAATAATTATTTAATGGAAAGTACATGTGAGATAAATAAATATCCATCTTTGCAATATGAATTATTAAAAAAAGAATTACTTAAATTTTATAAAGATGTGTTATGTGAAGGTGTAAACAAAGATAATATAGCTTTTGGATCTGGAACAATGGGAATAATAAGAAATCTGGGACAATTTTTAATGAGAGATGGTAAAAAAGTATTAGGATGTGCACCACAATTTCCAAGGTTTATATCAGAAGTAGAATTACAAAAAGGAATATATGAGTATTATACATTAGAAAAAAAGAATAACTATAAATTTATAACAGAAGAATTTATCAAAATGATAGACGATAGTTATGATGTAATATCAATAGAAAATCCTAATAATCCTACTGGGCAAATAATAGGCATTAAAGATATTGAGAAGATTGTAGCTAAAGCAAAAGAAAATAATATTATTGTTTTAGTAGATGAAGCATATGGAGATTATATGTCTAAAAGTAATTCAGCAATAACATTAGTAAATAAATATAATAATATTATAGTTGTAAGAAGTGCATCAAAATTTTATGGATTACCAAATCATAGAGTTGGTTATATGTTTGCTGATAAAGAATTAATAAAAATATATAATGAAATTGCAATGCCATTTCCATTTTCAGATTTATCAGCAAGTATATTTATTAAAGCTTTACAAAGCGATGCTAAGATTGAATATACTAAATCTATGGTAGTTGAGGCAAAAGAGAAAATATGCAATAGAATAAAAAAAGAAAACTATATATACACAAGTATAGATATACCAATTTTTACTATCAAATCAGATAAGTATGAAAATTTAACAAAAAAACTTATGGAAGAGGGAATTATAGCTGAGAATTGCAGTTATTTTATAAATTTAGATAGTACTTATGCAAGATTAAGAATAAATAAAGATTATGAAAAAGTAATAGAGATTTTAATTAGAATACTTTAATTATTTTACTAGAAAATGTAATAAATCTGATAGATAATAAAAAAATGTTGACATTTAAAAAAAATCATGTTACCATATTAACAATTAAATATTTTGTCATGAAAATGATGATAGAGGTCGCGATATTTAAGAGTAAAATATATTTTAGAATTAGGCTCTTATAAATATTTGAAAGGAAATATCGCCGAAGTGGTATTTAAAGCCTAAGTAAATACTGCTGGGACATTGCAAAATATGTAATGGACTGTCACTTATGTGGAGCGCTATCTAATATACGATAAATATGCAAATAATAAGATATCTTATTATAATAAATTTTATTGAATATTTGACCATGTATGTTCCCATACATGGTCTTTTTGATTATATAGCTTCCTTAAAATGACAAGATATAAAAAAGGAGGTATTTATATGAACAAAAAAGTAATTATTGGAATTATTGCAATAATATTATTAATTGCAGTAGTAGGAGTACTTTATTTTAACAATTCAAATGAAGAAGAAAAAAATGAAAGAGGAGTTTTACGTGTAGGGATGGAATGTGCATATGCACCATATAATTGGTCACAAGCAGATACATCTAATGGAGCAGTTCCTATTAAAGGAAGCGACAGTTATGCATATGGATATGATGTAATAATGGCTAAAAAACTGGCAGAATCGCTTGATTTGGATTTAGAGATTTATCAAATTGATTGGGATAGTTTACCACTAGCACTTCAATCTAATACAATAGATTGTGTTATAGCAGGGCAATCTATTACATCAGACAGATTACAAACAGTTGATTTTTCAGAACCATATTATTATGCATCAATTGTAGCGTTAACAAATTCAGACAGTACATATGCGAAAGCATCAGGAATATCAGATTTAGAAGGAGCAACTTGTACATCACAAATTAATACTTGTTGGTATGATACATGTTTACCACAAATAAATAATGCAAATATATTACCAGCAATGGATACAGCACCTAATATGCTTGTTGCATTAAATTCAAGAACAGTTGACTTAGTTGTAACAGATATGCCAACAGCAATGGCAGCAGTAGAAGTATATCCAAATATGAAGATTTTAAATTTTGCAGATACAGAAGAAAATTTTAATGTATCAGAAGAGGAAATTAACATAGGAATTTCTGTAAAAAAGGGAAATACTGAATTGGTAGAAAAAATAAATAAATTTTTAAAAGATTATACAGCTACAGATTTTGAAAATATGATGAATGAAGCAATAAAAGTTCAACCATTATCAGAATAGTAAAAGATAGGGGGATTTTTTATGGGTAAACTACCAGAGGATTTCTTAGGAAGAATTATATTTATATTACAAAAATATGGGCCAACTATGTTAAATGGAGCAAAAACTACTCTAATAATTGCAATAGTAGGAACGATTATAGGATGTTTAATTGGATTTTTTGTTGGCACTATTCAGAGCATACCAATAAATAAAAAAGATAACATTTTCAAGAAAGCATTATTAAAATTTGTAAAAATAATTTTAAATATATATGTAGAAGTTTTTCGTGGTACACCAATGATGGCACAAGCAATGTTCATATTTTATGGTTCAGCCATATTATTTAATTTGCATATGGACATGTGGAGTGCAGCTTATTTCATAGTATCAATAAATACAGGTGCATATATGGCTGAAACTGTAAGAGGTGGAATTTTATCTATTTCAGAAGGTCAAACAGAAGGTGCAAAAGCAATTGGAATGACGCATTTTCAAACGATGTTATATGTTATAATGCCACAGGCTCTAAGAAATATAATGCCACAGATTGGTAATAATTTAATTATTAATATAAAAGATACTTGTGTACTTTCATCAATAGGAGTTGTTGAATTGTTTTTTGTTACAAAAACTGTATCAGGAGCATATTACACAGTATTTGAAGCATATACGATTACAATGATAATGTATTTAACTATGACAGTATTTTTCTCAAAATTACTTAGAATTTTTGAAAATAAATTAAATGGTCCAGAAGATTATTCACTTTTAACAACAGACACTTTAGCATATACAAGTGGAATGTTAAAATATCCTGAAAAGGAGGCAAAAGAATGGGTGAAAAAATAATTGAAATAAAACATTTGAAAAAGTTTTTTGGAAAAAATGAAGTATTAAAGGATATTAATTTTTCAGTAAAGAAAGGTGACGTAACTTGCATAATAGGAGCATCTGGCTCAGGAAAATCAACCCTTTTAAGATGTATAAATTTATTGGAAGAACCTTCTAGTGGAGAAATATTATATATAAATCAAAACATATTAGATTCAAAAGATATACCAGCATATAGGACAAAAGTAGGAATGGTATTTCAAGGATTTAATTTATTTGATAACATGAATGTATTACAAAATTGTATGATAGGATTAACAAAGGTATTAAAAGAAGAAAAAAAACAAGCAGAAAAAGAAAGTTTATATTATTTAGAGAAAGTAGGAATGTTGCCATATATTAATGCTAAGCCACGACAATTATCTGGAGGACAAAAACAGCGTGTTGCAATAGCACGAGCATTAGCAATGAAGCCAGATGTATTATTATTTGATGAACCAACATCTGCTTTAGATCCTCAGATGGTAAGTGAAGTCTTAAATGTAATAAAAGAACTAGCAAAAGAAGGATTTACAATGATAATAGTTACACATGAAATGAACTTTGCAAGAGATGTTTCAAATCATGTTATATATATGAAAGATGGTGTTATTTGTGAAGAAGGAACACCTCAAGAAATATTTAATAATCCACAAAAAGAAGATACCAAAAACTTTTTAGAAAGGTTTATTAATTTATAGTATATCAAAACAAAAGTAAAGATTAGTTTTTTTCAGGCAGGCGACCACCTGCCTTTTCTTTATTTTATAAAGATTTTTTATAAAATAAAAGAGATATGTAACCACATATTTCTTAGTGCAAATCATTTAATGAGTTCTTACGATTTACTAGCTAAATACATTATAGTTTATTTATTATTTTTATATGTATATATAAATTTATATTTTTAGCTATGATATATGAATAAACTATTGATTAACAAACAAATAATATATATAATTTTATATATAGATTTTGTATAAAGGAATGTGTATGAAGAAGAAAATAATACTAATAGTAATAATTATAGTAATTGCAATAATATTAGCAAGATTTTTTATATTTTATGATAAATATAAAATGCCAAAAGGAGCTGAAATTACTATTTCTAATGAAGATATAGATGTATATGATGAGACTAATTTGTATGATTTAATAAAAAGTAATAATGTAGAGATATTATCAGAAGATATACCTTTAGATTATATGAATATTGGAGAACATACAGTTACTATAGAATATAAATATAAGGTGAAAAAATATGCATATGATATAAAATATAATGTTGTTGATAATGTGAAACCAATTTTTATTAATGTACCATCAACAAAAACTTTATATGTTAATGAAGGAGATGAAGAAGCATTAACTAAAAAAGTTAGTTATGCAGATAATTATGATACAAAACCAGATTTAAAAATAGAAGGAAATGTAAATTTTAATGAGATTGGAACATATAAAATAAAATACATCATAACAGATCAGTCAGGAAATAAAACTACAAAAGATACAGTAATTCAAGTAAAAGAAAAAGTAAAAAAAGAAGATTCAGAAAATAAAGATGACGAGGAAGAGGAAGAAGACTTTATTAATATTGAAGAACAAATAGCGAATTATAAAACAGAAGACACTATGATTGGAATTGATATTTCAAAATGGCAAGGAGAAGTAGATTTTGAAAAAGTAAAAAATTCTGGAGTAGAATTTGTTATTTTAAGAATGGGAGTTATGAAGAATAAAGATACTCCAATTACTATAGATAATACATTTAAAAATAATTATCAGAAAGCTAAAGAAGTAGGGTTAAAGGTTGGAATATATGTTTATTCAGAATCAAATACTATCCAATCAGCAGTAGAAAATGCAGAATTTGTTATAGAAACTTTAAATGGAGACAAACTAGATTTTCCAGTATGCTTTGACTGGGAATGTTGGGCGAATTTTAATGAATTAGAAATAAATTTATATCAATTAAATGAAATGTATGATGCATTTTCAAAAAGGTTAAAAGATGCTGGATATGATACAATGTTATATGCAAGTGAAAATTATTTAAATAATACATGGCTTTCATTAAAAGATTATACAATATGGGTAGCTAAATATTCTACTAAAACTCCATCAGTAAATGATAGTGATTATATATTATGGCAAAATAGCGATAAAGGTCGTGTTGATGGGATCAATGAACCTGTGGATTTAGATATTTATTATAAAAATAAAGTTAATAAATAAAAAATAAAATGTGAAACAAAATTATTAAAATGATAAAATAATGTTTCACATTTATTTTTTTGAAAAAAAGACTAGAAAACCTAGTTTAAATTTTATAAATTTTCAGTTTTATAAGTAATATATCCTTCATAATGATAACTTGCGTCAATACCTTTCATATATACTTTTCTATCATTTATTTTATCTGTTAAAGCTTTTTTTAGAAGTTCTTTTATTTCAACATCTTTTATTGGACTACGTTCCATAGCAAGAAGATAATCTTCTTTATTAACTTTACTCCAATCAATAACTAATTTTAATTCTTTTTTTAATATTAAGTCAAGCCATATGCGAGTACTTCTACCATTACTTTCTCTAAATGGATGAATGATATTCATTTCAACATATTTTTCTAGGATTTCATCAAAATTTGATTGAGGCATTTTTTCAATATTTTCTAAAGCATTATTAATATAGGCAATAGGAACAAATCTAAAATTACCTTTTGCAATATTTTCTTTTCTAATTGCTCCTGCAAAATAATAAATATCATTAAATAAGTACTTATGAATTTTAGATAATGCTTCAAAAGTTCCAGGTTTTAAAGTATCTAGATAACCTGTTTCAAATAATTCTTTAGCTTTCTTCTTCTCTAACTAAATCAGATTCATTAGTTAAATTTAATTTGTTTTCTAAAGCCATAATATTCCTCCAATAAATATATTTTAATAGATTTATTAAATAAACAATAAATATTTTATATAAATAAAACTAAGTTGGGAAAAAGTCGGGAAATAAAAAATACAGTAAGGTTTGTTTTTTTTAAACCTTACTGTATTAATACTTTTGGTAGCGACGGTGAGATTCGAACTTACGACCTGCCGGGTATGAACCGGATGCTCTAGCCAACTGAGCTACGTCGCCATGATTACTTAGCAGATATTATTATAATAGTATTATTAGCGTTTGTCAAGTAAAAAATTCAATAATCTTGTATTTATTAAGTAAAAATATAAATGAAATTATAAAATAAATATAGTTTATAGTTTTTTTAAAATAAAAAATTTAAGAAAAATAAAAACAAAAATCCCTAGTTAAAAAACTAGGGATTAAAATTGACTAATCTTCATTTTTTTTGTTGTTATCTTTTTTCTTCTTAGCTAGTGGGATTATAACTTTTTTCTTGTTTTTTACAGAATCCTTTGGTCTTAAGTCATTCATGCAATCTCCAACTTCTGAAATGTTTAATATAGAATCATCACCGATAACAACTTCAATATCGTCATTATTAGCATTATTAACTTCTTTTTTAGACATTTTTATCACCTCATAAATAAACTTACATTTTTATTATATCACATCAAAAATATTATGTCAATTAGCAAAATTAAAATCCCTATAAGGTTGACAATAGTTGAATTTCATGTAATAATATAAGAATAATATTTATGGAGGAGAATATGGAATTTAGCAAAGAACAATCAATAATTGAAGCAATGCTTTTTGCAGCTGGACGTGAAGTAAGTGTAAAAGAAATTATGAACGTTTTAGAGCTAGGTGCAGAAGATATTGATAAAATTATTTTAAATATGAAAACTGAATATGAAGCTAGAAACAGTGGTATTGAGATAATTAAAGTTAATGAAAATTATCAATTATGTACAAAAAAAGAATATTATGAATACATATATCCATTATTTGATAATAGGGCTAAACCTAATATTTCTAATGCTGCATTAGAGACATTGGCTATAATTGCGTATAATCCTAACATAACTAGATCAGAAATCGAAGCTATACGTGGTGTTAGCACAGATGGAACAGTATATAAATTATTAGAATTTGATTTAATAGAAGAAGCTGGAAAACTAGATGCACCTGGAAGACCAACAATGTATAAAGTTACTAATAAGTTTATGAAAATGTTTGGAATTTCAAGTTTAGAAGAGTTACCAGAACTTCCAAGATACAAATTAGATGAAAATGAACAAATTGTAATAGATGATGTAATGGAGGCTCCAATGCCCGCAAGGGAAGACGAAAATATTAAAAATGAAGAAAATAAAGTTTAAATATCAAAATATAATATATCGAATAGAAATTGATGAAGTATGTAAGTAAAAGTATAAATTTACTATTAGATTATATTATGTTTTAAATTGGAGGTTAAATTATGGGAAAAGAAGAATTTGTAAAAGAAATAACAAATATAGAAGATGATTTTGCTAAGTGGTATACAGATGTTGTAAGAAAGGCAGAACTTGCAGATTATACAGATACAAAAGGTTGTATAGCTATAAGACCTTATGGATATGCAATTTGGGAGAATATTCAAAATTATGCAGATAAAAAATTTAAAGAAGTTGGTGTAACTAATCTATACATGCCAGTTCTTATTCCAGAAAGCATGTTAGAAAAAGAAAAGGATCATGTTGAAGGTTTTGCTCCAGAAGTTGCATGGGTTACTGTTGGAGGAGGAGAAGAACTAGAAGAGCGACTTTGTATAAGACCTACTTCAGAAACAATGATGTCAACAATGTATTCTAAATGGGTAAAATCTTGGAGAGATTTACCAATACTTGGAAATCAATGGTGTAATGTATTAAGATGGGAAAAAGAAACAAGACCATTTTTACGTTCAAGAGAATTTTTATGGCAAGAAGGTCATACAGTTCATGAAACAGCTAAAGAAGCTGAAGAAAGAACATTAATGATGCTTGATATATATGCAGATGTTATTGAAAATCTTTTAGCAATACCAGTATTAAAGGGAAGAAAAACACCAAAAGAGCAATTTGCAGGAGCTGATAGTACATATACAGTAGAAACAATGATGCATGATGGAAGAGCTCTTCAAGCTGGAACATCACATTATTTTGGTCAAAACTTTACTAAACCTTTTGAAATAAAATTCCAAAATAGAGAAGGAAAAGAAGAATATGCATATCAAACTTCTTGGGGAATTAGTACAAGATTAATAGGAGCAGTAATTATGGCTCATGGAGATAACAGAGGATTAAAATTACCACCAAGAGTTGCTCCAATCCAAGCAGTTATAGTACCAATAGCACAACATAAAGAGGGAGTTTTAGAAAAAGTCTGTGAAATTTACAAAGATTTATCTAAAAACTTTAGAATGAAATTAGATGATAGAGATAATTGTTCAACAGGATTTAAGTTTAATGATTGGGAAATGAGAGGAGTACCAGTTAGAATTGAAATAGGTCCAAAAGATTTAGAAAACAATCAAGCAGTTTTAGTAAGACGTGATAACGGAGAAAAAGAAACAGTAGAACTTTCAAAATTAAATGAAAGATTAGAAAGCTTATTAGAAGAAATACAAAATAGCATGTTTAACACTTGCTTAGAAAGAAGAAAAGAGAAGACAACAGTTGCTTATACATTAGATGAAATGATAAAACAAATGGAAGAAAATCAAGGATTTATAAAAACAATGTGGTGTGGAGATGTAGCTTGTGAAGATAAAATAAAAGAAGTTACAGGAGCACATTCAAGATGTATGCCATTTGAACAAGAACAATTAGCAGAGGTATGTCCAGTTTGTGGAAAGAAAGCTACTAAAATGGTAGTTTGGGGTAGACAATATTAATAATAAAAAGATAATCCTAACATAAAAGGATTATCTTTTTTTGTAGTATAAAATTATAATCGAGACTTATGGATTTTTATTATATTTAATACAAAATATTAGTCTCTATTTAATTATTATATTCTCAATCTTTTAATTTGCTTTACCTCATCATATAATTTTGTAATATGAGATTTTCTTATTTTATATGCTTCTTCGAATTCTTGAAGTATTTGTGGCAATTTTTCAGGTTCTTCGTGAGGTTTTAAATAGCATTTTATTTCAGCTCTATAATATTCTTTTTTATCTTGAGTAAGAGCTCCTTGCATTCTATAATAATATTTTTGAGCATCACCAATTCTTTTAATTTCTTTTTTTAAAAATTCCAAATAATCTGTTCTTGCAACAATTTCATATTCTGTATCATCTATAATTACTTTGAATAAAGCTTTTAATATTTTTTTATCTATTTTCCCAACACCACCAA
This sequence comes from uncultured Clostridium sp., assembly GCA_947427205.1. Taxonomy (GTDB): domain Bacteria; phylum Bacillota; class Clostridia; order TANB77; family CAG-508; genus Scatovivens. The sequence goes on from CANEHB010000002.1 coordinate 52,678, forward strand.
GACTAGCTTTTTTTACAGCATCTCCAAGGTTCTTAGCAACAGTAGGTCTAGCATGGTCAATTAAAATATTTAATGCATCTACAACTCCAATGTGAGTTTTATATTGACGTTTAGCCGTTATAGCTTCAAATTCATCAGCTACTCTTATTATTTGTGCTTCATATGGAATTTTATTACCAAGAACACCATGTGGATATCCAGTTCCGTCTAATGCTTCATGATGATATAAAGCTCCTGCTGCATATGGTCTTAATTTTAAATCATTCATACAAATTTTATAACCTATTGATGTATGAGTTTTCATTATTTCATATTCTTCATCAGTTAATTTTGAAGGCTTTTGCAAAACTGCTGGTGGAATAAAGATTTTTCCAACATCATGTAAATATGCACAAGTAGTACAATATACAGTAAATCCTTTTGACATTCCTAATTTTTCACAAAGTCTACAAGTAATATTTGCTACATTTTCTGAATGACGTCTAGTAAAAGCATCTAAACCATCAAGCATTTTTAATTGATAACGAATAGTGTCATCTAAATTATATGATTTGATTGATGTACTATTATAAAAATCAAAAACTTCTTTCATTTGTTTCTCCTCATTTTTGCATGTGTAAATTTATGTAAAATAATTATTTTTATACATATTAATTATATATTAGTTAAAAATAAAAGTCTATTAAATAAGTATATCATTTTTGTTTCTTTTTTATATAGTAAAAAATTATAATAGTATGAGAATGATAATTGTAGCGAGTCTTAGATTTTTATATATTTCTTACTAATTCTTTTGTTGAAAAAAAAATAAATAAATGATAGAATATAAAAATATTAAAGTAATAGAGGAAAAAATAATGTATTTAAAACGATTAGAAATGTATGGATTTAAATCTTTTGCTGATAAAACAGCTTTAGAATTCATGCCAGGAATCACAACAGTAATAGGACCAAATGGATCAGGAAAAAGTAATATATCAGACTGTATTAGATGGGTGCTTGGAGAGCAAAGTTTAAAGTCTCTAAGAGGTGCAAAATCAGAAGATATAATTTTTGCAGGAACACAAAATAGAAAATCTTTAGGATTTGCAGAAGCCTCTTTAGTTATAGATAATTCAGATTCAAAATTACCTATAGAATATAATGAAGTAGTTGTTACTAGAAGAATTTATAGAAGTGGTGAAACTGGTTATTTTATCAATAAGACACCTTGTAGGTTAAAAGATATTTTAGAACTTTTTATGGATACGGGTATAGGAAAAGATGGATATTCAATAATAGGACAAGGTAAAATTGAAGAAATTTTAAGCAATAAATCAGAAGATAGAAGACATATTTTTGAAGAAGCAGCAGGAATTGTAAAATATAGAACAAGAAAAGCTGATTCAGAAAAAAAATTGGAACAAACAAAATTAAATTTACTTAGAATTAATGACATCGTTTCAGAAATCGAAACTAATATTGGACCTCTAAAAAATCAATCAGAAAAAGCAAAGAAATTTTTAAGTTTAAGAGATGAATTAAAAAATATAGAAGTTGGTCTATTTTTATATAATATTGATGATTTTAAAAATCAAACTGAAGAAATTATAAAAAATATAGATATTTTAGAAACACAAAAAGTTAGAGAAGATGAGAATTTTAATAATTTTCAAACTAAAAAAGAAGAATTAAAAGAAGCTTTAGATAAATTAGTTGAAGAGATAGAAAAAACTCAAAATCTAGGATTTGAAGGAAATCAAAGAAAAGAACAGTTTAATAGTGAGATTGGTATTTCTACTGAAAGAATTACAAATAATAAAGAAAATTATGAAAGATATGCAGTAGAAATAGATGAATTAGAAAATCGTAATAAAGAATTAGAAGAGGAAAAAACTCAAAAGTTAGAAAAGAAAAATAATTTATTTAGTAATAAAGAAAAATTTGAAACAGAATTAAAAGAAAAAACAATAGAGCTTGAAAAATATTCTAAAACTTTAAGTGATAAAGAACTGGAAATTGAAGCTAAAAAGCAAATTGTTCAAAAAAATGTAGATGAAAAATATGAAATAATAGCACAAGTAAATACAGAAAAAGCTAATTTTGATAACTTAGTTAAAAGAGAAACTTCTTTAAAAACTGAAATTCAAGAAACTATTTCTGAATTAGATTCTTCAAGAACAAATAAGGAAGAGTTATCTAAGAGTTTCTATGAAATTGAAAAAAATAGAAATGATATAAATAAAAGTCTTGAAGAAATGAAATCAGAAAAAGACAAAAGTGCAGAAAGATTAAAAGAATATGAAACAAAAATAAATAGTTATCAATCAGAATATAGAATAAAAGAATCAAGACATAGATTTTTAGTTGAAACAGAAAAAGAAAAAGAAGGATACGCCAGAAGTGTAAAACTTTTAGTTGAAGCAACTGAAAGAGATAGTTCGTTATCAAAAGGAGTTCATGGAGTTTTAGCAAATCTTATTTCTGTTGAAAAACAATATGAAACAGCTATAGAAATGACATTAGGTGCAAGTATACAAAATATAGTTACAGATACAGAAGAAGAAGCTAAAAGATTAGTCAATTATTTAAGAGATAATAAACTTGGTAGAGCTTCATTTTTACCAATAACTTCTGTTAAAGGTCAAAGAATAACAGGAATTAATTACAGAGGCATAGATGGAGTAATAGGTATAGCCTCAGATTTAGTTAAAGTAGATAGAAAATATGAAGGAATTATATTAAATTTATTAGGAAGAACAGTTATTGTTGAAGATATTGATTCAGCAGTAAAACTTGCAAAGCAAAATGGTTATAAATTTAAAATAGTAACTTTAAAAGGTGATGTAATAAATCCATCAGGAGCTATTAGTGGTGGTTCTATAGCAAATAAAACAGTTAGTATTTTAGGTAGAGGAAAAGAAATTTCAGAACTTGAAAAAGAATTAGCTCTTATAAAAGAAAAAATAGAAAATATAGAAAAAGAAAAATCAGATTATGAAGAAAGCATTTCAGATATTTTAGAAAAATTTGATAAAAAACAAAAAGAATATCAAGAATTAGAAATTGTTTATGCAACAGAAAAACAAAAAAATGATAATTTAGATTTAGAAATTTTAAAATTAGATGCTAAACTTGCAAAATTAAGAAGTGACTTAGAGAATATAGGAAAAGAAAAAGAAGAAAATAATTTAAAACAAGAAGAATTTAATAAAAAAGTTTTAGAGATGGAAGAGCAAAATGCAAGTTTAAATATAGTTATAGAGGAATTTACAAATTTAAATAAAGATAATCAAAAATACATAGATGATTTAAATTTTGATATAACAAATTTAAAAATATCAGTATCTTCATTTGATGAAAGCGAAACTTCAATAAATGAAATTATGGATAGAATAAATTTAGATATTGAGAAAAACAATACAAGTATAAATAACAAAAAAGAATTAAGAGAAAAAATATTAATAGAGAATCAAGAATTAGAATCAAAAATTGAAGAGATTAAACAAAAAATTGTTGATTTAGAAAAAGAAATTCTAGGTAGCACAGAAAAAGTAGAAAAATTAAAAGAAGATAGAATATCTAAAAATGAAAAATTAACTACTATAGAAAAAGAAATTGAAGATCAAACATCAAAAATAGAAGATATTAAAAATCATATTTCAAAATTAGATTTGAAAAAATCTAAAATAGAGCTTGAATTAAATCAAGTTATAAATAAAATGTGGGAAGAATATGAATTAACTCCAAATACTACAGGTGATATAGAAAAAGTAGATAATCCTACTGAGATTCAAAAACAGGTAAATTCTATAAGAAGTGAAATAAGAAATTTAGGAAGTATAAATGTTGATTCAATAAAAGAATATCAAGAAATGAAAGAAAGATATGATTTTATGAGTGAACAAAGATTAGACTTAGAAGATTCAAGTAATAAACTAAAAAAAGTTATAAATGAAATGACAGAGACAATGAAAAAACAGTTTGCAGAGCAGTTTAAAATTATAAATAAAAACTTTGGAGAAGTGTTTACAGAATTATTTGGAGGAGGAAAAGCAGAACTTATACTTGCAGATGAGGAAAATATATTAGAATGTGGAATTGAAATAGCTGTTCAACCACCAGGAAAGAAATTGCAAAATATGATGTTATTATCAGGAGGAGAAAAAGCATTTACAGCAATAGCACTACTTTTTGCAATATTAAGAATGAATCCAGCACCATTTTGTGTATTAGATGAAATTGAAGCAGCACTTGATGATGTGAATGTATATAGATTTGCAGAGTATCTAAAGAAATTTTCAAAAGAAACACAATTTTTGGTAATTACACATAGAAAAGGTACAATGGAAGCTGCAGATACAGTTTATGGAATTACGATGGAAGAAAAAGGAATAAGTAAATTATTATCAATGAAACTTAAATAATTAGTCAGAAAAAGAGCATAATATTATAATTAATTTAAGAGGTAGATATGTTAGTAGATATAGAAAAAGAAAAATTTGAAACTGAACAAAATAAACATTTTTTAGAAGAATATTTATATGAAAGAGGGATATCAACAGAAATAACTGAAAATCCTAGGTATGATTCTATACTTTGGAAATTAAGTAATTTAATTAGAAAATCAGAATATAAAGCATATACAGATAATGCAAAAGAATTAATGAATAGTGTTGTGCAAATTGATGAAGCAGGAAATATAATAATGCTTGAAGGATTAAATAGAGATAGAAATTTAATTACAAGTAAATATTATATTGATAATGAAGAAGTAAGATTAAAAAGAACAAGTATGGAGACTGTAGAAGGTGATAAAGAACCAATATGTGTAACAAGTAGTAGTTACAATGAGGATGGCATTGAAGTAATGAAAGAAACTAAACAGAAAATAGATTCTGGAATGTACTTTAGTAGAGCTAGTAGACTTGATAATAGAATTGATATGATAAAAATTGAAAGAGCAAAGCAAAGTACTAATGGAGAGATAAAGAATTTAGCTGATATGTATCAAATTAGATGTTTTCAAGTAGGAATGGAAGACATTGATCCTGATATGGAGGAAGTAGATCCATTAAATATAATGGGATTTAATACATTTGGAATGCCTCCTATATATAAAGATGTATCTTTAGATGAATTAAGCACTTTAAGAGATAGTGATGGAAAGGTTATGCCACTTCCAGAACAGTATAGACAGCAAATATTAGAAAAATATAAAGAGTTAAATAAAAATTATAGTAGAACTAGAGCATTTGAAAAGGGAATTGCAAAAATGTTAGTTGTAAAAGACATGGGTGCAAGAGGAGAAATTTAAAACACACAATTATATTTAATATTAGAATTATAGATTATATTAAAGTAAAATGAATTGCTAAGCAATATAAAGTTTCTTTAATATAATCTTTTTATATTATAGAAAATTGCTATGCAATTCCTATAATATAAAGCATTCGGTAAATTTTGTACATTTCTTAGCTGTGCGAAACTTAGTGAGCTACAGATAAGTTATGCGCAACGAACAAAGACGAGGACATTTACATGTAGTTTTGTCTTTTGCAATTTTTATAATGTCCACTTTTGTTATATATTAAGAAAATATATCGAGCATAAGTTTTCGTGAAATTTGAATTCGAAAGAAAATCTTATACTCGATTTTTTTATACATAAATTTATATTTTTGAATAATATATAGTATGGCAAAAATGGAAAAAATTTATATATTTTTATATAAAATTTTGGGAAAGATAATAAAAAATGTATATAAAAATATGCATTTTAAACCACCAAAGTCAAAAAGACAAAAACTAAACATATAGTAAAATAAAGAAAAAAAGAGAAAAAAAGAGCTTTCAAAAGTAAAGTTTAATCTGAAACTATTTGAAAAACGATAACATGATTTAAAACAGGTAAAATTTGGATTAAAACAGAATATTTTGTTTGAAATGGTGTTTGTTTTATAGTATAATAGTCTTTAGTGACGAATTTTTTTAAGCTTAAAAGGAGAGTGAAGTTTATTTTATTAAATTGGGCTAAATATTGTACAAAAGAAGTTGCTAAAACCCTAAAACTTGTTATAATTGGTTCAACTATAGTTTTAACTGTAGTTTGTATTAAATATAAACCTGGATATAAAGTCACAATATCGGGGGAAACAGTTGGTTTTATAGAAAATAGAAAAGTAATAGAAGCAAAAATAGAAAAATATATGAATAATACAGATGGTAGTATAGCATTTAGAGAAATTAACGAATTACCAAAGTATGAATTCAAATTAGTAGATAGAAAAACACAAATAGATGAAAAAGAAGTTATGCTAGCTGTTAAAGACGCTATAACAACAACTTATAAACTTTATGCTGTTACAGTAGAAGGAGAGCAAAAAGCAGTTGTTGAAAGTCAAGAGAAAGCAGAAAACTTAATAAATGAAATTAAAGCAGGAATAAATGCTGAGATAGATTTAAAATTAGGTATAATTGAAAATTATACAACAGAATATAACGTGGATTCAGAAGAAGTTGCAAAAAATGCTTTAAATGAAATTAAAGTAGCAAAAGTAACTGAATATGAAACTAAAAAAGCAGAAGAAGCAAAAGCTGCAGAACAAGCAGCTGCGCTTGCAAAAGCAAAAAGTTCAAAATCAAGAAGTTATGCAACAGCAACAACTACATCAGTAGATCCATCAGGAAATTTAAATGGTATGTCTTTATCAATACCAGTAAATGGATCAATATCATCAAGATTTGGTTCAAGAAGTTCTATCAGATCTACTATACACACAGGATTAGATATAGCAACATCTTCAGGAACAGGAATAAGACCTATTGCAACAGGAACAGTTGTATATGCAGCATATAGAGGCTCATATGGTAAATTAATAATCATAGATCATGGAAATGGAGTTCAATCATATTATGCACATTGTAGTGCAATATATGTTACACCAGGTCAAGCAGTAGATACAGCAACTACTATTGGTGCAGTTGGTTCAACAGGAAATTCAACAGGTCCACATTTACACTTAGAAATAAGATTAAATGGAGAGCCACTAAATCCACAAAATTATTTATATTAATAAAAATAGAAGCTTAGATATTTTATCTAAGCTTTTTTTGCATGATATTAAAAATCAAATATATAATTAAGTAGTTTTTTAAACTTTAAAATCTACTTTTGCCTAGAAATAAAATAATTTTTAAATTTTAGAAGGATTTTATAATTCTTTTTAGTATAAATAACTTGAATTTGTATCAAATTAAATGTATACTAATTTATGAGAATTTTAATTAAGGAGGTTACGTATGGCAGAAGTAACAGAGGAAGAGAGACTTGAAATCGAACAAATGATTAATGGCTTAGTTGAAAGAGCAAGAAAAGCATCAGAAGAATATAAAAAATTAAATCAAGAACAAATTGATAGAATTGTAAAGAAAATGTCTATGGCTGGACTTGACAATCATATGAAACTAGCTAAAATGGCAGTAGAAGAAACAGGAAGAGGAATTTATGAAGATAAAATAACAAAGAATATGTTTGCTAGTGAATATGTATATCATAATATCAAAAAAGACAAAACAGTTGGTATAATTGCTGAAAATGAAGAAGAAGGTTATTCGTTAATTGCAGAACCAATAGGAGTAATAGCAGGTGTAACACCAGTTACAAATCCAACAGCAACAGTATTATTTAAATCAATGATTTCAGCAAAAACAAGAAATGTTATAATTTTTGGATTCCATCCATCTGCACAAAATTGTAGTAGAGAAGCAGCAGAGATTGTTAGAAAAGCAGCAGTTTCAGAGGGAGCACCAGAAGATTGTATATTATGGATTGATAAGCCATCAGTTTTAGCAACAAGCTTATTAATGAATCATCCAGGAGTTGATTTAATACTTGCAACAGGTGGTTCAGGAATGGTTAAAGCAGCGTATTCAAGTGGAAAACCAGCATTAGGAGTTGGACCAGGTAACGTACCTTGTTATATAGATAAAACAGCAAAATTAAAAACATCAGTAACAGATTTAGTTATGTCTAAATCTTTTGATAATGGTATGATATGTGCTTCAGAACAAGCAGTTATAGTTGATAATGAAATTTCAAAAGAATTTGAAAAAGAAATGAAAAACTTAGATTGTTATTTTGTAAATAATGAAGAAAAAGCAAAATTACAAGCAACTATGTTTGATAGTGAGCACGGAAACAAATTAAATGGAGCTATAGCAGGACAAAGTCCAGTTACAATAGCAAAATGGGCAGGTTTTGAAGTTCCAGAAAGTACAAAAGTTATTGTAGTTAGAGAAGATGGAGTAGGTGATGAACATCCATTTTCAAAAGAAAAATTAAGTCCTGTACTTGCATATTATAAAGTAAAAGATGCTAAAGAAGGAGTTGATTTAGCTGATAGATTAATAAAATTCGGAGGAATGGGACATTCAGCAGTTATTCACTCAGAAGATAAAGATACAATTTTAAAATTCTCTGAAACAGTAAAAACAGGAAGAATTATAGTAAATTCTCCATCAACACATGGAGCTATAGGAGATATATATAATACAAACATACCATCATTAACTCTAGGATGTGGTACTTTTGGAGGAAACTCAACTACATCAAATGTATCTTCAGTTAATTTAATAAATGTAAAAAGAGTTGCAAAAAGGAGGGTTAATATGCAATGGTTTAAAGTTCCTGAAAAAATATTCTTTGAATCTGGATCTATATCATATTTAGAAAAAATGCCAGATATTTCAAAAGCATTTATAGTAACAGATCCTTCAATGGTTCAATTTGGATATGTTGATAAAATATTATATCACTTAAGAAATAGAGAAAGTTATGTTCATGCAGAAATATTCTCAGAAGTAGAACCAGATCCATCATTTACAACAATTAAAAAAGGTGTTGCTGCAATGAATAATTTTAAACCAGATGTTATTATCGCCCTTGGTGGTGGTAGTGCAATGGATGCGGCTAAAGGTATGTGGCTTTTCTATGAACATCCAGATGCAGATGTAGAAGGATTAAAATTAAAATTTATGGATATAAGAAAAAGAACTTATAAATTTCCTAAACTTGGTTCAAAATGTAAAATGGTTTCTATACCAACTACATCAGGGACAGGTTCTGAAGTAACATCATTTGCAGTTATATCAGATAAAGAGAAAAATATGAAATATCCTTTAGCTGATTATGAACTAACACCAGATGTTGCAATAGTAGATCCAGAATTGGTTATGACATTACCTAAAAAATTAACAGCAGATACTGGTATGGATGTATTAACACATGCTTTAGAAGCTTATGTTTCAGTAATGGCATCTGATTATACAGATGGATTAGCAGAAAAAGCCATAGAATTAGTATTTGAAAATTTACCAAAAGCTTATGAAGATGGTAGCAACAGAGTAGCAAGAGAAAAAATGCATAATGCAAGTTGTATTGCTGGTATGGCATTTACAAATGCTTTCTTAGGAGTAAATCACTCTATAGCACATAAATTAGGAGGAGAATTCCATATTCCTCATGGTAAAGCAAATGCAATAATTTTACCATATGTAATAAAATATAATGGAACAGCACCAACAAAAATGGTTTCATGGCCTAAATATGAACATTATATTGCAGATGAAAGATATGCAAATCTAGCTAAGAGATTAGGATTACCAGCTAAAACTGCAGAAGAAGGTGTAAATTCTTTAGTAAAAGCAGTTTTAGAATTAAATGAAAAATTAGGTGAAGAAAAATCACTTAAAGATTGTGGAATTGATGAGCAAGAATTTTTATCAAAAGTTGACTTATTAGCTGATAGAGCTTTTGAAGATCAATGTACAGGAGTAAATCCAAGAGTTCCATTAGTATCAGAAATTAAACAAATTTTATTAGATGCATACTATGGAAATGAAATAAAATTCTAAACTTAATAAAACTATTATAATATGAAATTAGAATAGAAATAAATAATATATATTATTTTAAAGATAGTAATTTTAAGTATACCTCAAAATATTAGATTTATATACTAATATTTTGAGGTTTTTATTTGTATAAAATTTTGCTAAAACTTTACTAAAATTAAAATTTGCAGTGTGCAAAAGGCCTTTTTTATCATTTATGTAACATCTTAAGAAATCTTATTGACAAAAAATGTCATTTAATATAAAAATATGTTAGGTAATTATATTTTATTCAAAGGAGAAATAAAATGAAAAAAGAATTAGAAAATGGAGTAGAAGTTAGTACTAAAAATAGATTTACAACTTTAATATTGTGTTGGTTTTTAGGATTCTTTGGAGTGCATCGTTTATATGCTGGAAAATTGGGATCAGGATTTTTAATGCTATATGGAACAATAGTATCATGCTTAATGTTAGCATTAAATGTTCAAATAGGTCTAATGTGTTTTATAGCTATGACAGCATTAGTAGTAAATGATTTCATAGTTATATCATTTAAACAATTTTCAGATTGCTATGGAAAATGTATTTGCGACGACAAAGTAAATCAATAAAAATATATATTTAGGGGGATTTAGAAATGTCAGAAGACGAAAAATTTTCTGTTGATACAGAAAAACTAAAAAATGAAACAAAAGAAACTGTGAATCAAGTTAAAGACACGATCAAAAATGTTGACTTTAAGAAAGACACAGAAGAAACAAAAGGATTTTTAAAAGAAATGTTTTCAGATCCTTTTGAAGCAGTAAGAAAAGTTGCATCAGGTGAGGAAAATGTACTAAAAAAAGCTATTATGATAATGATAATATTTATAGCAGCTTCAGTAGTATATGAGTTAATATCATTAATTAAATATGGCAAATACTCAGGAATAGGGGATAACTTATTAGACTTAGTTGCATCAGTATTAAATCCTATTTTTTATATAGTAGTTCCTTCACTTGTAATTTTAATTATGAATAAAAATAGTAAAAAATCTTTAACAACAGTTATATCTACTTTAGTAGTAACAAGTGTACCAGTAGTAATTAATCATATTATAGATATTATAGAAATATTAGTATCAGGAATAACAATTATATCTGGACCAATATCTACAGCATTATCAGCAGTTGCATTAGTTCTTACATATTTTGGTATGAAAGATTTATTTGAAGAAAATGATGATAGTAGTTTCATAAAGAAATATGCTATTATTAAATTAGTAGCAGCATTTGTTTTAGTAATTTTAGGAAGAATAGGAATATACTAAAATTTATATTTTAATTAATAGTGAATAAAAAAATAGAGATGATTTTATTTATCTCTATTTTTTTATATAGTAGAAAATTCTCATATTATGAGAATTTTTTGTACTAGATAATTATAACGAGATTTAGAATTTTTTAAATTTACATTTGATAGAAAATTTTAGGTTCGCTTTTTATTAAAAAGTGTAGAAATTAATAAATAGTTAAAATTGCTATATAACTATTATTAAAAGCCATAATCTATAAATTGTATATTATTCTTATAGTTTTCAATTGCATTTTTTATGTATGGTAGAACATTCTTAGGAAATTTATCAAGTTCGTAAAAAGACAGTTCATCACATTTGTTAGGTTCCATTATAGTGATATTACCAGAAAATTTATTTGAATATAAAAAGTAGTCTATACTTTCATCATCTGATTTTCTGTGCATAACTTCAACTATTTTTAAATCATTTTTATCTATATTTATTCCTGCCTCTTCTAAAGCTTCTCTTTGCATAGCAGAGATTATTGTTTCATTTCCATCTACATGTCCTGCAACAACACTATATTGTCCATCTGCATAACCAGTATTATATCTTCTTAATAATAGAAATTTATTATCTTTTTCAAGAATTAAGTGAACTGCAACTCTCATTTTTAATCTTGACATTTTATATCTCCTAATTAATGTATTATTTCTTTGAATATACTATCAAACATATGTTTTATTGTCAATGGTTTTTTTAATATAAAAGAAACTTTTTTTCTTGTGTTTTTTAAGATTTCATTATATAATAATGCATTATGTGAAGGGAGATGAAATTATGGCAATTAGTAAAGAAGAAATAATTCATATTGCAAAACTTGCTTCTCTTAATTTATCAGAAGAAGAGATTGAAAAGTATACAGGAGATATGCAAGAGATATTAGAATTTGCTAATATGATTAATAAAGTAAATACAGATGGAATGAATGAGACTGTTGCTGCTAACGAAAAAAGCAATGTATTAAGAAAGGATGAAGTAGTAAATTTTGAAAATAGAGAGTTACTACTTTCAAATGCTCCAAGTCAAGATGAAGGAATGTTTAGAATACCAAAAGTAATAAATTAGATATATTTTTAAATTGAATTGCAATAAAAGTAAAAAAATGGGAGCTTAACATATGATAATAGGAATTGATATAGATGATACAATTACAGATACATATGAAGTATTAGTGAATTATGCGCAAGAATATTCAATTGATGTATTAAAAAAAGAACCAATTTTAAAAGAAGGACATTGTAATAATCATTTTTATACACAGCATTTACTAGATTGGAAAAATGGAGAAGATATAAATTTTCTAAATGAATATTATGAAAAAATAATAACTGAAGTAAGACCAAGAACATTAGCAATTAAATATTTAAAAAAATTACATGATGAAGGAAATAAAATTATATTAATAACTGCTAGATGGCAACCAGAAAATTTAGATGTTGAAGTAGAAACCAAGAAATGGATAGAAAAATATAATATTCCATGTGATAAATTAATTATAAATGCAGAAAATAAAGTAATAGCGGCAAAACAAGAAAATATAGATGTATTTATAGATGATAGTTTTAAAAATTGCCAAATGGTTTCAGAAATTGGTATAAAAACATATTTGATGGATTCAAGAACGAATAAAGAATTAGTAGATAGTAAAATAGAAAGGATTTATTCTTGGCCACATTTATATATGAGATTAAAGGAAATATAAAATAAAATATTAGATAAGATACAAATAATATGTGTATCAAAAGGACAAAAGTGTCCATTAAACGAACTAACGATTTCTAAATAATAAATTATAAGAAATTGTAATGTTCGCTAACTATCTTCTAAGAAAATTTCTTCTTTGTGTTGAAATTTTCAGGAATATAGAAAACAAACGTCCCCAAAAGGACATGAGGGAGGATAAAAGTATGGAACTTTATGAATATACAGTTCATGAGCTTGCAGAAAAGCTTGAAAAAGGAGAAGTAACATCAAGTGAGATAACAAGAAGTTATTTTCAAAGAATAAAAGAAAAAGACGAAAAAGTTAAAGCATATATTTCTATTTTAGAAGAAGAAGCTATGGCGAAAGCTAAGCAAATAGATGAAGCTAGAAAAACTGGAAAAACTTTACCTAAATATGCAGGTATTCCAATAGGAATAAAAGATAATATGTGTATAACAGGAACTAAAACAACTTGTAGTTCAAAAATGTTAGAAAACTTTGTAGCGCCATATAACGCAACTGTTATAGAAAAATTAAATGAACAAGATTTAGTCTATCTTGGAAAATTAAATATGGACGAGTTTGCAATGGGAAGCTCAACAGAGTCTTCAGCATTTTTTAATACACATAATCCATGGGATTTAGATAGAGTACCAGGAGGAAGTTCAGGAGGAAGTGCAGCAGCAGTAGCAGCAAATATGACTCCATGGGCTTTAGGAAGTGATACTGGTGGAAGTATACGTCAACCAGCATCTCTTTGTGGTATAGTAGGATTAAAACCTACATATGGATTAGTTTCAAGATATGGATTAATTGCTTATGCATCATCACTTGATCAAATAGGACCTTTAACAAAAGATGTTACAGATTCAGCAATACTTTTAAATTTAATTGCAGGTCATGATGAAAAAGATTCTACATCAATGGATATAGAAAAAAAAGATTATACTAAATCTTTAGTAAATGATGTAAAAGGAATGAAAATAGGATTACCAAAAGAATATTTTGGGGAAGGTATAAATGAAGAAGTAAAACAATCAATTTTAGAAGTAGTTAAAAAATATGAGGAAATGGGAGTTATTGTTGAAGAATGCTCATTAGATGTTGGAAAATATGCAACAGCAGCATATTATATAATGGCTTGTGCAGAAGCTAGTTCAAATTTAGGAAGATTTGATGGAATTAGATACGGATATAGAACAGAAAATTTTGATAATTTAAAAGATATTTATAAAAATTCAAGAAGTGAAGGATTTGGTCCAGAAGTAAAAAGGAGAATTATATTAGGTACATATGTACTATCTTCTGGATACTATGATGCTTATTATAAAAAAGCTCAAAAACTTAGAACTATTATAAAAGATGGATATAATGAATTATTTGAAAAATATGATTTATTATTAACACCAACTTCACCAACAACAGCATTTAAAATAGGTGAGAAATCAGCAAATCCAATAGAAATGTATTTAGCAGATATTTGTACTGTTCCAGTAAATATTGGTGGATTACCTGGAATGAGTATTCCTTGTGGATTAGATAGTAAAGGCTTACCAATAAGTTTTCAATTAATAGCGAAATCATTTAATGAAGAGGCTATATTTAGAGCAGCATATACATATGAGCAAAATACAAACTTTAGAGAAAATAAACCAAGCTTTAAAGGAGGTAATAACTAATGGCAAGAGATGATTATGAAGTAGTAATAGGATTAGAAGTTCACTGTGAACTTTCTACAAAAACAAAAATATTTTGCTCATGTTCAACAGAATTTGGTGGAGCACCTAATACACATTGTTGCCCAATATGTATGGCTATGCCGGGAACACTTCCAGTATTAAATGAAAAAGTTGTTGAATATGCTGTAAAAGCAGGACTTGCTACAAATTGTAGTATAGAAAGAAATAGTAAAAATGATAGAAAAAATTATTTTTATCCAGACTTACCAAAATCATATCAAATATCCCAGTTTGATAAACCTCTTTGTTATGATGGTTATGTAACAATAGAGACAGAGACAGGAGAAAAAGAAATAAGAATTGAAAGAATACATATAGAAGAAGATGCAGGAAAATTAAATCATGATGAATATGGAAGAGGAAGCTTTGTAGATTTAAATAGGGCAGGAGTACCATTAATAGAGGTTGTTTCTAAACCAGATTTAAGAAGTAGCGAAGAAGTAGAAAAATATTTAAGAAAGTTAAAATCAATATTTGAATATGTTGAAATTTCAGATTGCAAAATGGAACAAGGATCTTTAAGAGCAGACGTAAACGTATCTGTTAGAAAAAAAGGTGCTCAAGAGTTTGGAACAAGAACAGAAATGAAGAATATGAATTCTTTTAGAAGTATAGTAAGAGCAATAGAATATGAAGCAAATAGACAAATTGAAGAAATTGAAAATGGAAATAAAATAGTTCAAGAAACTTTAAGATGGGATGATGTATCAGGAAGAACATTTGCAATGAGAGATAAAGAAGATGCACAAGATTATAGATATTTTCCAGAACCAGATTTAGCTTCAATAAAATTATCAGAAGAATATATTGAAAATATTAGAAAAGGATTACCAGAATTACCAGAAAGTAGAAAGAAAAGATACACAGAGAATTATGAATTAACTGAAAAAGCTGCTAATTTTGTAACTGGTTCAAAATATTATTCAGATATATTTGAAGAAGCAACAGAAATATCAAAAAATCCAAAAACAGTTGGAAATATGATTATGTCTGATATTGCAAGAATTTTAAATGAAAGAGAAGAAGAACCAGAAGATTTAAAATTTACAGGTAAAGAATTAGGTGAACTTGTAACATTAATAGATAAAGGAACGATAAGTTCTGCGATAGCAAAAAAGGTTTTAGAAGAATTATTTAATGAAGTAAAAATGCCTAGTAAAATAATTGAAGAAAAAGGTTGGGTTCAAATTTCTGATGAAGGTGCTATAAAAGAGATAGTAGCAAAGATATTAGAAACAAATCCACAATCAGTTGCAGATTATAAAGCAGGAAAAGATAAAGCTTTAGGTTTCTTAGTAGGTCAAGCGATGAAAGAAACTAAAGGAAAAGCAAATCCACAATTATTAAATAAATTATTCTTAGAAGAATTAAGTAAATAAAAAATGAAATTAGAGATATTATTATAGTTTTACTATAATAATATCTCTAATTTTTTATTAAATTTTCCAATTTTTGAATTTCAAATTATTGACAAAATAATATAAGAAAAAAATCACATAATAGTAATATAAAATTCAAAGGAGGAAAATTTTAAATGAAAAAAACGATTAGTATAATTACTTTTTTTATGTTAATTACAACATTTATATTTAGTGGAAATAGTTATGCAACATATATAGAAGGCGAAGAAGTTGAATTAGATCCAGAAGTTGATATAAATGTTGAAACAGATAAACAAATAGTAAGACCAGGTGAAAATGTACAAGTTAAAGTTGGTTTTAGCGAGAATCTAGGAACATATACAGTTAAAGTTTCTTATGATGATAATATTTTTGAATATGTATCAGTTGATGGTGGTACAGCAAATGATACAACTGATAAAGTAAATGTAGTTTTTCATGATGAAACAGGAGGAACTAATCCAAGAAATAATATGAGTGTAACATTTAAAGCAAAAGAAAATATAACAACATCTAATCCAACAGAATTTACTATAACAGCAGAAGGGTTAGCAAATGCAGATGCATCAGTAACATATGACGACATATTAACACCAATAGTAAAAAATGTAACAGTTGAACCAGAATATGTTAATTATAAAATAGAATTAGAACGTATGAAAGATGTTTTTAAAGGCAAAGAAAATTCAATGACAATTTCATATTCATCACCAATGGGACGTTACTATGAACATGCTAGGTTAGTTGCAGAAGCAACAACACCAACAGGTGCAACAGTTAAATTATTAGGAACAGATGAAGCTAATTTAGAACATGATATTATACAAAGTGGATGGGGAGATGCACAAGGATATAAAATAGGTGGAAAAGATGTAAAACAAGATTTAAAAGTAAGAGCTGTATTTAGTGAGGTAGGAACTTATACTATAACATTTAATTTAATAGATAGAGATGATACAGATAAAGCGATTGCAAGTAGTACTTTTTTAATTAATGTTGTAGATGAAGTAACTACTACTGAACCAACAACACCAGTGACACCATCAGAACCACAAACACCAACTCAGACACCAGAGACACAGGCACCAGCTACAACAAATACTGAGGTACAAGATGTTGCAAAACAACCATCAAAATTACCTAAAACAGGTAGCAATATATATGTATCAGTTATTATAGTTATAGTTTTATTATCAGGTGCTTATATATATTACAATAAGAAGAATAAATTTTAATTTTAAATAGTTTAAGAGATAAAATTAAATCGCCAAAAGATAAATCATTTATTTAATATGAGTTATTTTAGATTTTGTATTAAATAAAGGCATGTGCTAGATTTTGAAAAGGCGATTTAATTACATAATAAGGGGAGAACAAGTGAAAAAGAAAGGAAAGATATATAACATAATAATAGTTTCTATAATTTTATTTATTGTAATTGCAGTTAGTATTGAAGAATATAAAGAGAAAAAAGTAGAAAAAAATACATCACAATATGAAGTTAAAAGTTTAAGCAGTATTTATACTAAAGAAAAAGAAGAAAAAATTGAAACACAAGAATATCCGAAAGAAGAAATTATAGAGAATTATCAAGGATATAAAGTTTCTGCTAAATTGGAAATACCAAAAATAAAATTAGAAACATATGTATTAGAAGAATTTTCAAACGAATCATTAAATGTATCTGTTACTAAATTTTGGGGACCGAATCCAAATGAAGTAGGAAATTTATGTATTGCAGGACATAATTTTCAAAGAAAAAACATGTTTCGTAATTTAAAAAAATTAGAGATAGGAGATACTTTTTATATATCAGATAATAAAATCGGAAAAGTAGAATATGAAGTTTATGAATTATATAGAGTAACACCAGAAGATGTAAGTTGTTTATCACAGGAAACAAATGAAAGAAAAGAGGTTACTTTAATTACTTGTACAAATGATTCTAAAAAAAGAATAATTGTAAAGGCTAGAGAAGTTATATAACTATTATCATAAGAATTGAAAAAAATGTTCATTAAATGAACTAACAATTTTTAAATGATAAATCATAAGAAATTGTTATAACGTTTAACTATCTTCTAAGAAAATTTCTTCCTTACGTTAAAATTTTCAAGAATATAGAAAACAAAGGTCCTCAAAAGGACATAAAGGAGATAAATGAAAAAAATAATAAATATAATTAAATATATAGTTATAGCTATTTTACTTGCATCAATAATAATATTTTTAGTTCATTATTATAAAGTTAGTGCATCAAGTAAGTTAGAAGGAATTGAGAATTTTCCGAGTAGTTATCAATCATATTTAAAAGAAATATTAAAAAAACACCCAAATTGGAAATTTACAGCATTGTATACAAATTTAGATTGGAATTATGTAATAAGTCAAGAAAATGTTTTTGGTAAAAATTTAGTTCCAAAAAATTATTCTGATAAATGGAAAAATATTAATCCAGGACAGTACAATGTAGAAGTTGATAGAGGATGGGTAGATAGTTCAAAACAAGCTATAGAGTATTGTATGGATCCTAGAAACTTTTTAAATGAAGTTCGAATTTTTCAATTTGAAACTTTATCTTATGATACACATACAAATAGTTTAAATGGAATAGAGAAGATATTATATGGAACAGAATTTTATGACAGGAAAGTCTCATATTTAGATAGTTATGGAAACACTATTTCTATGAATGAAAAGTATTCGGATTTAATTTTAAGAGCAGGTCAAACATCAGCTGTTAGCCCATATCATTTAGCTTCACGTATTAAACAAGAAGTAGGTCCGTTTTTAAGTCATAGTTCAATAAGTGGAACAGTAGATGGATTTAGAGGATTATATAATTTTTATAATATAGGAGCTACAAGTTCAAGTGAGCCTTTAGGAGCTATAAAAAATGGATTACAGTATGCAAAAGATGGAAAAGGAGCAAGTGGTGAACTTATAAATAAATATCTAATTCCTTGGAATACAAAAGAAAGAGCAATTACTGGTGGAGCAATATTTATAGGCTCAAGTTATATAAATGTTGGACAGAATGCTATATATTTACAAAAGTTTGATGTAAATGATGATAGAGGAGGTTTATTTTGGCATCAATATATGACAAATGTACTTGCACCATATAGTGAATCAAAAAGTATTTATAACGGATATCAAAAAAGTGGATTATTAGATACTTCTATGTCATTTATTATTCCTGTATATGAAAATATGCCAGAAATACCAGAAGAATCTCCTAATATTAATTCATATGATTTTATACAAGATAACACAAAAGTATATTGTAATAGGACAAATGTTAATATAAGAACAGGGCCAAGCACTTCATATGAAGTAATTACAACAGTTACAGTTCAAGATAAAATGACAAGAATAAAAAAAGGAAAACAGTCAGGAGATAAATGGGATAAGGTAATTTTAGAAAATGGAATAATAGGATACATTTATCAAGCTTATGTTACAGAAATTCCACCAGTAAAAATAGAAAAAATTGAATTATCTATAGAAAATCAAGTTATAGAAAAAGGAGAAACAAAAGCTTTAAAAGTAAAAATATTTCCTGAAGAGGCAAAAGATCATAAAGTTATATTTAGTTCAAGCAATTTAAAAGTTGCAACAGTCGATAATAACGGTAATATTAGAGGTGTAGGATCAGGAAATGCAACAATAACGGTAAAATCGGAGGAAAATGATATACAAAGTCAAATTAATATAACGGTATATAGTAAAGTAACAGGAATTAATATAGATAGAACAGAAATTTATTTACCAATAGGTGATACAATAAAAATAAATGGAAATATAGAGCCAGAAGATGCAGATGAGAAAGAAATTTTATATAGTAGTGAAGATGAAAATATAGCAAGTGTGGATAGAGATGGAATTATTACTGCAAAACAGGAGGGAGAAATAAATATTATTGCTAGTTCAAAAGAAAATCAAGATATAAAAGCAGTGTGTAAACTAATAATAGTAAGAAAAATGGATGATTCTGAAATTAGTTTTGATAGTCCACTACGTGTAAAGAATTTAGAAATTAGTGGGTTAGATTTTAGTAAAAATACTGTAGAAGATATAAAATTAAAAATTACAACTAATTTAGAATTAGAATTTGTAAATAACAAAGATGAGATACTTCAAGATACAGATTTAGTTGGAACTGGAAGTAAAATACGAGTAAAAGAAAATGGAAAGATATTACGAGAATACCAAGTTATATTATATGGTGATAACAATGGAGATGGAAAAATTAATGGAATAGATTTATTAGTATTACAACGACACATTTTAGAAATAGAAGAAATGAATGGAGTATATTTAAAAGCAGCTAACGTAAGAAAGACTGCTACTAAAGCAACATCAATAGATTTGTTATTAATTCAAAGACATATTTTAGAGATAAAATTTATTGAACAATAAAAAGTTAATTTAATAATTAAAAAATTAATTTAATGTAAGTAATGTTATTAAAAAATATAAATTTGAATCTATGTAAATTATTATGTAATTTTATATAATATGAAGGTTTTAGCAAAATTAGTATTATAGATATGAAAGGAAATTTTAGAGTGAATAAAAAGATTTATTTAGTAATTATAAATTTTATAATATTTATATTTTATACTTGTATATCATATGGATCTACTTCTGGAATAGTTTATTTGGAAAGCAATAATAAATTTATAGAAAAAGATAAAGAAGTAGAAATTACTGTATATATAAAAGATGTAAAAACAGTTGCATATAATTTGTATCTTTATTTTGATAGTAGTAAATTGGAATATGTATCTGGACCAGAAAATACTAATGTAATAGAAAATTGTGTTATTTCAGTTTGGCATGATAAAGAAGGTGGAAGCTTAGCAAAATCAGAAGAGCTTGGAAAATTTGTATTTAAAGCTAAAGAAGATGGAATAGCTTTGTTCAATATAGAAGGAGAATTTTATAATATAAATGAAGAATTAATTGAAATAGAATTTGAAGAAATACAAATTGAAATAGGAGAAGTACAAAATACTAATTTTAAAGAAGATGCATATGAAGAGAATTCTGATATTGATGTAGGAAAAGAGAATTTTTATAGTGATCTAAGGACAACGAATCAAGAAAATAATTTAATAGGAGAATTTGAAGGAACTAGCAATGTTTCAGATGTAGAAAATTCAAATTTGGAAGTATTGGCATTAGAAAATACTTTATTGTATCCACCATTTGAGGCTAATATAACAGAGTATAATGCTGAAATTTCTGAACAAAGTAATATTTTAAATA
Organism: uncultured Clostridium sp.; assembly: GCA_947427205.1. Lineage (GTDB taxonomy): Bacteria > Bacillota > Clostridia > TANB77 > CAG-508 > Scatovivens. The sequence continues at coordinate 74,009 of CANEHB010000002.1, forward strand.
TTTTTGCAGTTCCAGAAAATGAAAATGCAAGTTTAGAAATACTAGGTAATCATGATTTGAAAGAAGGAAATAATTTAATTAAAGCTATTGTAACAGCACAAGATGGAATAACAAAAAAAGAATATAAAATCAATGTATATAAGAGAAACAATGATGAAGAAATAGAATATCAAGAAGAACAAGAAATAAATAAACAAAAACTAGAAGAAATATATAAAGCAGAAAAAGTTAATTTACAGGTGGAAAATTTTGAAGATAAAGATTTAATTGATGTAAAAAATAAAGAAAGTAAAGAATTTAATTTGATTTTTTTATTATTAATTATTCTAAGTGTAGTTATAGCAGGAATAAGTATTTATAAAACAAAGAAAAAATATAGAAAGTAAATAGATAATATGTTATAGTTTAATTAAATTTATATAAAATTAATTGTAAGTTTTATTTAATAGAAGAATTTTAGTGTTAGGAATATAAAATCTATTAAAATGAAACTATGAAAGAAAATATGGAGCAATATATGAAACGAGTAATTGTTATAGGAGGAAATGGAAGTGGAAAAACTACGTTTTCTTTAGAACTTGCAAAATATCTTAAATTGCCTTTAATTCACTTAGATAGAATATATTGGAAAGGGAATTGGGAACATTTATCAAATGAAGAATTTGATAGTGCTATTATGAATGAATTAATAAAACCACAATGGATAATTGATGGCAATTATAAAAGAACAGTTGAAACAAGATTACAGTATTGTGATACAGTATTTTACTTTGATTTTTCAAGTATAGCATGTTTATATGGATCAATTACAAGAACAATAAAAAATCATGGAAAAAAGCGTTTTGATATGGGTGGTAATTGTGCAGATAAGTTTGACTTAGAATTTTACCACAATATAATTTTATTTAATAAAAAATATAGAAAACATTATTATGAAATGCTAGAAAATTGTAAAGATAAGGAAATTATTATTTTTAAAAACAGAAAGCAAGTAGAGAATTATTTAAAAAAATTAAGTGAAAATAAAGTTTAGAATAAAAAGATTGCAAAAATAAAAAACTTTATTCTTGTGTAAATTTATGATAAAATAAATAACGTAATTATACCTAGGTAAAAGGAGAAAAAATTATGGAAATTAAAGATGTAGAAACTGAAATTGAAAAAATAAAAGAAAGAAACAAAAAGGTAGAAGCTGATAAAGCATGGGAAACAAGTTTGACTAGAAAAATATGTATTTGTATATTAACTTATATAGTAGTTGTAGTATATTCTATATTAATAAAAAATGTTACAAATATATGGTTAAGTTCATTAGTTCCAGTAATTGGTTTTACACTATCAACATTATCATTAAAAATAGTTAGAAATATCTGGGAAAAAAATAAGTAAAATTATTTAATTAAATTGATTATTTTAGAAATATAAAATCCACAAATTATTAGTAATATGTGGATTTTTATTTTATATTTAATTGGTTGGTAATATAGTAGTGCTACTTGCACCTTTACCTACTACATTTGACATCAAACTATTCCATGTTAAACTTCCAATTATTCCATCTCCTTGTAGACCATTTTTATTTTGATACGAAATAACAGAACTATTTGTACGTGTTCCAAATACACCATCTAATCCACCAGTATCATATCCAAGTGTTGTAAGTGCATCTTGTGCTATACATACATATACTCCTCTGCTTCCAGTTCTTATTTGTGGATATCCTGATGCAACTTGTCTTTCATCAAAATGAACCCATCTAGGTGTCAAATTTGCTGGTTCTACATAATTCCATATACCTGAACTAATTGCTAAATTTCTCATTGTATTTCTGCCTGCATTATCTAAATTTTGTCCTACATCAAATGCTAAACCTGCATAGTGTTGTGAAAGATTGGAATGTCCACCTTCCCATGGTCTTTTAAATGCATAACCAACATAAATTGGTCTGCCATATATATATCTAAAACTATTCCAAGCTTCCATTGCTCTTCTATCAGTCCATAATAATCCTGATTTACTTGAACCTCTAAATTCTCTTACTGTTAAAGTAGAATTTGTATTATATGGCATTCTTTGATTTTCACCACGATAATATGTTTCCATACGGTTAGTATTATTATTGTATACAAGTATTTTTGCCATAAAAAACTCCTTTCATATTATTCTATTTATATATTATGAAATAAGTTTTTATATTGTACAAAATATATTAAATTAATATATTTATAAAATAAAAAATCCACATATTATTAATAATTTGTGGATTTCTTGTATATATTTTAAATTATATTACAGTTTTTAATATTTTAATTTCTTTCAATAATAATATCTGCAACATTTAAATTTTTATAATTCATAATATTATCTAAAATTACTTTTGCAACATCTTCAGGATTCATAAAAGAATTTGATTTTTCTTCTGATACATAGTTTCTGTTATCATTCCAAAATTCTGTATTCATTCCACCAGGGTAAACACCAATTACTTTTACAGATGTTCCTTTATAAGCAGCTTTTAAACTTTCAGTATAACCACGTTCCCCCCATTTAGTAGCACAGTATAAAGCTTCATTTTTATTTCCTTTTAGAGCAGCAGAAGACATGATATTAACAATTTTTAAGTTTTGCTCATTTGTTGTTTTTAAAGTTTCAGTTGAACACAAAATCATACCTTTTAGGCCTGCTAAAGAAATATCAATATCTGTATTATTGTATTCTGTTGGCATTTTAAAACAAGCTTTTTCAGCACAATTAATTAAATATGAGATATTTCCTAATTTAGATATTTCTTGGATTGATTTACTTACGAAGTTTGAATCGGTTATATCTCCAATAAAACTTTTATAATTAGATTTAAACATAGAATCTAGTTTTTCACATTTTTCTTTATTTCTAGATAGATTGCAAATATATAAATCTTTATTAATGGCTTGCTTAATAATTTCAAAGCCTAGACCACTACTGCCACCAGTTATAATTAATATATTTTTTTCCATAATTGCCTCCTAATATATTTAAAATCTATGTAAATATTAATAATACTATCATAAAGTTTAAAAATTATCAATTTTGATATAACATATATTTAATAATAAAAAATATTAATCTAAATAAAAGCTTAGATTATATAAAATATATAGTACAAAAAATATAAAATTAAATATTATAAAAGAAGATACACTTGAAAAATCAAAAAACAGTTTTATTTAATAATTAGGATAATTTTAAAGATAGAAAATTTGTATTGATACTTTATTAAATAAAAATAGTTTTTATTTAATATTTAAATCATATAAAATTCATGAATAATAATTATTATAAAAAATATTATTTAATATGAAAATATTTGTATTTACTAAGAAAAACATATCAATTTTAAATTTTATAATAGTTTTTATAATTTTAATATTTATGATATACATTGTTATTCAAAATAACAATGTATTTGCAGTAGAGTTAAATTATAATGTAATAATTTCTGATGAATTTAAAAATAGAATTGAAAATCTTACTTCTCAAAAAGAAAAGATTGCATATTTAACTTTTGATGATGGACCAAATAAAATAGTTACACAAAAAGTCTTAGATATTTTGAAAAAAGAAGAGGTTAAAGCAACATTTTTTGTAATTGGAAAACATGTAGAAGAGTATCCAGAAATTATAAAAAGAGAATATGAAGAAGGACATTACATAGCAAATCATGGATATAGTCATAATAATAAATTACTATATCAAAGTGAAGAAAAATTTATAGAAGAAGTAAAAAAAACAGATGAAGCAATAGGTAAAGCGATTGATAAATATGATTATTGCTCATATATTTTTAGGTTTCCTAATGGATATAAATCTAAAAAAAATAAGAGAGAAAAAGAAAGAGCAGCAGATCTTTTAACTGAAATGAATTATTCATATGTTGATTGGAATTGCTTAAATAATGACTCTATGAAAAAGTATAATAATAAGCAATTATTAGATAATTTAAAAAAATCTGCAAAAGGCAAAGATACATTAGTAATATTAATGCATGATACAAAAGACGTTAGTAATAGTTCATTAGTGTTAGAAGATTCAATTAAATATTTAAAAGAGCAAGGATATAGTTTTCAAAACTTTTATGATTTAATGAAGAACCCGTAGTTAATTGATAATTACGGGTTTTTATGTTATTATGAATTAGTATTGTGAATTTTTAATTTTAATAAAATTTGCATATAATGATTGTTTTATAAAAATTTTAATTATATAAAAAACTGAATAAATTAAAAGTCTTAGTTGATATTAATAATGTAAAAATTTACAATTTAGATACAATTTTACTTTATAATAAAATGGGGTGAAAGTAATGAATAAGATTTTAATTGTAGAAGACGAAATTGCAATTAGTGATTTAATAAAAATAGGACTAGAATCTCGGAGGATATAAATGTGAAGTGGCATATGATGGAGAAGTTGCAGCAGATTTAATAGAAGAACAACAATATGATTTAATTTTATTAGATATAATGCTTCCAAAAGTAGATGGATATGAACTTTTAGACTATATAAAACAAACTAATAAAACACCTGTTATTTTTCTTACAGCAAAAGGTCAGATAAAGGATAAAGTAAAAGGATTAAAAAGTGGAGCTGATGATTATATAACTAAACCTTTTGAAATGGAAGAATTGATGGCTAGAGTACAAGCAGTACTGAGAAGATATAATAAATTGGAAGATACTATAAATGTTGATAATATAACAATAAATGTGGTAGCAAGAAGTGTAAAAAAAGGTGATAAAAAAATTGATTTAACTCCAAAAGAATTTGATTTACTTATGCTATTAGTACAAAATAAAAATACAGCATTATATAGAGAAATTATATTTGAAAAAGTATGGGGGGAAGAACTAGAGTTTGAAACACGAACACTAGATTTGCATATTCAAAGATTAAGAAAAAAATTAGATTGGAAAGATAAAATAAAAACAGTATATAAAATAGGATATATGCTAGAAATTGTTTAAACTGCTAATACGTAGTTTTTACAGTTTAAATTCATCTATATTCATTTATAAATATAGATGTTTTGATTGGAAAGGAAAATCATATGAAATTTTGGATTAAGTTAATGCTTGGAATAATTATGATTATATCTATTATATTATCGGTTAGTAGATATATTATAGTAAGAAAAAATTTTGTGAATTCATTAGAAAATAGTATTCAGCAAAATTCAAGTAAGCATAAACTTGAGAGATATTATTTAGATAGTAATATAGTTAGTAAAATTCAGCAAGGTGAAGAATTTACAGAAGAGCATTTATATGAATATATAAGTTCATTAACAGATTACATGAATAATGATATGGAAAGTGTTGAGATATATTCAGAAGATAAAGTAAAAATAATTTCTTCTTTTTCTAAATCACATAAATTGAAATTAGATAATATAGATGATTTGTTAGATAAAGAAGTTGATAAATATATTATAAGAGAAATTGAAGATGAAAATTATATGATATTTTGCTCATATTATACTGTAAGTAATGTTAGCTTATATATTGTAAATATCTATGATATTACATCAATTTATGAAGAAAGAGTAAGACAACTAAAGGAAGTTATGTATACAGATGTTATTGTTTTAGCAATTTCTTCAGCCGTTATAGCTATTTTTGCGAAATTGCTAACAAAACCTATTGAAGAATTAAATAATGTAACCAAAAAGATTTCATCAGGAAAATTTAATGAAAGAGTAGAAGTTAAAAGTAATGATGAAATTGGGGAATTAGCAGAAAGTTTTAATAAAATGGCAGAAGAAATAGAAAATAAAATTAATCATTTGAATTTATCAATTAAACAAAAAGATGATTTTATATCAGGATTTTCACATGAGATAAAAACTCCAATGACAGCAATAATTGGATATGCAGATTTACTTAGATTAAAAAATTATGATGATGAAGTAAGAGTTCCAGCTCTAAATTACATTTATTCAGAATCTAAAAGATTAGAAGAACTTTCTTATAAATTATTATCTTTGATGGAATTATCAGAAGATAAAATAGAACTAAAAGAAGTTAAAATAAAAGACTGTTTGCAGAAAATTTGCAAAAGAATACTTTTAGAAGATATAGAATTAAAAGTAGATTTAGAAGAGGCAACTGTAAAAATTGATGAAAATTTATTAGAAGTTGTTATAAGGAATTTAGTTCAAAATGCAAAAAAAGCAGAACCGAAAGACAGATGTGTGTATCTTGTTGGAAACAATAATGAAAATAAATATATAATTTCTATAATAGATAATGGGATTGGAATTCCAAAGAAACACATTGAAAGAGTAACGGAAGACTTTTATATGGTAGATAAATCTCGTAGTAGAAAAAATGGAGGAACAGGAATTGGACTTTCATTATGTAAAAAGATTTTAGAACTTCATAATTCTAAAATTAATATTGAAAGTCAAGAAAATGTTGGAACAAGAGTATTTTTTGAATTGGAGGTAATAGATTAATGATAAAGAAAATTTTATTATTTTTAATTGTTATTATAATAATTGTTTTTTCTTTTGCAATGCCTGGACTGTTTCTTCATATAGAAGATTTATCTCGTGAAAATGAAATATTTACAAGACCAAAAAAAGAAACTAAAAAAATAGATGTTCAAGCAGAGAAAATATATTTAGTCATGTTTATTCATAATATATATCAAATTAAAGATGAAAAGGTTTATTATGGAGATAACAAGAAAATAGCTACATATGTGCTACCAATGGCAGAATCAAGAAATGCTACAACACCGACAGAAGAATTTAAAAATGAGGTGTCAAAATTAATTTCTAATGAAATAATAAATGAAATAAATTTGGATGAATATTTACAGTATATGGAAGTAGAAAATATATTTTCACCAGAATATACTGTTATAACTTGTAATATTATAAAAGAAAATGCAGAATGGTTAGGAATTAGTATTGAAGAAAAAACTGGAAAAATTATTAATGCAGATTTTCCAAAAAGTTTTCTTAAAACTGATATTGAAATAGAAAAACAACTTAGAAATTATGCAAAGTATTTAGACTTAGATATAATAGATGATTGGAAATTTGAAAGTAATATTTTAAAATCAGAAAAAGCACAATTGTCTATTGTTTTAGTACAAAAAGGAGAATCATGTATGATTACTATTGCTCCGATAGAAACATATGAAGCATATGTTAAAGAAGATGAGGTAATTAAACGTGAATACGAAATTGTTGAAAGTGAGAATAAAAATATAAAAAAATAGATACAATTTAGATACAATAAAAGTACAACTTTGATACAATCTTAATACAATTTAGATACCCACGAGTGCTATATTAAATATAGCACTTTTAGTTTGTTATTGACATAACAAACTAAAAAAACTCTTAAATGAGAAAATAAGTGGAGGTATTTATGGATTTTATTGCAAATGAAGGAAAGCAAGTGGAGATTGAAGTTAATGGAGAAGTATATTTACGACATGCTATAAAAACAAGATTTGTACAGCAAGGAGATGATTATATAAAACTTTTTGAAGAATATGTTAGTCCAATATATGAAAAAGGTGATATAATATCAAGTAGTGAAAAAATAATTGCATTATGCCAAAATAGAGTTGTAAAAAGAGAAAACTTAAAAATAGGATTTTGGGCTAAATTTTTATCAAAATTTGCATGTCAAAAAAATAGAGGTGGATATGGAGTAGGAATGCCTATAAATATGCAATATGCTATTAATAAGGCAGGTCTTCTAAAAGTATTATTTGCAAGTATAGTAAGTGGAATTACAAAATTAGTTGGGATAAAAGGTGTTTTTTACAAAATAGTAGGACAAGAAGTAACAGGACTAGATGGATTTTATGATGGAGCTTGGGAAGAATATAGAGATATAGGAATAGAAATACCAGAAAATCCAATTAAAGTATGTAATGAAATAAAAGAAAAATTGGGAATTAGCATGATGATAGTCGATTCAAATGATTTTGGAAGAGAAATTTTAGGGAAATCAGATGATATTACATTAAGTGAAGAAGAATTAAAAGGATTAATAAAAGATAATCCAGCAGGTCAAGGAAAGCAACAGACTCCACTTATATTAATTAGAAAAAAGTGAAATGAAGGTTAAGAATATTTTAAAATTTATTTAATAATTGCTTTTAATTTAATAATTTATAATATATAAAATGAATTTTAAGAGAATCCATAAACTTCAGTAACTTTTTGAGAATATAAGGTAATATATAGATAGAGGGAGAAAGTGAAAATATGAGAAAATGTGTATTACTTGTTACTAAATTTCTACTCATTATAATTGTAATATATATTGTATGGAGAGTAGTAATTGTTAATAAGACAGTAAAAACTAATACTAATACTCAAAATTTAATATCAAATATTGAAGAACATTCAATAGAGAATATTTTAAATGATATTAATTATGAAAGTGTGAATATTAGTAATAGTGAAAACTCTAATAATACTGTAAAAGATAAAAATAGTATTGATGATATAGATATTGCAAATACAGATAAAGTAGATATAACTGATTGGAAATTGACTTTAGTAAATTATGAAAATGCACTTCCAAGTGATTTTGATATTGAACTTGCAAATATTGATAGAACTAGAAAGTTTGATGCAAGAGCTATTAATGAATTAAAGCAGATGTTAAAAGATATGAAAAAAGATGGAATAGAGAATGTATGGGTTCAATCTTCTTATAGAGATGTTAAATATCAAGAGGATATTTTTAATAAAAAAGTTGATAAATATATAGAGCAAGGAAAAACAAGAGAAGAAGCTGAAAAGCTTACATTAAAAACAATAAATAAACCTGGGACAAGCGAGCATAATTTAGGACTAGCTGTAGATTTTAATTATGTAGATTATAGTTTTGATACTACAAAAGGTTTTGAGTGGTTAAAAGAAAATGCAGAAAATTATGGTTTTATATTAAGGTATCCTAAAGAGAAAAAAGATATAACTAAAATTGATTATGAACCATGGCATTGGAGATATGTTGGAGTGGAAAATGCAAAAAAAATTAATCAACTTGGTATGTGTTTAGAAGAATACATAGAATATAATAAATAATTTTAATAGGTTATTTTATTGAAATATACATGAAAAATGAATTTTGATAAAATAACTTTTTATTTTTATATTGACACAGACAGATGTATGTGTAATAATATAGACAGACAATTGTCGATAATGTTTCCTTGTTGTTGTGATTTTGAAATGCTCTTCAAGTGAAGCAAGTATAGGAGGTACCAATGGAAGAAATAATGAAAAGCTTACCAGATTCAGAATTAAAAGTAATGAAAATAATTTGGAATAATAACAGAAAGATGTCTACTGGAGAAATTGATGCAGAATTAAAAACAGAAGTAGAATGGAAATTATCTACTTTACAAGTAATTTTATCAAGATTAACAGAAAAAGGATTTTTGAAAAATGAAAAAGTAGGAAGAATTAATTACTATTATTCTGTTGTAGATTCTTCAAAATATACTAAAAATGAAACAAAAAATTTTATAAAGAAAATGTATAATAATTCAAGCAAAAAATTAATTGCATCACTTATAGAAGGTGATGATACATTAACAGATGAGGATATAGAAGAATTAAAAAATATTTTAAATAGGAGTAAATAAATGTTAGGAAAAATATTTTATAATGTAATTATTTTTGGAAGCATTATTAGTATTTGTATATATCCATTATTAGTATTTTTAAGTAAAAATAAGTATAAATATAATTTTAAAAGTCTCTACAAAATTTTTATATTTATTTTAATAATATTGATTTTGCCAATTAATATTATTAATTTCTCTAATATAAAAAATATTTCTAAAGAAGAAACAAAAGAACTAGAAGAAATTATATTTGAAGAACCAGAAATTAAATTTGCAAATGAAAATACAATAATAGAAATTGATGATAGTATTAATATAAAAAATAATATGTTTTTTAATATTTCAAGAGTTTTGCCATATGCTTGGAGTACTATAGCATTAGTTTTATTAGGATACAACTTAATGAATTATTTAATATTTTTATTTAATCAAAAAAGGCATTATATTTCAAATCAAAATATTAATATTGATAAAATAATGGAAAAGTTATGTAGTCAAATGAATATAAAAAATGTATCTTATAGAATATCAGATAATATTCAAACACCTATGACTATAGGAATATTTAATAAAAAAATAATACTTTCAAAAGAAATATTAGAAAATAAAGAATATGAACTTATTTTAAAACATGAGCTATTTCATATAAAAAATAAAGATATAGAATATAAATTTTTATTACTTATTTTAAATTGTGTATATTGGTTTAATCCTATAATTTATATGTTTACAAATCAGATAGACGAAATTTTAGAGTTAAATTGTGATGAATATGTATTACAAGGAAAAGAGCAAGCTTGCAGAATTGAATATGCAGAAATTTTGTTAAATCAAATTGAAAAAAATAGAGGAAAACAATATAAATTTTCAATGAGTTTTGCAAATAGAAAGGAAAATATAATGAAGAGATTTTCTAATATAGTAGATAAATCTAATAAAAAAAGTGTTATTAGCATAGGAATTGTGCTAATAGCATTGTTAGTAATATCAGTTTCATTAATGATATGTATACCAAATATAAATTTTGCTTTAGTAGAAGATAATAATATAGATAATAGTGCAAAAGAAAATACAATATTATTAAATGAAATAACAGAAAAAAGAGATGAATACTTAAATTCAATAGATAGTGAAAATGCAGTATCAGAAAGTAATAAAAACATAGTGGTAAATAGTAAAGAAAATACAGCAAAAGAAGATGCACATATAAATAATAATGAAAATGTAGTAAAAGATGAAACAGAAATTAAGCTAGTAGCAAATGATAAAGAAAAAAGTAATGAGAGTGAGAATTTAGAATTATTAAATAATGAAGATAAGTCTAATTTATCAAAAAATAATGATTTGAAAGAAAATTATAATGATGAGAATACTAATATAGTTTTCAGTAATCCATTAAAGGACGTAAAATATACATTAACTAGTAGATTTGGAAATCGTAACAATGGAACTCATACAGGAATAGATTTAGCAGCACCAAGTGGTACAAATATATCAGCATGTGCACCTGGAGTTGTTATATATTCTGGATATAAAGGTTCTTATGGAAATTTAGTAATAATAAATCATGGAAATGAATTTCAAACATATTATGCACAATGTGCTGAATTATGTGTTAATGAAGGAGAAACTGTAAGTGAGGGAGATATAATTGCAAAAGTAGGTTCAACAGGAAACTCAACAGGACCACATTTACATTTTGAAGTAAGAGAAGCAGGAAATGTAAAAAATCCACAGAATTACATTGATTTTTAATAAATAATGATATTAGAGGTAATCATTATGTAAGGTTTTAAATATTAATTATGAAGATTAAAAAAATGTAGTGGAGTAAAAATTATATATTACTAAATAAAATTCATAATAAAAAAATAAGATATTATTAAATTTTTTAATGTATTCAATGAAATGGAAACTATAGTAATGTTTTGAATTCATTGGATACATTTTTATTATACGAAACAAGGAAAAAACTGAGTATTTTCTATTAAATAAAACTTTTGCTAATATTGTATATAAAACTTCAAAAAATGACAAAAACTTATTTTACCATGTAACTTTTTCATAAAATAAAGTAATATATAAATAGAGATACTTTATAATTTATATTTATATATTAATACTTAATTATAAATATTTAGAGATTAAAGTTATATGTAAAAAAATAAATTTTTTTGTAAAATTTTGAAACTTTTTGACGACTTAATTGTATCTATAATATAGAGTATTTTAGGAGGAAGATATATTGTCCAGACGAGAGAAAATTAGATTAGAAGCACAAATGACAAAAAAGAAAAAAATAAGAGTTGGAAGAATATTTATTCTATTATTAATAATTGTTATGACATTAGTAATCTATAAGTGTGACTTAATATCAAAAGCTATACTTATTATTAATCCAATAATAATAGATAATATAGAAGTTAGTGTAGAAAAAAAAGAAATAGAATTAGGAGAGAGTATAAATATAGAAAAGAAAATTTATCCAGAAGATTTTTCAAAAAGTGAACTTGTATGGCATAGTACAAATAACGATATAATAGAAGTTATTGAAGGAAAAGCAACTGGAAAATCAGTAGGAAAAGCAAGTGTTTATTTAAGTGATGGAGAAACAAAAAGTAATGAATTAGAAATAGAATGCTTAGTAAGTACGCAAGAAGTAGTTATTGGAAATCTAGTATCTGAATTACGATTAGGGGATATATATACTTTAGAGGCATCAGTACTTCCAGAAAATGCCACATATAAAGAATTAATTTATGAATCAAGTAATACAGATATAATAACAGTAAATGATAATGGAAGTTTAATTGCAAATTCAATTGGAACAAGTACAATTACAATAAAAGACTACAAAGAAAAAATTTTACAAAGTTTTGATATAGAAGTAAAAAAGATTCCAGTAGAGAGTATAACATTAGATGATAAAGAAGTCACTTTAGGAAAAGGACAAACTTATATAATTAATTCAAAAGTAACTCCACTAGAGGCAACATATACTGATGTTGAATGGAAAACCTCAAATAAAGATGTAGTAAAAATAGAAAATAGGCAAATTACTGCGACAGGAACTGGAACAGCAACGATAACAGCCGTTACAGACCAAGGAGATAAAAAGGCTACTTGTACTGTAAAAGTAAAAGATACACCACCAAGCAATTCTAAAAAATATGCAAATGGGAAATACAATATAAGAACAGGAGCAAGTACAGACTATAAAATTTTAGCAACAACGAGTAAATATGAAGAAATAGAACTTTTGCAAGACTCAAAAAATGGATGGAAAAAAGTTAGGAATTCAAAAGGTATTGTAGGATATACACTAATTAAATCAAATTATTATTTAGATGAAAAACCAGTAGAAAATGTAAGTAGTGATTTAGGAGCAAATCCAGAAGATATAGTTACAAGTTATCACATAAAAGGAGTACCATACTTAAATCAAATTTCACTTGGATATCCTACAGGTTGTGAAGCAGTATCAGCTGCAATGCTTTTAAAATATAAGGGATATAAGGTATCTGCACAAAACATAATAGATAATACAAAAACAGGAAGTAAAAAATATCAAGGAGCAGATGGTGCATGGTATGGAGCAAATCCTTTTGAAGAATTTGTTGGACATCCATCAAAGGGGTTAGGTAAAGGATCTTATGGTGTATTTGCAAAACCAATAGCTAGTGCTATGAATACTTATGCAGGAGGAAAAGTTAAAAATATATCAGGATGTTCAGAAAATGATTTATTTGCATATGTAAGTAAAGGTAATCCAGTAGTTGTATGGTGTGTAAAAAACGCAGGTAATTTAAAAGAAGGAGTAACATGGAAATATGAAGATGGAAGTGGGAGTTTTCAAGAGTTAGTTGGTGAACATTGTGCAGTTTTAATAGGATATGACGAAGATTATGTGTATTTGAATGATCCATCAGCAGGGGAAAATGTAAAACAAAGTAAATCAAAATTTATTTTAAATTGGAAGAAATTATATTCTCAAGCTATTGTTGTTCAATAAAAGAAAGATAAATTAGAAAATGATTATGATATATTTTTCTGATAATTGATAAGATGAAAGTAGATACAAAATCTGCTTTCATCTTATTTTATATTATAGGAAATTGATTTGTAATTCCTATAATATAAAGTATTCAGCAAGTTTTGTACATTTCTTAACTGTGTGAAACTTATAGTTACTCTAGCTGTTAAGGCTTTGCTTGTTACAGATAGAGCATGCAAGGCTAAGCTACAGATAAGTTATGCACTTGAACAAAGAAGAGGACAATTCAGTAAAATTTTTTTCAACTTAAATATTGTTCACTTTTATTCTATTAAGATTTTAAAATTAAATTTCAATAATTTTGATATTTTGTAAATCTTTGAAATTTTTTATCTTATATAACTGAAATTATGAAATCACAATTTTTTATGGATTTTTATTACTTTTTGAAACTTTTTTGCATTTTTTGACGATTATATAGTAAAGGAGGATAAAAATAATGAGTACTCAAATTGAAGAAAACAATTTTGAAAAAATATATAGAGAAACTTATAATAGTGTACTTAAATTTATTACTATTAAATGCAATAAAATAGAAGATATTAATGATATTTTACAAGATACATATATAGAATTATTAAAAATCTTGAAAAGAAAAGGATATTTACAACTCGAAAACATAGAAAGTTATATATTTGGAATATCAAACAATATAATAAAGAGGCACTATAATAAAAAAAATAATATAATTAAATATGAGTTTAAAGATGATGAAGATATAGAAGTTAAAGATGAATTTGATTTAGAACAAGATTTTATCACAAAAGAAAATGTACAAGTTATTTGGAATTACATTAAAAGTAAAGATCTAATTACATCAAAAATATTTTATTTATATTTTTCATTAGATATGAAAATAAGTGATATATCAAAAGAATTAAATATTAATGAGTCAAGTGTAAAAAACAAAATTTATAGAACTTTAAAACAAGCAAAAGAATATTTAGGAAAGGATGTGTAAATTATGAAAAATGAAATATTAAAAGAACATCTAAAAGATCAAAATAATATAGAAGAAAATTATAAAGAGATTTTAGAAAAATTCAAAAAGAAAAATAGTAAAATTAAACGAATAATAGATATTGCAGTAGTGGTATTAGTAATAATGTTACTAGGTGCAGTATCAAATCAAATTTATGCAAAACGACAATGGGATATTAAATTTGAAGAGTATCAAAATAGAGATTATGAATTTCAAACAGTTGGAATTGCAGAATCTCAGGATAACGGGTATACAGAAAAAATAGATATGGATTACGTTTTTCAAAATAATATAGGTGTTAAGATTGATTCAGTAATGATAACAGATGATTATTTTGAAACGTATATAGATTTTAAATTTCCAGAAAATATGGAAGTTTCTTATAAAGATTTTTGCTTTGGGTATGCAGTATATGATAATGAAAATAATGCATATGGATATCAAGAAAGAAGTAGAAGAGCCAATACTAAAGAAAACTATAAATATGACTCTGATTATATAAAATGTTTATTAAAAGAAATAAATGCAAAATATGTAAAAAAAGAAGGAATATGGTCTGCACATTTAGACGATTTTTCAAATGTTGGACCTGTTAGTTCAAGTGATAGAAATATAATATCAAAAATATCAATGGATTCAGCAAAGGGATTTCCAAGAAGTAAAAAACTATATATTAGAATATTTGATTTAGGTATGTCAATGATAGATTATGAGGAAAAAGAAGGAGAGATTAAAGTATTAGATAGAGAAGATGTTACATTATCTGGAGAAGCAGAGTGGATTTTTGAGATAAATATTCCAGAAAGAATATATAATAGAGAAACAATAAATTTAGGTTTAAAAGATAATATACCTGGATTAGAAGTTGAAAAGTTAACTGTAACAGAAAGTAAACTTTTAATTAAAGGAAAAATGGACTTTAGTGAGTTATTAGCAGAAAATATTGATTTAAGAGAAGCTGATATACTTTTACATGAAAAAATTAATATAACTGATAATGAAGGAAATATATATTATAATCTTGCAAATGCTAGCTTTGGAAATAATTTTTATTTTGGATTTGATATTAATAAGGAAATGTTAGAAGAAAAACAATTATTTTTAAATGTGAAAATAGATGGAAAAATATATACAGAAGAATTAATTAAATAAGAACTTAATAAGGCATGAGACTTAGACATGGGGGCGTTGTTGTTGTCTAGATTATTTAAAATCTAAACAACAACAACGTTCCCATGTCTAATAATATATTGATAACAAATTATAAATTAGAATATTTTTAATTATGTAAAATATAATTATCTACAAAAAGGGACGTTTTAGTTATTTAATACTAAATATCGTCCATTTTAATTTTAAGAGTAATATGCTAAAAATAAAATAATAAAAAAAGTCTTGATTAAAACGAAAAGTATGATATAATGAATAATAAGTTAGGAATAATTCCTAACTTATAGGAGATTTTTATGAAGAATTATTCAAGACAAAGGGAAGAGATTATAAAAGTAGTAGAGAGTCTATATTCTCATCCAACTGCAGAGGATATTTATATGATAGTTAAAGCAAAAGATCCTTCTGTAAGTAGAAGTACAGTATATAGAAATCTAGGTCTTTTAGTCCAAAATAATATAATCAATAAAATAACAATGTTAGACAGACCAGATAGGTATGATTATATAAGAAAAGAAAAACAAGACCATAATCATGCTATTTGTACCCAATGTGGAAAAGTTTTTGATTTTGAATATGATTTTGAATATGAGAAATTGAAAAAGATAATTTCCGAACAAACAGGAGTAGAAATCTCTAAAAAAGGAATTGCAATTGAAGGAATTTGTGATTCATGTAAAAATAAATAATTTAGGAGGAATTTTAAAATGCCAGAATTAAAAGGAACAAAAACAGAAAAAAATTTGATGGATGCTTTTGCGGGAGAATCTCAAGCAAGAAATAAATATACTTACTTTGCAAGCAAAGCTAAGGCAGAAGGGTATGAACAAATTGCAGCTATATTTTTAGAAACAGCTGATAATGAAAAAGAACATGCAAAAATGTGGTTCAAATTATTAAATGGTGGAGACGTTCCTACAACAACTGAAAATTTAAAAGCAGCAGCTGAAGGAGAGAACTTTGAATGGACAGACATGTATGAAAGAATGGCTAAAGAAGCTAAAGAAGAAGGATTTGACAGAATAGCTTATTTATTTGAAGCTGTTGGAAAAATTGAAAAAGAGCATGAAGAAAGATATAAAAAATTATTAGAAAATGTTGAAGGTGATTTAGTATTTAGTAAAGATGGAGACAAAATTTGGAAATGTAGAAATTGTGGACATATCTGCATAGGAAAACAAGCACCAGAAGTTTGTCCAGTATGTAGTCATCCAAAAGCATTCTTTGAAATAAAAGCTGAAAATTATTAATAATAAATAAAATAACATAAAAATAAAGTATATCTAAATTGTATAAAATTTTAGATATACTTTATTTTTTATATTATAGGAAATTGCTTTGCAATTCCTATAATATAAAGCCTTCGACAAATTTGCACACGATTTTGTTATACAAAATCGGCGCATAGAACAAAGACGAGGACATCTGTATGTAGTTTTGTCTTTTGCAATTTTCATAATGTCTACTTTTGCTCTATTATATGAAATTTATTTTGAATTCTTAAAAGATAAAGAATTTTTTAGCATTTCAAATAATTTTCAAAAAAAATACCACAAATTACTGAAAAAACTCCAGCAAGTAAACCTGTTCTAAAAATTATAATACTTGCTTCATATAAGTAAATAGAAATATAATATGTATGGTGAATAGATAAGAGTAAAAGTCCAATTCCAGAAATAATAAAAGAGATTAGTAAATTTATATTAACTAATCTTTTTGTTTTTTTATTTTTGATAGAAATATTAAAGTTATCCATAAGTTTTTTCTCCTAATATTAAAGTTAAATTTAATTTTAATGTATTATATTAAGTAAGAAAATACATTAAAATTTCAAATTCATTAAATTAATATTAGCATTTTAAAAATTAGAAAACAAATGAAATTGTTGGAAAAAATAATTGAATATAAATATATAGTTATACTGATAAAATTATATATATTAAAAAGCAAAAAGCAAAAAACAAAAGTTAGATTTTATATGTAGTACAAACTGATATAAAATCTAACTTTTGTCATAATTATTTTCTAAAAAGTTATTATACATAACTTTTTTAGAAGATAAAAAAATAATCGTATGCCCTACGATTATTTTAATGTATTTAATTTTTTTGATAAGCTTGATTTTTTTCTTGAAGCTGTATTAGCTTTAATAACATTTTTTGTGCAAGCTTGATCTATTTTTTTAACAGCTTCTTTAAATGTAGCTTCTGCTTTTGATTTATCTCCTTCTGCAACAGCAGCTTCAAATGTTTTAACAGCTGTTTTATATGCAGATTTTACCATATTATTTTGTAAAGTTTTCTTTTCAATTACACTTACTCTTTTTATAGCTGATTTAATGTTTGGCATATATTTTGCACCTCCTCTTAATTCATAAAGTAAATTTTACTTCAAACATTTTAACATGAATATATTTAAAAATCAAGCGTTTTATAAAAAAAAGTATAGACATAAGAAAAAAATGCTATTTTCACAAAAAATTCACATTTATAGATAACAATAATCTTGTATTATTCAAAATTCTGTGATATAGTGTGGGCAAAATAATACTAAGGAGGAATTTTATGATAGCTTTAGGTTCTGACCATGGTGGATATAAATTAAAAGAAGAAATAAAAAAATATTTAGATGAAATAGGAATTAAATATAAAGATTTTGGAACATATAGCGAAGAAAGAACAGATTATCCATTATATGCAAAAAAAGTTGCAGAAGCAATCCAAAATAAAGAATGCGAAAGTGGAATTTTAATGTGTAGATGTGGGGCAGGAATGTCTATAGTAGCAAATAAGTTTAAAGGAATTAGAGCTGCATTAGTATTTAATCAAGAAACTGCTACAGCATCAAAAGCAGATGACAATATAAATGTTTTAGTAATACCAGCTGAATATATGAGCACATCAGAAGTAATTGCAAGTATGAGAGCTTGGATTGCAACAGAATTTAAAGGTGGAAGATATTTAGAAAGATTACAAATGATTGAAGAAATTGAAAATGAGAATATGAAATAGTGAGGTTAAGATTATGTGGGGAGATATAGCGATAGCCTTTACAATAGCGTTTTTAACAGCTTTCATGGCAACGCCACATACAATAAATTTAGCTAAAAAATTAGGGGCAGTAGATACACCTAAAGATGCAAGACGTATAAATAGGATTACTATGCCAAGATTAGGTGGACTAGCTGTAATAGCAGGTTTCTTTGTATCAATAATATATTTATTAATTGTAATGACTGTAGAAAATAAAATAGACTTGTATCAAGATAATTATATTAGAAAAATAATAGGATTTGTACTTGGAGCATTAATAATTGGAGTGACTTGTTTTATTGATGATGTAAAAGGAGTTCCAGCTTTAGTAAAATTAATAGCTCAGATAATAGCAGCTATTGTTGTAATAAAATTTGGAATACGTATTGATAACCTAGATATATCTTTTATAAAAATAGAAAATACAGGAATAGGTTATTTCTTTTATTTAGCTCTTACAATAGCATGGATAGTAGGAATAACTAATGCTATGAATTTAATTGATGGATTAGATGGATTATCAACAGGAATTTCCTTAATTTCGTGTTTATCATTACTTATAATATTTTCACTTAATAACTCACCAATAATATCAATAGTATTAATAACAGCTTTAGGTGGAGCATTATGTGGATTTTTACCATATAATTTTAATCCAGCAAAAACTTTTATAGGAGATACGGGATCAAACTTTTTAGGATATTGTTTATCAATAATTTCTATCTTAGGTATAGCTAAAACATATACTGCTATAGTAATTGTAGCACCTTTAATGGTACTTGCGTTACCTATATTTGATACAGTATTTGCTATAATAAGAAGAATAATAAATGGAAAGTCTTTAAAAGCAATAATAAAACCAGATGCAGGTCACTTACATCATCAAATGTTAAAAAAAGGATTTACACAAAAACAAGCTGTTTTAATTCTTTACGGAATTAGTGCTATATTTGGAATGTTTGCAATAATACTTATGGATAGTGGAATTTGGAAAGCATTATCTTTTGCGATGATTGTAATTATTATAATTGCAATGGGATATAAAGAATTTTTTAAACAACGATTATTAGAAGATGTTTCTAAAGATGAAAAATAAGTGAATAGCAAAATATAAAATTAGTATATAAAATAAAAATAGGGGCAAACTTATAAAGGTTTGCCCCATTTTTTATATTTCATATTAAAATTTGTATTTATAAAATAATAAAATAAAAAATTCTATAGCAAAATGTTGATAAACATTTTGTAAAGGAGAAAAATAATTTTATTTACATAAAAAAATGAAAAATCTTGAATTTTTGAACTAACAAAAAACAAAGATTAAATTAGAAAAAAAGAGAATATTAGAGAAAAAATGGAAAATATAAAATATATCATTTTATATTGCATTTTTTAAAAAAATATTGTATAATTTAAAGTGTAAAAAAAATATATGAAAGGTGATTATGGAATCATGATTAAAAAAATAAAGAAAAATGTAAACTTAAATATGATTATATATAGTAGTAATGATACTACTACTGATTCCACTGCCAAAAATATTATGGTTAATTTGAATACCTCAAATATAAAAAAGATTAAAAAGGTAATAATATAATTAAAAGATAAAAAAATTATAATAAATGCAAAGTAATACCTAATTAATCTTTATGGATTTTGGGTGTTATTTTTTTGCATTACAAATATTTATAGAAGAATAAATTGAGAAAGGAGGCACTACTGTGAAAAAAGTAGGAATAATAACTATATTTGATGAGGATAATTATGGAAATAGATTACAAAATTATGCAGTACAAGAGGTTTTAGTTTCTCTTGGATTTGATGTAGAAACAATAAAAAATGTAAATATTATAGAAGAATATAATCTCTTAGAAGAAGTAAAAAAGGTATTACCAGAAAGAAGAGAAAAATTTTTAGATTTTAATAATTCAAATATGAAGATAAATGATGAGGTTATTATTCATGATAATGTACCAGAAAATTTCCATGAAAATTATGATTATTTTGTTATTGGAAGTGATCAAATATGGAATCATGAATTTCCAGAAAGATTTAGCAATTTTTCATTTGCAGAATTTGCACCAAAAGAAAAGAGAATTGCTTTTTCAGCTAGTTTTGGAATAGAAAATATAGAAAAAGATATATTTGAAAAATATGAAGCTTTAAAAGATGTAAGAGCCATATCAGTAAGAGAAAATGCAGGAGGTAAATTAGTAAAGGATATTACAGGAAGAGAAGATGCAACAGTACTAATTGATCCTACAATGATGCTTACAAAAGAAAAATGGATGACTGTAATGAAGAAACCAGAAATGTTAAAAAGTGATAAATATATTTTAAAATATTTTTTAGGAAATGTCTCAGAAGAAAAAAATGCAGAAATAGAGAAATTTGCTAAGGAAAATGGATGCGATATTATTGATATTTTAGATAAAGATAATTTTTATGCTACAGGACCAAGTGAATTTATATATTTAATAAAAAATTCATTTTTAGTGCTTACTGATTCTTTTCATTCTTGTGTGTTTTCAATATTATTTAATAGACCATTTTTAATATTTGATAGAGATCAAGAAGGAATGAGAAATATGAATTCTAGAATAGATACACTTTTAGAAAAATTTGATTTAGAGAATAGAAGATTTAATAATAAGATAGAAGAAAAAGATTTAAAAGTAGACTATACTAATTCATATAAAACATTAGAAAAAGAAAGAGAAAAAGTAATAGATTTTTTGACTAAAGCATTAGAATTATAAGAAAGATAATATAAAATGATAGAAATTAAAGATAAAACAAAATGTTGTGGATGCTTTTCATGTAAAAATATATGTCCACAAAATGCAATATCGATGGTTGAAGATGAATATGGTTTTAAATACCCAAATATAAATTATAATATTTGTACTAATTGTGGTTTGTGTGAAAAGG
This sequence comes from uncultured Clostridium sp., assembly GCA_947427205.1. Classification (GTDB taxonomy): domain Bacteria; phylum Bacillota; class Clostridia; order TANB77; family CAG-508; genus Scatovivens. The sequence goes on from CANEHB010000002.1 coordinate 95,820, forward strand.
TATGCCCTATAATAAATAAAAAGCAAGAAAGCAGTGAAAATAGTAGAGCATATGCAGCAATTAGTAAAAACGAAAACACAAGAATGAAGAGTTCTTCTGGAGGGATGTTTTCAATAATAGCTGAAAACATAATTAATGAAGGTGGAATTGTTTATGGTGCTCAGTTTAATGAAAAATTTTTAGTAGAGCATTCTAGAGCAGAAACTATAGAAGAAATATCTAAGTTTAGAGGCTCAAAGTATGTGCAAAGTGATATAAATAAGATTTTTAAAGAAGTAAAAAAGGATTTAATACAAGGAAGAAAAGTTTTATTTACAGGTACTCCTTGTCAAGTAGAGGGATTAATATCTTTTTTAATCAAACCTTTTGATAATCTATATACGCAAGATTTTATATGTCATGGTGTACCATCAAAAAAAGTTTGGGAAAAATATTTAGAATATAGAAAAAAGCTAGATAATAGTGAGCCTAATAAAATAAATTTTAGAAATAAAGAAAACAAAGGTTGGAATGAGTATCAATTATTATTTGAATATAATGAAAATAAAAAATATATAGATCATAATGAAGATTTATTTATGAAAGCTTTTTTAAGTGATATAGCATTAAGAGATTCTTGCTATAAATGTGAATTTAAAAAGAAACATAGAATATCAGATATAACTTTAGCAGATTTTTGGGGAATTAATAATGTGCTTCCAGAAATGAATGATGAAAAGGGAACTTCTTTAATAATTATTAATTCAGAAAAAGGAAATAAATTGCTTAAAGAGATTCAAGATAAAGCAGTGATAAAAGAAGTAGATATTGAATGTGCAATAAAATATAATAAAAGTATGATTCAATCAGCAACTATTAATGATAATAGAGAAAAATTCTTTCAAAATTTAAAAATGGACAATTTTGAAAACCTAATTGATAGATTTATTGAGAAAAAATGAGATATACCGTGCTAGAAAAAGCACGGTATTTTTAAAATGGAATTATTAGAGAAATATACATTTTTTACCTAAAAATAGCTTAAAATCAAATTTCAATAATTTGACAATTTACATAAATTTATAGTATAATAGAATATGAGGTTGAAACTTTATGTATTATAATTGGAAAGAAAAAACTAATACTGAAGAACTAAAAATAGTATGTAATTTAATAAAAAATGGCGAATTAGTTATTTTCCCAACAGAAACAGTTTATGGAATTGGAGCTAACGCATTAGATCCAATAGCAGTAGGGAAAATATTTATGGCAAAAGGCAGACCATCTGATAATCCATTAATAGTTCATTTAGCAGATAGAAGAAAAATAAATGACTATGTAGAAGATATCACAGAAATGGAACAAAGATTAATAGATGCTTTTATGCCAGGACCATTTACACTTATATTAAAAAGAAAACCAATTATTCCAGACATCGTAACAGGAGGATTAGATACAGTTGGTATAAGAATACCAGAAAATGTTATAGCTAAAGGAATAATAACTTTTTCAGGAGTACCAATAGCTGCACCAAGTGCAAATATATCAGGAAAACCAAGTGGTACAAATATTGAAGATATAAGAAAAGAACTAGAAGGAAAGGTATCTGCTATTGTTGATGGAGGAAAAACAAGTATAGGTTTGGAATCAACAGTAGTAAAGGTAATAGACGAAGTACCAGTAATTTTAAGACCAGGAGGAATTACTCCAGAAGATATTGAAAGAGTTGCAGGAAGAGTAAAAATTGACAGAAATGTTTTTTGTCCACTGAATGAAGAACAAATAATAGAAAGTCCAGGAGTGAAATATAGGCATTATGCACCAAACACTAAATGCAAATTAATATATTCTAATAATGAAGAAGCACAAATTTTTCTAATGAAAAAAATCATAAAGGAATACAAAGGAGATGTTGTGGTAGTAGGATTCGAAGAACATAAAGAACGAATTGTAGTATCACGAGGAAGATATATAAGTATAGGAAGTAAGGATAATTTAGAAGAAGTTGCTCAAAATATTTTTTCAGCATTAAGAAAAGCAGATCAAATAAGAGCTAATGTAATTCTAATAGAAGGGATGGAGAGATATGGAATTGGAGTAGCAATAATGAATAGATTATTGAGAACTTGCGAATACGATTATATTGAAATAATTGAATAACTAAAGAATATTTTTAAAATATTTAGGAGGAAATTAAATATGAATAAATCTGAAAAGGTTGAAAATCAACCAGAAAAAATAAGATTTAGTGTTATTATGTGTGCATATAATTTAGAGAAAATTGTTGGGACTGCAATAAATAGTGTACTTGAACAAAGATTTAAAAATTTTGAATTATTAGTTGTAAACGATGGTTCAGCTGATAAAACTTTAAATGTATTAAGAAAATATGAAAAGAAAGATTCTAGAGTTAGAGTTATAAATAATGAAAAGAACATTGGATTAAGTGCATCAAGAAATAAAGCAATTAAAGAAGCAAAAGGTGAATATATTGTTCACTTGGATGGTGATGATACATTATATAATAGAGAAACATTAAGAAGAATTGATGAGACAATAGGAAACGAAGATGTTGATATAACATATTTTGGTGTACAATATGTAGGTGGAACAAACAAGGCATATCTTCCAAACGCTAAAAATTCTACAAAAGAAGCTAGAATCGTATGTGATATGCACTTCGCAGTTGCAAGCAAAGTTTGGAGAAGAGAATTTTTAGAAGAAAATGATATAACATTTATAGAAGGTATGTATTATGAAGATATGGTATATTCTATAAAAGCTGCTATTTTATCTAAAAAATTAAAATACGGTGCTTTTCCAATATACATATATTACAGAAACAGAGAAGGAAGTATAATGGCTACACCAAATATAAAAAGATGTAAAGATATGTATAAAATGTTATATTATTTAATGGAATTATATGAAGAAACACCAGAGGAATTACAACCATATTTATTAAGTTTTATTAAAAATGAAACTTTTGGAGTTCCAGTACGTGTAGAAGGTATATTAAAATCATTAAAAGATAAAAGTTATACACCAGTATTTCCAAAAAGAAATTATGTGTTCTTAGGTGATGAACCAACAGTTGTAAATGGAAATAATATTCCAAATGGTTCACCAAAAGTAATACCAATTTCTGTAGCAACAAATGATCAAACTTCTGAAATACCAGTAAAAGCTGTAGAAGAAAAGATGGTAGCAGATGATATTTCTAAAAAAAGTGGTATTTCAAGTTTAAAATTTGATGATAAAAAGTAATAATAAATTATTCTAATAAGTGTAAAAAATAATTTAGAATTAGTTATGCTAATGGATTGGAAAAAAATGAAAACAAAAATTTATATAGTTAGACATACACAGACAGTAGGCAATATTGAACATAGATTAACAGGAAGAAAAGATTACGAAGTTACAGAGCAAGGAAAAATTTATGTATCAAAAATGACGGAAAGATTAAAAGATGTTAAATTTGATATAGCATATGCAAGTACATCTAAAAGAACAAGTAAAACTATACAAGAATTGGCAGATTTGAATAATTTACAAATTATTGAGGATGAAGGCTTATGCGAAATGTATTTTGGAATTTATGATGGTAAGACTTGGGATGAAGTAAATAGAATTGATCCTAAAATTGATATGTTACATCAAGAAACAAATGAAATTTTAGAAATTCCAGAGCAAGAAACAACAGAGGAAGTAACAGAAAGAATGTATAACACTATGACTAGTATAGCAAATAAAAATCTTGGGAAAAATGTTTTAATATGTTCTCATGGTGTTGCAATAGAAGCTTTTTTGAGAAAAATTAAAGGATTACCTTTTTCAGAACAAAGGCAAGAAAATAGTCAAAAAAATACAAGTATAAATATTGTTACATATGACAGTAATACGAAAAGCTTTGAAATCGAGTTATTAAATGATTTTAGTCATTTATAAAATACAAAAAAGGAAGAACATGAAGAAAGATAAATTATAAATATGATAAAAGCAAGAATAAATAATTTTGATTTATTCTTGCTCTTTTATTTAGTAATAAATGTATAGAAAAAATTTAATATTGTAATTATTACTAAAATGCCGTATAATAATATAGATTAAAAGGAGTAAAGTTATGTATTTAATAGTAGGTTTAGGAAATCCAGAATCAGATTATTCCAAAACAAGACATAATATGGGATTTAATGTTATAAATAAACTTTCAGAAAAATACGATATAGAAGTAAATAAGTCTAAATTTAAAGGATTAGTAGGAAATGGATTAATAAATGGAGAAAAAGTAATTTTATTAAAACCACAAACTTTTATGAATTTAAGTGGAGAATCAGTAGTTGAAGTAATGAATTTTTATAAGATTTCTGAAGAAGAGCTTATAGTAATATATGATGATATAGATATAAATCCAGGAAGCATAAGAATACGAAAAAATGGGTCAGCAGGAACACATAATGGAATGAAATCTATTATAAGTTGTATAGGTACAGAGAATTTTTGCAGAGTTAGAGTTGGAATAGGAAAACCTAAAGAGCATGTAGATATGATTACACATGTTATTGGACATATATCAGATGATGAACTTAAAAGCCTTAATGAAGGAGTAGAAATTGCAGTAGATGCCATTTCTGAAATTGTTAAAAATAATATAGATTCAGCAATGAATAAATTTAATAAAAAGAAAGATGTTTAAATGAAAGAATTAGTAATTTGTAGTACAGATAATAGAAAAATAATTGCACTAATTGAAGATGAAGAATTAGTTGAAAAATATGAAGAAGATGAAGAAGATAAATCAATAGAAGGAAATATTTATGTAGGAAAAGTACAAAATGTTTTAACAGGTCTTCAATCTGCTTTTGTTAATATTGGAGAAAAAAGAAATGCTTTTATACATGTAAAAGATATTTTGCCTAAAGTAGATATAACAAAAAATGAAGAAGTAGAAGAAAAACCAATAAATAAATTAATAAAACCAGGTGATCCTTTAATCGTTGAAGTGAAGAAAGAAGCAGTTGATAAAAAAGGACCTAGATTATCTACACATATTAGTTTAACAAGTAGATTTGTAGTGTTTATGCCAAACGCAGATTTTATAACTGTTTCACAAAAAATAGAAGATGAAAATGAAAAATTAAGACTAAAAGAAATAGTAAGTAAATATTTACCAGATGGAACAGGAGCTATTATTAGAACTGTAGCTGAAGGACGAGCAGAAGACGAAATAAAAAATGATATTTTAAAAACTATTGAAAAATGGAAAAATATAAAATTAAAACAAGTAGAAAAATTCCCACAAAAAATATATGATAAAGGTGGAGTTTTAAAGAAAACAGTTGTTGATTTAGTTGATAGTAACCTTGATAAAATAATTGTACAAAACAAAAATGATTTAGAGACAGTAAAAACAATATTAGATGAAATAGATTCTAATATTAATATAGAAATTGATGAAAATATTTTATCAAAATATTCACTAGAAAAACAAATGAAACAAGCAGAAAATAAAAAAGTATGGCTTAAGAGTGGTGCGTTTATAACAATAGATAAAACAGAAGCATTAGTAGCAATAGATGTAAATTCAGGAAAATTTATAGGAAAAGATGATGCAGAAGAAACTATAACAGCTGTTAATATTGAAGCAGCAAAAGAAATATCAAAACAGATTAGATTAAGAGATATTAGCGGAATAATTGTAATAGATTTTATTGACATGCAAAAAGAAGAAAATAAAAATGCAGTAATTAGCGAAATTGTTAAAAATAGTAAAAAGGATAGATCAAAAGTACAGGTTGAAGAATTTACAAAATTAAATTTAATGGAAATTACTAGAAAACATATAAATAGTAAAAAGAGTTTTGAAAAATAAGTACGAATTAATAAAGCGATAAAATTTGTTTTATTAATTCGCTTTTTATTTAATAGTAATGTAGTTTATATTGAATAAAAATTTTCTATAACAGAAAATAAAAAATATGTAAGAGACAAATTATACTTATTTCAAAGATTATACTGATTTTGTATATATAAAAAAATTTTTTTATTTTTTTGAAACCAAAATGGTGTTTAATTTGTATTAATAGTAGGTGGGGGGAAAAATATGCAAAAAGATGTAAATGAAATAATAGAAAAATATTCTGATATGGTATATAGGATAGCAATTACACGATGTGGAACAGTTGAAAATGCAGAAGATGTATTTCAAGATGTTTTTATGAAATATAGTGAAAATAATCCTAAATTTGAAAATAGCGAACATGAAAAAGCATGGTTTATTAGAGTAACAATAAATCTAACCAAAAATCTTAAAACATCCTCTTGGAATAAAAAAGTAATTACATTAGATGAAAGTATTGTTTTTGAAAAGAAAGAAGAAAGTGATGTATTTTCAATTGTTTGTGAACTACCTCAAAACTATAGAACAGTAATATATTTATTATATTATGAAGGATACAAAGTAAAGGAAATATCTGATTTGATGAAAAAAAGTGAAGGAACCATAAAAACATGGTTATTTAGAGCGAGAGAAATTTTAAAAGAAAAATTAGAAGGAGGTTTTGAAAATGAATAAAGATAATTATAAAAATGCAATAAATCAAATACATGCAAGTGATGAATTAAAAGAGAAAACTATAGAGAAGATGAAAAAAAGAAAAAATAATAAATCATTATACTTAAAATATTTATCTGCATGTGCTGTATTTGTATTAGTTTTTTCTGTAGGATTTATGGAATTAAAGAAAGGTGATTTTATACAAGATTCAGATGTTATACCAAATAATACAGAAAAAATAGCAGTTTCAAATAATGATTTACCTAGATTTGAAAGTATGAAAGAATTAAAAGAAGTTTTAAAAGAAAATACTTATAATAGTAGAAGCAAAGGATTAATGTTTGATTCAATTACTGAAAGTGCAACAAATTCAGAAAATGTTAAAATGGAAGCAACACAATCACAAGAAGAACTATCTTCAGATTTAGCAACTTCAACTACTACAACAAGTAAGGAGCATTCAACCACAAATGTACAAGTTGAAAATGTTGATGAAGCAGATATAATAAAAACTGATGGAGATTACATTTACTATATAACATATGATAAAGTTTTTATTGTAAAAGCAGATGAATTAGAAATTATTTCTACTATTGAAATAAAAGAAGATGGTAAAAAGTCATTTTCCCCACAAGAACTTTTTATAAATAAAGATAAATTAGTATTATTAGGAAATTTATATGAATATGAAGAAAATTTAACAAGAGAAAAACAAAGTATTGAAGAAGAAGCAAATTCAGAAGAAATTGCAGATGATATGGTATATTATGATGTAGCGAGAATAAGTAAAAGTAATACAGCAGTAGCAATGGTTTATAACATATCAAATAAAGAAAAACCAGAGTTTATTAGACAAGTTGGATTAGATGGATATTATATAAATTCAAGAATGATAGGTGATAATATATACTTTATTAGTAATAAAAATACTTATTATTATGATAATTTAAAAGACGAAGAGTTTTTACCAAGAGTAATAGATGCTGAAGGAAAAACAAGATATATTGAATGTACAGATATAGCATATTTTAAAGGAACAGAAAATTATAGCTATATGTTAGTTGGTGGTTTTAATATCAATAATAATGAAGAAATGAATGTAGAAACATTTTTTGGAGCAAGTACTACAGATGTATATGCAAGTGAAAAGAATTTATATATAACACAAGCTAAGTATGATAATTATTATAGATCAGGTACAGTAATATATAAATTTAATTTAGATAATTCTAAAATTGTTTTAACAGCAAAAGGTGAAGTTGAAGGATATATAAACAATCAATTTTCAATGGATGAGTATGATGGAAATTTAAGAATTGCAACAACATATTATATAAAAAATGAAAATGAAGAAAGTTCAGAAGAAATTGATGGAATGAGTGTAACAAATATAATTGAAGATAATTATAGTAACAGATTATATGTATTAGATGAAAATTTAAAAGAAATTGGAAGAATAGATGATTTAGCAAAAGAAGAAAAAATATATTCTGTAAGATTTATGGGGAAGATTGGATATATAGTAACATTTGAGCAAGTAGATCCATTATTTGTAATAGACTTATCAGATCCAGCTAATCCACAAATTAAGGGAGAATTAAAAATTCCAGGATATAGTTCATACTTACATCCATATGATGAAAACCATATAATTGGAATTGGATATAATACAAAATCAAATAGACATGGTGGAATAACTACAGATAATATGAAAATGTCTATGTTTGATGTATCTGATGTAGAAAATCCAAAAGAAATGTTTAGTATTGATATAGGTGAAAGCTACACAAGTTCAGATATATTGTATAATCACAAAGCATTATTTTATAAAAAATCAGATAATTTAATTGGATTTCCAGTAAATTATAATGGAAAAAATGAAATTATTATATACAAAATTGATTTAGAAGAAGACTTTAAAGAGTATTTCAAAATTACAAATGAAAGAGGATATTATGGACAAAGAATGATTTATATAGAAGATATATTATATATTTTAAATGATAGAGAAATTGTTTCATATGATTTAAATACATTTGAAAAAGTAAAAGAATTAAAATTAGATGTGGACTTAGAAACAAATGGAATTATAGCTTATTAAAAAATCTAAGGATAATCTAGACATGGGGACGTTGTTGTTGTCTAAAATAATATTTTAGACAACAACAACGTCCCCATGTCTAAATTTTTTTCCAAAATTCGATATTGTAAAAAAGCATATCATAATATATAATAGAATAGATTATAAAAGACTTAATATATAATTTTTATATAGATAAAATTAATTAAAAATGTTTATTGGTAGAACATAAAAAACCAAAATATTACATAAGGAGAGTATTGAAAAAAATTCAATACAAATAAGAAAATGAGTATCATATCATTTGCAATTGGAATAGCAGTTCTAATGATTGTTTTAAAAATTATATCATTACCATTTAGAATTATTATGAAATTTGTAATTAATTCTATAATAGGTGGAATTATTCTAGCAATTTGTTCATTTATGGGAATTGGAATAATTATATATTGGTGGACTGTATTACTTACAGGACTATTTGGAGTTCCAGGACTAGTTATAGCAACAATAATAACAATATTAATGTAGTAAAGGAAAAGTAATAATGAAGGTAGGATTTGTATCGCTTCGGATGTAGCAAAAATTTAGTGGATACTGAAATGTGCATAGGAATATTTAAAAAAGAAAAATTTGAAATAGTTAATAATCCTAAAGATGCAGAAATAATAGTTATTAATACTTGTGGTTTTATAGAATCAGCAAAAGAAGAGGCTATAAACTGCATATTAGAAATGGCAGACTATAAAAAAACAGGAAATTGTAAATATTTAATTGCTATGGGATGTTTAGTACAAAGATACAAAAGTGATTTAGAAAAAGCATTACCAGAAGTAGACATGTTTTTAAGTATAGACGAATATGATAACTTTTGGGAAAAAATTTCTAAAATGTTAAAAAAAGAAATAAAATCTAAAAATACATTAGATTACTTAGATAGAGTTATTTCAACAGGAAATACTACAGCATATTTAAAAATAGCAGAAGGTTGTAGCAACAGATGTACATATTGTGCAATTCCATATATAAGAGGACCATTTGTAAGTAGAAAAATGGAAGATATATTAGAAGAAGCAAAAAAATTAGCAAAAACTGGAATAAAAGAATTAATAGTTATTGCACAAGATACTACAAAATATGGAATTGATATTTATGGAGAGCCTAAGCTTTCAGAATTATTAGAAAAATTATGTAAGATAGAAGGTTTTAAATGGATTAGATTTTTATATGCTTATCCAGAAAGCATAACAGATGAGCTAATAGAAACTGTTAAAAATAATGATAAGATTTGCAATTATTTTGATATTCCATTACAACACTTTTCAGATAAAGTCTTAAAAAGAATGAATAGAAAAAGTGATAGTAAATCAATAGAAAGAGTAATAGAAAAGATAAGAACAAGAATACCTGACGTGATCTTAAGAACAACTATGATAGTCGGATTTCCAGGTGAGACAGAGGAAGACTTTTTTGAATTATATGAGTTTGTAAATAGTGCAAAATTTGAAAAATTAGGAGTTTTCAAGTATTCTAAAGAAGATGGAACTCCAGCAGCAAAAATAAAAGAGCAGGTTCACTATAAAACAAAGCAAAGTAGACTTGATAAAATTATGACTTTAGAAAGTATGATATCAAAAATAAAACTTGAAGAAAAAATTGGAAATGAATATGAAGCAATTGTAGATGGATTTTCAAATGATAATAAATATATTTGTGCAAGAAGTTACATGGATATACCAAATGAAGATGGAACAATATTTATAAAGAATGATGGAAAAGTAAACATGGGTGATTTTATAAAATGTAAAATAACCTCAGTTAGAGACTATGATTTAATAGCTGAAATGATTAATTAGAATTATAAGAAATATACAAGAAAATTATATTAATAAATGTAGTTTATAGGTGTCAAAAAACCTAAATATATGTATGTGAGTGTTTGATATGCTAAAAAAAGTATTTAAGTCTGCTGTATTACTACTTATGATAGTAGGAATAATTCTTGGTATTTCAATTACATTTGAAAAAGCAATTCCAGAAAAAAAACATAAAGAAGCAGAAAGTAATGTACTTAATATGATACAAACAAAAACTGCTGAAGCTACAAGTTTTTATACATATGGACGAGCTTTTAATATAAGTGGAAAGTTTAGTAATATTAGTAAAGATAATTTTGAAAGTGCTAAATTATTCATAACAGATGGAATTGATTATGAAGAAACATATGCTTTAAATTATAAATTTGAAGAAGGAAACTTAGTATTTTTTTCAGAAGAAGCAATGAATATAGGGATTACAATAGATAAATTAAAAAGTAATTCAGAGTATTATGTTTTACTTAGATTAAAATTAAATAATAGTGTAAATCCAAAATATTATTCTTTTTCAAATGCTTCTGATAATACTGAAAGTATAGATTATTATACTGTGACTTCAGATGGTACAAATAAAAAAGTAAATATTGGATTCAATAAAATAGATTATAACAATAAACAATATAACCTTTTAACTCTAAAGCTTGAAGATACTTCGCTTCCAGAAGATGTTTATGATATAGTTATAGATGCAGGTCATGGTGGGAAAGATGTTGGAGAAAAACAAGGAACTGTTACAGAAGCAGATATAACTTTAGAATATGCAAAACTATTAAAGCAAAGATTAGAAGAAGATGGATATAAAGTAAAATTAACAAGAGATGATGATAATACAAAATCTTATACATATACAAATATGTATGATGAAGATGGAAGAATAGGAATAGCTTGCAGTTCAAAGGCAAAATTAATGATATCGTTTCATGTAAATAATGGAGTAAAAAATCTAAATGGTTTTGAAATATATGCACCAAGTAAATCAGATTTAAAATTTGCTGAAGAAATGGCAAATAAAATTAATGAGTATTCTAGTATTAGTTTCTCTAATAATACATCATTTAAAAAGTTTGATGGAGTATATGTTAAAAATTTTACACCAAATGTAATAAAAGAATATACAGCTACAGCAAATAAAAAAGGATATGAACCTTATAATATAACAACAAATACACCATATTTATATACAATAAGAGAAGTTGGTGGAATAGCGACAGAAGCATATGTTGATGGAAGAAATACAGCATATAGTGCAAATAAATATTATAATTCAAATCAAGGTATTGAATGTTACCAAATAGAACTAGGATATATAAAAAATGATTTAGAAATAATGCAAAATGAAAAGGAAAATTATATAAGAGCAATAGAAGAATCAATAAAAAATAATTTTTAAACTAATGATAATAAGAAAGAGGTTAAGATGGACGAAACAGAAAACTTTGTAAATTTTATAAAAGGAAAATTCACAGAAGCTGAAATAAAAATGGCAAAATTTATTGATGAAACAGATTTACTTAGCTATACAATGACAACAGAAAAAGTAAAAGAAGGGGATAAACTAGTTGAAAAACCAACAAATGTATTAGAACTTTCATATTTAAAATTGTGTGCAAAAAAGTTTGATGATTCTGAGGATTTATTAGAAAAAATATTTTTATTTTATGTAGGATATGCCTTAAGAGAATATAAAAATTCATGGAGACTTAATTTAAATAATTTAGATAGTGATTTAGCATTAAAATGTTCATATTGTAATGTTGATACAGAAGTATGTCCTTTTAAATTAGTTACATATATAAAAAAGTGCATTAGTGATAATAAATTTGATACAAAAAAAGTATTTGATAAATTAATTTCAAATGAAAGAACAGAATACAATAAAGATCAGCATTTAATAGATTTTGTTATACAATCTGTAGAAGAGTTAGCACAAAATTCTATGGATATAGTATGTGCAGGAATGCTCTTATCATCAGATAGTGTAAAACTGGAAAGAGAAGAAAGTGGCAAACTTTATTTTAAATATTTAGATTTTAATGTAAAAAATAATTCATTTTTCAATAATCTAAATGAGTTTTATAAAGAAAATAAAGGATTACAAGGAGAACTTAGTTTATCAGAAATTAAATTTACTGAAAATTATTCATATTTATTTGATAAATCACCAATTGAAATTGCAGCATATATTAAATATCTATGTACTAGAAATAATATTGATGAACAAGTAGTAGTAGAAAAAATATTAGAAAAAAGAAATTTCAAAGAAAGTGAATTTAGAATAGCATATTATAATCAATATGTTCATTCTGTAGAAGAACTAGAATGTTCACAAAAGGAAAAAGAAGAGATAATATCAATACTTACATACATAAGAAATTATTATTTTAATGAAGATTTACCATATATTCATTTTAATATTGGTTTATTTACTAAAAATACTATAATTTCAGATAAAGTAATTAATATAATAAATAGATATGTAAGAACTTTTAATTACATTACAAACAAAGGAACTTTATGGGTAGATACAGAAATGCTTGTAAAAAGAACAAAAGATTCAACAGATATGATAATGCAAGTTGATAAAATTTATAATGACAATGATGTTATAATCTTTGAAAATATGGACAAAATCAAGACTTTAAATGAATATAGAGTTGATGCATTATTTACTTCAATAGAAAAATTTAATACTAAAAACAGAAGATCAATAACATTTTTTGTTGAAAATGAAGATATACTTAAAGATTTAACACAAAAGCATCCAATGATTATGAATAACTTGATAAATAGAAAAATATATATTGATGGACTAGATGCAATTAAAATAAAAAATAAAGTTATAAAAAGATTAGAAGGCATTATGCAAATAGATGATGAATTTTCTGAAAAACTAGAGAATTATATTAAATCTACATATTATGCAGATACTATGGATGAGTATGCTTATATTGATAATTTATATAATTCAATAGTATTTGATAAATTCAAATTATTAGAGATAAAAAATGCATTCTTACCAGAAGATGTACCACAAGAAACAGAGACAAGAGAAGTAAAAGAAATATTAGATGATATAAATGGTTTAATAGGTTTAAGTGAAGTAAAAGCAAATATAAATGAATTTTTGAAATATTTAGATTATAGCAAAAAAATAGATACAGAAGGTTTTGCAAACTTAAATATGATATTTAAAGGAAATTCAGGAACAGGAAAAACAACAGTAGCAAGACTTATGGCAGAACTATTTTATAAATTAGGATTTATAAGAGAAAATAAAATAATAGAAGTTACAAGTAAAGATTTAATAGGTTCACACTTAGGAGAAACAGCACCTAAAACACAAGCAGTTATAGATTCAGCATTAGATGGAGTGTTGTTTATTGATGAAGCATATACAATTATGGCAAGTAAAGGAGGAGCAACATCAAATTATCCAGCAGAATGTATGGCAACAATTTGTAAAGCAATGGAACTTTATAAAGATAGATTAGTAATTATATTTGCAGGATATACAAAAGAAATGAATGACTTTATAAATGCAAATCAAGGATTAATGTCAAGAATTGGATATGAACTAGAATTTTCAGACTTTTCAAAAGAAGAATTATTGCAAATTTTTAAAGATGAAGTAGAAGGAAATGAATTTACTTTAGAAGATGGTGTTATAGAGAAGATAGAAAGAATTATAATGAAAAACAAAGTAGGAAGAAACTTTGGAAATGCACGTTTTGTTACTAATTTATTTGATAGATTAGTACTTACACATGCAGGAAATTGTGAAGATGACAATTTATTAAAAACTATAACAAACGAAGATATACAAATTTTTCAAGAAACTAAAAAAGATAAAGAACGTGGCGTAGATGAAATCTTAAAAGAATTAAACTCTTTAATAGGATTAAATAGTGTAAAAGAAAATATAAATGGATTTGTTTCAGTTATTGAATTAAATAAAAAATTAGATAGAAATCCAGATTTTAACATGCACATGATATTTAAGGGAAATGCTGGAACAGGAAAAACAACAGTAGCAAGATTACTAGCAGAGATATACTATAATTTAGGATATGTAAAAAGAGATAAATTAGTTGAAGTACAATCACAAGATTTAATAGGCGAATTTTTAGGACAAACTGGTCCAAAAACACAAGCAGTTATAGAATCGGCATTAGATGGAGTATTATTTATAGATGAAGCATATTCAATAATGGAGCACAATGGAACAAACGCAAGTTATTCAGCAGAATGTGTAGCAACACTTTTAAAGGCTATGGAAGATTATCAAGGTAGATTAATAATAATCTTTGCAGGATACACAGACGAAATGAAAAAATTTAGAGACTTAAATCCAGGATTAAAATCAAGAATAGGATATGAAATTGATTTTGAAGATTATAGCACAGAAGATTTAATGAAAATTTTTGATAAAAAAGTAGCAGATAAAGGATTTAAAGCAGATGAAGGAGCTAAAAAGAAAGTACAAAAAATATTAAGTGATGCAAAAGAAGTAGAAAACTTTGGTAATGGTAGATTTGTTGAAAATACTGTTCAAAAAATAATAATAGAACATGCTATTAAAACAAGAGATATTACAGATATGGATAGATTACTTACATTTACAGAAGAGGATATTCCAGAAGTAAAAGCAGAAGAGTCAAGAAAGAGGATAGGGTTTTAATGCAGAATAATAATATAAATGATATAATCTAAAGGATTGATTTTCATAACATATAGAATTATAATTTAAAGGAAATGTTCTATAAGATTAATAATTAATCTTATAGAAGGAGGAATGAATGATTTTATGAGTGAAGTAACAGAAAAAATCAAGCAAGAATTATTAAAAAGATGTGAAGAATATAATAAAAAATATGATTATGATTTTTGGAATGATCATATAAAATATGTGGTATCAAACTCTATAAATTTAGCAAAAAAGTATAATGCAGATGTAGAAATAGTAGAATTAGGAGCATTATTACATGATATTTCAATGCCGTCAGAATATGGAGAAAGAGAAAAACATAATATATATGGAGCAGAAATAGCAGAAAAATTATTAACAGAATTAAATTACCCACAAGATAGAATAGAAAGAGTAAAGAAATGTGTATTAAATCATAGAGGAAGCTCTAATGCAGTAAGAGATACCATAGAAGAACAATGCGTTGCAGATGCAGATGTAATAGCACATTTTGACTGTATACCATCACTATTTCATTTAGCTTATAAAGAAAGGAATATGACAGTTCCAGAGGGAGAAGAGTTTATAAAAAAGAAACTACAAGGAGACTACAATAAATTAAGTGATAGAACTAGAGAATTATTAAAAGATAGATATAAAAATATATTAAATGTTCTTTTTACAAAGTAACTTAAGATATATTGAAAGGAGAAAAAAATGGGAAATTCAGATTATACATATAATGAATATTTTGCATCATTACAAACAACACAAGAACGGAATGGGAATGTTAGAAAGTGCAAAAGCTATACAAGCTCAAGAAAGATATCAAAGAAGAGGGTTTGCAAATAGTGGTATTGATCAAGGTGAAGCCATTAAATTAGCTAATATGGATCAAAAGTCTTTTGAGAGCTTAAGAGCATATCAAATGGGACAACTATATAATGCATATTTAGATTTACATCTTGGAAAAAGGTTAGGTTCAATGGGATTAAGAGGTACAAATGATACAAGTATGGATTCAGTAAGAAGAGTTACAGGAGATCGTCCAAGATATATATATAATAATGGAATTTTGGCATTATCAACTGAGGATATACAAGTTATTAATCAAATTGCTGAAAAACAAAGTAGATGTCCTGACTATACTCAAACAAGACAATCTTTTTTCGGATTGGAAAAAATTGTAGATGAAACTTTAGCAGCACATAAAGTTATGTGTGAGCAATTTCAAGTTCAAGAATTTGAAGTGCCATTAAACAAAATAATGAGAGAGACAGATGTTTTAGAAAGAGCAATTGGAAAAAATCAGTTAGGAAAAAATATTTTTGATATTAGAGATTTTAGTAGTTGTGCAGCTCAATCAAGAACAGGTATTGTTTCTAAAGCAATGAATAAATTAGGACGTTTTATAGGTAAGAAATTAAATCCAGAAAAGTATGAAAAACTAGGAAATAAAACTCTTGATGAAGACCCAAGAGTATAAAAGAATAGATATAAAAAAAATTAAAAAGTTTTAAGAGAAATTCTAGAAAGGAGAGTATGATAAATAATCATACAAAAGATAATATGGAAGAATTAAGTGCTGAAGTTGCAACAGAAGTAATTGAAGTTTTATATAATTCAGATAGTTCTATAATTTGTAAAATACCATATAGAATTATTGAAGTGTTACAAGAAAAAACGCAAGAATGTAATAAAAAAATTTCTTTTAAAGAAAATGTAGAACTTAAAGATCAAGATATATCAGAAGAAGGCAAAGCAATTTTATCAATACTTTATAGAGATTATATATGTTCTGAAGAAGAGAAAATTGAAGTTAATAAAATATTTGAAAATAATCAAAAACAGTATGATGAAATTCAAAGAGAAAAATATAATCCAGATAAAATATTTCAAAAACAAGACAATAAAATATCAGTAGATATTAATGCAGAGGAAGAGGAAAAAGCTTTAATAGAAACTCAAAAAAATAAATGGTATATTGTTTTGTTTGAAAAAATAAAAAGTATATTTAAAAGAGATATATAAAAAATAACAGTATGATATTTAGATAACCATTTTTATAAAAGCTATTCAAATAAAAAGTTAACTTATTATATATAATTTAAAAATTGTTTATATGATAAAAATAACAGCTTGAATAATAAATAAATTTATGCTATAATTTAGCACAGTTTACAAATACAGAGGAAGACATCTATAAAAATAAAATATAGATGTCTTTTTTACATGAACAAATAGGAGACATTTATAGTTAGAGAAATTATTATAATGTCCTTTTTTGTTTTTACATTTCTAACTGGAAGTTCTGATTTCAAGAATTTAATTGTTTTGAAATTAGAAATCTATTTTTATATAATAGGAAAGTAGTACTTTCCTATTATATAAAAGCTTCGCTAAAATTTGTGCACAAATTTATTACATAAATTTGGCACGTGAACAAATTTACTGAAAAATCTTTGATGTTTCAGATTTGTTCAAATATAGAAGGAGGTTTAAAAATGGAAGAAAAAGAATTTTTAAGAGAAAAAGAAAAATTACAAAAGACAGTAAATCAGCTAGATTATGAGGAAAAAGAACTTGAGGAACATTTAGGAAAAGATAGTAGCTCATATGATGAAGAAGCCTATGTTAGAGCACATTTAGAATATTTAAATCATAAAAAGTTATCTGATTTAAAAAAGATTAAAAGTAAACCTTATTTTGCAAGAATTGATTTCAAAGCAAATAATGAAGAAAAAGAAGAATTGTACATAGGAAAACTATCACTATTAGATAGTAAAACACAAAGGCCTATAATTATAGATTGGAGAGCACCAATTTCAAATCTTTATTATGATGGAAGGATTGGAAAATCAAGTTATGAATCACCAGAAGGAACAGTAGAAGGAGAGATATCTTTAAAAAGACAGTATTTTATTGAAAATCAAGTACTTGAAAAATACTCTGATATTGATTTAAAAACTAATGATGAACTATTGCAAGTAGCACTTGCTGAAAAAGCTGATGACAGATTAAAAAATATTGTTGCAACAATACAAGGAGAACAAAACAATATAATTAGAGAGAATATGAATAAAGCTTTAATAGTGCAAGGAGTTGCAGGAAGTGGGAAAACGACAATTGCATTACATAGAATTGCATATCTAATTTATAATTATGATAAACAATTTGATCCAGAGAATTTTATGATAATAGCTCCAACAAAATTCTTTTTGAATTATATTTCAAATGTACTACCAGATTTAGGTGTAGAAAATGTAAAACAATACACTTTTGAAGATTTAGCGTATGAAATAATAGGGAAAAAATTAAAAATTTCTGATAGTAATGAAAAGCTAGTAACAATAGTAAATAAGGAATTTGACGAAATAAACAATGGAGATATAGAAACAATTATAAAAGAATCAAAATTAAAATCTTCAATAGAATTTAAGGAAATTGTAGATGGATATTTAAAACAAATAGAAGATAATTACTTACCAAGAAAAGATTTTATTATTGAAAACATAAGAATAATGAGATATGAAAATATAAAAAAACTATTTGTAGAAGAGTATAAAGATTTAGATTTTGAAAAAAGAATTAATGAAGTAAAAAAACATGTATTTTCAAAAATAAAAAATAATAAAGATACAATAGTGGAAGCAATAACAGCAAAAAGAAAATTTAGAATAAATAAAATGTTGCAAGATGCAAGTTTAACAGAAGAAGAAAAAAGAGAAAAAAGAATTGAAATATTTGAAGAAACAGAAGAACTACTTAAAAAAATATATAATGATAATATAAAAGTAGTAGATTTATATTTTAATGAAATAAGCAAAAAAGATTGTATAGAATATTATAAAGATTTTATCGAAAATTATATTTATGACAAAATCGAAAATAAAACTTTGGCAGAATATTTAGTAAAAAATACAATAAGAAATCTTAATAGAAATGAAATTGCTTTTGAAGACTTAGCACCAATAATTTATATTCATTATAAAATATATGGTTCAAAAGTAAAAAAGAGCCTAAGACATGTTATTATAGATGAGGCACAAGATTATGGCGAATTTCAGTTTAGTGTACTTAAAACAATTTTAAAAAGTAATTCAATGACAATTTTAGGAGATATAGCGCAAGGAGTTCACTCATATAGAGGGATAGAAAACTGGAAGAAGTTTATAGATGTAGAATTCCCAGAAGGAGATACAATTTATACAACATTAGAAAAAACATATAGAACAACAAAAGAAATAATGTATAAAGCAAATGATGTTATAGATAAATTGCCTGAATTTGAAAAGCAATTTATAATAAAAGGAAAGCCAGTTATAGAAGGTAAAGATTCAATTCATATAGTAAAATCAGATTCAGAAGATGAAATAGTAAAAGAATGCGCTAATAAAATTGATGACTACTTAAATTTAGGATATAAGTCTATAGCAATAATAGGAAAAGACATTGATGAGTGTAAAAACATTAAAAAGAAAATGCAAAAATATAATAAAGATGTAAAATTAATACAAAGTAAAGACTCTGAATATCATGCAGGAATATCAATAGTTCCATCATATTTAGCAAAAGGATTGGAATTTGATAGTGTAATTTTATTTAATGTAAATAATGAAAAATATCAAAATAATAGTTTAGATATAAAATTATTATATGTAGCTATAACTAGAGCAATGAGTAAATTAGATATTTTTTATACTGGTAATATATCAGAGCTACTTTAGATAGAAATATTGTATCCATAATAAAAAAATAAAATATTGCATAGAAAAATAAATACTTGCATAAAATTAAAATATAAGTTACTATATAAGTAACTTATAAGTTCAAATGATGTCATTGAACTGTACCGAGATTATGTGTCCGCATAGTCTCTATTTTTTTCTTCTTAATTCAACTACTTTTCCAAGAATTTTAATTGGTAAAGATTCAATTTGTTCGTTAGTATATACTAAAGGTTGATAATTATTATTTAATGGATGTAATATAATTCCATTTTCGTTTTTAAAAACTCTTTTAAAAGTAGCATCATTTCCGATTTACCATAACAACGCAGTCATTTCCAGATTCACAATCATCTTGTTTCTGTAAAATTAATATATCACCATCTAAATATTCAGGATACATAGAATCACCTTTTACTTTTAATCCAAAATATTGCTTTCCACCTTTTAACATATTAGCTGTAATTTCTTCTGTACCAATAATATCTTCAATGCATTCCATTGGAATGCCAGCTGGAATTGTGCCATAAACAAATACAATAGCAGAATTAGAGTTGTTTTCTTGAGATAACTCTTTTTTAGGAACATCATATCCCATAAGCCAAGTTGGATTAACATTAAATATATTAGCTAGTATTTTTACTGTAGTAACTTTAGGAGACATTTCACCATTCATATATCTATATATAGTTGATTTACTTTTTATTCCTAATTGATTTAATAAAAAAGAAATATCTGTATTATTTTCATTTACTAAATTTGTAAGTCTTTTAGAAAAGACTTCTAAAATAACATCATTTTCCATATATAATTTCCTTCCATACCTTCGCTAGTGGTATTTTGCAGAAGGCATAATTTTTCATTCAAATGTATTTTTATACAATAGGAAATTTATAACTTTTCTATTGTATAAAAGCTTCGATTAATTTTTATCTAATATGTATTATATTCTAAATTTTACCGTTTTGCAACTAGTAATTTTATGCATTTGCGAAAAGGTATTGACAAGCGAACAAATATTTGTTAATATATGAATGCGAAACGCAAATATAATTATTTTTATATACTGTGAAAATCGTTATGATATAGGGGTTTTTATAGAATACAATTATTACAGAAGATAGAATTTGTATTAACTACGCAGTTTATACAAAATTTAGATTCTGATTTTTTAAAAAACGTAATTAGCGAAACGCAAAAATAAAGAAAGGAGAAATTATTTATGAAAGAATTAAAAATATTAGTAAAATGTGAAGCAAAATATTTAAAGGAGGAAATAGAAGAAGCTACGAAAATAAAGAAAAATTCACAGTGTTAAACAAATTATAGAAGGTTTATAGATGAAAACTTTAAAAAAATCTAAATATTTTATATAAGGAGAAACGAAAATGACAGATAAAAAAGATTGTTTTGCTAGATATGAAAGCATAAATAAAAAAATAAAATGTAGAGCTTTAGAAGAAAAAGATTGTGAAAAATGTAAATTTTATCGAAATGATTTAAAACGAGAAAATATTGAAAAAGATATAAAAGAATATGCTAAAAGGCATGAAAGTAAAGAAATAATTAATGCATTAAAAGATATATTTAAGGAGGTAAAAAATGATTAGTATTGAACAAGCCAAGGAAGAACTTAAAGAATATAGAGAAAATGTAAAATATATACAGCAAAAAAATGAAGACATCGAAGAATTAAAAAACATTTTAGTACATACTACATCAAAATTATCACAAACAAAAGTTAGTATTGTAGGAATAAAACCAGATAGATTTAGTGATGGACTATATAAAATAGAAAAATTAGAAAAAGAAAAAGATGAAGAATTAGCAGAGCTATTATCTAAAAAGTTTATTGTTGATTCCAAAATAGACAAGCTAAAATTTCCATTTAGAGATGTACTCTTTATGAGATATAGCAGAGGAAAAAGCTGGCAAGAAATTAGAGATGTATTGGAATATGATTCAGAAAAATATATTTTTAAACTTCATGGAAAAGCTATACAACTATATGCAGAACTATAAAATAAAAAGTTATACTAAAAGAGGATTGAAAGATACTTTTCAAATATAGTATAAGTATAATAGAGATTGAAATTAATACACAATAGAAAATATCAAAGAAGCAAAAATCTCTATAATAGTGTTATATATAAAGTTCATTGCAAAGTTGTAATGAACTTTTTTATATATAAAATAAAAATATAAGGAGGAATTGACTATGTCAGAACCAAAAACAAGTACATTAACAAAGGTATTTTATTCAGAAACGTTAGGAGGTGAAAAAAAGCAAGTAGCATTTGTACAAAGTATACCAGAATTTTTAACAGCACCAGAGCCAATTACATATTCTGCACTAGATATTAGTGATGAAAGACAAGTTGAAGGTAGAAAAAAAGCAGAAACAATGGAAATTGAATTTTTATATACTGAAGCACAATATGACGAACTAAAAACAATAGAAAAAAATAAAACAAATGGATATTGGTTTATTCAATTACCAGAAGATACAGCAACTACAGAAGGTAAACCATTAACATGGTATTTTAATGCAACATGTTTTGTTGGAATGAGTGAGATAGCTATAGATGATATGTTAAAATCAAAAGTAACTTTATACAGAAACTCAGATATTGAAGAGACTAAAGGTTTACCAACAGAATAGAAAATATATAGGTATAAAAATTACTGTATAAATTTTATTAATAAAAGATTATGCTAAATTTAGCAGATTGAATAGAGGCACATAAAAATTATTAAAATAGTATAAATTTTATATGTGCCTCTTATATAAAATTAAATAAGAAACAATATGTTTATAAAATATATTATAGGAGATAGAAAATGATAATAGAAACAAAAAATAAAAAAATTAATTTAGTATTTAGAACAAGAAAAATAGTAGATATATCTAATTCACTTAAAAATAAAAATTTTGAAGAAGCTTTTACAAAAGCATATGCAATATGTGATTTAGATGCATTAACAAAAATGATATATACATTAGCAGAAAATGAAGAAGGAAAACATTGTTTTAACTCATCAGAAGAAGTATATGACTTTTTAGATGATTATAGAAAAGAGAACAAAACAAGTTTTATAGAAATTTATAAAAGTATAGCAGAGGCATTGAATGAAGAGGGTTTTTTCAAAAAGAAGAAAACAAAGAAAGAATTAGAAGAGATGATATCAAATCCTTTATCAACAATGAATATGAGCGAAGTAGTGCAAAAATCAGCACAAAAAGCAATGGAAGCAGTAGCAGTAGAGCAATTTCAGGGATACAAGGCTTAAATGATGTAATAGATAAAATAAAAGAAGCTAAAAATATAATTGAAATGATTTATGCCATGGAACCTTTAGCATATTATTTTGATATGAAACCAAATGAATTTTGGAATGGTAGATATATTGAAATAAGTATATATTGCCAAGTACATTTAATAAAGATAATAGATGATTTAAAACGAAATATAAATCTCCAAGAAGCCACTACAAATAAGCTAATTATGGCAGATAGTATGTGCAAAAAACCAAAAATAGTTTTAATTAGAGATAGTTATAAAGATTTATTTAAAGATGAGCAAGAAAAGAGACAATCTCCTAAAGAAGTTACTAGAAGAATGAGAGAAATAATGAAAGCAGAGAAGGAAAAAAGATAGAGTTAGTATTGAATATTATAAAGATATAGTATATATTTATATACAGAAAGAGAGGTAAATTTATGAAACTTATAGCCAAATTAAAAGGATTTGATGGAAAAATATATGTATATGATGATAGAGTTGTTATTTCAAGAGATACATTAGCAGGGATTTTAGTATTTGGTCACGGAGAAAGAACTTTTTTTTATAATTCAATTCAGGGTGTTGAATTTATAAGTGGTCGTTTTCGTATTATTCCAGTTGGATATGAAAATTCAAGTAGAACTGATGGAAATGCTATAACTTGGGTACTTAATAGAAAATATGCTAAAAAAGTGTATCAATTGATATTACAAAAAATAAATGAGTCCAATAAAATGATTAACAATACGTCTAATAATATATCTGTAGCAGATGAAATACTAAAGTTTAAAAAATTACTAGATGATGGAATAATAACGAAAGAAGAGTTTGAGTCAAAAAAACAAGAATTACTAAAATAAATATTACTAAGAAGTAAGGTTATAAGTTTATTTAAAATTTATGTAATTAGGAGATTTGAAATGGGAGTATTTAGTACGAATTATGAAAAAGAAGCAGAAGAATTATGGGAAAAAGTTAAAAAAGATTTAAGACCGAAAGATGGATTAAAGCATATATTATATATATATGGTCCGTATACAGCAACAGAGTATAACACAAAAATTAATTTTGTTGTAGAAAAAATGCAAAAAGATGGATATAGTATTATAGATGTAAAATTTGTATATGAAGATGCAAATAGAACTTTAATAATGTATGAATAAATATTAAATTTTGATAAAGAGGATGGTTAATAAGTAGCCATCTTTTTTGATGCAGTGACTACTAAAAAAGTGATAGAATATAATAATAAAACCATAAATTAATCTTGAATATTATAAATTAATACTATATATTTATAATATATAGTAGAATATTTTAGTAAGGAGATTTGAAATGGGAGTATTTAGTAAAGATTATGAAAAAGAAGCAGAAGAATTATGGAAAGAAGTTGAAAAAGATTTGAGACCAAAGGATGGATTAAAGCATACATTGATGACAAGTGGTCATTATGATGGTACAGATTATAATGTAATACTTAATTATATTATAGAAAAAATGCAAAAACAGGGATTTAGTATTATAGATGTAAAGTTAATTGGAGAAGGTTACCGTTGGATTAGAACTTTAGTAACATATGAATAAATATTAAACTTTGATAAAAAGGATGCTTAATAAATAGCCATCTTTTTTTGTAAGAGAAACCAAAAAGTAAATTAATCTTGAATATTATAAATTAATGATATATATTTATAACATATATTATATTTATAATAAGGAGATTTAAAATGGGAGTATTTAGTAAAGATTATGAAAAAGAAGCAGAAGAATTATGGAAAGATGTAAAAAATGATTTAAGACCGAAGGACGGATTTAAGCATGTATTATCAATATCAGGAGCATCTAATACATCAAAAGTAACAGGTAAAACTTTCTGTTGTACAGATGTATATGATATGATGATAAATACAATTATAGAAAAAATGCAGAAATATGGATATAGTATTATAGATATGAAAATTACAGATGCATATCTTGCACCAGTAAGAACTATAATAATATATGAATAAATATTAAACTTTGATAAAAAAGATGGTTAATAAGTAGCCATCTTTTTTGATGCAGTGACTACTAAAAAAGTGATAGAATATAATAATAAAACCATAAATTAATCTTGAATATTATATATTAATGATATATATTTATAACATATATTATATTTATAATAAGGAGATTTGAAATGGGAGTATTTAGTACGAATTATGAAAAAATATGGGAGGAAGCTGAAAAACATTTAAGACCAAAAGATGGGTTTAAACATGTATTAACAGAAGCTGACGGAGAAGATGATACAATAATTAATTTTATTTTAGAAAAAATGCAAAATAAAGGATATGAAATAATAGATATAAAAAAAATAGTAACACATGAGTATATAGTTGAAAGTATGATAATATATAAATAATATTAAATATTGATAAAAATGATGGTTAATAAGTAACCATCTTTTTTTGTAGGAATATAAAAAAATTAAAAGAAAGGGGGAATGGCTTATAACAACAGAACAAGTAGAAATTTTAGTACAAGCAAATATAGATGGAGCAGTAAAAGAGTTCAAAAAGCTTGTACCAGAAATAAATAAACAAATAAGTAAAATACAAAAAGAATTTAAGAATTTAGATTTAAAAATAAAAATTGATGATATGGATGTTAGCAAAGTTGTTAAAAATTTTCAGGATTCTAAAAATCAAATAAAAAATACTATGGAAGAGTTAAAGCTAGATATAGGAAGTATATTTTCTGGAATACAAACAGATATTATAGAAGCTTTTACAAGTTCTTTAGAATTTGATGGAGTTCCAGATGAGGTTATACAAAATCTTACAAGTACTTTTAATAATTTAATAACTACAATAAATAATATAGTTCAAAGTAAGGGATTTAATGAGTTTTTAGAAGAAATTTCTAAAAAGTTTAAAGATATTTCAGAAAAGATGTCAAATATAGATTGGCAAAAAACATTAGAAGGATTAACTAATATAGGAAAAATAGCATTAAATGGATTTTATGCATTTTTTGATATATTAAAATGGCTTGCAGAACATCCTTTAATTGCAGAAACTATAGTATCAATTGCACTCGCAATTGAATTTTTGACACTTATTCTTTCTACAGTTTCTAGTATTTTACCAGTTTTAGATGCAATTAAATCAAAATGGGGTTTTCTAAATAATTTTAAAACAACATTAATATTACTAGCCATAGCTGCTGCAATAGGCTTAATTGTGGTAGTAATAATGAACTGGGAAAATATAATGAATTTTCTAAAAGAAACAGTAGAAACAGGAATTAAAGCATTAATTGAATTTTATACTAATTTATGGAATGCAATAAAAGATATTTTTTTAAAAAGAGTAGAAGAAATTATAAATACATTTGAGTATTTAAAAAACTTACTTATTCAAATACTTATATTTATAGGAAACCTTATAATACAACTTGTAAGTGGAATAGTTCAGACAGTGTCAAATATAATTCAAACAATTATAACTTTTATACCAAGTGCATTAGAATTTATATGGAATACAATATTACAATTTATAAATACAATGTTAGAAACAATACCATTAGTATTTGAAACTATTATAAACTTCATATCAAGTGCATTAGAATTTATATGGAACATTATATCACAAGCTTTAAATACAATATTTGAAACAATATCATCAATATTTCAAATGATTATAAACTTTATATCAACTACATTAGAATCAATTTGGAATGTATTTTCACAAATATTTAATAATATATTACAGTTTATAATATCAATATTTCAAGGAATATGGAACACAATATCAAATATAATAAATACTGTATTAAATACAATAAAAAATGTTTTAGGAAAAATTCAAGAAATTTGGTCAAATGTATGGAATACAGTATCAAGAGTTGTTAGTGATGTATGGAATGGCATATGGGGAACAATCAAAGGAGTAATAAACTTAATTTTATCTGGAATGGAAAAAATGGTAAATGGAGTAATAGACAGCATAAATGTTATTTTAGGTGGAATAGACAATATAGCAAATACAGTTGGTTCAGTTATTGGAATAGATCCAATAAACTTAAAAATAAGTTATGTATCATTACCAAGATTAGCAAAAGGTGGAGTATTAACAAGAGCAACAGCATTTATTGGTGGAGAGTATACAGGAGCAAGAAGTAATCCTGAAATAGTATCTCCACAAAGCATTTTAATGGAAACTTTTGATACAGTTCTTTCAAATCATGAATGGAATCGTGAAAGTAGCACTGCTCCAATAAATGTTTCACTAATAGTTGGAAATACAAAATTAGGAGAAATATTATTAGAGGATTTAAGAAGTATAAAAAGACAAACTGGTAAAAATATAGAAGCAATATGTAGTTAGGGGGTGTAAATATGATATGGAAATTAGAAGGTAAATTAATGAAAACGCCAAGTGAATATGATGACGATATAGAAGATACAGATAGCGATAGTTATACAAGCATTATTGATGCAAGTTTAATAGATAATCCGATAGCTGTTGGAATGCTAAATTGCAATATGTCATGGGATTGCTTAACAGAGGAAGAAGCAGAAGAATTGTGTCAAGCTACATATAAAAATCCTATGATTGTAACTATTAAAGCACCATCAGTTCCACGGTGGAATGATAGAAAATGCAAAATTTCGTGTAAGTAAAAGAAAAACTAAAATGCATAAAACAGGAAAAGATGAAGACACTTCCAAATCATATTGGCAAGTGTCTTTTAATATGGTACAAAAAGAACTAACAGAAGAGCAAAAAAGAGTAGTAGAGGAGGCTAATAATGTATAATACAAGTAATAATTATAAAAATAAAATTTATTCAGATAGTACTAGACATCTATTAAAAATATTTTTAGATGATACTGAAGTTCCATCAAAATATATATTAGATTTCCAAGCTTCTTTTAAAGTTTTTGATAGTGATGAATTTTCTTTTGGCTCTACTTGCTCAAGAACAGTTAAAATAAAGTTACATAAAGATGCATTAAAAGATATAGAAAATGAAATTACTATTGTAAAAATAACAACAGGAATAAATGGTGAAGAAATACCATATGGAGAATTTACAATAGATAGTCAAAAAGAGGCTAATAATTATAATGTAGAATTTGAATTAATAGATTATATGCCAAGATTTAATTTTAATTATGATGCTAAAGTTACATTTCCAGCTAAGTTATGTGATATTGCAAAAGATATATGTATGCAGGCAGGAGTAGAACTACGGTTCTACTTCTTTTTTGAATATGAATACAGAAATTTTAGTTTGGGATAATGAAGTAACTGCAAGAGAATATATTTCATATATATCAGAACAGGCTGGAGCTTTTGCATGCATTGGAAGAGATGGAAAATTATATTTTAAACAAATTGGAGAAAATAGTATTGAATTAGATAAAAAATTTTTAAAAGATATTAAGTATGGAGAACTGTTTAAAATAAGTTGTATAGCGTATGAAGATGGCGTTCAAGATTTTAAACAAGGAACTACAAAAGACAGTACAGTATGGATAAATCAAGATAATATGTATATTAACAAACAAGAACAAATAGATGCTATATATGATTATTATAAAGATTTTAAATGCTATTCTTTTGAGGGAGGCTTGATAATAGATCCTGCTATAGATGTTGGAGATGTAATTATTATTGATGAAAAGCCAGTTATCTATCAGGGTGAATTAAGTTATTGTGGTAAATTTTTTTCAAATATTAAAAGTGAAATTAAAAGTAAAGCAAAGCAAGAGAGTTCAACTAGAGAAAAATCAGAGAAATCTAAAATTAGAAGATTAGAAAGTAAAATTAATGAGGCAGAAGGAAATATAACACTTTTAGGCAAAGAAGTAACAGAATATGAAGATAAATTATCAGAAATTAAATTAGATATAGATAGTATAACTCATAAAGTAGAAAATATAGCAGGTATAACAAGAGAGGTAGAAGGAATAACAAAAATACAATTGGATGAGTGTATGAAAGGACAACTTTTAGAACTTCATATTTATGGAAATAATACAGCCTTTAAGTGGACATATCCAAGTAACTTTTTGTATCCAAGTGACTTAGTATATCCTGGTGGAAATAGTAAAATTCGTGTTTATTCGGAAGATTTAAGCTATGATGAAACAATAGATTTAAGAATAAAAGATGTTTTAAGGCAATATGAGGGTGTATGTGATGAATATATTTTAAAAGATAATAAAGCACAAATAATTAGAAGAATTGGTGTAGATAGAAATAATAACAAATATATATTAGAAAATGAAATAATAGAAGAACTAGAAGCTATAAATATTCAGTTAGAAGAAGGAACAAATTATATTGAAATAATAAATCAAGTTGCTAATATGAAAGTAAAATATGTTATTTTAAATGACTTTACAAAACGTTTCGCAACAAGTGTAGAAATGTATTCTATAATTCAACAAACTGTTGATGAAATCTTGTTAGAAGTAGGTAAAAAAATTGGAGAAGACGAATTAAATTCAGCATTAAAATTATATGAAAATGAAATTTCGGCATCAGTAAATCAACAGGTTGAAGAAAAAATGGAAGATAAGATAGACAAAAAGGATATATTAGCATCTTGGAATTTAGCTGTAAAAAATGGAGAAGGTATTGTTACTATTGAAGGAAACAAATTAATTATAAAAACAGACAATTTTAAATTAGATGAGAATGGAAATGCAGTTATCACTGGGAAAAAAGGTACACCATATAATTATACAATGTTAGATGTATATTTAGCTTTAGCACATATAAGAGGAGATATAAATTTGCCATCTAATTTATTAGATGTATATCATATTAAGACTACATCAGGAAATATAAATGTTACAGATGTGGTTGCAATAATAGATATAGTTGAAGGAAGAGAAAAAGCAACTAAAACGCTGAATGCAGATGTGATAATAGATCCAAATCAAAGTGAAAAAGTTATTTCATTAAAGCTTACAGAAAATTTACAAACAATTATTGGTTTATTTCAAATGTATTCTTATTTAATAAAATGTACAAATCTAATGGTTGGAGATGGATATAGTGTTACTCAAGAAAGTGCTAAATATGGTATTCAACTTGATGGAACTAACAAAAGAATAAAAATTGTAGATACTAATCAATCAGTTGAGACAACAATAGATTCAGGAAAAGTAGATGCATATAATGTATATGCAAGTTCTGGTGGAACAAAAGGATATTGTTTGCATGGAAGGGGAAATGCTCATACATATATGATAGATTATGCAAGTTATTATGGAACTAATTATTTTTTATTATATGTAGATGGAAATAATGCTTTTCCTATGGTAAATTCAGTTTATGTAGATAGTCAACAAATTGCACAAATATCTCATAAAACAAGTTATTTTGAATATATAGTGCCTCGTTATGGAGCGTTCGGTATAAATGGAGTATTTCAATCAGATACACAATTAAAAGAAAATATTAATGATACGAAATTAAATGCTATAGATATTATAAACAAAATTAGACATATTGAGTTTGACTGGAAAGATACTAAAATGGCAGTAGGAGAAGGACATGAAGAAATAGGATATTCAGCTAATCAGATTGAAGAAGATGTAGGTTTGAATATTGTTTATGAAGTACAGCAACCAGAAAATAGTGAGTTTGAAAAGATTAAGCAAATTAACGAAAATAGAATTATGCCTTTAGTTACAAAAGCTATTCAAGAATTATCAAAAGAAAATAAAGAACTAAAAGAAGAAAATGAAAAACAAAATAAAATGATAAACTTTTTAATAAATAAATTAAATTGTAAAGAAGAATTTGAAGAATATATGAGAGGAGAAAAATAATGGCAATAAATTTTAATAAAACAACTTTTAAAAATAATCAATCTCCTGCAATTGATGAAGATTTTTTAAATGGATTACAAGATAATATAAAAGAAAATTTAACTAATATAGATAACAGAATTAGTGAGCTTGAAAAAGACAATAATTTAACAACATCAAAAGATGCATATTTACAAATTGAAACAGAAACTAACAAGCTTTGGTATGATACCAAAAAAATATACAGAAAAGTTATAAGAGGTACAGTAAAAACAGGTACTAGATGTGATCTTTATACAGATACTAATATAGAAACATTAGTGTCTGCAGAAGGTTTTTTGAGTTATAGTAATCATGCTGGATATCATAAAATTGGTGGTTATGCTAATGCTAATTTTTACTCATTTTTACAATTCAATTCTCAAAAGATACTGACTTTTTGGGGAACTGAACAATATAATAATTCTGAATATTATATAATTTTAGAATATACAAAAATAGATTAAAGAAATTATAAAACTACAAAATTAGTAAAAAAATACAGAAGTGGAGGACAAAATATGAGTGAAACAATAATAACAGCAATAATAACTGGTGGATTAACATTATTGGGAGTTTTAATAAGTAATAGTAAAAATCAAGCAGTAACAGAAACAAAAATAGAAGAACTAACTAGAGAAGTAAGAGAACATAATAATTTCGCAAAAAGAATGCCTGTAGTAGAGGAAAAAATAAGTGTAATAAATCATAGAATAGATGATTTAGAAAAGAAAGAGTGATAATGTAATGAAAAAATGTATAGAAACTATTTTAATAAATTTAGCAAACTTATTAAAAGTAAAGACAATATTGTCATTAGCAGTAATATTTACAGTATGTAAGTTAACTTTTAATAATGTAGTAAGTGTAGAAGCTTTTATGTCAATAGCATCAGCTGTAATAACTTACTATTTTACAAAATCAAATGAAAATATAGAGGATAAATAATATGAATATAATAGAAAGAAAATATAGATTAAATGGTAGTTTAAAAGAAAGAATAAAAACAGAAGAAATTATACTGCATCATGCATCAGCAAAAATATGCACACCAGAACAAATTGATAGTTGGCATAAACAAAGGGGCTGGACATGTATGGGTTATCATTTTTTAGTAAGAAAAGATGGAACAATATATAGAGGTAGACCTGAAAATGTAGTAGGTGCTCATGCAAGTAATCATAATAGTACAAGTATTGGTATTTGTGCAGAAGGAAACTTTGAAATAGAAGAAATGGCAGAAGTTCAAAAAAGAGCTTTAATAGAATTAGTATCATATTTAAAGAATAAGTATAATATTACAAAGGTGTTAAGACATAAAGATGTAGGAGCGACAGATTGTCCTGGAAAGAAGTATCCTTTTGAAGAAATTGCAAATGGAAAAACTCAAAATATCAAATATGAGGTTCATGTTCAAAATATAGGCTGGCAATTATGTAAAGAAAATGGAGAGCTAGCAGGAACCAAAGGACAAGGTTTAAGAATAGAAGCTATTAAAATATATGCTGATATTCCTATAAAATATAGAGTACATATGGAAGGAAAAGGATGGGGAGAATATGTTTCAAATGGGTGTTTAGCAGGTACAGTAGGAGAAAGTAGAAGAATTGAAGCTATTGAAATTGAAAGTTCTTCTAATTTTATAAAAGCTCAAGCTCATATTGAAAATATAGGAGACCAGAATATTGTTCAAGGTACTCATATTAAAATTGGTACAGAAGGACAAGCTTTAAGATTAGAAGCTTTAAAGCTAGAGTTTGTATAATTACATTATAAATATTTTTTCAAATTAAGTAGAATATTGTAAAAATTTGTGATAATATATTAAAAATAAATGAGAAAGGGCTGTATTATATACAGGGTAATTAAAGATGGAAGTTATAGAATTAAATCATCCATTAGTTTCACACAAATTATCAATTTTAAGAAATGAGAAAACAGGAACAAAAGAATTTAGAGAAATAGTAAGTGAATTATCTACAATTCTTTGTTATGAAGCAATGAAAGATGCAGAATTAGAAAATGTAGAAATAAAAACACCAATATGTAAAATGCAAGCTAAAGAATTAAATGAAGATAACTATGCATTTATACCAATTTTAAGAGCTGGAACAGGAATGCTTGATGGATTAATAAGAGTAATGCCAAATGCAAAAATAGGACATATTGGTATGTATAGAAATGAAGAAACATTAAAACCAGTAAAATATTATTATAAAACACCAAAAGACTTAGAAAAAAGAGAAGTAATAGTATTAGATCCAATGCTTGCAACAGGTGGATCTGGAATAGATGCACTAACAATGCTTAAAGAAAGTGGAGCTAAAAAATTAAAATTCTTATGTATAATAGCAGCACCTGAAGGAATAAAGAAAATGCAAGAAATACATCCAGATGTACAAATTTATTGTGCATCAGTAGATGAAAAATTAAATGAAAATGGATACATAGTTCCAGGACTTGGAGATGCAGGAGATAGAATTTTTGGAACAAAATAGATTTGTATAAAATAATAATTTATAAAAATATAGAAATTAAAAAGATATATAATTAAGAATTGAAAGAATATTAAAATTACAAAGAAAACATAAAACCGAGAATTAAAATAATATAAGAATCAGAATATATAAAAGATAGTAGGAGAAATAAAATGTTTAAAGGCAAAAAAGTAATTATATTTGATATGGATGGAACATTAATAGATTCTGTTGGGATTTGGAATGAAATAGATGAAAAATTAATAAAAGCAATTGGAGATGGTACGATTGATGATATTAATATTCAGGTGCAAAGAGATACTACATTAAAAAAGTTTGCAAGTAGCGAAGATTGTTATTTAGAATATTGCAGATTTCTTAAAAATAAGTATAAATCTGATATGGAAGCAGAAGATATACTAAATTTAAGATATAAAATGACAAAAGACTATATTGAAAATGTAGTATGCTATAAAAAAGATGCTGAGAAAGTAATAAATAGATTAAAAGAATTAGGCTATAAGTTAGCGATAGGAACAACAACTCATAAATCTAATATTGAAATATATAGAACAGTTAACAAAAATATAATTAAGAAAGCAAATTTAGATGATTATTTTGATGTAATTTATGCAAAAGAAGATGTACAAAAAAGTAAACCAGATCCAGAAGTACATGAAAAAATAATGGAATTTTTTAATGTAAAACCAGAAGATTGCTTAATAATAGAAGATGCTCTTTTAGGTGTAGAAGCAGCTAAAAATGCAGGAATAGATGTAATTACAATATATGATGAATATTCTGATTTTGAAAGAAAAGAAATAAATCAAATATCAGAGCATAATTTTAAAACTTTTGAAGAAATGCTTGATTATATAAATAAAGAAATTGATAATTAAAAATAAAATATATATAATTTTATACCAAAACAGATTTGTATATTATTTAATGAAGATTACATATATGCTTACTTTACCAAACCATAGAATAGGAAGGAGTTTGATTTTATATGCAAGAAATAGTATTTGTAACTCATAATAAAGGGAAAATTGCATCAGCTCAAAATTCTTTAAGAGATGTGAATTTTAAAATATATGAATATGAATTAGATGAGCCAAGAAGTGAAGATATAAGAAAAATATCAGAAGCAAAAGTAAGAGAAGCATATGAAATTGTGAAGAAACCTTGTATAGCTTTAGATAGTGGATTTTTTATTGATGAACTTGGTGGATTTCCAAAGTCTTTTGTTAATTTTTCTTTAGAGACTATTGGTGTAAATGGAATATTAAAACTAATGGAAGGAAAAGAAAATAGAAATTGTGCTTTTAAAGAGTGCTTATCTTATTTTGATGGAAAAGAATTATATCAATTTGAAGGTCTACATAAGGGAACTATATCAAAAGAAATTCTAGGAAATGATACAAATAAAAAATGGTCTGATTTATGGTACATATTTATACCAGAAAATTATACAAAAACATTAGCAGAAATGACAGATAGTGAAAGAGCAAAAAGAAATGAAGAAAGAGAAAAGAAATTAGCAAATTCAATGAGTGCTTTTGCAAAATGGTACAAAGAAAATAGGATTTAGGATAAACAAGTTTCAGAGAATAATTTTTAATCATACTATAAATAGTATAAAAATAGTATGATTGGAGGTTATGCAAATGAAGCTAAAAACAATTTTTATGATAACCTTGATAGTTGCTTTTCTACCAATAAGTGTGTTTGCTACAGTTGCATCTAGTAGTACAATATATGAGGGAATAGATGTTAGTAACTGGCAAGGTTATATTAATTATGAACAAGTAAGAAATAGTGGAATTGATGTAGTTTATATAAAATCTAGTCAAGGGGCGAATATTATAGATGCATATTTTAGAATAAATTACAACAATGCAAAATCGAATGGATTAAAAGTAGGCTTTTATCATTTTCTAACTGCAAGAAATGAAGAAGAAGCAATAGAACAAGCAGATTTTTTTGCATCAGTTATATCAAATACTACTCCAGATTGTAAGCTTGCAATGGACTTTGAGGTTTTTGGCAATTTGAGTATCGAAGAGATAAATGTAATTTCTGAAACCTTTTTAGAAAGACTAAAGGAAAGGACTGGAAAAGAAGTTGTAATATACAGCAATGCATCTGATGCACGAGATATTTTTAGTGTATCTCTTTCAGAAAAATATCCTCTTTGGATTGCAGAATATGGCACAGAAGTTCCAAGTAAAACTAATTGGGAATTTTGGGAAGGATTTCAATATACAAGTAGAGGAGAAATAGAAGGAGTAAGAGGATTTGTAGATAGAGACAGATTTACAAATGATATATTTTTAAATGATAGTGTTCAAATTCCAGAAAGTGGAAATAATGAAAACTTTAATCAAGATAGAGAGTACATAGTTAAAAAAGGGAATACTCTTAGTGGTATTGCAAAAATATATAATACAACAGTAAGAGAATTAGTAATATTAAATAAAATTCAAAATCCAAATTTAATATTTCCAGGAGAAGAAGTACTAGTTCCAATTAATGGAAATCCTCAAAATGAAGTAGAGTATCAAACAAATCATATAATATATACAGTAGAGGAAGGAGATACTTTAAGTCAGCTTGCTTTAAGATTTAAAACTACAGTAGAGGATATAGCAAAATTAAACAATATACAAAATATTAATTTGATTTATGTAGGAGAAAAATTGAAAATTGAAAATAATGAATAAATAGGAGAAAATAATGGATAAATTAATAGAAGAAATAAAAAAGTTCAACGAGGAAAGAAAATGGGGAAAGTTCCATACACCAGACAATCTAGCAAAATCAATTTCAATAGAGGCAGGCGAATTATTAGAATGTTTCCAATGGGATGGAGAAAATTTTAATAAGCAAGAAGTTTATGATGAATTAGCTGATGTATTTACATATTGTTTGCAACTTTCAATAACATTAGGCGTAAATCCAGAAGAAATAATATTAAATAAATTAGAAAAAACAAAAAAGAAATATCCAGTAGATAAAGCTAAAGGTGTGAGTACAAAATATGATAAATTGTAATATATATAATAAGAAAGAGTGGGAATTGATTTAGTTAGAAAAGTGACTTAATTTTAAAAGATTAAGTCATTATTTTTTGCTATAAAAATAAAAAAACTGGTGAATGAGCCAGAAAGAACAAATGAGTTCTTTTTTAGAGGTTCTGTGTGGTAGTGGGATTAATAGTCACTTTCATAAGAGTTACTGTTTTTTATTCTGTAGTAAGAGTATTACTGGATTGTCTCTTGTTCTATTTTTTCTTATATGATATAATAAACAAAATTTAACTAAAAGGATAAATTATGGATAATAATATTAAATTTACAGTAATTGTTGATAAATTAAACTACCAAATAGCAATGTTAAATATCGAGATTTCAAAAGATCCTAGCAATAATGAGTTAAATGAAAAACTAAATAAACTTTTAGCAGATAGAGAAAAATTATATACAGGGACTGCTGAAGATTTAGATAATTTAACTAAAAAATATGGAGATTTAATTAATGAATAATTTAGATGAATTAACGCTTAAAGTAGAAAAAATAATTGAAACTGAAAAAGCTGTAAATCCCGATATAAAATATCTTAATTCTTCACATTCTGGATTAATTGCACAAATTATTAGTAACTATAAATTAAAACCTACAGAAGAAGAAAAGCCAAGTGCAGAAATGATATTTTTAGGAGCACCAACAGGTGCTGGTAAGGATACTTTAGTAAAGAAAATTAAATCAGATAATCCTGATAAAAAATTTGTAATTTTAAATATGGATATGTTTAGATATTATCACGAAGAAATTTCAGATTCTTCTGATACTATAACAGATAAAGATTTTGCAGTAAAAACAAATCAAACTTCTTATGAACTTTATTATATTATTCAAGAAATAATTTTAAGAGAATTTCCAGGTATAAATGTAATTGTTACAGGAACTATGAGAGACTTGGATTGGATTAAAGAAATATTTGAGCGTTATAAAAAAGATGAAAAAACAAATTATACTACATCACTTGTTACATTAGCAGTTCCTACTAATGAAAGTGCTTTTTCAACAATTGAAAGATATTTAAATATGGTAGATGTAAGAGGAAACTTGAATGCTTCGTTAAGATATACTTCTCTTGAATATCATAATGATACTGTAAAAAAGTTCCGTGAGAATTTACGTATTTTTGAAGAAGATTTTAAATTACATCCTGATAATAGATTATTTGATTCTATTAGAGTGTACCGTAGGGCAAAAGATATTATGGATCTTTCGGAAGATACTCTTGTATATGATAGTAATAATAATCCTGAACATAAATCTGCTTTTGAACATATATACAATATAATGGGAACTAATGCTAATATTAGTAATATTAGAATATATGATATATTAAAAATAATTGAAAGAGATGCTGAATATCTAAAGGAACAGGGACTATATACAGGAATTTTAGAAGATTTAAAAAGTATGCTCCCACAATTAAATAAAAAAACAGGATGTCATGATGACCCTGAGAATTGTTAAATAAAAAATTAAATAATAGAAAGAAGGAGATAAAATATGAAAGTTTTAGTAGTGTCAGATATACATGGATCATCTTATTATGCTGAAAAAATAAAAGAAATAGAGGAAAGAGAAAATCCAGAGAAAGTTATTGTTTTAGGAGATTTATATTATCATGGGCCAAGAAATGATTTAACAAAAGAATATTCACCAATGAAAGTATCAGAAATTTTAAATTCTATGAAAGATAAATTATTAGTTCTTAGAGGAAATTGTGATGCAGAAGTTGATGAAATGATTTCCGAATTCAACTTAGAAGACCATATATTAATGGAAATTAATAACAAGAAAATTTATTTTACACATGGACATAAATATAATATTGAAAATATACCATATGATGATTTTGAAGTATTAATTTATGGACATATTCATCAAGGATTTATAGAAAAAAGAGGAGATTATTTATTTGCAAATCCAGGTTCTATAGCATTACCAAAGGGTGGAACTACAAATAGTTATTTAATTTTAGATGAAAACAAATTTATTTTAAAAGATATAGATGGAAATGTTATTCAAGAATATGAAGTTTAAAGGAGAATAGCTTTGAAAATAGGAATAGATATTGATGGCGTTGTATTAGATTATGAAAAAGGAATGCTTGCAAACGCAGAAATATTTGATATTGAAAAATGTAGTGGAAAAGGAAAAATATTTTCTGAAAAATATGGAATTCAATATAAATATGATTGGACAGAAGAACAAAGAAAACAGTTTATATTTGAAAACCTAGGCAATATTTCAAGAGAATCTTCTATAATGGCTGGAGCTAAATATGTATTATCAAAATTAAAACAGATGGGACATGAACTAATTATAATTTCTGCAAGAGGAACAGAAAGTGATGAAATGATAACAATTGTAACTGATAAACTTGAGAAAGAAAATATTAATTTTGATAAATATTATTGGAAACAAACTGATAAATTAGAGATTTGTAAAGCTGAGAATATAGATATTATGATAGACGATAATACTACAACATGTAAAAATTTATCAGATAATAAGATAGAAACAATATATTTTAGGGGAATAAGAGGCACTAATTTAGAAGAAGGAAAATACTTAAAAGAAGTTTCTAATTGGGGCGAAATTTATAGATATATAAAAGAATTATAAAATTTAGAGTGTTGATAAAATAAAAAAATATTTGTCAGCACTCTAAATTTTATTTGAGTAGGAAATTGATTTGTATTTATTATTAAATGAAGGTTTATTGAAAATTTAAATATTAGTTTTTTATATTCCAAAAATTGTATGAAAAACTTTAAATAATATTGTAAATAATAAAGTTATTACTTAATGAATAAAGGAGAATTTTATGGAATATAGCATTAACTTTCAAGATAATATATCTGCACAAGATTTTAATAGTAGAGCAAATGGAACTCTTAATTGGATAAAAGAAAATAGAGATAAATTTGATTGGGCAAAAGATCCTAATGCATATGAAATGACAAATATGTTTTTATTTGGAGCAAAATATGCATCAGAAGGAAAAGAAATAGACATTCAAGCCTTAGATGAAATGTGGAATATACGTTCTAAAGATTTTGAAAATTGTAAAGTTTCGGAAAATAATTTTATATATAGCATATGCCAAGATGCACATAATGCAGCAGTAAGTGGTAGAGCTTTGGTTAATGATGAAAATTCACATCATGCATTAAGAAAAATGGCTGGAATTGGTTTATATTTAAAGCAACAACAAAGAGATGATCAAAAAGTGCGTTTTGATAATCTATCAGAATTACAAACACTTATAGCTTCAAGTAAAACCTTAAAAGGACTTCATAGAGATTTATTTGATAAATATAAATTTGGAGATAATATAGAAGTTTTATGTAATTTAATGTTAGAAAATAATTTAGATGATAAATCTAAACAAACATTATTAGCTTCAAGAGATGAATTATTAACTGATGAGAAACCAAAAGAATTACCAAAAAAAGAAAGTAAAACTACTGAAGCAAGGTAAATATTTCGAAAATTTTTGTTTAAAGTATTGATAAATAAAAATATGATATATAAATAAATTTAAAGTTCTTGCATAAAATGTAAGAACTTTTTTGTTATAGGAAAGTGCTTAATATTTTCTTATAATATAAAGCATTTGCAAATTTTTTATAGTAGGACAAAGACGAGAATATTTGCAAGTAATTTTAATTTTTTCAATTATTATAATGTCCTCTTTGGTTCTTGAGAAAATACAGTTTATATGTTATATTAGATACAAAATAATTATAAATAATAAAGTTATAAATTTTATGTGAGGAATTTAGAATGAACATTTTAGAAATTTATAAAAAGTATGGGATACCTGAAAATTTACAAATGCATATGCTTAGAGTTGCAGCGTGTAGTAATTTAATTATAGATAACTGGGAAGGGAAAAACTTGGAAAGAGAATCTATTATTAGAGTAAGTCTTTTGCATGATATGGGAAATATTTTAAAGATTTCAGAAGATTTTTCAGATACTCCTAAATTTATTGAAACTAGAAAAAAGTATTTTGAAAAGTATGGAACAAATGAGCATGAAGCCAATCTTGAAATAGGCAAATTAGAGGGACTATCAGAACATGAAATAGAAATATTAGATGGCAAAAGATCAAGAAAAAATGAAGAAACTTTACTTTCAGATTCTTATGAAATTAAAATATGTGCTTATTGCGATCAAAGAGTAGCACCAGATGGAGTAGTTGGAATAAAAGAAAGATTAGAAGATGCTAAAGTCAGATATAAAAATAGACCATTATCTGTATGGTCTAATGAGGAAAGAGCAAATAGAATGATTGAATGTGCATTAGAAATAGAAAAACAAATTATGAAATTTTGCAAGATTAAACCAGAAGAAATCAATGATAGTTCAATAGAGAAATACATAGAAGAATTAAAAAAATATGATATAAGGTAGGAAAAATGGAATATTTATTTACTTTTTTAGAAGGAATAGCAAGTTTTATATCACCATGTTTATTACCAATGCTTCCAATATATATTTCTTATTTTGCAGGTGAAGATGATAATAAAACAGCTAAAGCATTAATAAATTCGATAGGCTTTGTATTAGGATTTACAATAGTATTTTTATTATTATCAATATTTGCCAGTAGTTTAGGTAGTTTAATAAGTGAAAATATAAGATATTTGAAAATTGCATTTGGAATAATAATTATTTTGCTTGGACTAAATTATATGGAAATTTTAAAATTAACTTTTTTAAATAGAACCAAAAAAATTAATTCAAATAAAGAAAATTTTAATTTTTTTAAAGCAATTATATTTGGAATATTGTTTTCAATTAGTTGGACACCTTGCATAGGAACATTTTTAAGTTCAGCATTATTATTAGTTGCAAAAGAGCAGGATATAATAAAAGGAATTATATTAATGCTTATATATTCTGTAGGGCTTGGAATTCCATTTATTATATCAGCAGTTTTACTTGAAAAATTAAAAGAAATGTTTAACTTTATAAAAAGAAATTATGGAAAAATTAAAATAATATCAGGGATAATATTAATTATAATGGGAGCTTATATGATATTATTTTAAATTCAAATATATTAGAATGTTAATATTTTTGTAGTTGATTGTTTAAAATATAAAAAGTTTTAAATATAGTAGAAAGCTAGTTAAAATATAATATAGAATAAAAAATTATAATAGGAGAGAATTTTTTATGAAAGAAAAATTAAAAATTATATTTTTAATAATTTTATTTGTATTAATATTATTTGGAATTAAAGTCCTTTTAGATAATCAAAATCAAAGCTTTGTTCAAAATCAAGTTAATAGTGAGAATTCTATTAATAATAAAACTGAAATAAATAGTATTAAAGAAAATGTTTTAGAAGTAACAAGTGAGAATTTTGAATTAGAAGTTTTAAATAGTGATAAAACAGTAATAATAGACTTTTATGCTGATTGGTGTACCCCTTGCAAAGTATTATCTCCAATAGTAAAAGAAGTGGCAAATGAAAATGAAAATATAAAAGTAGTAAAAATAAATATAGATGAAGTTCAAGATATAGCAAATCAATATAGCATAATGTCAATACCAACTTTAGTAGTTATAAAAAATGGAGAAGAAGTAAATAGGTCAGTTGGTGTAATATCAAAAACAGAAATAATAGATATGGTTAAATAGAAAAGGTGATAAATAATGTTTAATGTAGGAATTATAGGAATAGGATTTTTAGGAGGATCTCTTGTAAAGAGTTTATCAAAATCAGAAAAAGTAAAAAAAATTGTAGCATATGACAAAAATTTAGAAAGTTTAGAAAAGGCATATTCTGATGGAGTCATAACAGAATATACAATTGAAGTTAATGAGAAGTTTAGTGATTGTGACGTGGTATTTATTTGTACACCAGTAAGTTTTATTTCAGAGTATGTAAAAACTTTGAAAAAATACGTGAAAAAAGATTGCATTATAACAGATACAGGAAGTACAAAGAAAACTATTTTAAATGATACTAAAAAAATAGATGTAGAATTTATAGGTGGACATCCTATGATAGGATCAGAAAGGTCTGGATATATGACTTCAAAAGACTTACTTTTTGAAAATTCTTACTATATAATTACAAAAAGTAATTCAAATAAGCCAGAATCTATAGAAAAATTAAAAGAGTTAATCTTAGAAATAAAAGCCATACCAATTATTATAGATGAGAAAAAACATGATTATATAACTTCTGTAATAAGTCATGTTCCACATGTAATTGCATCAAGTTTAGTTAGATTAGTAAAAAATTTAGATGATGAAAATGAAACTATGAAAACTTTATGTGCAGGTGGATTTAAAGATATTACTAGAATTGCCTCATCAGATCCAACTATGTGGGAAAATATTTGTAATGAAAACAAAGAAGAGATTGTAAATACTTTAAATTTATTAATTAAAATTTTGGAGGACTTTAAAGAA
The DNA here is from genome assembly GCA_947427205.1 of uncultured Clostridium sp. Classification (GTDB taxonomy): domain Bacteria; phylum Bacillota; class Clostridia; order TANB77; family CAG-508; genus Scatovivens. The sequence goes on from CANEHB010000002.1 coordinate 138,852, forward strand.
AATATAGACAATAGAAACGAAACATATGATTTTTTCGAAATTTCTAAAATTTATAGAGATAGTTTTATTAATAAGAAAATTAATGGAAACACAATGCCAGAATTGAATATTAGTATAAAAGATGAAAATGGTTCAATAGCAAAAATAACAACTATATTAAGTGAAAATGATATAGGAATTAAAAATATTGAAGTTTTAAATAATAGAGAAAATAATTTTGGAGCATTAAAAGTAGTTGTAAGAAATTATGAAGAGATGGAAAAAGGTTACAAAATTATTAAAGATTTAGGATATGAGATTAGGAAAATGAATTAATTTAAAGTAGTAGGAAAGGTTATTTGAAAGAAAGTTAAAATTTTTCATAACTATGTATACCTTCTAGCTAAGCAAGAGAGGAATGAAATTTAAAATGAAAGTAGGATATTTAGGACCAAAAGGTACATTTTCATATGAAGCATGTATGGAATATTGTAAAAAATCAGAAGAAAAAATAGAATATAAAACAATATTAGATACTATTTTAGCTTTAGAAAATAACGAAGTAGATGAAGCAATTGTTCCAATAGAAAATTCTTTGCAAGGTTGTGTTACAGATGCAATAGATACTTTAATACAAAATGAAGATATAAAAGTAAAAGGCGAAATTTTGTTAGATATTAAACAAAATTTAATGTCAAATAAAAAATGTAATTTAGAAGATATAAAAACAGTATATTCACATCCACAAGCTTTAGCGCAATGTAAAAAATTTTTAGAAACTAAGATGCCACTTGCAGAAACTATACCTGTAGAAAGTACAGCAGGAGCTGCAAAAAAAGTAAGTGAAAGTGATGAAATATGTGCGTGTATAGGAAACATATCATGTTTAAATGAATATAATTTAGATTTAATGCAATCAAGTATTCAAGATAATATGTTTAATAAAACTAAATTTTGGATATTAAGTAAAAATGATAGTAAAAATATTATCGAAAATAAGATGTCTTTAATATTTTCGGTAAAAGATAAGCCAGGTGCATTATATAATGTTTTAGAGATTTTTAACAAATACAACTTGAATCTTACTAAAATAGAATCAAGACCAGCAAAAACTGTTTTAGGAGAATACATATTTTGGATAGATGTTTCAATAGAAAATAAAAATGACGAAGAAGCAATTAGAGAAATTAAACAAAAAGGAATTTTTGTTAGAGTTTTAGGAAAATATTAATAAAAGAAATCGTATGTTTTCTAAAATATAAATATAATATTTTATGAAAAGATCCAAATAATAGAAAGATATGAATAGACTATATTTGTTTATAAATAAGTTATAGAAATTTTCTAAAATAGGAAAAGAGGATAGATATGATATCAGATAAAATGAAAAAACTAGTGAAAAATAATTCAGTAATAAGAGAAATGTTTGAAGAAGGAAAAAGGCTAGAAAAAATATATGGAAAAGAAAATGTATATGATTTTAGTTTAGGAAATCCAAATGTTCCAGCACCAAAAGAAGTAAAAGAAGCAATAATTGACATTGTTCAAAATGAAGATCCATGTACTTTACATGGATACATGAATAATGGTGGATTTGAAGATGTAAGAGAAAAAGTTGCAAATTCAATAAATAATAAATTTTCTACTAATTTTAATTATCAAAATATTATAATGACAGTTGGAGCAGCAAGTGGGTTAAATATAGTATTAAAATCTATAATAAATTTAGATGATGAGGTTATAGTATTTTCACCATATTTTAGTGAATACAATAATTATATTCATAATTATGATGGAAAAGTTATAGTAGTTAGTCCAAATACAGAAAATTTTGAGCCAAACTTAATAGAATTTGAAAAAAAGATAAGTGAAAAAACAAAAGCAGTAATAATAAACACACCTAATAATCCAACAGGTGTAATATATTCAGAAGAAACTATAATAAAATTAACTAATATAATGAAGAAAAAAGAAAAAGAATTTAGTCATCAAATATACTTAATATCTGATGAACCATATAGAGAGCTTGTTTACGAAGGTGACGAAGTACCATATATCACAAAATATTATAATAACACCTTTATTGTTTATTCATATAGTAAATCTTTATCATTACCAGGAGAAAGAATAGGATATGTAGTTATACCAAATGAATTAGAAGAATCAAGAGAAATGATAGAAGCTGTTACTATTGCAAATAGAATAATAGGATGCGTAAATGCACCTTCATTAATGCAAAAAGTAATACCATATTGTTTAGATTTAAAAACAGATATAGAAAGCTATAATAAAAATCGTAATTTATTATACAGTATTTTAACAGAAAATAATTTTAAATGCATAAAACCACAAGGAGCATTTTATTTGTTTGTAAAAACTCCAATAGATGATGATAAAGAATTTTGTAATATAGCTAAAAAGTATAATTTATTATTTGTACCTGGTAGTTCTTTTGCCTGTTCAGGGTATGTAAGAATTGCATATTGTGTATCTTATGAAATGATAGAAAGTTCAAGAAAGGCATTTGAAGAACTAGCTAAAAACTTTAATTAAAACATTATAATCTATAATTTATATGCTTAATTTTAATATATAGAGTTTTCTATATAATTTTAATTAAATCTTAAGATTTATAATAAATAATATATGTTAGAATATAGTAAGTTTATAGGAGAGATTATAGTGAAATATATTTTGAGTTTTGCAATATTAATTTTAATATATATATTAATTTATTATAAAAGTTTAAAGTCAAAAAGTAGAGAATATAAAATAAAGTTTTCATTATTTTATTGCTATATTACAATAGTTTTATTTGCAACAATAATGCCATTTAGAATTATACAACCAGGTAAAAATGAGTTATTTTATAGGAGATTAAATTTAGTACCCTTTAGAGATATTTATAATAGTTATAGAGGTGCTATAAAAGATATGATATTAAATGTATTAATGTTTATACCTTTTGGATTTTTAATTTCTTTATTAAAAGAAAAAACTTTATTAAAAACAATAGTATTATCTTTTTTATTTAGTTTATTTATTGAAACTACACAATTATTATATGCTTGGACATCTATTACAAGCATAAGAACTTGTGACATAACAGATGTAATTACAAACACAACAGGTGGAATAATAGGTTTCTTATTATATAAATTATTTAGTATTTTAATTAAGAAAGTAAAAGTAATTATTTTTTAAAACCTTAAATTATTGACATTTTGATATTTCTGTTATAATTTAATAGTGTAGCAGTGTAACAATTAACACATAGAGTCATGTGTTAGTAGAAAATGGCATTAGTTCAGAGGAGGTTATCATGAGTAATGCAGGCAATCGGTTTGATTTAATTGTGGTTGGAGGCGGACCAGCAGGTATGTTTTGTGCCTACGAAATGCTTCAAAGATCCCCAGAAAAGAAAATATTAATTATTGAACGGGGAAAAATGGTTCAGAAACGAAATTGTCCTGAAAAAGTAACTGGAAAATGTATGAAGTGCAAACCATTTTGCAATATCACAAATGGTTCTTCAGGAGCAGGAGCTTTTTCGGATGGGAAATTATCATTATTTAATCAGGAAGATGATGATTTCTACGTAGGTGGAAACCTTCATAAATATTTGGGGGTTGATCAGACCAAAAAAGTTATTACCTATACAGATGAAATTTACCTTAAATTTGGAGCGACTACGGAGCTTCAGGGGGTAAAATATCCTGCAGAGGTAGCTAAAATCAGAAAGAGTGCAGAAAAAGCGGGATTAGATTTGGTTAATATTCCTATTAGACATCTTGGCACAGACAAAGCACATGTTATTTATAAGGCGATAGAAGACTACCTGAAAAATAACGGAGTTACAACTTTATTTGAAACAGAGGTAACAGACCTTATAGTTGAAAATAATGTTGTATGTGGTGTGATGTATAAGCCGGTGCAAGATAGCGAATTTAAGAAAGCTTTGGCTGATAAAGTGGTTTTAGCTGTCGGAAGAGGCGGAGCAGATTGGCTGGAAGTGATGTGCAAAAATCATCAGATTGTTTCATCACCTGCTGTTCTTGATGTAGGCGTAAGATTTGAACTTCCTGATGCAGTAATGAGTGACATCAACTCATATATGTATGAAGGAAAGTTTGTAGGAAAGCCTAATCCGTTTAACGACAAGGTTCGTACTTTCTGTCAGAATCCATCTGGATTTGTTTCTGCAGAGGTGTACAAAAATGGTTTGATTTTGGCAAATGGCCATTCATGTAAAGATACCAAAAGCAACAATACCAATTTGGCACTGTTAGTTTCAATAAGTCTTCCTGGAGTGGATACTCCGATGGAATATTCGCGCAATATTGCCAGAAATTTGAATAACCTCGCTTTGGGGCAGGTAATGGTTCAGAGATTTGGAGATATTATTGATGGAAGAAAGACTTTAAAGGAAGATTTGGAAGCTAACAGCGTTGAGCCGACTCTTAAGTCTGCGATTCCAGGAGATATCAGCTTAGGAATGCCTTTTAGGATAATGACTGATATTGTTGGCTTTATTTATATGATGGATAACGTAGTACAGGGATTTGCTGCTGCTGACAATTTACTTTATGGACCTGAGCTTAAGTTTTACAGTAATAAAGTGGAGCTTAGCAATGAGTTTGAAACAAGCGTGAAAGGTTTGTATGCTATTGGAGATGGATGTGGTTTAACTCGTGGTCTTATGATGGCATCAGCTTCTGGGGTTCAATTGGCCAGAAATCTGTGTAGATAATGCATAGTACCAATATGGGGGAGTTCTTTTAACAGAAGAGCTCCCCTTATGGTATTTTGTTTAGGAAAGAACTTCATGCTTTAAATTTTATAAAATTTTGTAACCTTTTCTGAAAAAATGGTATTATGTAAGTGAAAGTACTTTTTGATAAGGAGTTTAGATCTAAATTGGATAACAGGACAATTGCAGATTTCGAAAATAATAACATTTTAAATATTGAAGAAATAATAGAAAACTATAACTCTTATATTTATACAATATTAAAAAATAGTATGAGTGATAGTGAAGATATAGAAGAAATACTATCAGATGTGTTTATGATATTATGGAAAAATTATGAAAAAATTGATAAAAGCATAAAAGTAAAACCTTATCTAGTTGGAATAACTAGAAATTTGATTAGAAAAAAATATAGAATATTAAATGTAAAACATACTATAGAAAATATAGAAGATTATGAAAATGAAGTTAGTGATTATATAAACATTGAAGTATTAGTAGAAAAAAACGAAAAAAGCAAAATTATATCGGATACAATTGATAGTATGAAGAAAGAAGAAAAGCAAATATTTATAATGTTTTATTACAAATCAAAAAAAATTAAAGAAATTTCAAAAGAGCTTAACATTTCAGAAGCAAAAGTTAAAATAACTCTACATAGATTAAGAAAATTCGTAAAAAAGAAATTAAAAGAAAGAGGGTATGACTATGGAAAATAATGAATTAAATAATAGAATATTAAAAAATGTTAGAAACAGAATAGTTGTATCCAATCTAGAAAAGGAGGAGGCTATGAAAATAGAAAATAGAAGAAAAGTTATATCATTATGTGCAACAGTTGTACTATTACTATCTGGAAGCTTTTTAACAGTAAATGCAGCAACAGATGGAAAATTAGCAGAAGATATAAAAGAAAAATATAAAGAAATAATTAATATTGACTACGATCAAAGTGAATATAAATTTGTAGATATGGAAGAAGGAAAAGACTCAGTATCAGGAGCAAATACTGTAACATACAGATTTATATCAAATGATAATTTAGAAGAAATGGATACAGTTATTTATACTGATAATTTAAATGAAGAAAATTTAAAATTTAATTGGAATATTACCGAAGATGATGTATCAGAAGTAGTAATTGAAGATAAATAATAGGGAATATTAGTTATATTTGATAATGGTGAAAAAAGAATAAAAGATATGAAACCATATTTAGAAAAAAGAGTTTTCAAAAAATTAAAGGATAAAGAATCTTTTAAATCAGTAAAAGTAGTTTATGGAGTAGTTACATGGAATGAAGATATTGATTTATGTGCAGATAGTATTTATGAATCTAGTTATTCTTATAATGAATAATAAATGATTATAAGGAGCAGGTTAAAATTTTAAGTAATAAATTTTACCTGTTTTTTATATTATAGGAAATTAATCTGCAATTCCTATAATATAAAGTCTTAGGCAAATTTGCACGCGATTTGGTTATATAAAATCAACGCATATAACAAAGACGAGGACATTTGCGTGTAGTTTTATCTTTTACAATTTTTATAATGTCCACTTTTGTTTTATTTTGTCGAAATAACTTATTTTTTGTACTGACTTACCAGTCTAAAGATTTTTGTAGTTTTTTGTGGTATATTGAAATTATATTAATAAAGTATTTTATTATTGAATAAAATATTAGAGATATTAAACGATAATTATTCGTGTATAGAAATAGGAGAAATTTATATCATGGAAAATAAAAAAATATTTGAAGCTACAGAGTTTAAAAACATAAAGGAGATTATATATAATTCATCAAAAGTTTATAGTGATGATATTGCATTTGTTATAAAACATCAAGAAAATAAAAAAGTAAGATATGAAAATGTAAGTTATAAAAGATTATTAGAAGACATCAATAAACTAGGAACAGCACTTTTTAATATGGGATTTAAAGGAAAAAGAATTGCTGTAATAGGAAGAAATAGATATGAATGGGTAATATCACATTTAGCAAATTTATTAGGGGGAATAATATCAATTCCGCTAGATAAAGATTTACAGTATGAAGAACTTGAAAATTCTTTAATTAGAAGTAAAGCAGATTGTATAATATTTGATGAAAAATTAGAAGAAAAAATTTTAAAAATAAAAGAAAATAAAAATACAAATTTAGTCGAATATATTTGTATGAGTGACTTGTCTGGATATACTTCTATAAAAGAAACTATAAAAAAGGGTGAAGAGTTACTAAAAAATAGTGAAACAGATTATTTAAATACAAATATAGATGAAAATATAATGAATATTTTATTATTTACATCAGGAACAACCTCAAAATCAAAAGCAGTAATGCTTTCACAAAAAAATATAGCTTCAAATATATATGCACTTCAATCAGTTGAAGATATTAGAAAAACAGATACTAATATTGCATTTTTACCATTTCACCATATTTTTGGCTCAACTTGTTTAATAATGATGCTTGCTTGTGGTGTAAAAACAGTATTTCCAGATGGACTAAGATATATAAAGCAAAACTTAAATGAGTATAAAGTTAGTGTGTTTGTTGGTGTACCAATTCTAGTAGAAGCTATTTATAAAACTATAATGAAAGAGATTGAAAAACAAGGAAAAACAAATTTAATTAAATTTGCAAGAAAGATTAGTAATTTTCTATTAAAATTCAATATTGATATAAGAAGAAAATTATTTAAACAGGTAATTGATGCATTGGGTGGAAGCTTAAGACTTGTTATTTCAGGTGGAGCGCCAGCTGATTCAGAAATTTTGAAAGGATTTAATGATTTAGGAGTAACAACATTACAAGGATATGGATTAAGTGAGACATCTCCAGTAATTGCAGCAGAAAATTATAATATAATGAAGCCAGGATCTGTTGGATTACCAATGATTAATGATACTATTGAAGTAGTAAATAGAGATGAAAACGGAATTGGAGAGATCAGAGTTAAAGGACCAAATGTAATGATTGGATATTATGAAATGCCAGAGATTACAGCTGAGGTATTGAAAGATGGATGGTTTTATACAGGAGATTTAGGATATATAGATAAAGAAGGCTTAATATATATAACTGGAAGAAATAAAAATATGATAGTTTTAAAGAATGGTAAGAAAGTATTTCCAGAAGAATTAGAAACTTTAGTAAACAGACTAGAGATTGTAGAAGAATCAATGGTATTTGGACTTCCAGATGAAAATGATAAGTCAGATATTAAATTATCAGTAAAAATTGTTTATAATAAAGAAGTAGCTAAAGAAAAATATGTTGATAAAAGTGAAGAGGAACTATATAATATTGTTTGGGAACAAATAAAAGAATTAAATAAAACTTTTCCAAGATATAAACATATTCAAAATTTAATTTTAACTGATGAAGAACTTATAAAAACAACTACTAAAAAAGTAAAAAGACAAGAAGAAATGAAAAAAATCTTAGGAAAAAGTGAAGTTTAAAATTCTTACTAAGTTTAATAAAATTTAGACGTAGCAAGAGTTGCAACTTTAAGTAGCGAAGAAAATTAAACTTGCAAACAGTAGTTGGTAGAAAAAATCTTTGTGCAACTCTAAAATTAAATATAGGAGGTGCATAGAAATGGGATTTAGTGAAAATCTACAAATATTAAGAAAAAAACAAAATATGTCACAAGAACAATTAGCAGAAAAATTAGAGGTATCAAGACAAGCAGTATCAAAATGGGAGAGTGGAAGTGGATATCCAGAAACAGAAAAATTAATAACTATATGTGAAATTTTTGATTGTAGTATTGATGAAATATTAAAAGGGAAATTTTCAGAAGACTCAAATGGAGATAAAAGGCAATACGAAAACTTAATGAATAGATTTAGTAAAGGAATTGCTTTAGCTATAGCTATTATATTAGTTGGAGTAACAATTTTTATGTGTTTTGTTGGAATACCAGGAACAGAAGAGATGAAAGAAAAATATGGAATAATTGGAGTTACAGTATTACTACTTTTTGTAGTAGTAGCAGTTCCAATATTTATAGTATTAGGTATAGAACAAGAAAATTATAAAAAGAAAAATCCAAAGTTACCTAATTTTTATACTGAAGAGGAAATAGAAAAATTTAATCCAAAGTTTGCAATGGCAATAGCGATTGCAGTAATGATAAATATATTATCAGCGATACAATTAATTTTTTTATATGGTATGAAGTTTGTTAGTGAAGAAAGTACAATTCCAATAGTAATTTTTTTAGGAATGACTACGATTTCAGTTTTTATATATGTTTATTATGGAATTCAAAAAACTAAATATAATATTGACTTATATAATAAAATATCTCCAAAACTTTTGAAAGAAGATGATGATAGAGTAGGAAAAATCTGTGGAATTATAATGATAATTGCAACAATAATATTTGTTATTAATGGAATAGTATTTAATTTATGGCATATTGCTTGGATAGTATATCCAATAGGTGGAATGATATGTGGAATTGTATCAATAATATTTGAAAATAAAGAAAATAAATAGAAAAAATGATAGCATTTATTTGCTATCATTTTTTATTATCTCGATTAATTTTTCTGTTGCAAAACTACAAATCATATTTTTGGGAAGCACAATACCTAATCCTCTTTTAGGTATTTTTTCTTTTATAGGAATTTCAAAAAGAAGATTATTATTTAATTCTTCTTTTGCAAATTCTTTAGTAATATAAGCAATTCCAAGTCCAGCTTTAGCAAAATCTTTTATTAATCCATAACTTACAATATCAAATTTAGGATGAAATTTAATATTGTTTGTATTCATTAAATTATTTAAAAAACTTCTAGTGTTAGAAGGTTCTTTTTGAGTAATGATAGGAAAATTTTCTACTAAATCTTTTAAAGAGATAGGTTCTTTAATTTGATTTTTATATTGTAAATTTCCAGCAAAACTGTCATGTAATTTAGTACATGGAGTTATAGTTAAATCATCATCAATTTCCATAGGAAGATTAACTACTAATATATCAATACTTCCTTTTTTTAGATCTGATATTAAATTTTTTGTTAAATTATTAGTAACAGAAATATCAATATTAGGAAATTCGTTATGGAATTTTGCTATATGATTAACAAGAAAATATTTTGTAATAGTACTGCTAGCTCCAATTTTTATAGTACCAGTTTCTAAGTTTTTAAGAGAAGTAAGTTTATGTTCACCATTCATAAAACTTTCTATGCCATTTTTTATAAATCCATAAAAAATTTTTCCATTTTCAGTTAAAGTAACACCTTTTGGACTTCTATTAAATAAAGTAATTCCAAGTTCGGTTTCTAATTTTTGTATAGATTTAGTAACAGCTGGTTGTGAAATATATAGGAAATCAGCAGCTTTTGTAACACTTCCGATAAAGTGCTACTGTATAAAATATTTTATAATATTCATAATTAATATCCATAGTAATAACCTCACATTATAATAAGTATAAATAATATATATTTGAATTATACAATGAATGGAATTATAATGCAATTATCAAAGAGAAAGGAGTTAGAAGATATGCTGATAAATTAATATTTATCAGTATGCATGTTTCAATTAAAGATTGATTTTGAATGCGACAGTAAAGATAAATTTTTGATTGAGACGGCTGATGTTTTTTAGCAAATATTGTTGTAGAAGGTTGATAGGAGGAAAAAAGTATGAAGAAAAACATTATTATCACAGCAGGACCTACAAATGAGCCAATTGATGCCGTAATGAAAATTACAAATATGTCAACAGGAGCATTGGGCAATGTAGTGGCTGAAACTTTTTTGGAAGATAAGGCAGATGAGATTGGAAAGATTTACTATATTTCGACAAAAATGTCTTATAAGCCGAGAATCGGCTTGAAAAAGGTGGAACTTGTAATTGTTGAAACAACCCAGGACCTGATTGATGCTTTGAAGGACATCTTTTCAAGAGACAGAATTGATATTATTGTTCATTCATGCGCAGTCGGAGACTATGCAGGAGAGTATGTAGTCAGAGCAGAAGATTTAGCACATGAAATCTATGAGAACATTCAGAAGGCAGTGAAAAAAGAAGAGATTACTGAGGAAAGCATTATGGATGTTTTCAGGAATCCTGCCTGCGTCTGCAATAACAGTACAAAAATTTCGTCATATGAGCCGAACCTGATGGCAAAGATGAAACTTACTCCCAAAGTTATCAGTTTAATTAAGGAGATGGCTCCAAACGTAACTTTGGTAGGTTTTAAGCTTTTGGAAAGCGTCAGCAAAGAGTATCTTTATCAGGTAGCATCAAAGCTCAGAGAGAAAAATGATGCAAATTACATTGTTGCTAATGATCTGGCGAAGATAGGAGACGGGAAGCACTGGGCGATGATTCTGAACGGAGATGGTGTTATAACAGAGTGCCAGACAAAAAAGGAAATTGCAAAAGCATTGGAAGGAATTCTCTTTTAATTAAGAGGGAAGAAAGAAGGCTGGAAGCTGTAAAAAGCTTCTGGCCGTTTATATTTATAGCAAGTTTTTTTGAAAATATATTAAATAAAATATATTTTCAAAATATTTATTATTATTAATTTTTTATAAAGTTTATTGTAATTAGTAGATTGATATTTATATTTGTGATATTATGCTAACTAAAGAAAACAGCATGTAAAAAGAAAATAATTAGAAAAATAAAAGTTATCACATATATATTATATTAAATATTATTTGATAAATAAAGAAAGGAGTCGTATGGTTATTTAAGTTATTAAATATATCATACAAGAATAATATGAAATTTTATATAGGTTCAGGATTTAAAAATTTTGAGTTAGTAAATATTATTTCTGAAAAATTAATAAATTTAGGACATATTCATACATATAATTGGGCTAAAAATATTATTGAGAATGAAACTATAGAAGATATGATTAGAGCATCAGAACTTGAAAAACAAGCAATCATAGATTCTGATGTTGTAATTATTATATTACCAGCAGGAAGAGGAACACACATAGAATTAGGTATGGCACTTGCCTTAAATAAAAAAGTTTATTTATATTCTAAAGATGGAAAAGATTTTGAATTAGAAAATACAGTTAATTTTTATGAAATTCCAGAAATTACAAAAGTAATAGGAAGTATAAATGATTTAGTAGAAAAAATAAACATAAGTTAATGCTAGAAATAAATTTGAAAATAAGTTTTTAGGTGAAGATTTATGAGATACAATATAATAACATAATGTGAAATTGCATTTTTTATGTAAATGTGATATAATAATAATGTATTTGTTCTTCATACAAAAAATACCATGAAAGGAGAGAAAAACTTATGAAGAAGATTACAATGGTTTTTATGGTAGTAGCATCATTAATGATGTTCGTTACAGGTTGCAGTAACGTTAACCGGACATCAGACAAAGAAGTTGCAATGGCGATTTCGGAGGAGGCAGCAGAAGACACAAGCGAGGCAGAAATGGAAGCTGATGAAGATGAAAAAACCAAGATATTCATCAACGGACAGGAGTGGAAAGAAGGAGAAGAAATAAGTCTTGGCACAACAGAGGTATGGGTTGTAGAGCTTGATACCAGACCAGGCCTAACCATGGATTTATATCACTTTGAGGACAGTGAATACAAGGTGATTTCTTCAATGCCGATGATTTATTATCTTACAGAAGAGCATGAAGACGGCGACTATTCCAGAATAAAACTTATCTCTTCTGTTGTGTCAAAAGAAGAAAGTGATGAATTGATTGCTATCTCTGAAGATTATATGCTTTTCGATACGAATGAAGGCAAGATAGCCGTCTCTTTATCAGAAGTTCAGGGGGAATATGATCAGGAAGAATATCCCTATGAGTTCTTGGTAGAGAAAGAAGGAGGCTATCATCCACGTATCAAATATGAAGATTTATCAGCTGAGGAGCAGGAAAGTTTTCACTATCTTGACAGTGTAGAGACAATTGAATGGTAATCCTATGAAAGTAGGGCAGGAGAACTCGGTGATGTGTTGCCGAGCTTTTCTGCGTTTATATAATAGAAACTTTTTTCTATTATTGATAAAATGTAGAAAAAAATGTATAATAAACAACAACTTATAAAATGAAAATATATAAAGAATTATATGTTAATTGATGAGGAGAAATAATGAATATACCAGATTTTTTAATAGATTTATTAAATGAACAGTATGGAAAAAAGATAACAGAAAAAATATTAGAAGGATATTCTGCCAGTAGAAAAGTTACATTTAGAGTAAATACTTTAAAAAGTAATGTAGAAAAAATTGAAAATAGTTTAAAAGAAGAAAAAATAGAATATGAGAAAGTTCCATGGAGCGAAGAAGCATTTATAGTAGATAATGTAAAAGAAATTGATATTCAAAAATTAGATATATACGAAAATGGCGAAATATATCTTCAAAGTCTATCATCAATGTTACCACCAATTATTTTACAGCCAAAAGAAAATGCTGATATTTTAGATATGACAGCTGCACCAGGTGGAAAAACAACACAAATGGCTTCACTATCAAGTAATAAATCACATATAACAGCTTGTGAGATGAACAATATAAGAATAGAAAAATTGAAATATAATATAGAAAAACAGGGAGCTTCTTGCGTGTATATCATGCAAAAAGATTCAAGGCAAATAGATGATTTTTTTTCTTTTGACCAAATATTATTAGATGCACCATGTAGTGGAAGTGGGACTTTAAATTCAGAAGATAATAATATAAGTAAATATTTTACCACTAAACTTATTGAGAAAACTACTAAGTCACAAATTACATTATTAAAAAAAGCATTGAAAATATTAAAACCAAATTGTGAAATGGTTTATTCAACTTGTTCAATTTTAGAAAAAGAAAACGAAGAAATAGTAAAAAAAGCTATATCTGGCTTAAATGCAGAAATAGTACCTATAGATTTTGAAGGAATAGAAAATTTGCCATTATTACCAACAAAATTAAAAGGTACTTTATGTGTATGTCCAAATGAATTATATGAAGGATTTTTTATAGCAAAGATAAAAAAGAATTATTAAAATATATAATTAAATAATAAAATAGTTAAATAATGTAAAAATAATTATATATATTAAAATAAAATGATGTGCAGCTATGGGAGACTTGCAAAACAAGGTAGACCAGCAAAGAACAAATGATAATATATATAATTATTTTTTATATTTAATTTTGTTTATTATAATATTTTCCTTGATGTAAATTATTTTCTTTTAAATATTTTTCAAGTCCATTCATAATCCATTTTTTATGGCTATTCCATTCTGGAGCCAAAAGCAAGTCTTTTGGTGCATCACCAGAAATTTTATGGATAACAATATCTGGATTTATATGTGTTAAAATATAAGAGGTGGCTTCAAAATAATACTCTAAAGTAATAGGAGTATAATCACCTTTTTTATATAATTCAGCAAGTTTAGTATTTTTTATTACATAAGTAGAGTGTATTTTTAATCCTTGAATATTATGTTTGTTTAAAAAAGAAATTGTATTTTTTATATCATCCAAATTTTCATGTGGTAATCCAACCATAACATGAGTAATAATATCAATATTATATTTATTTAAAAGATTAACAGCTTTAGTAAAAGTATTACTTAAATATCCTCTATTAATGAATTTTCCAGTAATATCATTAGAAGTTTGAAGGCCAAGTTCTACCCATACATGAACTCTATTCTTATAAGAACTTAATAACTTGCAAATTTCTTCATTTATGCAGTCAGGACGAGTTGCAATAGCAAGTACAATAATTCTATCATCAATTAAAGCAGAATCATACTTTAATTTTAAATTTTCTATGGAGTCATAAGTATTTGTGAAATTTTGAAAATATGCAATGAATTTATTTGCCCTTTCAGCTTTGTAACTATTAAAATAATTTTGTATTTGTAATTTTATATTTTCTGATATTGAGTTTGTATTTTGAGAAGAGTTTATATGTTCACCAGATCCTTTTTCACTACAAAAAATACAACCATCATAAGCGACACTTCCATCTCTATTAGGACAAGTGAAATCACCATTAATGCATATCTTTAAAGTTCGTTCTCCAAATTTTTCTTTCAAATATTTATTTAATTTTTTATATCTTTCTTGATTTTCCATAGTAAAATTAGTATAGCAAAATATTAAAATTTTTACAAATTAAAATTTATAATTATGTAAAAATTAGTGAAAATAAAAAAATATATAATGAAGTAATATACAGTTTTTGAACTAACAGTTGAATGTAAGTAATTACGATTTATCAAATAACGTATATAAAGTTTTTTATAAGTACTAGCAAAGAATGAATTATAAATATATATGTGTGTCATTACTCTTATATAACTTAATAATAATGGAAAAAAGTAATATTTGCTTCCAAAATATGGAAAAATGTGATATAATTAAAAGGCATATGTATATTTTTAAATAGAAGGATAAATTACAATGAACTATAGAATTACAAATGGATCGGTATCTTATGGAGCAGAAACAATTTTAGAGGAAATAAATTTTGAAGTAAAAGGAAAAGAAAAAGTTGCAATAGTTGGAAGAAATGGAAGTGGAAAATCTACTTTATTAAAAGCTATTGTAGATAACGAAATGCTTTCAGAAGGTATAGGAGAAGATAAATTTAATGTATATAAAGAAGGAAATCCAAGCATAGGATATTTAAAACAAATAGATTTTGAAGATGATAATATTACAATGCTTGATGAAATTCTAAAAGTTTATAAAGAAATTATAGATTTAGAAAAAAAGATAGAAAATTTAGTTATAAAAATGCAAGATGATTCTTCAGAAGATTTAGCAAAGGAATTTTCTAAAGCACAAGATAAATATGAATTTTTAGATGGTTATACATATAAAAAAGAATATGAAACAGCAATAAATAAATTTGGATTTTCAAATGAAGATAAATATAAAAAATTAAGTGAATTTTCAGGAGGACAAAGAACTAAAATTGCTTTTATCAAATTGCTTCTTAGTAAACCTGATATATTACTTTTAGATGAACCAACAAATCACTTAGATATAACAACTATTGAATGGCTTGAAAGTTATTTAAAAAATTATACTAAAGCAATAGTTATAGTTTCACATGATAGAATGTTTTTAAATAGAATTGTAGATAAAATTTATGAAATTGAATATGGAGCTATAACAGAATATTCTGGAAATTATGAATTTTTTGAAAAACAAAAAAGAATAAATTATGAAAGACAGCTAAAAGACTTTGAGTTTCAACAAAAAGAAATAAAAAGGTTAACTGTTATAGCAGATAGATTTAGATATAAACCAACAAAAGCTAAAATGGCTATGTCAAAATTAAAACAAGTTGAAAGAATGGTAAAGATAGAAGAGCCAAATAAATATGATTTAAAAAGTTTTAAAACAAATTTTGAAATTGAACTAGAGAGTGGAAATAATGTTTTAAATGTAGAAGATTTAGAAATAGGATATGAAAAAGCATTATCAAAAGTTTCATTTAAAATGTATAAAGGTCAAAAGTTAGGAATTATAGGAAGTAATGGAACAGGAAAATCAACATTATTAAAAACTTTAGTTGGAAATATAAATAAAATTAGTGGAATATATGAATTTGGACATAATGTAAAACTTGGATATTTTGATCAGCAAATGGCACAACTAAATTCAGAAAAAACAGTATTTGATGAATTTTATGATGAATTTCCAAATCTTACAGTAACAGAAGTTAGAAATTCTTTAGCAGCTTTTATGTTTTATGGAGAAGATGTATTTAAACAAGTTAGTATGCTTTCAGGAGGAGAAAAAGTAAGACTTGCACTTTGTAAAATTTTAAAAACAGGTCCTAATCTATTAATACTTGATGAACCAACTAATCATATGGACATAATAGGAAAAGAAAGTTTAGAAAATATGCTGAAGGAATATAAAGGTACATTAATGGTTGTTTCACATGATAGATTTTTTATAAATAAAATTTCAGATTGTATTTTAGACTTTGAAAATGGAAATGTAAAATTTTATCCATATGGATATGAGGAATATTTAGAAAAGAAATCTACTGAAGAAAAAGAAATTATAGCTACACAAAAACAAGAAAAAGCTAAAAAGCAAGTGTATATTAATCCATTAAAAGAAAAAGATAAATTAGAGAAAAAAATAAAAAAAATTGAAGAGGAAATTTCTAAAAAAGAAGAAGAAATTTCAAATTATCAAAATGAATTATTGAAAGAAGAAGTATATTCTGATTATGTAAAAGTTGCAGAATTACAAGAAAAAATTGATAATTTAAATAAAGAAATTGAAGAAAATATGAAATTATGGGAAGTTACTGAAGAAGAATTAGAAAAAATAAATAATATTTTATAAAAATAGGTGATGTATGAAATTTTCAGTAGAAAGAAAAATTTGGGGTAAAAAGAGAGAACTAAAAAAAGAAAGAGAAGAGATGATAGAGAAAGAATCTCTTCATATTAATGATACGATAGAATATAGTAGATTTTTAGAACTATATTCTATTTATGGTGGAAATCTTGCAGAAGATGAATTTGCAGAGATATTTTTAGATATAGCAAAAACAGAATATTATGATTTAAAAAAGAGAAGTAGATGTAGAATCTTAAAAAAGGAAATAGTAACACAGTCTGACATAGAATTAATGAAAGTTAGGCTTATTAGAACATTAGGTCTAAAAGCTTTAGATGAAAAACATTATGAAGAATTAGAAGAAATATATAATTCGATGCCTACAAAATTATCTTTTGTACCTTTTGCAGAAATGGTATTAGATGTAGCTCAACAAACTGTATCTCGTACAAATCTTGTAAGAAGTAGAAAAGCTACTATTTTTAGTAAAACTAATAGTGATTATTTTGATAATTCGAAGTGTGATGAAACTTTATATAATACAATAGAAATATTAGAAAAAAGAAGCAAGGAAATAGCTGAATTAAAAGATGTAATAGCGCAAGATAGAAGTATTCATATGAATGATTCTTTAAATAAAGAACAGTTTTTAGAATTATATCAAATTTATGGTACAGGATTTACAGAAATAGAATTTGCTGAAAGCATATTAGGTGTTGATAGCACTAAAATAAAAGGATTATTGAATGATAAAAGAAAAGATGTAAAAGTTTGGACAAGTGAAATAGTTACTTTAGATTATTTATTAAAAATAAGAGAAGAAACTATAAAAGAAGAAAAATTACATATAAATGAAAAGATAAGTTATGCAAAATTTAAAGAAATTTACAAGAAACATTCAGGAATTTTAACAGAAGTGGATTTTGCATTAGAAATTTTAGATATACCAAGAACTAGATATAATGAGCTTAAAAAAGAAAAATGTGAATCATTAGTACTTTCTTCTATTGAAGTACCAGAAGAATTTTATAAAGAATCTAAAGAAAAGATCAAAGCAAATGAACATGTTTATAGAGGAAAACCTATAACTTATGAAGAATTTTTGAGATTACATGAAAAATATGGATTTGTAACAAATGATATTGAATTTGGAGAAAAAACATTAGAAATGGATCCAGATTCAATAAGATCATTAAAGAGAAAAGATATTAAAACTTCATGGATTCTTAAAGGAGAAGAAAATGAAAAGAGTCCAGAAGAACATGAAAAAAATATAAAAAGATTAAGACAAATAGTAATAATGGAAAATAAACTCCACATAGAAGATCGTATGACTGGAAGTAAATTTAAAGCACTTTATGAAAAATATGGTTTTGGAATGAGCCAAAAAGATTTTGCTTTTGAAATACTAGATATTAAGGATTATAGATTAAATGTAATTTTAAGAGATGAAAGTCAAGGGACAGCAATACTTACAAATGAAAAGCTTTCAAAAGAGAAAATAAAAGCTTTAAGAAAATCATTTTTTATGAGTGGTGAACATTGTACAGAAGATAGTATTGATTATAAAGAATTTTTAAGACTATATGATACATATGGAGGAATTCTATCAGAAAGACAATTTGCAGAAAAAATATTATTTATGTCTGCTGATAGATTAACATTTATAAGAACACATCCAGGAGAAGAAACTGAAATTTTTTGTAGGGCTAAGCCTTCTGATGCATATATAGCAAATTTAAAAGCAAGAATAATAAAAGACAATCTACTATATTATAAACAACCAGTAACTATGCCATTTTTTAATAGATTATATAAAAGTGCTCATACGATTTTATCTAAGCCAAATTTTGCTAAAGAAATATTAGAAGTAAATAGATGGTGTTATAGAGAACTTGAAAATGAAGAAAGTGAAGCATTTTTTATTCTAACAACTTCTGGAACAGAAGAAAATAAGGAAAAATTTTTAAAAAGACAAGATGACAAAATAAAATCAATGCTTGAATCAGGTTATGGATATGATGAAATAGAAGAAAATGTAAATTTACCAGCTATAGTACTAAAGAAAAAAATAGATAGTTTATATGAAAACGGACTAGATAAAGAAAAAATTGCAAAACAATATTATTATAAAACTTTAAAAGATAATAAAGAAGTCGATGAAGAGAGATTAAAAGAATGTGGTATAAGTGAGTTTGATATTGGTAAAATAAAAGGCGAAGTAGAAAATGAACTTAGATTACAACCACTTCAGAAAAAGTGTGCTCATATAGTTGATGAAGTTTTAGATACTCCTAAAAACAAAAGAAATCTGGTAGAATATATAAATTTATGTAAAGAAATTTATGGATCAAAATCTAAAAGTATGCCAGAAAATATTTTAGACACTCTTCAGAATTGTATAGAATTTTTAGACACAAATCTTGAAAATAGTTTGTTTTTCATAAAAGTTTGTATAGATAGAATGGATTATATAAGAGCTAATGGATTGGTAACTTTTAATATGCATAGTGATAGTTTAAGTATAGAAGATAGAAAAAAATTACAAGCAATGAGAACTATGATAAAAGAAGCTTCAGAAAGAAAAGATGAAGTTATGGCAAGAAAAAATATAGTATCAATGCAAAATAGAAAAGAATCGATATTCAGACAAGAATTTGTAGTTTAGATATTATAAACATAAGATAGAAAATATTAATTTAAAACAATAGGAGAAAACATGAATTTTTCTATAGAAAAAATGTCTTGGATTAAAAAGAAAAAATTTAAAAATGAAAGAGAAGAGATGATAAAAAAGGAGTCTCTTCATATTAATGATTTAGTTGATTATAATCAGTTTTTAGATTTATATTCTAAGTATGGAAATGGACTTAAAGAAGATGAATTTGCAGATGTGTTTTTAGATTTATTAAAAACAGATTATTATAGTTTAAAGAAAAATAGATGCAAAATTCTGAAAAAAGAAGTAGTAGATGAAAAAGAAATAGAATTACTTAAATTAAGAGTTATAAAAGAACTAGGATTAAGTAAAGGAAGAGAAAGATCATATCAGGAATTAGTGGATATATATAATTATATACCAAGTAAATTTCAATTAGTAATGTTTGCAGAAAAGGTGTTAGATGTATCTAGTCATTCTCTTTCATGCACTAAATGTAATGAAACTAAAAATGCGACTATTTTTAATAAAACAGATGATGAATATTTTGATAATTCTATAGATGATAAAGAACTAAAAAAAATTGTAAATAAGGTTGTTAAAAGAAAAAAAGGAATATCAGACTTAAAAGATGAGATTGCAGAAGATAGAAATCTTCATATAGGAGATGAAGTAGGAAGAGAAGAATTTTTTGATTTATATAAGATTTATGGAAAAGATTTCTCTGAATATGATTTTGCAAGAACTGTACTTGGTATGACAGAAGGAAAAGCAAGAAGTTTAATAAATGACAAAATAAAAAAGGCACAAATTTGGAATGAAGAAACAGTTAGTTTAGATTATTTGTTAAAAATAAGAGAAGAAACTATAAAACAAGAAAAATTATATATAAATCAAAGTATTTCTTATGAGAAATTTAAAGAAATTTATAGGAAACATGCCAGAATATTATCAGAAATAGATTTTGCAGAAGAAATATTAGATATAGCTAAACAAAATTATAAAAGACTAAAAAGAGAAGAATCTGAAAGTTTTATTCTTAATGATATTAAAATTCCAGAGAATTTTTATCAAGAAGCAAAACAATGTATTAAACAAAATGAGAATGTATATAGAGGAAAAGCAATAACATATGAAGAATTTTTAACGTTATATGAAAAATATGGATTTGTAACAAATGATGTTGAATTTGCAAAGCAAGCATTAGAAATAGATGGCACACAATTTAGACTATTAAAAAATGGAGAGTGTAAAACAAATAGGATTTTAAGAAGTGAAGAAAATGATTTACCAGAAGAATTATTAAAAAGAGCAGTAAGAAAATTAAGAGATGTTGTAATAAGAGAGAAAAAATTACATATTGAAGATCCAATGACAGGAAAACAATTCTTAGAGATTTATGAAAAATATGGTTTTGGAATGAGTCAAAAAGATTTTGCAAGAGAGGTATTGGATATTAAACCTCATAGATTAGATAATATATTAAGAGATGAAAATCAAAGAACTATAATACTAACAAATGAAAAAGTTAGAAAAGATGAGATTAAGGCTTTAAGAAAAAGTCTTTTTAATAATTCTGGATATTGTACAGAAGATAGAATTACTTATGAAGAATTTTCAAAATTATACAAATTATATGGTGGCAAGCTATCTGAGAAACAATTTGCAGAGAAAATATTATTTATAGGAAATGATAGATTAATTTTTATAAGAAATAATCCAGGAGAAGATACAGAAATTTTTTGTAGAGTTAAATTTTCTGATGCATATTTAGCGAATTTAAAAGCAAAATTAGTAAGAGAAAACTTGTTATATCAAAGACAAGGAATAATACCAACATTTTTTGAAAAGTTATATAAAAAAGCACATACAATTTTATCAAGACCAGATTTTGCAAAACAAGTTTTGGAAATAAATAGACAAAATTATTATAAATCTATAGAGAAAAATTATAATGAAACTTGTGAAATATTGTCTGTTTCAGGAACTAAAGAAAATAAAAATAAGTTCTTAGAGTGGCAGAATAAAACAATTAGTGAAATGTTACAAGAAGGATATGGATATGAAGAAATTGCAGAAAATACAAATCTTAATACAGGAGATTTAATAGGTAAGGTAGAAACTTTATATGAAAGTGAATTAGATAAATCAGAAGTTTCATATAAATACTTGTATGAGAGTCTAAAAAATGATAAACCAATAGATAAATCAAGAATTGAAGAACTTGAGCTAGGACCAGAAGAAATGAAAAAGATTAAAGATCAAGCTCAAGAAGAAAAAAACTTGAGGAAAATAGAAGAAAAATGTGCTGATATAGTTGATGAAGTAAAAGATACACCTTCAGGAATAAAAACATTAAGAAATTATATTAGTTTATGTAAGAGAATATATGAAAAAGAGCCTAAAAGAATGTCAAAAGAAACTTTATCATGTCTTCAAGATTGTTTAGAATTTTTAGATGATGATATGGAAAATAGCGTATTTTTTATAAAAGTATGCATAAAGCAAATGGAATATGCAAGGGCAAATGAATTAATAACTTTTTATATGCAAAGTGAAAAAATTAGTGTAGAAGAAAAGAGTACATTAAGACAAATGAGAGCTAGTGTAAGAGAGGCAGAAAAAAGAAAGCAAGAAGTAAATTCACGACAAAGTTTAAAAACTGATAGATTAAGAACTATGTATAATTATTAGTATTAAAATTAAAAGTTACAAAATAACTCTATTAATAAAAAATGAATTGTGTATATTATGTAAAAAATATTGATTTTTAAAATAAAATGTTATAATATATCTACAAATTTTAATAAAGAAACGGAGAAATAAAAATGGGAAAAACTTATATTTTTGGACATAAAAATCCAGATACAGATTCAATAACATCAAGTTTAGTAATGGCAGATTTTGAAAGAAAAAATGGAAACACAGATGTAGTTTCTTGTAGATTAGGAAA
The DNA here is from genome assembly GCA_947427205.1 of uncultured Clostridium sp. Classification (GTDB taxonomy): domain Bacteria; phylum Bacillota; class Clostridia; order TANB77; family CAG-508; genus Scatovivens. Next base: position 161,535 of record CANEHB010000002.1, read on the forward strand.
CGTAAATAAAGAAACAGAATATGTTTTAAATTATGTAGGAGTAGAGGCACCAGAATTTATAGAAGATTTAGAAGACGGAGCAGAAGTTATAATTGTAGATACAGCAAACCCAGGAGAACTTATTTCAAATTTAGAAAATGTAAAAATAAAAAGAATAGTTGATCATCATCAAGTTTTATTAAATACATCTTATCCAGTTTTTTATAGAGCAGAGCCAGTTGGATGTACAGAAACAATAATTTATAAATTATATAAAGAATATGGTTTTGAAGTAGATAAAAAAATAGCAACATTAATGTTATCAGCAATTATTTCAGATACGCTTTTATTAAAATCTCCAACTTGTACACAAGATGATGTAAAAGCAGTAGAAGAATTATCAAAAATCGCAGGAATTGATTATAATACTTATGGTATGGAAATGTTAAAAGCAGGAACAGATTTGAGTTCATTTACAATAGATGAGATTTTAAAAATAGATGCAAAGGCAATAGCTTTAAAAGATAAAAAGTCAATAATAGCACAAGTAAATACAGCTTCAATTCCAGAAGTTATGAAAATGAAAGCTGATTTAGAAGCTGGAATGAAAAAAAGCATTGAAGAAAACGGATTAGATTTATTTATGCTTTTAATTACAGATATAGTAAATAGTAATACACAAACTATAGCATTAGGAAATTGTGCAGGAATAGTTGAAAAAGCATATGGAGTAAAATTAGAAGATAATACAGCATTACTTGAAGGTGTTGTATCTCGTAAAAAACAAGTTGTACCAGTTATGACTGAAAATGCATAGATTTATAAATTATATAGAAAAGCTGAAACATATAAAAAAGTTTCAGCTTTTCTATATATTATTATAAATATATTCCAAATATAATATGTATTAAGTTTTTTACACTTTGCTGTCGCAAGCTATAAATAAAATATTTTATGTAGGTTGCTCAATTTCGCACTCACTTTGTTCGTTTGATTGCTTACGCAGTGTTTCAAAACTTAATACATATTATATTTGGAGTTATTTTTTATTAATAATCTAAATTGCAATATTTATATATTTATTTTTAAATTCTATATGGTATAATGAAAAAAATAAATGAAAAGAGTTGATAAAAATAGAAAAGAAATCAAGAATAGATGAAAAAGGAAAGAAAAGAATTATAATCGCTATAGTAATTGCTATTTTGATAGAAGTATTTATTTGTAATTATCCAGCGCTTAGAAGTTTACTAATTGGAAAATCTAAAGAGATAAATGATTATAAAGTAGATGATAACTCTATTATAATTTCAAATATAAATGAAAGAGTTACAAGTATAAATCTTAAATACAAGGAAAATTTAACAGATAAAGTAACTTATGAATTAAAATATACAGCAGAAGAAAATAGTGATTTATTTTCTTTAAAACCAAAAGTAATATTAGAAAATCAAAGACAATACATAAATTTTGATACTCATTCAAAGTGCAAAACAATTCAACTTGATTTATTAACAGAAAGTGATTTTTCTGTGGAAAACATACAGATAAATCAACCTAATTTTAATATTAGTGTGTATAGAATAATAATATTTTTTGTGATAGCAATTTTTATAATTAAAGTAAAGGATGAAAGTATATATAAAGAATATGATAAAAATTCTAAATCACAAAATCATGTATTTATATTAAATTTAATAGTTTTTTGTGGTTTTATTGCAATATATTTAATTTATCAATTTAATCCAGAAACTTTGTTAATAAAAAAAGAGAATATAAGCAATGAAGATGCACTTCTTATGCAAACAGAAGCTTTTATAAGTGGACAAGTAAAACTTATACCAGAGGCATCAGAAGAACTTAAAGAAATGGAAAATCCATATGATAATGTGGAAAGAGATCAAAATGGAGTGCCATATCTTTATGATGTAGCATATTACAATGGAAATTATTATAATTATTTTGGAGTGGCGCCAATTCTTACAACTATAATGCCATTTCGATTAATAACAGGAATGTATACACATACATATATTTTTAATCTTGTATACATGTTTGGAATAGCTATTTCTTTATACTTTTTATATAAAAAATTAGTAGATAGATATATAAAAAAATTGTCGCTTTGCAATTTTTATTTAGGATATTATGCAATTTTATTTGGCTCAAATATTCTAACACTTTTAAGAGGTGCAAAATATGATATAGTAGTAACATCAGGAATAATGTTTATGCTAATATCAATAAACTTAGCAATATCAATTTATAAGAATAAAAAATACAAATATATTAAATTAATATTGCTTGGAATTACTACAGCGCTAATTGTTTTATCAAAGCCTAATTTAATCGCATACTATTCTATAATAGTATTATTTCTTTTGTTAAACACAAAAGAAATAAGTCTAAAAGAAAAAATAAAAGATGGAATATTTATATTAGTTCCACTTGGATTATTAGCGATTTTTCAAATGATATTAAACTATTTAAGATTTGATAGCATTTTAGAGTTTGGTGCTAAATATCAATTAACAGGATTTAACATGAATTATTGCATGTCATTTACTTTTGGAAAAATATATGTAGGAATCTTAGAATACATATTTAGAATTCCTAGAATTAATGTATCAAACTTTCCATTTGTTTTTATAAATACTGAAACAACTTTAAATGCAGTGAATGAAGTATGTTATGAAAATAGACTAGTTGGATTAATAGCAATACCAATTTTATGGATATATTTATTCAAGAAAAATATATTATATAAATCAGAAAATAAAGAATTAAAAATATTCACAAGAGTTTGTTTATACACTTGCTTAGTTGCTATAATTTTAAATACATGTTTAGGTGGAATTTGTGAAGCCTACGCAATAGATTTTAAATTAATTTTATGTATAAATGCAGTAATTTTATTATTAAAATTAGTAGAACAAAATAAAGAGAAAAAAGAAGTAAATAAATTATTTTTAATTATTTGTTTAGCGACCATAATTATAATGCTACCAATTTCATTAACAACAGAAGTAAACTTATTAACAAATCTTAGAAATCCACTTACAGTATATTTGAAAAATATGTTTGAATTTTGGTGTTAGAAATCGTGTGTCTATTATGTGAAATTTGTTTTTTGACTGTTTGTTATATTGAAAATAAAAGTAAATTATTGTAAAATAATAGAACAATATTAACGATTAAAATATGTATAAGAAAAGTTTTATGTAATTGTATGATATGCATAACTTACTTATAGCTTATTTATAGTGATACATTTAAGAAATGTACAAGTTTGAAAAATTAAATAGTTTCAGTAAATTTGAATTTTTAGGAGATGAAGTTTTGGAAATAAATGGGAATATAAAACTAATAATAGCTATAATATCAATTATTTTAGTTTTAATTATTGGTATAGTTATAATAAAGATTAATAATAAAAGGCCAGTAGAGGAAATAGAAGAAGAGCCTTATCAATATTTTACTATGTCTTCATTAGATGAAAAAGTTGGAGTAATTGATAGAAATGGAAATGAAATAATAAAACCAGAATATGTAACTTTATATATTCCTAATCAATCAAAAGATGTTTTTGTATGTTTTAAAGATGAAAACAATTATGCAATATTAAATAGCGAAGGAAAAGATATATTTACTGAATATAATTCTGTATATCCTATAATAATTTCAGATACTACTTTAGAAATGGAAAAAAATGTATTAAGTTATGAACAAAATGGAAAATATGGGTTAATAAACTTTTCAGGAGAAAAGCTAACAAATGCAATATATGATGAAGTATCTAGTTTAGCTAATAAACCAGGTTGTATATTAGTAAAAAAAGATAATTTATATGGAATTATAGATTCAAAAGGAAATACAATTATCGATACAAAATATAATTCTATAAAAGGAGATGAATATTCATCAGCAGAAGATGGATATTTAAAAACAGGATACATAGTATCTAATAAAACTAATTCAGGGATTATGTATGGATATATAGATTATAATGGAAAAGTATTAATAGATCCAAAATATGAATCAGTATCAAGAGTATTGGAATATGAAGATGATGATATTTATTTAATATTTATGGAAAATGGAAAAAAAGGTGTTATAAAAAATAAAAAAACAATTATAAATGCAAAATATCAAAACATAAATTATTATAATATTTCAAATGTATTTATAGTAAATAGAAATGGCAAATATGGATTTTATGATAATAAAGGAAAAGAAATATTAAAAACAGAATATACAAGTTATTCGATAGCTGGAAATTATATATCAGTAAAAAAAGATGACGAAATGAGATTATATGATTTGTATGGAAATTTAGTAAATACTAATACATATAAGAGCATTATAGAAACTAATAATCCTTCATATTTTATTGCCCAAAATGATAATGGATATTATAGTATTATTAGTAAAGATGTTCAAATTGATAATAAATATACAAACATAACATATGCATTTGATAATTTCTTTGTTTTTACAACAGAAGAAGGAAAATCAGGAATTCTTAATATTTATGCAGGAACTGAAGTTGAAGCTGAATATGATTATATAATTGTGCTTGAAAATGTAAATGCATTAGAAGCAAGAAGAGGAAATGAAGTTGATATTTATTCTAAAAAAATAGAAAAAGTATTAACTATGACAGATGCTGTTGTTGAAAGTGTTAATGAAAATTATGTTTCAATCTATTCAAAATCTGATTTAAACTATATAAATAAAGAAGGAGAAATAGTTTCAAATACAGAAGTATATAAAGATTTGAAATTATATAGTTATAAATCAGAAGAAGAGAAATGGGGATTTAAAGATATTTCAGGAAATATTGTAATTGAAGCAAAATATGATATTGTAACAGAATTAAATGAATATGGATTTGCAGGAGTGTATAAGGACGGAAAATGGGGAGTAGTAAATGAAAATGGAGAAGAAATAGTGGCTCCAAATTATGAGATAGAAACATATTATTCACCAAGTTTTATAGGAAAATACTTATTAGAAGAATTAGAAATGATGTATTGTGTAGAAGTAAAAGGATAAATTATGAAAGTAATAGTAATTGGTGGAGGGCCTGCTGGGATTATGTCAGCAATTTCTTCTGCTCAAAATGGAAATGATGTAATATTAATAGAAAAAAATAATTCATTAGGAAAGAAAATATTAATTACAGGAAAAGGAAGATGTAATATAACAAGTTCTTTAGAAATGGATGATTTTATTAAAAATGTTCCAGGAAATGGAAGATTTTTATATAGTGCCTTTCAAAATTTTACTAATAAAGATGTTATAAAAATAATTGAAACTAATGGAGTAAAAGTAAAAGAAGAAAGAGGTAATAGAATATTTCCAGTAACAGATAGAGCACAAGATGTTTTAGATTGTTTTATAAAAGAACTAAAAAAATATAAAAATATACAAATAAAAACAGGAATAAAAGTAAATAAAATTATTATAGAAAATAATGAAGTTATAGGAATAGAAACAGTAGAAGAAAAAAGAATTTTAGGAGACAAAGTTGTTTTAGCAACAGGAGGAAAAAGCTATCCTGGAACAGGATCAACAGGCGATGGATATGTTATGGCAGAAAAACTAGGACATAAAGTAGAAAAAATTAGAGGATCACTTGTACCACTTACGGGAGATAAAAAACTTTGCCAGTCACTTCAAGGATTATCATTAAGAAATGTAAAAATAAAAATAGAAGATACAGAAAAAAATAAAATAATATATGAAGACTTTGGAGAATTGCTTTTTACACATTTTGGAGTAAGTGGTCCAACAATTTTAAGTTCATCAGCACATTTATTAAGATATAAAAATATTGATATATTACTTAAAGAAAATAAGATTAAATTAGTAATTGATTTAAAACCAGCATTATCTAATGAAGAATTAGACAAAAGAATTATAAGAGATTTTGAAGAATTTAAAAATAAAGAGTTTAAAAATAGTTTAGAAAAGTTATTACCGAAGAAAATGATTGATGTGGTAATAAAATTATCAAAAATAGATTTATATAGAAAAGTAAATAGTATAACAAAAGAAGAAAGGTTAAATTTAGTAAATATTTTTAAAAATTTTGAAGTACAAATAGATGGATTTAGACCAGTTGAAGAGGCAATAGTAACAGCAGGTGGAATAAATGTAAAAGAAATAAACCCTAAAACTATGGAATCAAAATTAATAAAAGGTTTATATTTTGCAGGAGAAATAATTGATGTAGATGCATATACAGGAGGATTTAATTTACAAATAGCATATTCAACAGGATATACAGCAGGATTAAATATTATATAAAAATTAAAACGTATAAAGTTTGTATAGAAGTTTTAACATGCATATTTAATAAGAAAATTATGTATTTTAATATCATTAATTCAGTTATTGCTTTATACTATAAAATATGATTAGAAAATGTGGGAGAGAAATAATGTTTAAAACTATTTCCGAAAATACTACAGCAGAAATAGTAGAAAAAAAATCGAAATTTATTGCAAATGTATTTTATATAGAAACTATTGAAGAGGCAGAAAATAAAATAAAAGAAATAAAGAAAAAGTATTTTGATGCAAGACATAATTGTTTTGCATATAGTATTTTTTCAAAAGAAGGAATCATAAATAGATTTAGTGATGATGGAGAACCTTCAGGAACAGCTGGTGCTCCAATGTTAAATATATTAACGTCTAAAAATTTAAGTAATTGTTTAGTAGTAGTAACAAGATATTTTGGTGGTATTTTATTAGGTACAGGAGGTCTAGTAAGAGCATATACAGGAGCGATGCAAGAAGCCTTAAGTGGAATAACTGAAATTAATAAAGATATAGGAGTAGAAGTAAAATTTGAAGTTACATATTCAGATTTAGAAAAACTAAAATATTATTTAAAACAAAATGAAATAAAAATATTAGATATGCTATATTTAGAGAATGTAGATGTAACAGTTGAGACTACATCAGAAAAATTAGAAAATATAGAAAAACAAAAAGAAAATTTGAATTTTATAATAATAAAAAAAGAAATCTTAAAAGAAAAATATATAGAAATATAGAATAAAGCTATTGTCTTAAAAATTAGATAGTAGCTTATGTTATTTTATAGGAAAGAATTTATATTTTTATTAAATAGGACTTTATATCAGTGTTTATAAATAACTTCTGTTTTTTATAATAGTTATTTTTATACTAATATTTATTTTAAAATATTATAATACATAAAAATATAAGAAAAAATATAAAATTTTGTGATATAAAAACATAAAAAAAGCTTATAATTATTATTTTTATATTTTGATGTCGAATTTTGTAAAATGATGAAGTACGAAAAGCCTATAAAATGAACAAAAAATCATTGCATAAAAATTTTGATAGTAATATAATTCGTTTTGTAAATATTTACATATTTTTATTTTAGGAGGGATTATTTTGAAAGAAAAAATCAAAATATTAATAGCAGATGACAATATTGATTTTGTTTCTACATTAATTACATATTTTCAAAGTCAGGAGGATGTAGAAATAGTAGCAACAGCAAAAGATGGACAAGAAGCATATAATAAAATAATAACAGAAAAACCTACAGTAGCTTTATTAGATGTAATAATGCCACATTTAGATGGACTAGGAGTTTTAGAAAAACTAGTTTCTTCTAATATAGATTTACCAATTTGTATAATGTTATCAGCAGTAGGACAAGATGATGTCACAGCACAAGCAATAAATTTGGGAGCTAAATATTATATTTTGAAACCTTTTAAAATGGATGTATTAATGAAAAGAATAAGAGAATTAGTAGAAAAACCAGTAGCAAAAGTTCCAAATCAAATAACTACAAAAGAAACAAAAAATAATTATGTAGATATTAGTAATCAAGCAAGTAAAGAAGAAATTTTAGAAGTAAAAGTTACAAATATCATCCATGAGATAGGAGTACCAGCACATATAAAAGGATATCAATATTTAAGAGATGGAATAATGATGGTGGTTAATAATATAGAAGTTATTAATCAAATAACAAAACAATTATATCCTGACTTAGCTAAAAAATATAAAACAACGCCATCAAGAGTTGAACGTGCAATAAGACATGCAATTGAAGTTGCGTGGAATAGAGGTCAAATTGAAACAGTTGAAAATATATTTGGCTACACTGTAAATTCAAATAAAGGAAAACCAACTAATTCAGAATTTATAGCAATGATAGCTGATAAATTAAGATTAGATTTAAAGACTGCATAAAAGTAATATTAGATAGTAAAAAGAAACGAGTTTGCATATTCGTTTCTTTTTTGCTATTTATATGAAAATCTATATAAATCTTTTTTATTTTATAAAAAAATATTAGATTTTATAAATTTATAAAAATGTATAGAAATTTGTAACATATTGAATTTTCATACGTCTTATATTAAACTTTTAAAAGTGAATAAATTATAGAAAGGAGTAATTAGTGCAAGAAGAATTAGAAAAAATATATGAAAAATATTATCAAACAGTATTCAAATACTTAATATGTTTAACCAAAAATGTAGATATTGCCGAAGAATTAACTCAAGAAACTTTCTATAAAATGATAAAAAAGATTAATACATATAAAGGAAACAGTAAGTTTTCGGTTTGGTTATGTGAAATTGCCAAAAATACTTGGTATGATGAACTTAGGAAAAATAAAAGAAAATTAGATTATAAAGCAGAAGAAAATATAGCTGATGAAAGAAATATAGAAGCAGATTATATAGCAAAGGAAAAAGCCGAAGAAGTTTATCAAAAGATAGAAATGTTTGATGAAGAAACAAAGAGAGTTATGTATTTGAGAATAAATAGTGAATTATCTTTTAAACAAATTGGAGATATACTTGGAAAATCAGAAACTTGGGCAAGAGTTACTTTTTATAGAGCAAAACAAAAAGTAAAGGAGGATAAAAAATATGGAAAATAGATGTAAGATTGTACAAGATTTACTTCCTACATATATTGAGAATTTAGTATCTAGTGAATCTAATGAATTTATAAAAGAACATTTAGAAAATTGTGCTGACTGTAAGAAAATATATGAAAATATGATTGATGATATGGAAAAAGAAAATTTAGAAAATACAGAAGTAGTTAAACAAATTAAAAAATATAAAAATAGAATAAATATCATGAAGTTTATAATAATTTTAGTTATATCAATTATTTTACTAAGTATTGTATCAAATATATGTTATAGATTTTATATAGTAAATAAAGCATATGAGAAAAATACAAATTACAAAACAAATGGAAATTTTAAAATAGAGGAGTATGAAGAATCAATAGAGACCTATGAGGATCATTATACAACATACTGTTTAAATGGAAAAATGAAAAAAACATATGGAGATAGTATTATAGAATATTGTGATGGAGAAAAACATTACTATTTTAACAATGAAAATATGACATATTATATGGAAAATGTAAAACATGAAAACAATAGTATAGATATTGATATAAGTGTAGTAAATAGGACAAATAATATATTAAATAATTACAGAATAGATAAATTAGAAATTTTAAAATTTGTGTTATTAAATGAAAATATTATTAGAAATGAAGGTTTTAGAAATCAAGATTACTATATTATAAAAGATGAGGATGGAAACAGAGTTTATGTAGATAAAGATACTTTTTTTGCACAAAGAGTTGAAGGAGAAAATAAAAAAGACTATAGAATGCAAACATCATGTGTATCATGGAGAGAAATTAAAGAACCTGATTTTTCTAAATATACATTAGTAGAAAAATAAAGTTTAATAAAATAACTGAATTAATGATAAATTAAAATAATAACTAATTTATAATAAGAGGGAGTGATACATATGAATAATATTGATGATAATAAAAAAATGTTAGAAAAAGTAAAAATTGAATATAGTAAAATTATTAAAATAGTATTAGTAATAATTATAGTAATTGCATTATTATTTAGTATTAAATTTATATATGTATTTAATGTTTTAAATAGAAATTTAAAAGCAGAGTTGAGTTTAGGAAATAATTATAAAATAATTTATAATGAAATACATGGTGATTCAAAACAAGAAATTCAAGTGTATTGTAAAGAAGATTTAAAAATGATAGTAAGTAAAACAGATGATGATAGTGTGAGTTATAGTATTCCGAATGAAAACAGGTATATGACTTTATATAATATAAATTTAAAAGAAAAAACATATAAAAAATATGAAAATGCAATGGATTTATTATTTGAATCATATTTTAAGTATTTTAATACAATAAGATTAACCAAAATAGAAGATATAAGTTTGCTAAAAACTAGTTTAGAATATATAAATAAAATTGGACGAGAAGAATATGAAGGCAAAAATTATATTGTATTACAGAATAATGGCTATAAATATTGGATAGATCCAGAAACTTATTATATGAAAATAAAGAAATATGAAGATCAAATAACAGAATATATTACTATTGAAAAAAATACAGTTACAGATAAAGATGTGAAAATTCCAGATTTAAGTGATTATCAGGAAATTAGTAATTAAAAGATGTGTAATATATTAATAAAATGAACATTTAATATATAAAAAATTAGAGGATATAAATAATTTAAATTATATCCTCTGATTTTATTTTTTATATTAAATATACTAACTTGAAGAAAATATATTTATATAATATAATGAGAAAAATTATAATAGGAGGTATGTTATGGCAGTTCATAATGAAGCAAAAGTAGGAGAAATAGCAAAAACAGTTTTAATGCCTGGAGATCCAATGAGAGCGAAATATATAGCAGAAAACTTTTTAGAAGAATATAAATTAGTAAATAGCGTAAGAGGAATGTATGCTTTTACAGGAAAATATAAAGGAAAAGAAATTACAGTTATGGCATCAGGAATGGGAATGCCAAGTATAGGGATTTATTCATATGAATTATATAAATTTTATGGAGTAGAAAATATAATTAGAATTGGATCATGTGGTGGGCATGTAGAAGAGTTAAATGTATTAGACATTGTATTAGTTGATAAAGCATATACAGAAGGAAATTTTGCAAGAAATATGACGGGAGTTGAAAGTCACTTAGTAGACTCTTCTTCAAAATTAAATGAAGCAATAGAAAATACTGCAAAAGAAATAAATCAATCTTATGTAAAAGGAAATATGGCATGTACAGAATGCTTTGATCCATATTTAGATGATCCGTATCTATTTATAAATAGATTACCAAAAGAAGATAAAATAATGGGATCAGAAATGGAAAGTTTTGCACTTTTCTATACTGCAAAACATTTAGGAAAAAATGCAGCATGTTTATTAACAGTATCAGATTCACTTTGCAAAAATGAAGAATTAACATCAGAGCAAAGGCAAAATTCTATGAATGATATGATAGAACTTGCATTAGAAACTACTTTAAAATTATAATAAAATAAGTATAAAAGTAAAAAAACATAAATTTTATATAAGTAAAATTATTACGAACCAAATGTTTAGAATATAAAATTATTAACTAGTAATTGAAGGAGAATTTTATGAAATATGAATTAGTTCAAGCTAATAAAGAAAACAAAAATATATTGTACAATATGATGCAGTTATATTATCATGAATTAAGTAAATATGAAGATGATAGTGCTATATTTGAATTAAATGATGATGGAGTTTATCCAATAAGATATTTTGATTCATATTGGACTGAGAGAAATAGATTTCCTTATTTGTTAAAAGTAAATGACAAAAATATAGGCTTTGCTTTAATTAGAGAAAGAGAAGATGATTTTATAGAAATAGCAGAGTTTTTTATATTGAATAAATATAAAGGAAAAGGTGCAGGAAGATTTATGGCTAATGCTGTTTTTAATTTGCATAAAGGTAAGTGGGAAATAAGAGCTTTATTAAAGAACATTCCAGCACAGAATTTTTGGAGAAAAATAATAAAGGAAAAAATTGCTAATGATTATGAAGAAAAATATATAAGAAATAATACAAGACTAGCATGGTATTTTTCTAATAAGTAATAAATAAATTATATTTAATTTATAACGAAAAAGAGAGGAGAAAAGAATATTTAATTATTCTTATAAAAAATATGCAATCATTAACAGAATTATATAAAATAGGAAATGGACCATCGAGTTCACATACAATGGGACCTAAAAGAGCTGTTGAAATATTTAAAAACAAACATCCAGAAGCAACAAAATTTAAAGTAATATTATATGGCTCATTAGCATTAACAGGAAAGGGACATTTAACAGATTATATAATAGAAAAAACATTAGAGGGATTTGATACAGAAATTGAATTTGATTCAGAATATAATTGTGAAGTTCATCCAAATACATTTGATATATTTGCTTTGAAAGGCAATGAGGTAACTGGGAATTGGAGAGTATATTCAGTTGGTGGAGGAACTTTTCAAGTAGAAGGAAAAAAAGAAATAAGCAAAGAAGATGTATATAAAGAAGAAAGTTTTAGTGAAATAAAAGAATATTGTAAAGAACATAAATGTGATTTATATGATTATGTATGTAATATAGAAGGAAATGAAATAAACGAATTTTTAAACGAAATTTGGGAGTCCATGCAATTAACAATAAAAAAAGGACTATCTTCTGATGGAACAATACATGGAAAATTAAATTTAGACAAAAGAGCCAAAAAATTATATGAAAAGAAAATTGAAAATGAAGATGATATAACAAAACAAAATAGATTATTAAGTGCATATGCATATGCAACAAGTGAAGAAAATGCAAGTGGTGGAATTATAGTTACAGCACCTACATGTGGAGCAGCAGGAGTACTTCCAGCAGTATTGTACTATATGAAGAATAAATATAATATTGAAGACGATAGAATAATAAGAGCTTTAGCTGTAGCAGGAGTAATAGGAAATATAATAAAAACAAATGCTTCAATAAGTGGCGCAGAATGTGGGTGTCAAGCTGAAATAGGAACAGCATGTTCAATGGCAGCAGCATCAGCTACATATTTATTAGGTGGTAGTATTGAAAAAATAGAAAATTCAGCAGAAATTGCAATGGAGCATCATTTAGGATTAACTTGTGATCCAATATATGGATATGTTCAAATTCCATGTATAGAAAGAAATGCTATTGCAGCAATGAGGGCTATGGAAAGTAGTAGTTTGGCAATGATGTTAGAAACAGATAGAAAAGTATCATTTGATGTAGTAGTTGAAACTATGTATGAAACAGGGAAAGATTTGCAAAGTCATTATAGAGAAACTAGTGAGGGAGGACTTGCTAAAAAATATTGTAGAAACAAATATTATAATATTGATATGAAGGAATAATTGCAAAATTTACATAATAGTGGTATAATTTAAAAATGCAATAAGACTTTGAAGGGAGAATTTCTATGTCACGAGATGAATATTTACGGGATATGGCAATGCCATATGTAAAAGATGCAATAAAAGATGGTATTTCAGAGAAAGAAATGTACTTTGGAATTAGTCTTGCGTTAAAGGAACTGGAGAAATTCAATAAATCCAAGCCAAATGAAAACACATTTCCTGATGATAAGAACCAGCTTGATATGGATAAAAAGAGATATTTCGAATTATCAGAAAAAGTATTGATGCATAATACAGTAGGTAAACCACTTCCCAAAAGACATGAGAATGCATTAACAATATTATACTTTATACATAAAAATGAATATACCAATGTTGATGAGTTTATTGGTAAATTAAGTAAAATATTGAATAATGATGAAAAATATTTGAGAGTCAAAATTTTAGGTCAAGGTTATGCTTATTTATATGCAAGTATGTGGTGTTTTTTGTCAATGTATGCAGGTAAAGACGATAAAATTTGGAGCAGATCTTCTTTATCAGGAAGAATTGGAATCATGGAAAAAGCGGAAAAGAAATTGTTTAATGATATGTTGGCTTTGGAAAAGGAAATTGGACGTGGATAGCGTCCTTTTTTCATTTAGTAGGAAAGTCCTCTGCACATTCTACTAAATAAAACCTTCGGCAAATTTTGTACACAAATTTACTACGTAAATTTGGCACTCGAACAAAGACGTGGACAATTCAGTAAAGTTTTTTTCAACTTAAATATTGTCCACTTTTGTTCTATACTTTTTTATATAAATAAAAAAATATTAGTTCAAAAAATTATCAATTCAAAAAAATAAAAAAAGTGAAAAAAATATATTGACAATAGAATTTAAAAGTGATAAACTAATTAACAGTCGCAGAAAGAATGAATACAAAAAACTTTGAAAATTTAATACAAAAAGTATCAAAAAGGTGTCGAAAAAAAAATTAAAAAACTTTTTAAAAAAGTGTTGACATGATACTATAGTTTGTGTTAAAATAA
>CANEHB010000003.1 GCA_947427205.1 uncultured Clostridium sp.
CGTTTGCTAGTAACAAGGCCTTATAGGCCTATATGAAAATCCCCCAGTTATACTGGGGGATAATTATATATAATAAAGAATTAAAGTAAATCTTAGCTACTATATAATAAAAATTATTTTGCAAGTTCATAAATTGCTTCAGCATATATTTTACTTGATAAAATTAATTTATTAATATCTACAAATTCGTCTACTTGGTGACACATATCTTTATCGCCAGGCATTGTAAGTCCATATGAAATACAATTTTTGAAAGCCCTTGCATAAGTACCACCACCAATAGCGATAGCTTCAAGATTTTGGCCAGTTTTTTTGTTAAAAATATCAACTAAAGTTTTTACTAAATAAGTGTTTTTGTCAACATATAAAGGTTCTTGAGTACCTAAATTTGAAACTTTTAGGCTTTCAAAATTTTTAGCAAGTAAACAATATTTTTTAAAAATATCATTTAATTTTGTATTTATAGGAACTCTTAAATTTATTTTTATAATTAATTCGTTATCTTTATAATCAAGAATTGCTACATTTGAGGTAAGAATTCCTGATTCATCTTCAATTTTAGTTTCTGATAGAAACTTAGGACTATGAATATCAAATAATCCAATTTCATATAAATATTTTAAATAATCAGAATTAAATTCAAAATTATCTAATAAATATTCTACAAGAGTTTTTATAGAATTATCACCAAGATCTGGATGCGCAGCATGTGCAGATATTCCAAAGGCTTCAATTTTAATTACTGAATTATCGATTTCTGTAATTTTAATTTTTGAATTAGTTTTGTTTAATTTATTAAATATATCACTATTAGATTTTAAAGTTATTGAAACATATTTTGGAACTACATTAATAGCATTAGCTTTGCAATCTATTTCTAAAATAGAACAATCTTTTATAGAAAAAGTATTTTTTAGTTCGACTGACATGATTCCTTTTTCAGCATAGATAGCAGGAAAGTCAGCATCTGGGCTAAAACCTATAGTAGGACAATCTTCATGTTGTTTATAATAATTAATGCATTTCCAAGATTTTTCTTCATTTAATCCAACTATTAATCTTACTCTTTTAGAAACTTTAGTAGAATCTTTTATTGCTTTCATAGCATAAAGTGATGATATAACAGGGCCTTTATCATCAATAGAACCTCTACCAAATAATTTTCCATCTCTTATACATGGTGCAAATGGAGGAGTAGTCCAGCCATCTTCTTCTAGAGCAGGAACAACATCTAAATGTCCAATAATTCCAACTAATTCATCACCTTCTCCAAATTCTATATAGCCACAATATTCGTCAATATTTTTAGTACGAAAACCAAGAGATTCTCCAAGTTTTAAAATATAATTTAAGGCTTTTGAACAATTTTCTCCAAAAGGAATTTTTGGATTGATTGTTTCTGTAGAGACGCTTGGAATTTTAATTAATTCTGAAATGTTATGTAACATTTCTTCTTTACTATTTTCAATTAATTCATCAAACATAAATAAAACCACCTTTAAAATTAATCAATTTTACTACTAAATAGTTATGCATAATATTTTTATATGTTACTACAAGATATTGCAAAGTTGAAATACTAAATAATTATGTGGATTATTTAGTAGAATATATAGATTTTACATATTTTTCTTATTATATACAAAAAAATAACTTTATTAAACAATGTTATAAAAAAGATATATAAAAAATATATAAAAAACTTGAATTAAATAATTATTATGTGTAAAATAATATTGGTAAACAAAAGAAAGGGTAGGAGGAATTTAAAATGAAAAATCAAAAAGGAATAACACTTGTTGCTCTAATTTTAATTATAGTAGTATTATTAGTTTTAGCGGGAATATCAGTTTCATTAGTTTTATCAAATGAAGAAAAAGTACCAAGCAATACTTCAAATGATCAGAATGCAACAAATAATGTAGAAATTGAATATCAACCAGAGGATGGAGAAATGCCAGAACCAGAAAGTGATTCAGAAATTGGTGGAGATAGTTCTTTTATTACAACACCAATTAATAATGGAACAGATGGTGAAGTAACTAATGAACCTGTATTATAGGATATAGATAAAATTTATATGATAAAGTGAATTTTAGTATAGATTACTTAAATTCACTTTTTTATATTATAGAAAACTGCTTTGTAATTCTTATAATATAAATAATGAAATTATTGTGTTAACTTTTAATATAAGAGAATTTTATTTTAATAAAGAATATGTAATATAGAAATATCAGTTAAAAATTATTTACAATATTATGTAAAGTGTGATATAATAACAAAGATGACTTTTTAGGTTTTTATGTAGAGGATAACTCTAATCGATACTGACGGGCGCAGAAGGGAGTGATTTCAATGATGTATCGAAAAGAAAAACGAAAGTGGTGTAAGCCAGGTGGGAACGTACAGAAGATAGCAGGTGTTTTAGTGGATAAGGATGAAATGAAACGAAAACACAACTATGGTACGTATTTTACAAAAGTACAGGAAGAGATCAAACGGGATGAGGCAAGGCAGAAACTCATATGTGTGCTGGATGCAATTGGAGACAAGAAGTGTGAGCACTATTGGAAAAATGCAAAACCTATTTTGCAAAGAATGGAGCAGGAACTAATAACTCTTGGAAAAGTTCCTCCTATTCATAAAACAAAAGAGGTTATAAATTATTGCATATCCATGTTTGATATTATATCCAGAGCTCAAGATGAACTGGATGGCACACTTGTATGCGCACCTGCAGGAGAAGGAAAGCAGGAAGCCTTTGAGAAGTTCACTAATGATTTGTATTATGGTGGACGCCATACTCCAAAAGACTTAAGACCAGACGCAACATTTGGTGAAGTACCATATTGGAATACTACTATTAAAGGACAGCCAATAACTGCTGATACTATAAAATTTGGAGCAGAGATTGGAGAAAAGAGTAAACCAGCGAGCTATTGGTTAAAGCTTTCCAAAAAGAAAAAATCTTATGTGACCTATAGAAATGCGGGTAAATTGCAACAGATGGGTATGTGGTCAACGGATTTGATTGTGAGAGTGAGTGTGCACAAGCTTTGCAAGAAACTTGTAGAGTGTCTGCTTGATGAGCTCAATATTTTACTTTCTTAAAAACATCACTAACATGACATAAGTAATGGAAAAAAACTCAGGAGATGCAATTACATCCTGAGTTTTTTTCTATACTACATAAATTTTAGTTTACAAAAAATGGGAAAAATGATATAATTCAAACATTAAGTATATGAGGAGAATATATGATAAAAGATACATTATATTATAAAAATGCTTATTTAGATAATTTTGAAACTACAGTAAAAGAATGTATAGAAGAAAATGGTAAAATTAAAGTAGTTTTAGAAGAAACAGCATTTTATCCAGAAGGTGGAGGGCAACCATCTGATATAGGGATAATAAATAATATAAAAGTTTTAAAGGTAGAGGAAAAAGCTGGTAAAATATATCATTATGTAGAAAAAGAGATACCAGTAAACAAAGAAGTAAAATGCAAAATTGATTTTGATAAAAGATTTTTAAATATGCAAAATCATACAGCAGAACATATAGTATCTGGATTAATATGCAGAAAGTTTAATAGTACAAATGTTGGATTTCATATTGGAAGTGATTTTGTAACAATTGATTTTAATGTAACTTTATCAAATGAAGAATTAAAAGAAATTGAATTACAAGCAAATGAAGCAATTTACAAAAATATAGAAATAAAAACTAATTTATATACTAATGAAGAAGCTTCAAATATGAATTACAGAAGTAAAATTGATTTAAAAGAAGATGTTAGATTAATAGAAATACCAGGATATGATGTATGTGCTTGTTGTGGAATTCATGTAGCTAGAACTGGTGAAATAGGAATAATTAAATTAGTAAAAATTGAAAAATATAAATCAGGAGTTAGAATTTACATGTTAGCTGGTAGTAAAGCTCTTGAAGATTATGATAACAAATACGAACAAGTAAGCAAAATATCTAGTTTG
Source organism: uncultured Clostridium sp. (assembly GCA_947427205.1). Taxonomy (GTDB): domain Bacteria; phylum Bacillota; class Clostridia; order TANB77; family CAG-508; genus Scatovivens. The sequence continues at coordinate 4,002 of CANEHB010000003.1, forward strand.
CTATCATTAAAATTAGATGAAGTATATACTGGAGTTAAAGCTTTAAGTAAAGAAATAGAAGAATTAAAAAAAGAAAAGAATTCACTCAAGGAAATCATATTTGAGCAAGAAATTTCAAATTTAGATAAACAAGAAAATATAATAATAGAAAAAGAAAATCTTGATATGAAAGATATGAAAAATTATTGCGAAAAATTAAAAACAAAATCTGAAAAGATTTCAGCAGTAGTTTCAAATGGAAGATTTATAATGATGAGTGATACAGAAGATTTAAAGTTAATCTTGGAAGATTTAAAAACAAAATTAGACTTGCAAGGTGGTGGAAATAGCCAAATGGTGCAAGGAATGATTAAATGTGAAACAAAAAAATTAATAGAACTAATTTAAAAATATAAAAAAAGGAGAAGTTAAAAATGGAAAAGTTAGCAATACTTGATTGTGGAGGACAATACACAAAGGTAATTGATAGGAGAGTTAGAGAATTAGGTGTAAAATCTGATATTTTTCCTATAAATGTACAAGCAGAAACTTTGGCTGATTACAAAGCTGTTATTTTATCAGGAGGACCAAATAATATAGGAGAAGAACAAAGATTAGGATTTGATAAAAAAATTTTTGAACTTGGAAAACCAGTTTTAGGAATTTGTTATGGAATGCAACTTATGTCGGATTATTTTGGTGGAACAGTAGATAGTAATATTGTTAAAGAATATGGTCAAAATGAAGTTAAAATAGATGTAACATCTAAAATATTTGAAGGATTAGAAGAAAATCAAAAAGTTTTAATGAGTCATGGAGATACAGTAAAAAATGCTCCAAATGGTTTTAAAGTTATTGCAAAATCAGGAGAAGCAATAGCTGGTATAGGAAATGAAGAAAAGAAATTATATGGATTCCAATTTCATCCAGAAGTTGACTTAACAGAAAATGGTATGAAGATGTTTGAAAACTTCATAAGAAAAGTTGCAGAATATAAAGAAGTATATGCATTAGATGATAGAATTGAAACATCAATTAAAATGATACAAGAAAAAGTAGGAGATAATAAAATAATTGTACTTGTAAGTGGTGGAGTTGATTCAGCAGTTACTGCAGCACTTCTTGTAAAAGCTTTAAATCCAGATAATATATATGCAATTCATGTTGATTCAGGATTTATGAGAAAAAATGAAAGTGATGTAATTTGTGAAAATTTAAAAGAATTAGGACTTAAAAATTTGATTAGAGAAAATGCAAAAGATTATTTCTTTAATACAGTAGTTGAAGTTGATGGTAAAAAAATAGGACCTTTAGTAAATACTGTTGATCCAGAAGAGAAAAGACAAATTATTGGTGAAATATTTATTAAAGTAACTAATAATGTTATTGAAAGATTGGGATTAGATCCTCAAAATACATTTATAGCACAAGGAACTTTAAGACCAGATTTAATTGAAAGTGGAAACCCAGATATAAGTGGATTTGCGCATAAAATTAAAACTCATCACAATGATGTTGCTGTAATTAGAGAAGCAAGAAAAAGAGGTTTAATAGTTGAAACAAATAGTGATTGGCATAAAGATGAAGTAAGAAAAGTTGCAAGAAAATTAGGATTAGAAGAAAGTATTGCATCAAGACAACCTTTCCCAGGTCCAGGTTTAGCAATAAGATTACTTTGCCATGATAAATCACAAGAAGTAGTAATATCAAATGAAGATGTAGAAGCGATTAAAAATATTTTATCAAATACAACAGATGATGGACAAATATTGCCAATTAAATCAGTAGGTGTACAAGGCGATGCTAGAAGTTATAGAAATTTAGCTGTAATTTCGGGAAAAGGATTAGATTTAGATTGGAATTTAGTTACAAATAAAGCAAAAGAAATTACAGATAAAATTTTAACAATAAACAGAGTAGCATATATTTTAAATGCAAATAAAGTAGATGACGAAATTAAATGTTTTGATATGAAAATCGAAGATGAATGTGTAGATTTACTAAGAGAAATAGATAAAATAGTAACTACAAACTTAGAAACAAGTAAAGCAAATCAAACATTTGCAGTACTTGTTCCAATAGGAATAACAAAGAAATATTCTATAGCAATTAGAACATTTGTTACAAATGATTTCATGACAGGAAGACCAGCTGAAATAGGAAAAGAAGCATCAAAAGAAGCTTTAGCAAATATTGTAAAAGAAATTGAAGAAAAATTCTCTGATAAAATTGAATTTGTAATGTATGATGTTACAAGTAAACCACCAGCAACTTGTGAGTGGCAATAGAAAAGAGTAAGTAATGGTTAATATAAATATTATTTGTGTTCGGAAAATTAAAAGAAGATTATTTAAAAAGTGCTATTCAAGAATACTCAAAAAGATTATCAAAGTATTGTAATTTAAGCTTTACAGAACTTCAAGATGAAAAATTACCAAATAAAATAAATGATAGTATAATAAATGAAATAAAATCAAAAGAAGCTACTAAAATTATTAATAGCATAAAAAAAGACTCTTATGTAATTGCACTAGATTTAAAAGGAAAACAATATACTTCAGAAGAATTTTCAGAAAAGTTAGAGAATATAACTGTTAATGGATTTAGTACTATAACTTTAGTAATAGGTGGAACTTTAGGACTAACAGATGAAATTTTAAAAAAATCTAATGAATTGGTATGCTTTTCAAAAATGACTTTTCCACACCAACTAATAAGAGTATTTTTATTAGAACAACTATTTAGGGCTTTTAAAATTTCAAATAATGAAACATATCATTGGTAAGAAGGAGATTATGCAAGGAGTTATAATTATAAATAAACCAGAAGGTTTTACTTCACAAGACACAGTATCAAAAGTAAAAAAAATATTAAATGTAAAAAAAGCAGGTCATACTGGAACATTAGATCCTTTGGCAACAGGTGTTTTACCGATATTAATAGGAAACTATACGAAACTTTCTAAATATTTAATAGAACATGATAAAACTTATGTGGCAAAATTAAAGTTAGGGAAAAAGACAGATACAGGAGATAGAGAAGGAAATATTGTAGAAGAAAAAGAAGTAAAATTGAGAAATGTAGAAGAGGTTTTAAAAACTTTTTTAGGAAAACAAAATCAGATACCACCTATATATTCTGCTATTAAAATAAATGGTAAAAAACTTTATGAATATGCAAGAGCAGGAGAAAAAATAGAAATAGAACCACGTATGATAGAAATTTATGATATAAACTTATTAAGTATAGATAAAGAAAAATTAGAAATTGAATTTGAAGTAAGTTGCAGCAAAGGGACATATATAAGAGTTTTATGTGAAGATATAGCAGAAAAACTTGGAACAGTAGGATATATGAGTTCATTAAAAAGAACTTTAGTTGATAAATTTAAAATTGAAGATGCGATTGATTTTGAAACTTTAGAAGAAAACAAAAATAATAACTCATTTTTGAATAAAAATTTAATTCAAATGGAAGATATTTTTAAAAATTTATCTAAGATTGTTTTAAATAAAAGAAAAGAAGATCTATTTTTAAATGGAGTAATGTTAACATTTGATAATCAAGATGGAGTATATAATATATATAATCATGAGAATAGGTATTTAGGAACAGGAACAGTAAAAAATAAACTATTAAAAAGAGACATAATAATATGTCCATTTGGAGACGTTTGTTAAAGGACATTTTTGTCTATCAACAATTGTCCCAAAATGGACAAAGATAGGAGAAAAACATGTATAGAAGGACAGAAACAAGGCCGATATATGTAGGAAGTATTCAGATAGGTGGGCAAAACAAAGTTGTTATACAATCTATGTGCAATACAAAAACTAAGGATGTAGATTCAACAGTAGAGCAAATATTAAAATTAGAAAATGCAGGTTGTGAAATAATTAGAGTAGCATGCTTAGATATAGAAGATGCAAAAGCAATAAAAGAAATAAAAAATAGAATACATATTCCAATTGTTTCTGATATTCACTTTGATTACAAAATAGCATTAGCTTCAATAGAAGCAGGAGTTGATAAGGTAAGAATAAATCCTGGAAATATAGGAGATGAAGAAAAAACAAAGCTTGTTGTAGAAGCTTGCAAGAAAAATAAAATTCCAATTAGAATAGGAATCAATGCAGGATCTTTAGAAAAAGAATTTTTAGATAAATATGGAAAACCATGTAGTGATGCAATGATAGATAGTGCTAAAAGACATGTAGAAATACTAGAAAAATTAGATTTTTATGATATAGCAATATCACTTAAAGCATCTAATCTAGATATGTGTTTAGAAGCATATGAAAAAGCAGCAGAAGTCTTTAATTATCCTCTTCATTTAGGAATAACAGAAGCAGGAACAACATTTAGTGGAACAATAAAATCAAGTATAGGATTAGGAGTTATGCTAAGAGAAGGAATAGGAGATACGATAAGAGTATCACTATCAGATGATCCAATAGAAGAAATACCAGTTTGTAAGGAAATACTAAAGAACTGTAATTTATATAATACAAGTCCAAAACTTGTAGCATGTCCTACTTGTGGTAGAATTCAATATGATATGATTCCTATAGCAAAGGAAATAGAAAAGTTTTTACAAACATTAAAATCTGATATTACAGTTGCAATAATGGGATGTGCTGTAAATGGACCTGGAGAAGCAAGAGAAGCTGATATTGGAATCGCTGGAGGAAAAAATGAAGGATTACTATTTAAGAAGGGTGAAATTATAAAAAAAGTACCACAAGACGAAATAGTATCAACTTTAAAAAAAGAAATTTTAGATATGATATAAGAACATAATATTAAAAATTTTTGAAGTGCGTATGAGGAAGATTTATCCCTTGTAATCGCAGCTTCGAAAATTTAAAAAAATTTTTGAAGTGCGTATGAGGAAGATTTGTCCCTTGTAATCGCAGCTTCGAAAATTTAAAAAAATTTTTGAAGTGCGTATGAGGAAGATTTGTCTGACGAATAGGAGGAAAAAAATGAATTATCCTGAAAGCCTAAAAAAAGGAGACACAATTGGAATATGTGCTCCTTCAGGAGGAATAACTAAACCACATAAAATAAGAAGATTGGAACCAGCTATAGAAACACTAAAATCAATGGAATATGATGTAATTGAAACAGCTAGTGTAAGAAAAGGAGAAAGAGGAAGAAGTGCATCAGCAGAGCAAAGAGCAAAAGAATTTATGGAGCTTTTAGAAAATGATAAAGTAAAATCAATTATATTTGCTACAGGTGGAGATTTTTTATGTGAGATGCTAGATTACCTAGATTTTGAAAAAATAAGAACACTAAAACCTAAATGGTTACAAGGATATTCAGATATTACTGGAATAAGTTTTCTATTTAATACAATTCTTGAAATTCCAAATTTATATTTTCAAACAATAAAAGATTATGCAATGAGACCACTACATAGAAGCTTAACAGACGCTTTAGAAATTCAAAGTGGAAAAGAAATAGTGCAAGAATCTTTTGATTTATATGAAAAAGATTGGGATCCAGATGAAGAAAATCCTTATGTAACATATAATTTAACAGAAAAAGTTGAGTGGAAAAATATAGTTGGTGGAGAAAAGATAGTTATGCAAGGAAGAGCATTGGGTGGATGTTTAGATTGTTTACAATGCTTTTTTGGAACTAAGTATGATAATATAAAAAATTATATTGAAAAGCACAAAGAAGAAGGAACAATATGGTTTATGGAATGCTTTGAAAAAGCAACATCAGATATATTTAGATATTTATGGCAAATGAAAAATGCAGGATATTTTAAATATTGTAATGGAATTATATTTGGTAGACCATTAATGGTTAGAGAAGACTTTGATATCAGTTTTAATCAAACTGTAAAAGATGCTTTAGGAGATTTGAATATTCCTATAATTTGTGATGCAGATATAGGTCATGTATCACCTCAGATGGCAATTGTAAATGGAGCTATTTTAAAAATAACTTCAGAAAATGGAAAAGGAAAAGTAGAAACTTATTTAAGATAAATTTTAAAGCTTAAGAAAACAATATGTAATTTATTAAAAATATATGAAATAAGAGTAACGTATAAAGGAAAAATGATTTTTGTAAAATATATATTTTAGGGGATTGACTATTATGATAGTAAAAGAAAAAGAAAAGTTACAGGAAATAGAAAAGACCAAGATAGAAATACCTGTAAAAGAAGAAAAAATAAATAAAAGAGATGTTTCTGTAGATTTAATAAGAGTAATAGCATGCTTTATTGTTATATTAACACATCTATGTTTGCAAGTATTAAATCAATGCTTTAACAGAATTGATTGGAGCAGATTGTTAGAAAAAAGTTTTTTAACTGATGGAGTGCCATTATTTTTTATGATAACAGGATTTTTCTTAGTTAATCGGGCGTAGTTATAAGAAGATTTGGAAAAGTACGTTTTTTAAAGTTTTAATACCATCAATTATATATATTTTATTTGCACAAGTATTTTATATGTTTATAATAAATAGAGAAAATATTATGTGGTGTTTAAAAAATGCGATAACTAATATGAATTTTTTAGGAATTATGCGTACTACTTTAACAGGAGATATAACACATATAAATACTTTATGTGCGCATTTATGGTATATATATTCTTATGTAAAAATAATAATATGGATACCAATATTATGGCTTGTATGTAAAGAAGAAAAAAATTCAAAACTTGCACGTAGAATTATTCTTGGATTTGGAGTAATTGCATGTGTAATAACAGACATTCAAAGATTTATTACCCTTCCAAACATTGGAGCAATAAAGGTTTTGGAATTAGTTGACAGGGAAATATTATATGTTCTATTAGGATATGAATTATTTATACATAAAGAAAAAATTAAAAATAACAAAAAAGTATTTATTCTTTCTAGCTTAGCATTTGTGATTGTAAACTTTATAAGATATAAAATAGAAATGAGGTATATGGTAATAAACTCTCTTACAGATATAATTGGAAGAGAAAACTTTATGGATTGGAGATGTACATCTTTAAATATTATAACAGCTATAAGTTTATTTACTGCTATTTACTCATTTGAAATAAAAAGTGAAAAAATAGGAAATTTAATAGTGTGGCTTGGAGACAAAACGTTTGGAGTTTATTTAATTCATTATTTAATACTTGCTAAAGTTGATTTATATAAATTTGAAAAAATAGAAAAATTTTATCTTGAACTTTTATATTTAGCAGTAGGATTAATAATAACTTTTGTAGGTTCATTATTAATAGTAATGATTTTAAGAAAAATAAAAGAATTAATTTTTAAAGGTTTTAATAAAATTGTAAAAAGCAGTAATTAGAAATATATAAAACTAGAGATGGTAGGGAAAATCTACCATCTAATTTATTTTTGAGAGAATATATAAAGAAAGAAAAATTAAAATACTATATAATTGATTTTAAATTATTAGAAGAAAAATCAATATTATATAAAAAATAAAATAAATATTTATAAAAAATATATCTTTTTTTGTAAAGTTATGATAGAATATGCGCAAAGTAAAAAAAATATATAGGGGGACTATGTTATGGAACTAAAAAGATGTGCTCGTTGTGGTAAATTTTATGCTTCAGACGTAGATGTTTGCCATGAATGTGAAAAAAAAGATTTAGCAGATTTAAGTAAATTAAAAGGATTTTTTGCAGATAGTTATATAAATGGTGTTTCAAAAATGGAAATATCAGCTTCAACAGGTATAAGTGCAAGAAATTTAAATCGATATTTAGGCTATGAAGAATTCAATGGAATACATATTCCTGAAACTAATGCTAGTGATATGAATGGAGAGTATTCAGAAGGAAAAATTAGCTTATAATATTAGGGGGAAGATTAATGACAGATATAATAAATGAACTTGAAAATAGAGGTTATATAGAACAATTAACACATGAAAAAGAAATGAGAGAGTTATTTCAAAAAGAAAGTGTTAGATTTTATATTGGAATAGATCCAACAGCCAATAGTATGCATATAGGACATTTTGTTGCATTAATGGTTGCATCACGCTTACAAAAAGCTGGACATAGACCAATCATATTAATGGGTGGTGGAACAGCTACTATAGGAGACCCATCAGGTAGAACTGATATGAGACAAATGCTTACAAGAGAGCAATTAGATAGCAATGTTGAAGCAATAAAAAAACAAGCAGAAAGATTTGTTTCGTTTGAAGGAGACAATGCAGCTATAATTGTAAATAATGCTGATTGGTTATTAGGATTAAATTATATTGATTTTATGAAAGAAATAGGAACTAAATTTACAATTAGTAAAATGATAGCTCAAGAATGTTATAAAAACAGATTAGAATCAGGATTAACATTTTTTGAAATGGGATATCTTTTACTTCAAAGTTATGATTTCTTATATTTACATGATAAATATGACTGTAAAATGCAAATAGGTGGAAATGATCAATGGTCTAATATCATAGGTGGAGTTGAATTAATAAGAAAAATAGGTTCAGAAGATTCTTATGGATTAACATTTAAACTTCTTACAACAGCTGATGGTAAAAAAATGGGAAAAACAGCTAAAGGAGCTTTATGGTTAAACCCAGAAAAAACATCTCCATATGAATTCTATCAATATTGGAGAAATATTGGTGATACAGAAGTGAGAAAAGTGTTAAGTCTTCTAACATTTTTACCTGATGAAGAAGTAGATAGATTATCATCATTAAAAGATGAGAAAATAAATGAGGCGAAAAAGATTGCTGCATATGAAATAACAAAATTAATTCATGGAGAAGAAGAGGCAATTAAAGCTGAAGAGGCAGCAGAAGCTTTATTCGGAAATGGTGGAAATATAGAAAATATGCCATCAACCAAAATATCAGATGTAAATATTTCTATACTTGATGCATTAGTTGAAACAGGAATAGCGCCATCTAAAGGTCAAGCTAAAACATTAATAGCACAAGGTGGAATTACATTAAATGATAATAAAATAGAGGATATTTCTTATAAATTAAATGAAAATGATTTTAAAGAAGGATATGCTATATTAAGAAAAGGCAAAAAAGTATTTCATAAATTAGAAAAATAGATAAAATAAGAGTAAACAGAACAAATAGTAATATTAATTATATAAAGTCTAATTAGTTGTTCTGATGCCATATTGTCTATTATTAAACGTATATAATTTACAGTAGCGACATATGAAGGTTTTATATGTCGCTTTATATATGTAGCTTATATTGGTCGTATAGCTAAGAATTGTACAAAGATAGCTATAGGAAATTTGAAAAAGCTGATAATAATACAAAGTTTTAATAGAAAATATATTCATTTATAGTATTTGAGGTAAATATGGAAAAGATAACAGAAATTATAAAAAAGTATAAACTAAATATAGTAGTTTTTATAATTATTTTTATTATTGCGATTTTTTTAAGAACATATAAATTAGAAAGCATACCTTCAGGAGTTAATGTTGATGAAGCAGGAATGGCATATGATGCTTTTTGTATAGCAAATTTTAGAGTTGATAGAGCATTAAATAAATTGCCAGTTTATTTTGTTAATTTTGGTGGTGGACAAAGTGTTTTATATGGATATGTAACAAGTATTTTTATTAAATTATTTGGATTTAATTTAACTTCTATAAGAGTAACAGCAGTTATACTTAACTGTTTAGCAATTGTTGTATGTTATTTAATGATAAGAAAAAATATAGGAGAAAAATCAGCTTTATTAGTAACTTTACTTTTAACTATAAATCCATGGAATATAATGTCATCAAGATGGGGACTAGACTGCAATTTATTAGCACCATGTTTGATAATTTCTCTATTTTTCCTTTTAAGAGCAAAGAAATGGTATGATTATATACTAGCAGGAATTTCTTTTGGAGTTACTTTGTACACTTATGCCATTTCATATATAATTGTTCCAATATTTTTATTACTTAGCTTAATTTATATGTTATATGTTAAGAGAATTAGTTTTAAAAATATATTTATTTTAGGAATACCAATATTTATTTTTGCACTTCCTTTAATGTTAATGCTTTTAGTAAATAATGGTTTTATAGATCAAATTAATTGGATAATAACAATTCCAAAATTACCAAATTATAGAAGTGCAGAAGTTAGTTTTAAAAACATAATTCCAAATATAAAATCTTTAGATAAAGTTTTTATATATGATGATTTACCATTTAATTCACTTCCAGAATTTGGAACATTATATAATTTTGCAATAATTTTATCTGTATGTGGAATTATAATTGAAGCATTTGAATTAGCTAAAAGTATAAAACAAAAGAAATTTAAAGCAAATTCTGTTATATTTTTATTATTTGTATCAGTAGCATGTACAATGTTATTGATAGCAGATGTGAATATATCTAAATCTAATGCTATATATTTTCCTTTGATATTTTTTGCATATTCAACTATATATTATATATATCAAAAACAAAACTCTAAATTAGAAAAGGATACAGACAAGAATAAAAAAATAGAAATAATATTTTCTAGAATAATACTTATACTGATTACAATAATGTATATTATTAATTTTTCAATGTTTACATATTATTATTTTACACAATACGAAAAAGACTATGAACATCAACAATTTTTTGAAAAAGATTTAATTGAAGCAATAAGGCAAGTAAATGGTAGAGCAGAACTAAAAGAGAAAAATGTTTGTATATATACTGGAGCAGAAAGACCTCATATATATGCATTATATGCAAATCCAATTTCTCCTTATGAGTTTAATAAGACAAGAGATGAAAACGATAATTATGATAGATTTGTAGTAAATGAAAAAATAATAGATAATTCATATGTATATATAGTAAGAGCTGATTCTGATTTTAGTTATGAACTGGCGCATAATTATGGATTCACATCAGAAGTTGTAGGTATTTATATATTGTTATATAAAATTTAAATTTTATTAATTTATTATATTAGGAAAAAAATAATAGTTTGTTATGGTTTGAAAAACAAAAAATAACTTGATAGAAAAATATAAACAAGTATTAAAAGAGAATTTTAATAGTGTATATTATGACTATTTATGTAAAATTATGTAATTATGTAGATGTTTTTTAGAAGGAGAAAATAATGAGTAAAAAAGTAAAATTCGGATTAATTGTTTTATTAATATTAATTATAATTGCTTTTATATTAGGAATTGTAGCAATATATAGATTTACATTAATTCAAAGCATATTTAAAAAAGTAGATGAAAATATTGCAATAAATAACTATTATTTAAAGACGATAGTTACTGATGGAAATAACAATTTTGAAACAGAAGCTTTTTATAGAGATGGAATTGGAAAGTGTGTTACATCAAATGGTTTATATAGTTGGGTAGATGGAAAGAATGCATATTTAGTAGATGAGGAAAATAAGAAAATTTATGTTTTAGATATTAATGATGAAAATGCTATTACATTAGTATCAAATGATATGTTTTCGAGTGTAATTCCAGGATATAATAAAAATATATTTCAAAGATTTTTATTAGCATGTGATTTAAAAACTAGAATAAAATCAGATAAATTAGAAAAACAAGAATGCTATATGATAACAACAAATGAGAATAATATAATAAAAACAGTATGGATAGATAAAGAAAGTAAAAATCCAATTAGAGCTGAACTAGGAAACAAAAATGAAAGTTTATTAAAATATAATTATGAACTAAAATTTAATAGTACAAATTTAGAAGATATTATATTACCAAATATAAAAGATTATACTATATTAGATTATAAATCTGGAGAGATAATACTAGATAACTCTAATATAGATACAAATGTAGTTGATATAAATAGTATAAGTAAAGTATAAATAAAGTATAAATAAAGTATAAATCTAATTAATATAGTAGATTAAAAATAGAAAATAACTAATATTATATTTGTATTTAAAACAATATAGTATTAGTTATTTTTATATTTAGTAAATAAAAAATATTGCTTACTAAGTTTTTGATAATGTAAAAGTATCATTAAAAAATAATTAAAATTTTTGTAACGAAACACATATTTTTAAGTCTTATTATTAAGAGAGAAAACAAAAGATATATGTAAGGGGTGAATGATTATGAAAAATGGAAAAAAGATTATTAAAAAAATAGTAAAAGTTATAAAAATAATTCTTTTGATAGTGATACTAGCAATTATAGGAATTATATGTCATAATCAATATTTATTATATGATGGTGATATTGATAAAAGTGGTTATATGTCAAAAGAAGAAATTATTGAATTAACCAATCTGAAGAACTTACTCAAGAAACATTTTATAGAGCAGTTTTAAAGATAGATACTTTTAAAGGAAAATGTAAAATATCAGTTTGGCTTTGTCAAATTGCTAAAAATTTGTGGTATGACGAACTGAAGAAAGATAAGAAAGTTCCTAAAGTCTCAGAAGAGGAGTTGGAATTAATTACATCAAAAGACAATATTGAAGAGGAAATTGTTTCAAATGAAGAAAAAATGAAATTTTATAAAAAAATACAATAAAAAACTTAAAATTTTAAAATTCATTTTGTTAGTTATAATAATATTATTTATAGTTAGAGTTGGAAGAAATGCAATAATATTAAAACAAATAGAAAATAAATCACAAAATAATATTTATAGTAATTATCATGTTAAATGTTGGAAATATGAAAGAGATATGTTATCAATAGTAGATGCTTATTATAAAGAGGATGGTAGATATTTAATAAGAACTTCAAATTATGCTTATTCAGCTGAACAAGAAGATTATATAAATGAAAAAATTGAATATTTTGATGGTAGTAAATCTAATTATTATATAACGAATAATGATGAAAAGATTGCACATATAGCAATAGATTCAGTAACGATAGAACCAGTTTTTGAACTTAAAAATTACCATATAAATTCAAATAATTTTATAACATTTATTTTAAATTCTATATTTGTAGATATAAAAAGTGAGAAATGTAATGAAATAGATTGTTATGCTATTTCAAATTTTGAAAATTCTTATAGTTTGTATGGTTTTTTTCACAAAAATACAAAAAGAGCAAGTGATGTTATATATGTAAATAAAGAAAATGGACTTACAGTAAGAGCTCCTGGATATTCCATAACTATATTAGATCAAACAATAGATGGTATTGTAGATTTATATTATGAATTTAATAGTGTATATGAAGTAAATTTACAAGAACCTGATGCATCAGAATATACTATTGCTCAAGGAGAAAATGATATAAAGAACCATGATGAATATATTAAAAACAAAAATGTAGAAAATTAAAATAGAAATTATAATATTTCAATTATTAATAAAAGAAAAGGGAATATTAATAAAAATAATATTCTCTTTTTATATATAAATATCTGTTTATGATTGAAATATTAATAAATTTACGATATTATATATTTTATAAAAACATAAAATAAAAAACAACAAAGTATATCTGTGAAATTTAAGAGAAATAAAAATAGAGGAAAATATATGAAAAGTCCAGAATTATTATCTCCAGTAGGAGATTTCGAATGTTTAAAAGCAGCTGTACAAAATGGAGCAAACTCAGTTTATTTAGGAGCAGGAAGTTTTAATGCTAGAGCAAAAGCTACTAATTTTGATAATGAAGAATTAGCAAAAGCGATACATTATGCAAAATTAAGAAATGTCACAGTACATTTAACTTTAAATACTTTAATTAAAAATGAGGAATTTAATGATGCAGTAAATTTAGCAATTAATGCATATAATTTAGGGATAGATGCTATTATAGTACAAGATATAGGTTTGGCAAACTACTTATTAAAAAAATATCCAGAAATACCATTGCATGCAAGTACACAAATGACAGTGCATAACTTAGATGGTGTAAAACAACTAGAAAGTAAAGGTTTTTCAAGAGTAGTTTTATCAAGAGAACTTTCTTTAGAAGATATTGAATATATCAGAAAAAATACTCATGCAGAATTAGAAGTTTTTATACATGGAGCACTTTGCATATCATATTCGGGTCAATGTTTGTTATCTAGTATGATTGGTGGACGTTCTGGAAATCGTGGACTTTGTGCTCAACCTTGCAGATTACCATATGAACTTTTTGAAGAAAGTCCAGAAAATAAACAAATTAAATCTTTAGATAAAGGATATTTATTAAGTCCACGTGATAATTTAGGAATTGAATATTTGCCAGAATTAATAAAAATGGGAATAGATTCTTTTAAAATTGAAGGACGTATGAAAACTCCTACATATGTTGGAACAGTTACAAGAATTTATAGAAAGTATATTGATTTAGTTTTAAATAATATAGATTCTGATAATAAAATTTTAAGGAATATGATAAAAAAAGAATTAGATATAGTAAATGAAGAAACCAATTTATCAGATAGAGAAGAACTAACTCAAGTTTTTAATCGAGGTGGATTTTCTACAGGTCATTTTAAACCTGCTGGAAATAAAGAACTTATTTTTAAAGATAAACCCAATAATATGGGAATATGTGTTGGTACTATATCTCATATAAACGAAAATAAAGGACATTTAAAATTAAAATTAGAAAATACACTGTCTATTGGAGATAAGGTGTCTATTAATAATGAGAGTTATACTGTTTCAGAACTTATGATAGATAATAAAAATTTTGAGAGTTTAGGAAAAGATAAAATAGTTAAAATTGGCAGAATGAAGGGGAAAATTGGAGTAGGTTCAAAAGTTTATAGAATTGAAACAGCAAAGTTAAACAAATTCATTTCACCAACTTTTAAAGAAGATAAAGAATTTAAGAAAATAAAATTATCAGGAGAAATAGTTATAAAAAGAAATTTACCGATTTCTTTAAAAGTGAGCTCAAAAGAAGGGTTTTATAAAGATTTAGAATTTACGGCTATATCAAACAATTTACCTTTAGAAGCACAAAATACACCAGCTACAGAAGAAAGAATTATTGAACAAATTTCAAAAACTGGTAATACAGAATTTGAATTTGAAAAAATCGATGTAATATTAGAAAGTAATTTATTTGTTCAAAAAAGTGTATTAAATGAACTTAGAAGAACAGCATTAGAGGGATTAGAAAATTTAGTTATTAAAGAAAATACTCATGATTTAAAAAATATTGAAATATTTAACATAGATCAAAAAGGTAAAAAAGAAAAAAGTAATTTAGAAATAGATAAAGAAAGTATAGATAGAAATAATACAGTAGAAAAAGAAAATAATATTTCACTACTTTTTAATATTTTGAATTTAAAATATGATTATAGTAATCTAGAAAATATTGATAGATTATATATACCTTTAAAGTATTTTTTTGATATTAAATATGAAAATATAATTAAAAATTTTATATCAAAATTTAATACATATGTATATATGCCTAGTATTTTAAAGGATAAAAGAATTAATAATATAAATCTTGATGCAATAATCTCTAAATTTAATATAAAAGGTTTTGTAGTTTCAAGTATGTCACAAATAGAAAAACTATCAAAATATAATTTAGACTTAATAGGAAATTTTACTTTAAATATCTATAACAGTCATTCTATAGAATCTTTAAAAGAATATGGATTATCTAGTTTTACTGTTTCTACAGAATTAGATAAAATTGAAATAAATAATATAATTAATAATTCAAATTTAAAATCAGAAGTTATTGTTTATGGAAAATTACCAGTTATGACAAATAATTATTGTTATCTTGGAAAGTCAAACAAATGCTATGAAAGATGTGATAAAAAATGTAAACTAGAAAATATTTATTATTTAAAAGATAGAATGAATTTTAATTTTAGAATTATTCCAGATAATGTATCTACAATAACAACAATGTATAATAGTAAAATTTTATCAGTAGTAATAAATGACATAAATGTTGATTCTATAAGAATAGATATTTTGGATGAAAAGCCATCTGAAGTACAAAATATAATTAATATAGTTAAATCAGGAAAAAGATTTGAGGGAAAAGATTATACCAATGGAAACTTTTAAAAATTAATATGTAAGATGCTTTTTACTTTATAACATATGTTAATATGAAAAATAAGTAGAAAAATGTCTTTAATCTTTTAAAAAAAAGCTTGCAATTATTGAAAAATAAGTATATAATATCTATATCGTAATAAATGGACTAGAAGAGTGGGAACCAATCCCACTCTTTACTAATGTAAATTAAAATGGAGGTGATGTTTTGGCACAAAATAGTATAGAATCTAAGGTTGAAAAACTATTAGAGAAAACTATAGTAGATTTAGGATATGATTTATATGATGTAAGATATGAAAAAGAAGGAAAAGACTATTATTTAAGAATTATTATTGATAATGAAAAAGGTATTAATATTAGTGATTGTGAAAAAGTAAATAATGGGATAAATGATATTTTAGATGAGGCCGATTATATAAAAGAACAATATTTTTTAGAAGTTTCATCACCAGGTCTTGAAAGAGTTTTAAGAAAAGAAAAACATTTCATAAAACAGATAGGAAATGAAATAAGCATAAAACTTTTTAAAGCTATAAATAAACAAAAAGAACTAATTGGAGTTTTAAAAGAATATAATAATAATGAAATTATAATAGAAATAGATAGTAGTGATATGAAAATAGATTTAAAAGATGTCGCTATTGCAAAAACCGTATACAATTGGTAGATATAATAGAACAAAAGTTAATTTTATAAAATTGCAAAAGATAGATAATATAAAAGGGTTTATAGGTAAAACCATATTAAAAACCTAAATATTATTATACAAGGATTGATATAAAAAATGAAAAACGTTGATGTAAAAGAATTAATAGCAGTTATGGACGAATTAGAAAAAGAAAGAGGAATAAGCAAAGAATATTTAGTAAATGCGTTAGAAGAAGCATTAGTAAAAGCATATAAACAAAACTTTGATGCAGATGAAAATGCTGATAATGTAAAAGTTACTATTGATAAAATTACAGGAGAAATGCATGTTTATTCTGCAAGAGAAGTTGTTCCAGAACTTGCTATTCCAGAATTAGAAATCACATTAGAAGATGCTAGAAAAATTGATAAAAACTATAATGTAGGAGATATAGTTAATATTGAAATTAAACCAAAAGATTTTGGAAGAATAGCTGCACAAAAAGCGAAACAAGTTGTTGTTCAAAAAATCAGAGAAGCAGAAAAAGATATGGTTTTCACAGAATTTAATGATAAAAAGGGTGAAATTGTTTCTGGATTAATTCAAAAAGCAGATGGAAAAATTGTTGTTATGGATTTAGGAAAACTTGAAGGAGTTATGCCACTTAAAGAACAAATACCTACAGAAAATTATAAAGTAAATGATAAAATAAGAGGTTATGTTTTAGAAGTAGAAAAAGGATTAAAAGGAACTCCACAAGTTATAGTTTCAAGAAGTCATCCAGATTTTGTAAGAAAATTATTTGAATTTGAAATTCCTGAAATATATGAAGGATTAATAGAAATTAAAAGTGTTTCAAGGGATGCAGGTTCAAGAAGTAAAGTAGCTGTATATTCAAGAGATCAAAATATAGATCCAGTTGGTTCTTGTGTTGGACAAAAAGGTGTAAGAATTCAAAATATAATTAATGAATTAAATGGAGAAAAAATTGATGTTATAGAATGGAATGAAGATCCAGCAATTTATATAGCTGCAGCGTTACTTCCAGCACAAGTTATGGCAGTTGATGTTAAAGAAGAAGAAAAATTTGCACAAGTTATAGTTCCAGATGATCAATTATCATTAGCAATAGGTAAATCAGGTCAAAATGCAAGACTTGCAGCAAGACTTACAAATTGGAAAATAGATATAAAATCAGAATCTCAAATAAGAGAAATATTATTAGCACAAGCTGAAGCAGAAGAAATAGAAGAGACTGAAGAAACAAGTGAAGAATAATTTTAGGATGTGATTAATTTGGTAGTAAAAAAGAAACCAGCAAGAACATGTATGGCTTGCAACGAACAAAAAGAAAAGCAAGAATTGGTAAGAATTGTTAGATCAAAAGATGGAATAATTGAAGTTGATTTAAGTGGAAAAAAAAGTGGAAGAGGTGCTTATATTTGCAAAAAAGAAGAGTGCCTAGAAAAAATTATGAAATCAAAAAGATTAGAAAGAATTTTTGAGCAAGAAATAAGTTCTAAAATTTATGAAAGTTTAAGAGGTGTAATTGTTGATAAATAAAGTTTATGGCTTACTAGGAATTAGTGCTAAAGCAGGCAAACTAATTTCTGGAACAGACATTATATTAGAACAAATGGCAAAGAAAAAAGTAAATCTTGTTATTGTTGCCGAAGATGCTTCGGAAAAAACTATTAAAAATATGAAATATTATTGTGAAAAAGAGAATGTAAAATTAATAGTTTATGGAAGTATAAATGAAAATAGTAAAGCGATAGGTAAACACAATAGAGCAGTTATAGGAATTGTAGATAAGAATTTTGCCAATAGCATAGAAAAAGTAATTCATGGAGGTGAACCACTTGGAAAAATTTAAAATTCACGAAGTGGCTAAAAAAATAGGGGTAGAAACTAAGAAAGTTTTAGACGTAGCTAAAGAAGCTCGGGATCAATGTTAAAAGCCATTTAAGTTCTATTACAGAAGATGAAATGAAAAAAATAGAAAAATTATTTAAAGGAGTTTCAAAAACAAAATCTATGGAAAATAAAAAAGAAAAAAATGAAGAGCCAGTAATTATTAGAAGAGCAGTAATTATTAATGATGAAGAAGAGAAGAAAGAAGAAGAAAGAAAAAAAGCTGAGCAATCAAGAAAAAAAGATGTTGGGTTTATAGAGAATAAAAGAAATAAGGACTATAATATAGTTTATAGAGATAAACCAACCAAACCTCTTACTGTTAGTGAATTATTAGGAATTGGAAAGAAAAAGGAAGAGCCTAAACCAGTAGTAGAACCAGAAAAAGAAGAAACTAAAAAAGAAGAAAATGAAGTAAATAGTAAAGAAGAGAAAGTTGCTGATGTAAAAGAACCAGAAACTTCTAATAATGATGCTCAAAAATCTAATGAAAATAGCAGTGAAAAACCAAAATTTGAAAATAGAAAAGAAACTCAAAATAATAATAATAAATTTAATAATTACAATAAAGACAGAAATAACAATGGATATAACAATAAAAGAAACTTTAATAATGGAAATGATCAAAAAGGTGGATTTAATAAAAGAGAAGGTAATGGTAATAATAGAAATAATGGTGGTCAAAGAAGATTAGATGATAAAGGAATAGATAAAAAAATAAAAAATATTATGGAAGTTGATATTCCTGCTGAAAAAGAAAATGTTAGAGATTACGGAAATAAAGCTAAAGATAAAGCTAAATTAAATAGACAACAAGATGAACAAAAAGCTAAAAAAGTTAATCGTAAAGGTAATGGAAATGACTTTGACTCAGATAAATTGAATAATTTAAAAAGACAAAATAAATTATCTAACATGTATGATGGTGGAGAAATGTTAGATTACTATGATTTAAGTACAGAAAGAGGAAGAAGAGCTAAAAAGAAAAATAATAAACAAGAAAATAGAACAAAACAAAAAATCTTTAAATTAACAGAAATCACAATACCAGAAACAATTACAGTTAAAGACTTAGCATCTGAAATGAAAATAACAAGTGGTGATGTAATTAAAAAGTTATTAAATTTAGGAATAATGGCAACAATAAATAATGAAGTTGATTTTGATACAGCATATTTAATAGCACAAGAATATGGAATTAATGCAGTAAAGAAAAATGTTGTAACAGACGAAGACATATTAATTGATGAAACAGAAGATAGAGAAGAAGATTTAAAACCAAGACCACCAGTTATAGTTGTTATGGGACACGTTGACCATGGTAAAACATCACTTTTAGATGCTATTAGAAGTACAAATGTAATTGAAGGTGAATCAGGAGGAATTACACAACATATTGGTGCATACCAAGTAAAAATTAATGATAGAGATATAACATTCTTAGATACACCAGGACATGAAGCTTTTACATCTATGCGTGCTAGAGGTGCAATGATTACTGATATAGCAATATTAGTAGTTGCAGCCAATGATGGTGTAATGCCTCAAACAATTGAAGCTATAAATCATGCTAAAGCCGCAGAAATACCAATCATTGTTGCTGTAAATAAAATGGATTTACCGGATGCGAACTTTGAAAGAGTACAACAAGAATTAATGAAATATGAATTAGTACCAGAAGCTTGGGGTGGAGATACAATTTATGTTCCAATTTCTGCAAAAAAACATGAAGGTATAGATAATCTTTTAGAAATGGTATTATTAGAAGCTGATGTATTAGAACTAAAAGCAAATCCAACAAAACAAGCAAAAGGTACTGTAATTGAAGCAAGACTTGATAAATCAAGAGGACCAGTAGCGACAATGCTTGTACAAAGAGGAAAATTAGATGTTGGAGATACTATTATAGTTGGTTCTTCAATAGGTAGAATAAGAACAATGCAAAATGATAAAGGTAAAAAAGTTAAATTTGCAGGTCCATCAACACCAGTTGAAATAACAGGTTTAACAACAGTTCCAGAATCTGGAGATACTTTCTATGAAGTAAAAGATGAAAGAACAGCGAAACATTTAATTGAAAAAAGACAATATGAAAAACATCAAAAAGAAATTAATGTTAGTACAGTTGTTACTCTTGATGATTTATTTAACAAGATTGAAAGTGAAAACTTAAAACAATTAAACTTAATAGTAAAAGCAGATGTTCAGGGGTCTGTTGAAGCATTAAAACAATCACTAGAAAAACTTTCAAATGAGGAAGTAAGAGTAAAAGTTATACACTCAAATGTTGGTGGTGTAACAGAATCAGATGTGACACTTGCAAAAGTTTCAGGAGCAATTATAATTGCATTTAACGTAAGACCTGAAGTAATAGCAAAAACAATAGCAGATAAAGAGGGAGTTGAAATAAAACAATACTCTGTAATTTATGATGCTATAAATGATATAGAAGCTGCAATGAAAGGAATGCTTGATCCAGTTTATAAAGAAGTTGTTATAGGAACAGCTGAAATAAGACAAACATTTAAAGTTTCAAATGTTGGAACAATTGCTGGTACTTATGTATTAACTGGAAAGGTAGCTAGAAATGCAGGAATAAGAGTAATTAGAGATAATATAGTTATACATGATGGAAAATTAGTTTCTTTAAAAAGATTTAAAGATGATGTTAAAGAAGTTGATAAAGGATATGAATGTGGACTTCAAATTGAAAACTTTAATGATTTAAAAGAAAGTGATCAGTTAGAAGTATATGTTATGGAACAAGTAAAATAAGAACTTTTGAGGACGTTTGTTAGTGGACATTTTTGTCCACTAACAAACATATGTTATAAAAAAGCATATATTGAAATAAATGTATAAAATTATTTATTAACATGTGTCCATAAAAGGACAAAAATGTCCATCGACAAATGTACCCAAAAGTACTAAAAAGCAAGAGATTTTAAAAGCTTCTTTATAAAAACACTATGTAAATTAGAAAGGAATAGAAAATGCCTAGTAATAGAATGAATAAAATAGATGAAGAATTAAAAAAAGAAATTAGTAGTATAATTTCTTTAGAATTAAAAAATCCTCATCTTACAGGATTAATAAGTGTAAGTAAAGTAAAAACTACACCAGATTTAAGATTTGCAAGAGTTTATGTAACAATGATAAACGAAAAAAGCAAAAAAGAAAATTTAACTATTTTAAAACAATCAAGTGGTTATATTAGAAGTGCTATAGCTAAGAAAATTAACTTAAGATATACTCCAGAACTTATATTTGAATTTGATGAATCTTTAGAATATGGTTCAAGAATAGATGAAATATTAAAAGATATTACAAAGGATTTTAATAAATAAGAGTACAATAATTTGATTGTGACATCTCTTCTAAGTACTTTTCAAAGCTATAGTTTATAATCAAAGATAGGAGAATAAAAGTATGACTTTAGATGATATATTAATAGAAATAAAAAAAGCTGAAAATATAGCGATAATGGCACATGAGGCTCCTGATGGTGACGCAATAGGTAGCTCTCTAGCTTTTGTGCTTGCTTTAAGAAATATGGGAAAAAATGCATTTGTAGTAATGAAAGATGAATTTCCTCAAAATTTTTCATATTTACCTGGAAGAGAATATATGAAGTATGACTTAGAATTTGAATCACCAGATCTAGCAATAGTATTAGACTGTCCTAATATAAAAAGAGTAAATGCTGATGCTAGAGTATATTTTGAAAAAGCAAAAGTAACAGTAGAAATTGATCATCATACAAAAAATGATATGTTTGCAGATTATAATATTGTAAATCATGTTTCACCAGCAACAGCACAAATTTTAGTATCTAGTTTTGAATATTTAAATATTGAAATAACTAAAGAAATAGGAGAATGTTTGTTAACAGGAATAATTACAGATACTAATGGATTTAGAAATACTAATGTTACAGTTGAGTCTTTCGAATTTGCTTCTTTAGCATTGGAAAATGGAATAAATTTATCTAAGATTTATAAACAGGCTATGATGACAATGACTCATTCAAAGTTTGAAGCTCAAAAACTTGCAATGAATAGAATGGAATTTTTTGAAGATGGAAGAATTTCATTTACATATTTAACAAAAGCTGATGATGAGGCACTTAATATAAAAGCAGGAGAACATGATGGTATAGTTGAAATAGGAAAAAGTATTGAGGGAGTAGAAGTTTCAATATTTTTATATGAAAAAGAAAAAGGTTTTAAAGCTTCACTTCGTTCAAATGAGTATGTTAATGTATCAGAAGTTTGCTTAACTTTTGGTGGTGGTGGACATATTAAAGCTGCTGCGACTACTTTAAATATGAGTTTTGATGAAGCTAAAAATGCCATAATTTCAGAGGTTTCAAAATATTTAAAATAAAAGTAAAACTTAATTATTTGAGAGGAAATAAATGATTGATTTACATATTCATACAACAAATTCAGATGGAAAATATACAGTAAAAGAAATATTAAAAATGGCAGAAAATAAGAATATTAATGCTATTTCGTTTTGCGACCATAATGTTCTTGGAGCATATGAAGATTTGAAAAATATAAATATTAAAGAATATTTTTCAGGTAAAGTAATAACAGGAATAGAGTTTGATTTTGTTTATAAGCAAAAAGATTTTCATATGTTAGGATATAATTTTGATGTAGATATATTAAATACCTCAAAATATATAGATAGAAGAACAGAAAAAGAATTAATAGAGATTGAAGAAAAACATTTAGAATTTTTTAAAGCAGTATGTAAAAAATTAAATATAAAATTAAGTCGAGATTTAAAAATAAAAAATTTAACAGAGCCTGCAAACGATATTATAAAAGCTGATATGCAAAAACATAAGGAAAATGATAAAGTATTAGATGAAATATTAGGAAAAGATAGAAAAAAGAGCTTTTGGCTTGGATCTGTAACTAATCCTTTAAGCCCATTTTACATAGATTTTACAGAAGGATTACCTACAGTTACAGAAGTAGCAAATCTTATTCATAATGCAGGTGGATTAGTAGTATTACCACATGTATTTGAATACAGATCTATAGATAATATAGAATTTTTAAATGAAATGTATGATTTAGGAATATTAGATGGAATAGAATGTGTACATACTAAACATAGTTTAGAACAAGTAAAATATTTAGAAGATTTTTGCAAAGAGAAAAATTTACTAATGAGTGGTGGTAGTGATTTTCATGATGATGTAAGACAGAATTTAGGTTATACAGATTTAGGTAAAATTGAAGACAAATATTTATTAAGAAAAAATATATAAGTATTAATCTCTACATTTATGTAGGGATTAAATTTTTATAATTAATATATATATAAATACTTTTTATTTTTAATTATAAATTTTTCATATTAATAAATTCTTAATATTTTCTCTATTTTTTCTTAATAAAATTTTGTTATAATAAAAGTACTTTAAAAATAGTCATGATGCTGATATAATAATTAATGAATTTTATCTAATTACTATAAAAATTTATTTACAAAATTTTAAATATTAGGAAAATATAATTCTAATATATAATCAAATAAAAATGGGGGATTTAAAATGTATAATATTTTAGTATGTGATGATGATAAAGAAATTGTTAAAGCAATAGAGATATATTTAACTAAAGAAGGGTATAATGTTTTAAAAGCATATGATGGAGAAGAAGCTTTAAAAGTTTTGAATAGCAATACAATACATTTAGTACTATTAGATATTATGATGCCTAAAAAAGATGGGATTGAAACTTTAAATGAGATAAGAATGAATACAAGCATACCTGTTATTATGCTATCTGCAAAATCAGAAGATGAAGATAAAATAAATGGATTAAATCTTGGCGCAGATGATTATGTAACAAAACCTTTTAATCCATTAGAATTAATTGCAAGAGTTAATTCAGGAATAAGAAGGTATACAAAACTTGGAGCAATAGAAGAAACAGAAAGTAAAAGTATATATAGAACTGGTGATTTAATAATTGATGATAATTTAAAGACGGTAACTGTGGACGGAAATCAAGTGAAACTAACGCCTACAGAATATAACATATTAAAGTTCTTGATAAAAAATAAAGGAATAGTATTTTCAATAGAACAAATATATCAAAATGTTTGGGATGATGAGGCTTTTGGCGCAGAAAATATTATTGCTGTACATATAAGACATATAAGAGAAAAAATAGAAATAAATCCTAAAGAACCTAAATATTTAAAAGTAATATGGGGAATAGGATATAAAATAGAGAAAATAAATTAGACATAGGGCAGATGTTTTGTTTAAATTAATTTACATATAATTAGTTTGATTGAAACAATTTTTATTAACTATATTTTGATAGAGTGGAAATTAGAAAAAACTCTATATTTGGTCTAAATTAAAAAATGAAAGGAGAACTTATGAGAGAGAGTAAGTTATTAAAAGTAATTAGTTATATATTAATACCTATTTTAGTTCTAATAATTTTATTATCTATATTTTATGAAATTGCTAAAAGTAATTTAACTGATGAAAATAGATACAACCACGAATATTTTGAATCAGACAATTTTTTGTCTATTTATATGGCAAGATTATATAAGCAAACAGAGAACTTAATTTATCATAATGAAAGATATACTACTGTTACAGATAATCAGTATAAAATATGCTATTGTTCTGGGCAAGAATATTATGATAGTTATTTTATTAATATAAAAGATTTTTATTACATAATTTTATATGAGAATTTAGCTATAACAAATGTTGAACTAACTTCAGAAACTAATACAATAGATAAAATTATGAATTATATTGAAACAAGATATGATTCTAAAAAAGCTAATATAATTAATGGAAATGTTGAAGCAGATTCAGATGTTATAAAAAATAAAGCAATACAATATTTTGAGGATTTTAAAAATACTTATTATACAATTACAACTGAAGAAAATACAACTTCTAATTATCCATATGCATCAGATGATTTAGATTCAGAAACTATAGAAGAAACTGTAGATTTAGAGGCTATAGAAGAACCTTATAAAGAAAGTAACAATACTTTAGATTCAAATAATACAGAGAGATTAGTAAAAACTTTTCATACAGCAACAATAAATGATTTGAAAATATATACTTCTTATAAAGAAGAGGTTACTATAAACAATAATGATGCATTTTTTAAAGAACTATCAGATCATTTAGCACCATATGAAATACAGATGTATTATGCAATTTCTGTATGTACAATAATTGTAGCTATTTTAGGAATATATTTAATTATTGCAATAGGACATACTAAGGGAAAAAACGGAATAGATATTAATGATTTCGATAAAATTCCTATAGAAATAATCCTTTTTATTGCATTTATAATAATAGGACGTATATTGGCTGCTACTGAAGAGTTTGTAAGAGTTATTTATGATGAATATTATAATTTTGCGATAAGTATTTTAATTACAGGATATTTTGTATCATATATAATATGTGCACTTACAGGAGTAACAACTATAAAAAGAATTAAAGCTAAAATTTTGATAAAAGATAGCATTACTGGTAGAACTTGTAGATTTTGTTTTAAAATTTTGAAAAAAATATTAAAACAAATAAATAAAGCCTGTACAGAAATTAGCAATTCATTATCAATAACTCTTAAGGTTATAATGTTTATAGTAGTATATGCTATAGGTTTAGTTTTGCTAGTAGGTCTTTTTGAAGGGTTGGGAGCTGGAATAGCTTTTGTAATAACAGCATATTTAGTTTATAAATTTATTGAAAGAATTAATTGCTACAAAAAAATAGAAAATCACTTAAAAGAAATGTATGAAGGAGATCATTCAAAGAAACTATTTACATCAGATTTTGTACCAGAATTTCAAGACATAGTAAAATATATAAATGATATTTCAAATGGATTTGAAAACGCAATACAAGAAGGAATTAAATCAGAAAAACTAAAAACAGAACTTATAACAAATGTATCACATGATATAAAAACTCCTTTAACTTCTATAATAAACTATGTAGATTTATTAAAAAAAGAGGAAATAGATAATTCTAAAATAAAAGAATATATTGAAATTTTAGATAGTAAATCACAAAGATTAAAAAAATTGACTGAGGATTTAGTAGAAGCCTCAAAAGCCTCTTCAGGTAATGTTAAATTAAATATAGAAAAGATAAACATTGGAGAATTAATAAAACAAACAACAGGGGAATTTGAAGATAGATTTAATGATAAAAAATTAGAAATAATAACGGCTATTCCAGAAGGAATTGTATATATAAGTGCAGATAATAGATATATGTATAGAGTAATTGAAAATCTATTTAGTAATATATCAAAATATGCTTTAGAAAATTCAAGAGTCTATATAGATGTAGTAAGAGATGGTGGAAAGGTAAAAATATCTATTAAAAATATATCAAGAGAAAGACTTAATATTTCAGCAGATGAATTAATGCAAAGATTTGTTAGAGGAGATAAATCAAGAACAACAGAAGGAAGTGGCCTTGGAATTTCAATTTCTAAGAGTTTAACTGAAATCCAACAAGGTAAATTTGATTTGCAAGTTGATGGAGATTTATTTAAAGTAGAATTGGAATTTGATATAGTTTAAAATATTATATTTAAAGTCAGTATATTTTTAGCTGACTTTAAAATTTATAATATACCTTGACAGATAAGGTATAAAAATATATAATATATATTGAAGTATGGAGGTGAATAAATGTCTATAAGATCAGATATAATTAGAGGACATACAGAGACAATAATTTTAGCACATTTAATGAAAGGTAATAGTTATGGATATGAAATAAATAAATCAATAAAAGAGAAAACAGATGGCAAATATGAATTAAATGATGCAACATTATATTGTGCTTTTAGAAGACTAGAACAACTGGGATACATAAGCTCTTTTTGGGGAGAAGGAAATACAGGAGCAAGAAGAAGGTATTATTCTATAACAAATCAAGGAATAGAATTTTATAAGCAGAATATAGAAGAATGGAAATTAACAAAAGAATTAATAGATAAATTGATTTAATATGGAGGTTACTATGAGAAAGAAACTTTACAAAATAGAAAGAGGCAAGAAAATAGAAGGTGTTTGTGGAGGAATAGCTGAATATTTTGATGTAGATCCAACACTAGTAAGACTTGCATGGATATTTTTTGGTTGTCTTTGGGGTGGAGGAATAATTGCTTATATATTAGCAGCTATTGTAATGCCAAGAGAATCAGATGTAGTATAATAAAAATAATGAAAGTTTTATATTATAAAAATATAAGTTTATAGGTGAAAACTTAAAACCTAAATATATTATTAATAAGGATTAAAAAAGTATGAATGATAAAATTAGAGTATATGTAAATGAATTATTTGAAAATGCTCCAAATACAAAAAGAGCAAACGATTTAAAAGATGAAATAATATCAAATGCCAATGATAAATATAGTGACTTAATATCAGATGGTAAAACAGAAAAAGAAGCATATGATAAAGTAATACAAGAAATTGGAAATGTAGATGAATTATTACAAGAAATTGAAAGAGAAAGCCCAATAAATAGTAGTATATATGATGCAAATAGAAAGAAAACAGCACTAATAGTTTCAGTATCTGTAGGATTATATTTTTTAAGCTTAATTTCAACAATAATTTTAGATGAATTGGGAATGCCTGATTTTATTACAGCAAGTGCATTTTTTACATTAGCAGGAATACCTACGTGTTTACTAATATATTATTTTATGTCTAAACCAAAATATAATAAATATGATAATACAATTGTAGAAGAATTTAAAGAATGGAAAGGCAAAAAAGATAAAAATAAAGAAATAAAAAAAGCTATTAGTTCAATAATTTGGTCTATAACAGTAATTATATATTTGTTAATGAGTTTCCATTTTGGAAATTGGCATATCTCATGGATAATATTTATAATAGCATGTTTAGTAGAGAATATAGTAAATTTAATATTTAAATTATGTGAATAGGCCGTAGTATTAAAATAAAAAAAGTAATATATAAATTTGATTACATCAATAGTAGAAAAAGGAAGGAATTAAAAAGAAATGAAAAAAATTTGGATAATATGTTTAATAGCAATATTAAGTATGCTGGCATGCTCATTTACTAATATATTAATAAGTTCAATAGATGGGAGAGACTCAGGTATGTTTTGGAATATAAAAAGAGTATCAAGAAGTGAAAGCTGTAAAGTAAGAGAAGAGGACTTATCAATTGATAATATAGAAGATTTAGAAATGATTTTTACTTCATCAGATGTAAGATTAATTTTATCTGATGAACCACAAATAAAAATAGTTCAATATTCAAATTCTAAAGAAAATGCTAGAAAATTAAGTATAGATAAAAGTAGTACAAAAATACGAATAGAAGAAACAAAAAAGTTTTATTTTTTTGCAATACTTCCAACAAATATATATGATATTTACATACCAAAGGCTTATACAAATAATTTAAAATTAGAAGCAGCGTCAAGTACTATTGAAGCTGATGAAGATATAACATTAAAAAATATGGATATAACACTTGCTAGTGGAGACATAAAATTTAAAAATTTATTAAAATTTGAAGAATTAAAAATTTTTACAGTCTCTGGAGATATAAATATAAATAATTTAGAAGGTAAGAAATATGATATAAATACTACTTCCGGAGATACAACTATTAATAAATTAAATTGTGAAGAAGGAAAATTAAAAAGTATATCAGGAGAAATTATAGCTAATAGTGTAAATACTAGTAAATTTGAAGTTGAAACAACATCAGGAGATATAGAAATAAAAAATATTCAAGGAAAAGTAGAGATAAAAACTATTTCTGGGGAAGTAGAAATAGATAATATACAAGGTTCGATAGAAGGAAATACTACCTCAGGAGATATTCAAATAAATAAATTTTTAGTAAGTAGTGATAGTAGAATACATACTATATCAGGAGAAGTAGAAGTTTACTTAGATGAAACATCTAATTGTACAATTGATACAAAATCTATTTCAGGTGATGTAGGTTTACCAAATGGAAGAAATGTTGTAGGAACAGAACCATATAATAAACTATACATAGAAACAACATCAGGAGATATTAAAATTAAATAGAAATTATTATAATGTAATTCTATCACAAGCAATTTTTAATCCAGAATTTTCGACTTTGTTGAGTTATATGAAATCTAAAGAAAATATTATTAGAATAAAAAATACATTTTAGAAACATTTATTATACTACTTAAATAATAATTTTCTAAATTTTGAAAAAAATGTATAATTTGAAAATATCTGTAAATAATACCTTCTATGAAGAAGAGTATTTTTTGGAAATTTTTAATTTATTTTATTATTTATAGCATAGTTGGATTTTTATTAGAAACAATTTATGCAATTTTTACTAAAGGAATGTTAGAAAGTAGACAAAGCTTTTTATATGGACCTTTTTGTATTGTATATGGAATTGCTGCTATTGTTATGATCATTACTTTAAGTAGATATAAGAAAAGCAATGTAAAATTATTTTTTTATGGAGTAATTGTAGGATGTACAGTAGAATATTTAGCTAGTTATATTGGGGAATTGATGTTCCATGTCAAATGGTGGGATTATTCAAATGACTTTTTAAATATAAATGGAAGAACTTGCTTATATTATGCAGTTTTATGGGGGTTTTTATCTATAATATTAATTAGATATGTGAATCCTGCTTTAGATAGAGCTATAGATTTTACAATAGACAAAGTTTCTAATATTTTATTAAAATCAGCTATTTCATTAATTACAATATTTATGACTTTTGATGGATTAATTACTTGTTATGCTTTAGATAATTTTTTAGTTAGAGTGGCAAATGAATATAATATTAATATTAATGGAATAGATGCTAAAGAAGCTAGTGATATTTATTTTGGCGACGCTTTTTCAAATGAAAAAATGATGATGACATATCCAAATATAATTGTTGTAAATGATAAAGGGGATATAGTTCATCTTGAAACAGTTTTAAATGATATAAAAAATTATTATTACAAATTTGGAAGTAGGTAACTAGTATGAGTTTGAGATTTTATTTTTACATAAAATCTTAGACTCTTTTTTGTTGTTCTACATTTTCTATTAAATATATTGTTTACTTATGCTATATGATTTTACTTAATATGATTACTTTACATAACTCTTGAAATGTGATATAATTAGAACGCTTTATTTTTGAAAAAGGAGAGCTTGGCAAGAAAGGAATTGCTTATGAATCAAAAATATAGTATTTTAACCAAGCAGGAAGCTGAACTCTTGAGCAAGGCAGGCTCACCGTTTTATATTTACGATGAAAAAGGGATCATAGATAATGCCAAAGAAGTTATAAAGGCGTTTTCGTGGAACAAAGGATTTCGGGAATTTTTTGCTGTAAAAGCAAGTCCGAATCCGGATATCGTAGATATTTTGGTGAAACTTGGCTGTGGCTGTGATTGCTCATCAGATACAGAGCTTACAATTGCAGAAAGCCTTGAGGCTCCAATCATGTTTTCGTCAAATGTAACACCAGCACATGAGTATGTTCATGCGCAAAAAGCAGGGGCAATTATCAACCTTGATGATATTTCTCACATTCCGTTTTTGCAGGAACATGCGGGAATACCAGATACAATCTGTTGCAGGTTTAATCCCGGTGGAGATTTCAAGGTGTCAGAAAATTGCATGGGAACTCCGGGAGATGCTAAATACGGGATGACGAGAGAACAGATTTTTGAAGCCTTCAAGCAGCTCAAAGATCTTGGAGTAAAGAAATTCGGCTTACATGCATTTCTGGCGAGCAATACGCTTGCAAATGAGTATTACCCGAAACTGTCAAGAGTGCTTTTCGAACTGGCTGTGGAATTGAAAAATCAGCTTGATGTGAATATCGCATTCATAAATTTGTCAGGTGGTATCGGAGTGGCATACAGCCCTGAAGAAGAGCCGAATGATATATGGGCTATTTCTGATGGGGTGCGGAAGGTGTATGAAGAAATTTTTGCACCTGAAGGTATGGAACCTGCCATATATACAGAGCTGGGACGTTACATGCTTGCTCCGTTTGGTCAGCTTGTAACAAAGGTTTTGCATTTGAAGCACACCCACAAAGAATATGTAGGATGTGACGCTTGTGCAGCAAATCTTATGAGGCCAGCGATGTATGGTGCATATCATGAGATCATTCCTTTAGGTAAGGAAGACCAGCCTAAGGATCACATGTATGATGTTACAGGATCACTCTGTGAGAACAATGATAAGTTTGCAGTTGACAGGATGCTTCCGGAGATTGAAGTGGGAGATATTTTGGTAATCTGCGATGCAGGTGCACATGGTTCTGCAATGGGATACAATTACAATGGAAAGCTCCATTGTGCTGAGTATTTGAAAAAGCTGGATGGAAGTTATCTGCTTATAAAACGAGCAGAAACTCCCGCAGATTATTTTGCAACATTCAGGTTTGATCCAGAGACAGGAAGAGCACGCTGGAAGTAATCATGCGCAGTAGCGATGTAGTAGTTTAGGTAGTAAAGTAGTAGCAGTATAGAAAGTAGTATATGTTTGTGCCAATGACTCTCCAATTAAAAAAAGTTATGGAAAAGGAATTCAGCAGTGTTTGCGGAATTCCTTTCTGCCTTTTTATAAGAAATAAAATAGTATTTGTTTATAAATTTTATTTTTATAATGATGAATTTAAAATAAAAATGTAACATAAGTTTAAAATATATGTAAAGAATAATTAATTGTAAAAAGTATATCTTAGTGATAAGATATAAAATAATATAAATATATCTAGTATAAATGGAAATAAATAGATTAAAGGCTTATAGGTGCCTTAAACAAAAACCTAAATCCGTTCTTTAAAGGAATTTTTATGTCAGCAAAAAAAAGTATTGCAAAAAATTATATATATAATATGGTATATCAAGTTTTAATACTTATATTACCATTAATAACAACTCCATATTTATCAAGAGTATTAGGGGCAGAAGGGATAGGAATATACGGATATACTTATTCTATTGTTACATATTTTATATTATTTGGATCACTAGGTGTTGCATTATATGGTCAAAGAGAAATAGCTTATGCTCAAGAAAATATTGAGATACGAAAAAAAGTTTTTATAGAAGTAAATATATTTAGATTTATAACTATAGCTATTGCAAGTCTTTTTTATTACTTCTTTTTTATTTGTGGCGCAGAGTATCAAATATATTATCAAATTCTTTTATTAGAACTTATTGCAGCAGCATTTGATATTAGCTGGTTTTTCCAAGGTATGGAGGAATTTAAAAGAACAGTAACAAGAAATGTTTTAGTAAGAATTTGTAGTGTAACACTTGTATTTATATTAGTTAAAAACTCAGAAGATTTAGCTAAATTTACGTTAATATATTCATTAGCAGATTTAATAGGTAATCTATCTTTATGGCTTTATTTACCTAAATATTTAAGAGGTGTTAAAGTAAAAAATATAAATGTTTTAAAACATTTACCTCAAATTGTTTTACTATTTATTCCTCAAATAGCAAACCAAATATATAAAATATTAGATACAACAATGATAGGTAGTTTAGTATCAAATAAAGCAGAAACAGGATATTATGAGCAAGGGCAAAAAGTTATTCGTTTGCTTCTTACAATAGTCACTTCACTTGGAGTTGTCATGATTCCAAGAATGGCTAGTACATTTGCAAGTGGAGATAAAAAGAAAATAAACGAGTATATGAGAATTTCTTTTAAATTTGTATTTTTCTTAGCATTTCCAATTATGTTTGGAATAATTAGTATATCTGAAGCTTTTGTTCCATTATTTTTTGGAAAAGGATATGACAAAGTTATTGTTTTGATTAATATTATAAGTCCGATTATAATATTAATGGGAGTTGCAAATGTGGTAGGAACACAGTTCTTATTACCTACGAAAAGACAAAAAGAATATACTATATCAGTTACAATAGGTGTAATAGTAAACTTCTTTTTAAATTATATTTTGATAACAAATTTTGAATCTATTGGTGCCTCAATAGCTACAGTACTATCACAATTAGTTGTTGATATTATACAATTTTGGTATATTAGAAAAGATTTTGATGTAAAACAATTATTTAAATTAAGTTGGAAGTATTTAGTATCAGGATTAGTAATGTTTGCTTTATGTATGGGGGCAAAAGTAATTTTAGACATAAATTGGATATCAGAAATCATAAATAATATTTCTATGAATTTTGATACACATAAAGAACAATTTATAAATATTGTAACAATAAGTATTCAAGTAATTGTTGGAATAATTACTTATTTTGTTATGCTTATAATATTAAAAGACGATTATGTATTTAAGTTTCTTGATAAAATAAAAAATCAAATTTTAAAACGGAAATCATAGAGGAAAACATGCAATGTAAAATTATAGATTTATTTAAGAGAGATTTTATTAAATAGGTAAGAAGTTAATTATATTAATTATTTTTAAGGATATAAAATGGAAGAAAAGAAATTATTAGCAATTTTTGGTGGTTCATTTAATCCTCCACTAAATTCACATTTTTCACTTGCTCAGCAGATTGTAAATGAATATGAAAATATTGAAAAAGTATTATTTGTACCAGTAAATTCTAAATATCAGAAAAAGGGATTACTTGAAAATGAACATAGATATAATATGCTTAAATTAGTGTGTGATAAAAATAAAGATTTTTTAGTTTCTGATATAGAAATAAAACAAGATAGACAATTATATACAATAGAAACGTTAGTATTATTGCAAAAAGAATATCTAGATAATAAAATTTGTTTTACAATAGGAACTGATAATTTGAAAGAAATTTCAAAGTGGTGGTGTGCAAAAGAGTTAGTATCAACATATAAAATTCTTGTTCTAGAACGAGATGAAGATAATATGGAAGAAATAATAAATAAAGATGAATTTTTACTTGAAAATAGAACTTCTTTTATAAAATTAAAAGAAAATATTAGAAGCAATATAAGTTCTAGTTTTGTTAGAGACAAAATTAAAAGAGGAAAAAGTATTAGGTATTTAACGCCTGATGAAGTTTATTATTATATAGAAGATAATAATTTATATAACCTATTATAAAGAAAAATAAAAGGAGAAAAATATGGAATTAAAAGATGCTTATCAAAATATGAGAGTATCAGATGAGGAAAGAAAATCAATAGAAAGATATTTGGGCTTTCAGCATACAAGTATGAATATTTTAGGAAACTTGGATCCATATAGTTATGCAAGATTAGATAAAGCTGGATGGAGTCTACCAGAAACTGAAGAAGATGTAAAGCAATATATTCAAGATTTTGTTAATGTATATTCAGCAATGTATAAAGAATCTAGAGGAAGAACACCATATGGACATTTAATTAGAGGTACATCAAATAAAGAAGTTAGATCATTGCATAAAGAAACAGATCATTTATTATCATCTTCTACTAAAGAAGAGATTGCAAAAACATTTTGTGAATATGGAGATGCAGCTTTAGTTAGAATTAATGTTGGAGAAGGAGTACCATTTCTTGATGCGGAAGACTATAGAAATGAAAATAGTAGAGATGAAGCTGAAATTATTATTGCTCCATTTTGCAAAGTTTCAACCCCTGAACATCAAAGTTCTTATAATGGATATAATTATTATAAAATTAATGTGCAAAAACCAGAATTAGAAGAAAAAAGTCAAGAAGAAATAGATGGATTATTTGATAAGGTAGTAGCTGGATTTACAAATAATATAAAAGAAATGAAAGAATATAATGCTTTAAAAGACAGAAGAGAATATTTAGATCGACAATATAAAATGGCGAGTGAAAGAGGGGATAGAGAAGATTTAAAATATATTTCTCGAGATCAGAAAAAGGTTGCTGATCAATCTTTTGAATTATATAAATCTACTAGAGAGTTCAAAGAAAATTTACAAAGTTTATTAAAAGGAATGTGTAAACAAAAAGAACTAGAAATTGATAAATCTTATGAGGTTATTCAAGAAGAACAAAAAAGAAAAGCAGAAGAGGCTAAAAAAATACAGGAAGAAGAAAAATTAAGACAAGAAGCTTTAAAAAAAGAGCAAGAAAGACAAGGTGCTATTTCAGATATTAGATTTAAGAAAGAAGCCACTCCTGTTAATACATTTAGATTAGAAAATACAATTAATGATGCATATAATAGATTAATAATATCAGAACATAATTTTAAAAATACAGCGGCTAGACTTGGAATTTCTTTATCAAGGAATATCGCTGACAGTGGTATAAGTCAAAATATTGAAGCTATAAAGGAAAATCTAAGAAATGTTAATGCTAAAGTAGTAAATACAGAAATTTCAAAAGATATTTCTCTAGAAGATATTACAGGAATTTCAAAAGAATTAACTCCACTTGCTGATGGAGTAGCATATAGCTTAGAGATTACTAAAAATTTTCCTAATATTCTTAATATGTATAATTCACAAACAGATACTGATTTAAAAAGAAATCTATATTTAAAAGTACAAGGAATAATTAAAAATGCTAGAATTCAAAAGTATGAGCAAGAAAAACAAGCTATTAGTACTCAAAAAGTGGGGATTTTAGGAAGAATTACTGGAGCAGATAAATTAAAAGAAGAAAGATTAAGAAATATTAATTTAAAAATAAGAGCACTTCAAACAGAAGTACCTCAAGAGCAAGAGAAATATAGTGTAAGAGATATGTTAGCCGATATTCATGCATGTGCTATTTCAGAATTTTCAGGAGAGCTTACTCCAGAAATGAAACAAATGTCTGATGCTATTATAGCTAATTTTTCAGATAGAAAAAACGGAGCTTTTACAGATCAATATATAAATAGTTTGGCTATGGAAAAAATTGAAAATAGAAGAAATGAGCAATTACCAGTAGTTAAAAGTAAAAAAACAAGATTTTTTCAAACTACAAAATCTAAGATTGAAGATATAATATTAGAAAATCAAGGATTACAAAATAGAATAGTTCAAAATCAAAATACTGGAAATAGATGGGGAGTTTATCAATCACAAGAAGGTGATGCACTTGCAATATTTGAAAATCAATTAAATGGTATTATATCAACTACAAAAGAAAAACAGCAAGAAAAAGCAAATCCAGATATAACAGCACAGTTATGGTAAGTTTTAGGAGAAGTTATGTTAGAAAAAGAAAAGTTATTACAAGAAGCTGAAAATGCAATAAAGTGGATAAAAGAATATGTTGAAACTGTTGGAGCTAAAGGTGTAGTTGTTGGAAATAGTGGTGGTAAGGACTCTGCTACTGTTATTGCAATGAGCACAAAAGCTCTAGGTGCTGATAAAGTATTAGCAGTTTCTATGCCATGTAATTCAATTAAAGAAGATTTGGAAGATGCAAGAATTGTTGCTGAAGCTTTTGATGTACGATTTTTGGAAGTTAATTTGAATAATACATATAATGAGTTAGAAGAGGAAATAAATTCAAGTTTAAACTTAATTGATAAAGAGTTAAATAAAGAAGCGAAAGTAAATATAAAGCCACGTTTAAGAATGACAAGTTTATATGGAATTGCTCGGAAGTTTAGGATATTTAGTAATTGGAACAGGAAATCTTTGTGAGCAGATGGTTGGATATACTACAAAATGGGGAGATAATAGTTCGGATTTTAATCCTATAGGAAATTTTACTGTAGAAGAAGTATTAGAAATAGGAAAATATTTAAAAGTACCAGATAAAATAATAAATAAACCTCCAAATGATGGTCTTGGAGGTCAAACCGATGAAGAAAAAATGGGAGTTACTTATAATCAAATTGCAGAATATATAGAAACTGGAAAAACTGAGAAAAATGCAATGGAAATTATTGAAAAGCTAAATAATTTATCAAAACATAAAAGAAAACCAATTCCAATTTATAAGTTTGAAAGGACAAATTTTTTAATCTAAATTATACTACCGATAAAATACAGCTATAGTAAGAATACAAGCAAATTGATGGTAGAATGATGTCAAATTTTATATAAATTTGTATAGACAAATAGGCATTTTTAATATAAAATATAACTATTAATTTTATACATGAAAAACAAAGAGAGGATAGAAAATGGGAAACAGTACAATAGATAAAGAAGAGAAAGTAACAAGAAAGCCTAGAAGAGCAAGATTAGAAGAAGAAGGAAAGTCAACATCAAGAAGAAGTCAAAAAAATGTAGAAAATAATAAAGGAAGAAAAAATAAAAAGAAAAAAGGAAGTATAGTAGAAACTATATTTGCAGTATTATTTTCATTAGGAAGTGCTGGAATAATAATAGTATTATTCTTGTTATATGGACCAGCTATTGGATTCAGAGAATGGCTTGTAACTACAGCGATGACAACAATGACACATCAATATTTTGCAACATGGTTTTATGATGAAGATACAATTAATTACATATTAGATAAAAATAAAGTAGTTGAAATAGAAGAGGAAACAGATTTAGATGCAATAACTTTTTCTTCAAATAATGTAACAGAATATAAAAATGAATATGAAAGAGCAATTTTAGAAAGAGACCCCAATAATAATGATTATAAAATAATAGAAATTTCTGGAAAAACATATGATGGTTATTTAGTAGCAGTATATGATGCTTCAAGAATAAAAACAGTTGTAACAGACGGTTTAGGAGTAAAAGGACAATATTTAACAAGAATGGCTGAAAATAATGATGCATTAATAGCTATTAATGGTGGTGGATTTAATGATCCTGGATTTAATAGTACAGGTGGTTCACCTTTAGGAATTACAGTATGTGATGGTGAATATGTTACAACAGAAAGTTATAAAGGAACAGGTGGAGTAATAGGATTTACTGAAGATAATAAATTAGTAGTAGAAAAAATGACAGTAGCTGAGGCTAAGAAAAAAGGAATTAGAGATGCTGTAACATTTGGTCCATTTTTAATAGTAAATGGAAAGCCAGTAGAAGTAAAAGGAAATGGTGGTTGGGGACAAGCACCAAGAACAGTTATAGCTCAAAGAAAAGATGGTATAGTATTATTCCTTGTACTTAATGGAAGAAAAGGTACTAAAGTAGGTGCTAGTATTAAAGATTTAATTGATATTATGGTAGATTATGGAGCATATAATGCAGCAAACTTAGATGGTGGAACATCAAGTGTTTTAGTTGTAGGTAATACAATAGTAAATGACCCAATTGATAGTACAGGAGCACACAAAACAAGACCAATAGCAACTGGATTTATAGTAACAAAAGATGAAAGTGATGACAGTGATCATGCAGTCGTAGAAGAAAAATTAAAATAATGATATAAGAATCCTCTAAGTAAAATTTAGAGGATTTTTTTATAAAAAAATATATATTAAAATAACAGAAAAAGTGGCATTCGCCACTTTCCTGTTTATCCAAGAATCCTGTTAAAAGCCATGTTAAAAATTGTTGTAAGTACTGCTGAGATAGTTACAACACCATGTTTTTTCTTGCAATCTTTTAATAACTCAATAGTTATCATTAATACGGTAGCAAGTGAGAAACCTGTAAGTAAAGGTTCAAATCTTATAACATTTTTTGTGTGTGCAGCTGTAAATACTACAATTATTGCAGCAATCGGCTCAACAACCCCTGAAAATACTCCATACAAAAGAGCCGATTTTTTTCCTTTAACATTAACCAGAGGCATTGATACTACTAATCCATCTGGAATGTTTTGGAGAGAGATACTCAAAATTAATGTAAAGCTTTCCACAATAGTTCTGTTGGCTAATGCTATTCCAATAATAATTCCTTCAGGAATATTATGAATTAACATTGCCCAAAAGAGCTTTGAATTTATGTTAGCTTTTTCATTTTTCCGAGCAAAATGATTCATCAGAAGTATAAATAGGAAGCCAATTAATATTCCAATGAATAAGCTAGGATTTTTTAGGCTCTCAAATGCTTCTACAAATAGGTTCAGTGAGATAGAAGCAAGAATTCCAGTAGCAACAGCCACTAAAACTTCTTCTTGATCTTCGAACTTATTATTGAAGTTATTAAAGATACCTAATGTTGACCCAATAGCTGTCCCAATTAGTGGGACCAATGAAAGAATAAGAAATCTAATCATTGTACTGTTACCCCCTTAAACGATTATTGTGCAAATTATATCATGGATAATATAGTAAATCAATTAAATATGCTATAAATGGCATATAAAATAAAAGTTTTATATATAAATAAAATTAATAAAATATATTGATTTATACTTGTTTTTTAAATATAATAAGAACAAATATGAAAAATCAAAGATTTTTCATATTTGTTCTATGTGCTAATTTTACAAAGTAAAATTGGGTGAAAGTATTTGTAAAGCATTTATTTAGTATGAAAATACAAAGAGTTTTCATACTAAATAAAGAATTTGTAAGAAAATTTGAGGAATAGATATGCCAGATTTTGAAATATTTAAAGGGAATACAAAAAAAGTATTAAAAATGTTTAGACATGATAATATATTATTAGTTTTTACAATACTAGTTGCTGTTGTAATAGGAATTGTTGTAGCAAGTGGAATGATGTTTTACTATAATCAACAAAATAGTGATACAATACAATCAGGTGTTTATATAAAAGGTATAAACGTATCAGGATTAAAAAGAGATGAAGCCATAGAGCTTGTAGAAAATGAACTTAAAAATCAAATGAATGATCACATTGAACTTACATATAAAAACTATAATTATTATGTAGAAGTTGAACAAATAGAAGCTAAATTTGATATTGAAGCTTCTGTGGATTTTGCCTTTAAGATAGCAAAAAATGGTAATTTTTTTCAAGATGTACAAGAATATATAAGTGTTTTAATGTCCAATATTAATATAGAACCAATACTTACATATAATGATGATGCTTTAACTAAATATCTAGAAAATATTGAAGCTTTTTTACCAGATAAATTAGAACATCCATCATATTATATTGAAGATGAAGAGCTTATAATAACAAATGGAGTAAATGGTGTAGGTATTGAATTTGATAATTTAAAAGAAATGATAGTATCAGCAATTCAAGATATAAGTTATTCAAAAAGTTATTTAAACATACCAACATATATACAATATCCAGATCCTATAGACATTGAGCAAATTCATGATGAAGTATATAGAGAAGTAGAGGATGCATATTTTACAACAGAACCATATGCTGTTTTTGCAGATGTTACTGGTATTGATTTTGATATTGATAAAGTAAAAAAAATGATAGATGAAGAGCCAGAAGCAGAAGAATATATAATAGGTTTAGATTATACAACTGCAAATGTTACAGTAAATGATTTGGGAAAAGAAGCTTTTCCAGACTTGATTGCTACTTTTTCAACTAAATATGTAGCGAGTAATGTAGATAGAACAACAAATTTGAAATTAGCTGCTGGTAAAATAGATGGTACTGTAATAATGCCAGGAGAAATTTTTTCTTATAATAAAGTAGTAGGAAAAAGAACAATAGCAGCAGGTTATAAAAATGCAGCAATATACCAAGATGGAGGTGTAACAGACGGACTTGGTGGAGGAATTTGTCAAATATCAACAACTTTATATAATGCTGCTATTGCTGCAAATATGGAAATTGAAGAAAGAAGAAATCACATGTTTGTACCTTCATATGCTGATGCTGGAAAAGATGCAACAGTTGTATGGGGATCAACTGATTTTAAATTTAAAAATAGAAGAGATTATCCTATAAAAATTGAAACATCTGTTAGTGGTGGAATTGCAACAGTATCAATTTATGGATTGAAAACAGACGATGAATATGAACTTTCTATAGAGTCAAGAACTATAAAATCAACAGCAACATCTTTAGTAGTAGAATCTTATAGGGCTTATAAAAAAGATGGAGAAATAGTCAAAAGAGATAAATTATATACAGATACTTATAAAAAGCATTAAATTTATAATAAATTAAATAACATAAATAAAATAGTTATATAAATTAGATAAGTAATTTAAAGCTATTTAGATTGGTTATAAATATAGTTTTATAAAAGAATGTATTTTTAATTAAAATAAAAAAGAGGTTAAAAATGAGAATTAGAAGAAAAAAATGGGCAAAAGAAGAACTAGATAATTCTAAATTTTATATAGATAAACCAGAAGAATTTAAAGGAAAATGGAAAAGTAAATTTTTAAAAGAAAATCCTCTTCATATAGAACTTGGATGTGGTAAAGGATCATTTATAGCAAATCTTGCTTCAAGTCATATGGACATAAATTATATTGCAGTTGATATGATAGAAGCAATGCTTGGTCTTTCAAAGAGAAATATTGAGCAAGCATATAATTTTGAATATCCAGAAAATTTATATTTAATAAGAGCAAATGTAGAACAAATTTCAAATGTATTTGATAAAACTGATGAAGTAGAAAGAATTTATATAAATTTTTGTAATCCATGGCCTAAGAAAAAACATAATAAAAAAAGATTAACACATATAAGACAATTAGAATTATATAAGCAATTTTTAATAGGAAATGGAGAAATATATTTTAAAACAGATTCTGATGAATTATTTGAAGCAAGTTTAGAATATTTTGTACAAGAGGGATTTACTATAATAAATAAAACATATGATTTACATAAAGAATCAATATTTGAAGAAAATATAGTAACAGAGCATGAAAAAATGTTTTCAGAAGAAGGTATAAAAATAAAAGCACTAATAGCTAAAATATAAATATTTTGAACATAAATTTTATTAGTAGAAAAAGTAGTTATCAATAAGAAGATAGAAATATTTATTAATAAATGTCCGTAAAAGGACATATTTTAATGTTATTTTAAGATTATAAATATAAAATTCAAATAAATTAAAATAAAGGAGGAAAAGACTTTGATAGAGGTAAAAAATGTTACTAAAAAATATGGTAATTTCTATGCAGTTAGAAATATTAATTTCGAAGTCAAAGATGGTGAAATAGTTGGTTTTTTAGGACGTAATGGTGCAGGAAAATCTACAACTATGAATATGATTACAGGTTTTATAGAGCCTACTGATGGAAGTATAATTGTAGGAGGGTATGATATTGATAAAAAGCCTAAAAAAGTTAAAGAGCAAATAGGATATATGCCAGAAGGAACTCCATTATATTCTGATTTAACAGTTAAAGAATTTGTAACTTATATGGCAGAATTAAAATTACTATCAAGAAAAGAAAGAAAAGAAGCTGTTAAAGTAGCTATTGAAAAAACAGGTCTTGAAAAAGTACAAAATAATTTAACTAAAAATTTATCAAGAGGATATAAACAAAGAGTAAGTCTTGCAGGAGCAATAGTTGGAAATCCAAAAATATTAATTTTGGATGAACCTACAGTAGGATTAGATCCAAAACAAGTTATAGAAATAAGAGAATTAATAAAATCTTTTAGAAAAGATCATACAGTATTAATTAGTTCACATATCTTATCAGAAGTAAGTCAACTTTGCGAAAAAGTAATAATTATTGATAAAGGTGAAATTGTAGCTGTAGATACTCCTGAGAACCTAGAAAAAGATACAAAAGAAAGTTTTACATTAAATATAATAGTTGATGATATAAATAATAAATTTTTAAAAATTAAAGATGAAATTAAAGATATAAAATCTATAGAATTAGTTAAAGAAAATGAAGATCAAAGTAAAGAATATATAATAGAAACTTCTTCAAAAACAGATATTAGAAAAAAAATATTTTCAATATGTGCAAAAGAAAATATAATAATATTAGAAATGAAAGAATCAGAAAATTCTTTAGAAGATGCATTTATAAAGCTTGTAGAAAAAAGACCAGAATATAGTCAAAAAGAATTAAAGAAAATGCAATATGAAAAAGAAATTGAAATTTTAAGAGAAGAAGAAAAGGAAAATAAAGAGAAAAAAGAAAATAGAAAGCAAGCTAAAAAAGAAGAGAAGGAACGTAAAAAAGCTAAAAAAATAGAAAAGAAAGGAGATAAAGAATAATGATTTCAATAATTAAAAAAGAATTAAAAAGCTATCTACTATCTCCAATAGGATATGTTTTTATAGGATTATTTTTATTAATATTCAGTGTATTATTTTTAGGAAGTATATTTTTCTCACAAAGTATACAATTTGAATATTTATTTAGATATGATGGAACTACAATATTAACAATGCTAATACCTATTTTAACAATGAAAATGTTTTCAGAAGAAAGAAAAAATGGAACAGAACAATTATTATTAACTTCTCCAAGAAGTATAACATCAATTGTTTTTGGAAAATTTATTGCTGCTGCAATAGTATTACTAATTACAGAGATTCTTACATTTATGTATTTCTTTATCTTAAAATATTTTGGAGAACCATCATTTTTAGTTGCACTTAGTACTTTATTTGGATTTTTCTTATTAGGACTTGCTTATATATCATTTGGTATGTTTGCATCAAGTATTACAGAAAGTCAAGTAATTGCAGCAGTAATTTCTATTGTTGTATTTGTAGCAATGATGCTTATACCATATATAATTGATATACCACAAATGTTTTCGCTTTTATATAGTTTTGATAAATTCCCAGCAGGATTAATCTCAATTCCTGAAATAGTTACATTAGTTTCATTTGCAACATTATTTATTTTACTTACAATAATAGTGTTACAAAGAAGAAAAAGTGTAAAGTAAAGGAGGGAAGATGATGGAAAAAAATGAAAATAAAACAAAATTTGGTGAAAAAGTTTCACTTACAATCAGAAAAAGA
This sequence comes from uncultured Clostridium sp., assembly GCA_947427205.1. Classification (GTDB taxonomy): domain Bacteria; phylum Bacillota; class Clostridia; order TANB77; family CAG-508; genus Scatovivens. Next base: position 48,247 of record CANEHB010000003.1, read on the forward strand.
TGGTTAATAAATGGTTCAAAAACATTCTTAATAGTAGCCATTCTTATAGCAGCATATATTGCAATTAATTTATTTGTTAAAAGTTTAGATTTACCAGAATTTGACGTTACAGCAAATAAACTTTATACTTTATCTGATGCATCAAAAAAAGTTATAGAAAAAGTGGATCAAGATGTAACAATATATGTATATGGATTTGAAGAAAAATCTTCTTTAATAGATTTTATAAAACAATATAATCAAACAAATGATAAAATAAAATATGAAATATTAACAGAAGAAACGAATTATCAAATGATACAAGATTATGATTTACAAGAGGGATATTATGTAATTATCTTTAAATCAGGTGACTCTGAAAAAGTTATTGATGCAGCATATGATTTATCATCATATAATTATGTAACAGGTCAAACAGTTGATATAACAGAACAAACTATAACTAATTCAATACTTGCATTAACAGAAGAAAATAAACCTAAGATATATTTTGTAGAAGGTCATAATGAATATACAATGTCTAATATGATGAACTTTACAACACTTCTAAAAAATGAAGCTTTTGAAATGGATACTTTAAATATTGCAACTAAAGGAGTAATACCAGAAGATTGTAATATTTTAGCAATAATGTCACCAGCATCAGATTTTCTTGAAACAGAAGTTCAAGCAATAAAAGATTATATAAATAAGGGTGGAAATATCTATTTTGCAATGGATGTAATATCACAAGACCTATCACTTCCAAATCTCCAATCAGTATTAGATGAATATGGTGTTTCTGTAAAAAATGGATGCATATTTGAATATGCAGAAGATCAAGCAGTAGCAAATTCTCCATATGTATTTATGCCAGAAGTATCTAGCAGTCATGAAATAACTTCTGATATATATACAGATAGCAAACAACGTGTGTGGCTTGCATTTTCAGCGAAATTGGAATTTAAAGATGAAAATACTTTAAAGAATTTAGGAGTAGAAAAAGAAACATTAATATCATCTTCAGAACAATCAGCATTTATTACAGATTTATCTAATATGTCTTCGTCATCTATAGCTGAAACAGCAGAGATAGGAAGTGCAGAGATAGGTTCAGCACTTACAAAAACAATAACTAAAACAAATGAAGATGGTACCACAAGCAATGTAACATCAAAATTAATAGTTCTTGCTTCAGCAAGTTTTATGTCAGATCAAAAAATATCTGCATTAAGTACATCATATCCATTATCCTATTTAGGTTGTAACTCAGATTTTGCAATTAATTCAATGTCTTATTTAGGAGAAAAGGATAATAGTTTAACAATTAGAAAAGATATGTCAACAGCAACTTATGCACCAACATCATTAGAAAATAGAGTTGTTGTTACAATTATATTTATAGTTCCTATTTTAATAATTTTTACAGGAGTTGTAGTATGGAATTATAGAAGAAAGAGAAAATAGAAATTTTATAAACAAGTAGCAATTATTAACTTTAAATTGCTACTTGTTTTTTATTTAGCACTATATAAAATAGGTGTAGATGCTTGTATATCAATGAATAAATTTAAAAAATGTTGTTTTTTCTAAAAATTCTATTGTAATAAAATAAAGAATATAATATAATGCAAAAAATGAAGTATGGAGGTAACCTAAAATGGATTTTAGATTTGATGATATGGGATTTAAAGACGAAATAGAACTTATGAATATTCAAAAAAGAATTGAACAAAATCAAATACATAATAATCAAGTATTAGGATTTAATTTAGACTCATTATATAATGAAATAGAAAAACAAAATGGTATTAATAATAAATAAAACACATAGGAAGAACTAGTTATGAAAAAGGTTATAATAGATATACTAAAGAAGTATAAATTAAGAATACTATTACAAATTACATTTATAGGAATTAATATATATTTGTTAACATATCCACCAAAAATTATTGGTCAAATTGTAGATATGTTATATGATTTACAAATTAATAAACAAAAAATTTTAAATAGTACATATTACTTAATTGGAATATGTATTATTTTGTTGATTGTAAGAGTTATTTGGAAATATTTTGAAACAAATATTTCGAGAGGTTTTGAAAGAGATTTAAAAATAAATTTATTTAAAAGATTCTTAAAATTAAAACAAAAAGATATACAAAATATTAAAAATGGCGAAATTATGTCATATTTTGTAAAAGATGTAAATGAGATAAGATCAACAGTATATAGGATACTTTCTCATGGAGCAAGAATTGTTTTTACATTTATTATTGCAGCATTTCAAATGGCTAAAAATGTAAATTTACATCTAACAGTTGCTGTTATGATACCTATTATTATAGGTGCATATTTAGTTACAGTAATAAAAAAATATGTAGAAAAAAGTTTTAAAAAGTCACAAGAGATGTTTACACAAATGTCTGAATATATACAAGAAAGTACAGATAGTATAAGAACAACAAAAGCATATTCTTGTGAAAGAGATCAATTAAAAGAATTCATTAGAAAAAACAAAAGAGTTTATCAAAGTGATAATACAGTTGATGTTTTTTCTAGTTTATTAACATTATCTTTAAATATATGTTTTGGAAGTTGTTATGCAATATCTTTACTATTTGGTTCAAAATTAGTAATAGATGGAAAAATGACAATTGGAGATTTAGTTACTTTTAATGGATATATAGTTCTTTTTGTTGGTCCAATCACTTGGCTTCCACAATTAATATCAAGATTTAAAAGGGCACAAATTTCTTATAGAAGATTAGAAAAAATTTATGATTTAGATACAGAAAAAATTAATGAAAAAAACATTCAAGTATCAGAAAAATTGGAAGGTAATATTTTAATTAAAGACTTAAATTTTAGCTACCCAGGAATATTAGACAGAGCTTTAGAAGATATAAATATAGACATTAAAAAGGGTGAAACAATAGGAATAATAGGAACAATAGGAAGTGGTAAAACCACTTTAATGAACTTGCTTATAAGATTATATACTGTTCCAAATGGAAAAATATTTATAGATGGAAAAGATATAAATGATATACCACTTGAGGTATTAAGAAATAATATTTGTTATATAACACAAGATAACTTTTTATTTTCTACAAGCCTAAAAGATAATGTAAGTTTATTTAAAGAAGATTATAAAGAAGATGAAATAAATGAAAGTACAAAAAAAGCAGTTGTATATGAAGATATAGCAAGAATGCCAGAAGGAATTAACACAGTAATAGGAGAACGTGGAGGAGACTTATCAGGTGGACAAAAACAAAGACTTGCAATTTCAAGAGCATTTTTGAAAGATAGTAGAATACTAATTTTTGATGATACTTTTTCAGCTTTAGATAATAGAACCTCAGAAACATTAATAAAAAATATAAAAGATTTGTCAGAAGATAAAACTTGTATAATTATTTCCAATAAAGTATCAGATGTTAAATATAGTGATAAAATCATAGTTTTAGATGGTGGAAACATTGCCCAAAGAGGAAAACACGAAGATTTAATTATAACAAAAGGTATTTACAATGAATTTTATAAACAACAATCTACAAAAGCAGAACCTAGTTTTTTAGCATAAACAGGTTTGAAAGGAAAAATTAATGAAAGATAAAACATTAAATAGAATTTATAAAATGTTAAAACCCCAAGGAAAAGCTATTTTAATAATATCAGTTTTAGCTATTATTATTAATATTGGAGAGGTTATAAAACCTTATTTGATAAAAATAGCAATTGATGATTATTTATCAAATGGATTGTGGCGAAAAGGTGTAATGTCAATAGGAATACTTGGAGGTGCTTATATTGCTATTGTTTTAGTAGGAAATATTTTAGATTTTATAGTTAGTACTACTACAAATATGATTGGTGAAAATATAATATATAATTTAAGAAATAAATTATATAAATATGTACAATATGCAAATATACCATTTCATGATAGAACGCCATCAGGAACTTTATTTGTAAGAATTACAAGTGATGTAGAAGATATTACTAACTTTTTTAAAGATGTTATTACCTCTTTTATAAAAGATATTTTTATGATTATTGCATTAGCAGTTATGATGTTATCTCTTGATTATAAATTAGCACTAATTTGCTTTGTAATAGTTCCTCTTGTTATATTAACATCAGTTATAATAAATAAATTTGCAAGAAGCATACAAGAATATTCTAAAAAAGCAAAAACAAAATTAAATATATTTTTAGCAGAATCAATATACGGTGTTAAAATAATAAAAATATTTAATAGACAATATGAAAAAGAAAAAGAATGTGCAAAATTATGCAATGATTTCTATAAATCAAGAATACCAACATCTTATACAGAAGGTTTATTAGTTGCATTTATGCTGATATTTGAAAATTTAGGAGTATCAATAATAGTTTGGTGCGTTACTCAAAACTTGTTTAATATTAATTTAGATATAGGTGTTATTTATATATTTATTACATATTTAAAACAAATATTTGAGCCAATTCAAAGAATAGTTGAAAATTTAGAAACAATACAAGAAGCAATTGTTTCTATAAATAAGATATATGATATTTTAGATCATAAAGAATATTTAGAAGATTTTGAAAAAGGTTATGAATTAGAAAATATAAAAGGAAAAATAGAGTTTAAGAATGTATGGTTTGCATATGAAAAAGAAAATTGGGTTTTGAAAGATGTAAGCTTTACAATAGAACCAGGTCAAAGTATTGCATTAGTTGGAAGAACAGGCTCAGGTAAAACTACAATAATAAATTTAATAAATCGATTTTATGAGATACAAAAGGGAGAAATATTATTAGATGGTATAAATATTAAAGACATAAATTTACATTTTCTTAGAAAGAAAATAGGAATAATTCTTCAAGACCCATTTATATTTGCAAAAACAATTAAAGAAAATATAGAATTAAACGAAAATTTATCAGATAACTCTATTTGGGAAACAATTAGATTATCATCTGCAGAAGATTTTATAAACTCATTACCAAATGGAATAGATGAAATTGCATATGAAAGAGGTAGCTCTTTTTCAGCAGGTCAAAAACAGTTACTAGCTTTTGCAAGAATATTTGCACATGATCCTTCTATATTTATTTTAGATGAAGCAACAGCAAATATAGATACCAAGACTGAAGAGTTAATTCAGGCATCTATAGATAAAATTTCCAAAGAAAAAACATCTATTTTTATAGCCCATAGATTATCAACTATTATTAATGTAGATAAAATTATAGTATTAAGCAATGGAGAAATTATAGAGCAGGGAAGTCATAGTGAACTTATGAAAAATGAGGATGGATATTATAGTAAATTATATAATGCTTATTATACAAATTTAATATCAGAATAAAATATTTTAACCATATAAAAATTTATATAATACATATGATTTACCATTGTATAATAAAAAAAGAGAATTAGCAGGATTAATAACAATAATAAACAAAAAAGAGACGATTTAAATTTGAAAATCGTCTCTTTAAAGTTATATTCATAATAATATTGGTTGAATTTGCTCTTTATCTAAAGCATATTCTAAAGTTTTTTTGATATATGTTGGATCAAAGACAACAGAATTAGGTTTACTTATTGGATTATCTTGTTTAAATGGAACAAAATAATAATTTTTTCTATTAAGTAATTTACCAATATTTTCAGCGGCACCTGATAAAGCATTATTAGTTGAAATAGCTATTACAACAGGTCTATCATTTCTAAGATGTGATTTTACTGCCATAGCAACAGGTGTATCTATTATATCATTTGCAAGTTTTGCAATGGTATTTCCAGAGCAGGGAGCAACTATTAGTATATCAAACATTTTTTTAGGTCCAATTGGTTCTGCATCTGGTATAGTATGAATTATTTTATTGTTAGTAATTTCTTCAATTTGCTTTATAAAATTTTCTGCTTTTCCAAATTTAGTATCTAAATTATAACTATTAAAACTCATAATAGGTGTAATTTCTAATCCTTGAATTTTTTTTAAGTTTTCAATTTGTTCAATAGTTTTTTTAAAAGTACAAAAAGAGCCAGTAAATGCAAATCCAATTTTCTTTCCTTCTAAGTTCAAAGCAATAATAACCTCCTTTCTAAAAAGAACAAAAAACTTATATTAGATACCTAAAGCAAAATTGAGTTTTTAGATATTTATTTTATACTGTCATTTTTACTTTTTTATATAATATAAGTAAATATTCATAATAATATATTTTATGAAATTATGTAGACTGAGGTTATATTTTATAAATATATTTTAAAATAATTTTTATAGATATCAGTGTAAATCATAGAATTGTTGACTTGCATTATGTAAAGTGCTATAATATAGGCATTGCTTAGAACTTTTAGCAATTAGTTACAACTAAATAGTAAACTTTTAAAAAAGAAAGGTGAGTGAAAGACTATGGGGAAGAACAGGATAATAATTAAAGACAGCGTTTTATCTCACGGAGTCAATGTTCGGTTAGAACTTCCTGTACCGGATGTATACTCTGATGAAAATGCTGCTTCTGCCATGGGAAAGTGTCCAAGTGAGAAGAATGAGGGAATTGAAAAATTTGTCGAAGAAATATGGGCGCCTCAGTATTTTAGACATGCAAGACAGATTTTAAAAAACTTTGAGGCAAGTAGATTTCCGATTAAGTTTGTGAAAGACCAGAAATGGCTTCTTACGCAGTTATGGACGATGGAAGAAAAGTTGAGAGGTGGATATAACCCAGTGGAAGATAGGATAGTAGAAGATATTGATACAACTCTTATGGAACTGGGAGATAATGTTTTTGGATTTGCTGTTGGGTGCAAGATTTTTGAAGTAAAAAGTCCTGATGTAGTTAAAAGAACGATTCTGGATGCCCACTCAATCATACCAGCAGATGAAGACACTCTTAAGTATCTTATGGCATGTTCTGCTGGAAACATTGTCAAGAAATTGGAAGAACACGATTTGTCAGACATCATTTCAGAATTGGCTGCAGAAAGGTTTGAACAGTTGATGTTACAGCTGGCGTGGAGCGTGTAATTCATCAGGAGTATGACGAAAAAGTCTTTTGATGTAGAAATGCATCAAAAGGCTTTTGCCGTCAAGAAAGGAGTGATATAATAGTCAAAATTTAATTAATCTAAAACTGAATATGGAACCCATAAACAAAGCACAAAAAGAGGAACGATTATATTATGAAAGAGAATATAAGAGAAAATGGGAATGGCAGAAAAGCGAAAGCAGTGTATTATACAATTTCTGTAACTTGTATAATAATATTATTTTTTTTAGTAATACACATATCTAATATGCCATGTTTTAAAGTAAGTGGAGATGAGATTGTAAGAGAGATTTCAAGCTGGGATCTTTTATTCGTAAAGTCTGCTCCTACAGATAGAAATGTTACATGGCATCAGGAAACATTACCGAGTTTCATTCAAAAAGACATGGAGTATGCTGAGAAAAATGAATATGGTATAAAGTATATTTTTGAGGACAATATTCGTATAGAACTTTATTACAATGATAAGTATGAAGAGTGGTGGTTATATATTAGAAATCCGAGAGAGTCTTATATAACAGGTGAATTTACTATTGCAGACTTTTCTATTTATAAGAAAGATAGTAATATTGAGATATATGGATATGATGCTACTTACAGACGTTATTTTGGAAAAGTTTTAATTACAGATGATTCTGCAAAATTTACAACATTAACTTATGATTCAAATCTTCCATTTGATATGAAAGACGAAAGTATTGGAAGTAATAGAATGGGTGAATATTCCTTTGTGATAGAAGAAAGAGAAAATACATTTTCATTTTATAAAGATGGAAATTTTATTTCTTCTCAGGAATTTTTAGAAGGAAAGATTGCCAAGATAAACCAATATGATGGATTCGTGCTTACCAAGAAAAATCAGTTATATGTGATGTATGCTGAACTAAAAGATGGTATGCCGACAATAAAGTTTGAATATGCTGGACAGGCAGATGGATCCTTAGGCACAGGTTATAACAACTATTTATCATGTGCTGATGAAGATATGCATATGAGATTGCCAATCATAATTAGAGAAGGCAAGTATTATGTAGTTGTTCCTGAGGATTGGAAAACTATGGAATTGTTGGGATTTGGAAATGCTAAGCTGGATACTGAAGAAATTGATAATCCAAATTATTCAGTAAAGTTAGTAGAATTAGAAAGATCTTTTAAAGATGCTAACTTTACTTATACCACTAATGAAATATGGTATGTGACATTGAATTTTGAGCTTAATGGAATAGATTTCTTTATTAAGTATCAGTTTGGTGGATATGATGATTCAGTAGAACTGCCAGAAGAGATTGTAAATAAATATACAAGCAAAGAAGTATATTCTATTGATGAGTTATGGGAGCATATTGAGAGTTTAAGAATTGAATATTTTGATTATTATGATCACAAGGGGGGCTAACCCCTTTGTTTTTTTATATTATAGGAAATTGCTCCACAATTCCTATAATATAAAGCCATTGGTAATTATGTCATAATTTTGGCACAATGAACAAAGACGTGGGCAATTTAGTGAAACTTTGTCTTTTTCAAATTAAATATTGCCCACTTTTGTTCTTATAGATATTGTTCGTTTTTCTTATTTATGATATAATTTTTGTGTTTCTTAAATTTTTGATTAAAGAGGTATATATATGTTTGTTGAGAATAAATTTTATGTTGGATTAAGAGATATAACACCTTTAAAACAGCTTAAAAATACAAGTTTATTATCTTATTTGGAAGATACTGCTTGTATGCATTCTGAAATTGCTGGATATGGTGTTACTAATATGGATACTATAAAAAGAACATGGATATTATTATCTTGGAAGATTGAAATAAAAAAAAGACCAAAATTTAATGATTCTTTAAAAGTAATAACATGGTCAAGATTAATAGAAAAGTTCTATGCTTTTCGTGATTTTAAAATTTTTAATCAACATAATGAACTTATAGCAATTGCAACTTCAAAATGGGTATTTGTAGATATAGAAAAAGATAGATTGATTAAAATATCAGATGAAATTTCTAATAAGTATGAACCAGAAAATGAGGCTGTATTTGAAGAAAAAGATTTGCCAAAATTTAATGAACCAGAAACATTTATAAATAAGATAGATTATAAAATAACTAAAAATATGATTGACATTAACAATCATTTGCATAATGTGTATTTTATGGATATTGCAAAGGAAGTTTTACCAACAAGTATAGGAGAGCCAAATAATTTTGAGATAATTTATAAAAAAGAAATAAAGCTTGGAGAGACAGTAAAAGCTATATATTCAAAGTTAGAAGATTATCATTATGTAACAATTAAAAATGAAGAGGAAAATATTGTACATTCTATAATAAGACTTAAATAATAAATTTATAGTTTGTATAATAATAATAATAATAAAATAAGGAAAAATTTTATGGATATAGAGAAAACAAAAAAGTTTTTTAAGAAAAATTTAAAATGGATAATAGTATTTATTTGCTTAGTTTTATTTTTAGATATTACTAGACATGTTTTTAGAAAAGAAATAATGAAAAGAGATATTATTGGGTATCAATTTATATCAACTTATTTTATTTCAGATTTTGCTACACCAATAGCTAAATGTATTACACAACTAGGAGGTGTAATTGCTTTAATATCATTTGCTACTATACTATTTATTACTATAAAAAATTTAAGAATAGGAATCTGTATATATCTAAATTTATTTTTTGTTGGAGCTTTAAATCAAACATTAAAATATATTATACAAAGGCCAAGACCAAATGAACTTAGATTAATTTATGAATCAGGTTATAGTTTTCCTTCAGGACATTCTATGGCAAGTACAGCATTTTATGGATTTTTAATTTATTTAATATATAAAAAGGTACAAAATAAAAGTTTAAAAATTACTTTAATAATATTACTTGCTTTATTGATTGTAGCAATAGGGCTAAGTAGAATATATTTAGGCGTACATTATACAAGTGATGTTTTAGGAGGATTTTTGCTTTCTATATCTTATTTAACTATTTTTACTAATATAATAGATGATTTTATAGGAACAAGTAATTTAAAAGAAAATAATAATAAAGAATAAATATGAAATATATAAAATATTATGATACACCATTTAAAAGAGTAAAGATCATTGAAGAGGATAATAAAATAATACGATTATCTTTTGATGAAAAAGATAATTTTGGAGAATTTGAATTAAAAGATACTGAGTTATTAAATCAAACTACTAAACAATTAGACGAATATTTTGAAGGAAAAAGAAAAAAATTTGAATTATCTTTAAATCCAAGTGGAACAGAGTTTATGAAGAAAGTTTGGAAGGCACTTGAAGAAATACCATATGGAGAAACCAAAAGTTATAAACAAATTGCTGAAACAATAAAAAATCCAAAGGCTTCAAGAGCAGTTGGAATGGCAAATAATAAAAATCCGATTCCAATCATAATACCATGTCATAGAGTAATTGGAGCAAATGGAGAATTAGTTGGATATGCATTAGGATTAGAAATGAAAAAATTATTATTAGAGTTAGAAAAAGGAGATACTTAATGAAATTAATTGGAATTATGGGAAATGCTGGCTCAGGTAAAACAACTTTTACAGAACATTTAGACAAAAGAAAAAATGTTGGAGTTATACATGTTGATAATTTAGTAGGAAATATAAAAAGAAAATATTTTAAGTTATTTTTGCAGAAAAAAGAAAATAATACAACTCCAACAACTAAAGCAAATCCAAAATTAAAATCAAGATGGAAAAATCTTTTCTATAAAAATAAATTTCTATTTAAAATTCTTATGAATTTAAGAAGTAAATTAGTAGAAAAAGAATTAAATAAACAAATTGAAGAATTTAAAAGAGATGGAAAGAAAGTTATAGCTATTGATGATTGGGCATTACCATATCATAAAAAAATATTTTCACGACTTGATAATGTTTATACAATAGAAAGAAATTATTTAACAAGAAGAGATGGACTTAAAAAAAGAGATGACTTAACCTTGAATGAATTAAAAATATATGATCTTCCATATGCTTTAAATTTTATAATACCACCTACTGGAAAAAATACAAAAATAATAAAAAATAATGGAACTATTAAAGAGCTACAAGATAAAGCAGATACAGAATATGAAGAATTAGGAGAACTTACTTTTGACGAAAGATATACATATAGATCAAAGGTAGAAACTTTAGTTAATAGTTTAAGTAAAGTAGTATCACCACGAGTATCAGAAGAAACACGCATAGATAAGTAGCAAACATTTTTTCGTAAATATATTGACAGTAAAAAAATATCATGGTAGAATATCGTTATAAGAACCTATGTTCGATATTCTACCATTTTTATATAGTAATAAGTGTTCATTGTTATATAATATTAAAAATTTGTTAAAGGGGAAAAAATGGAAAGACAAATTTTACATGTAGATGTTAATAATGCTTTTTTATCATGGACAGCCATTGATATGCTAAAAAAAGGACATCCTATTGATATTAGAACAATTCCATCTATAATAGGTGGAGACGAAGAAAGACGTTCAGGAATAGTTTTAGCAAAAAGTCAAATAGCTAAGAAATTTGGTATCATAACAGGTGAACCTATTTATTTTGCAAGAAAAAAATGTAATAAATTAGAAGTTTATTCAGGAGATTTTGAAGTCTTTAAAAAATATTCAAATGCTTTATACAACTTATTTTTAGAATATACAGATAAAATCGAAAGGTTTAGTATAGATGAATGTTTTTTAGATTTAACAAATTTTTTGCAAGGTAGAAAGTTAATAGATATAGCAAAAGAAATAAATTCAAGAGTAGAAAACGAGTTAGGTTTTACAGTAAATGTTGGAGTATCTAGTAATAAACTTTTAGCCAAAATGGCATCAGATTTTGAAAAACCAAATAAAGTACATACACTATATGAATATGAAATCGAGGATAAAATGTGGCCACTGCCTGTTTCAGAGTTATTTATGATAGGAAAGAAAACAGTACCAAAACTGCATAATTTAAGAATAAAGACTATTGGTGATTTAGCAAAAACAGATAAAGAGTTTTTAATAAAAAGATTTGGAAAACATGGAAATTTAATGTGGAATTATGCAAATGGTATAGATGAAGATGAAGTGAATTCAAAAGTAGAACTTCCTAAAAGCATAGGAAATTCCGTTACACTACCACAAGATGTAAAAAATATAGATGATATTTATAAAATTGTAATAGCCTTGTGCGAACAAGTTTCATATAGATTAAGAAAATATAATTTAGTTGCAAATACAGTAAATGTTCAATTAAGAACAAAAGATTTTGTAGATTATTCACATCAAAAAGCACTAAAATTTTCTACATCTTCAACAAAAGAAATAATTGAAACAGCAAAACAAATAGTTTTAGAAATGTATAAAAATGAATCAATAAGACTTATAGGAGTTAGAGTAGATAATTTAGAAAATAAAGATGAAGTTCAATTATCAATATTTGCAAATGATTTAAAACAAGATAAATTAGATACTGTATTAGATAGCTTAAAACTTAAATATGGCTATAATTCTATTACACGAGCAGGAGAATTAGATATAAAAGATATTGTAAAAGAAAAAAAGATGAAGTAAAGTTTAGTAAGTTATGTATTGAAATTTAGGGACAGTTGAAAAAATTTTACTTAAATTTCAAAATAGATATAAAGAAGAATGTAAAATGAGTGACTGTCAGATTAATAAATAATAATTTATATAGATAATAACAGAATAACTTTGCGCAAAATTTTATAATTCTATTGTAAAAATAAAAAAATATATATATAATTTTTTTAAATAGAATATTTTACAATAATTAATTTAACTATACTTACAATAAATGATCAATTAATATTTTATAGTATAGTTTCATATAAAAATAATTTAGAAATGAGAAGGTTGTGAAAAATGATAAATCCTGAAGAAAATCCAGAATTTTTAAATGACTTTTTAGCATATAGTTCAACAATTTTAAATAAATCAGAAAATACAATAAAAGAATATAACTATGATATTGCACATTTTTTAAAATATATAAAATTTAAGTTTAAACAAACAGATGTAGATGATGAAGAATTTATAAAAACAATAAAAATAAATGATTTTGATTTAGAAACTTTAAAGAAAATTACATTACAAGATATACATTCATTTTTAGCATATTTAAAAGCGTGTTATTCTAGTAAACCCACAACATTAGCTAGAAAAACAGCAAGTATTAGAGTATTTTTTAAATATATGTGTAATAAAACAAAAAAAATACCATCAAATCCAGCTCAAGATTTAGAAACGCCAAAATTAGGAAAACGACTTCCTAAATATCTAACTTTAGAGCAAAGCAAAGAACTTTTAGAAACAGTTTCTAATCCTATAAATAATATTGGACATGGTAATCATAATAATTCTGAAAGAAATTTTGCAATGATAACTATTCTTTTAAATTGTGGCATACGTTTATCTGAATTAGTTAATATTAATATGAGTGATATAGATTTCGAAAATAATAAACTTAATGTAATAGGTAAGGGAAACAAAGAACGTACAATATACTTAAATAACGCTTGTGTTAAAGCAATAAAATCATATTTAGAAGTTCGTCCACGAGATGCTGTTAAATTTAATTCACGAGATGCATTATTCTTAAGTGAGCAAAAAAAACGTATTAGTAGAAGAACAGTACAATACATAGTTAAACAAGAATTAAAGCTTACAGGAATAGAAAAAGCTGATAAATATTCAGTACATAAATTAAGACATACTGCAGCAACACTTATGTATAAGTATGGAAATGTTGATATAAGAGCATTGCAAGAACTTTTAGGACATGAAAGCATATCAACAACAGAAATTTATACTCATGTAGATAATGAACAAATTAGAAATGCTGTAGAGAGCAATCCTTTAGCAAATTTATAATTTTTATAAAATTAAATGGAGTGGGGGAAGAAGGCAGAATTTTAAGGTTATGGATACAAAATAAAAAAACAGATAATTAATAATCTACGAAAACGCACACAAAATTATTTCAGTAAAAAGTAATTATAAATATAATAAAATTTATAAAAAAGTAAATATAAAATAAAATTTATAATATAAGAACTTAAATCAGAAAATCAAATTTTAAATTTAATTTTAAAATGTTTGGTTAATAATTTTAAAAACCGAACATTTGTATATTAATAAATTTTTATATAATTTATAAAAATTTTATTTAACTACAAATTAAATTATAATTAAAAAGCTCTAAAATTATTTTTAAGCAATTTAATTTTGATATTTGTAAAATTATTCATTTAAACTTAAAAATTGATTTATTTGAATTTATGAATTTATTATTTTTATAAATTTTGTCATAATTATTTTATATTATTATAATTTCTATAATTCTTGTAAATACTGAATATCATCAAAATATTCAAATTTATTGACCTCTGAAAATCGATTTTAAGCCATTTTAATTTTAAAGCAATATAACTTGTTGTCTAAAATAATCGTTTATCCTGGTACGTTGATAATTTTTGTAATTTTGCTATGAAAAATTCATATCTATATAGTAAATTTATTATATTAGAAAAATGTCCCAAAAGTGCAAAAATAACGACGCACGAGAATCGATTTTAAGGCATTTTTAAAAATTAGTAATATAGTTTGTTGTCTAAAAATATGTACTATTTTAGAGTCTCAAGCATTTTTTTAGATACTGTTTGTGAAGAATGAACAATTACAGTATCTTAATGCGTAATGTAAATGAAGCTGGCGATTTTAGAAAATTGTAAGATATAAATTTAAAATTAGACTACAAAAATATTTACTAAACAAACTCTATAAGGATAAATAATAAAAATATCTAAAAATTGATTTTAAAAGGCCATAAGAATATTGATAGATAAGTAATACCAAAGATTATGTATAAGAATATAAACATTAAAGAATTAAAGTAATATAAGCGAATAATAACAGGATTATGGCAGCTGAATACCAGATATATGTAAGAGTATAGGTATTTGGTTGTTATATATATAAGTCCTATTCCTTTTTACACAAAACTTTGATTTTGCGCAATGTTGTATATAACTTAAATAAAGTCTCAAGACCCTTCTCCTCTATACAATATAATAAAAATTAATTAAATATAAATTATCATTAACATCATTAAATGTCAATATAAAATAAAAAGAAAAAACCCTAGTCAGTATGACTAAGGTTTTTTCTTATAGGATTTTTTCTTGACATTAGCTATCAAATTACTTTTCTATTTTTTTAATGAAATCTGCTGATATAATTCCTGCAATTCTGCTGTAGAAATTTTTTCATTTTTTAGTAACAATTTAGAAAGCTCATCCAAAAATAAGCGATTTTCGTTTAATACTTTTGTTGCCTCCTCTTCTGCCTGTTTTACCATCTCAGCCACTTTCCTGCCAATGCTATTAAAGAATTCATTTCCCATTATTTGTATTTCGGAAGCTGTAGCATTATTTATAGAAATTGGTCCGATTTCAGAATCCATTCCATAAATGGTTATCATTTCCTTTGCAAGATTAGTAGCCACTTCAATGTCATTGGAGGCGCCTGTTGAAATATCTCCAAACACTATCCTTTCTGCTGCTCTTCCCGCTAACAAAGTAATCAATCTTTCTTGTAATTCTTTCATGCTTTTATACATGTGATCTTCAGATGCATTATGTAGTGTATAACCTCCAGCAGTCCCTCTTGGAACAATGGAAACTTCCTTAATATCATTTTGAGTTTCCAGAAGATGCCCTAATATCGCATGGCCTGATTCATGGTATGCTGTTATCCTACGTTCTTTTTCGGATATTACACGGCCATGTTTTTCAAGTCCTATTGTAGTTTTACGCAATGCTTCCTCTATTTCTTCAGAAGATATTGCGCTAAGACTCTTTTTAGCAGCGATCAAAGCAGATTCATTCAGCAGATTTGCAAGTTCAGCTCCAGAGAATCCTGCTGTATTATATGAAAGTGCTTTAAAATCAACCTCCTCTGTAAATGGTTTATCCTTGCCATGAATACCAAGTATCTGCTCACGCCCTTTTACATCTGGTAAGTTTACCTCGATTTTCCTATCGAAACGTCCAGGACGTTTAAGTGCAGGATCCAAAGAGTCTGGCCTATTTGTTGCAGCTAAGATAATAATATCATTTCTGCTTTTAAATCCATCCAGCTCTACTAACAACTGTTCCAATGTTTGATCATGTTCAGATGAACCACTCATCTTCTCTCTTTTGGAACCGATTGCATCAATTTCATCTATAAAAATGATGCATGGTGAATTTTTTTCAGCTGCACGAAATAAGTCCCGGATTCTTGATGCACCTAAGCCAACATACATTTCTACGAAATTAGAACCAGATGTGGCTATAAAACTTACACCAGCCTCTCCTGCAAGAGCTTTGGCAAGCAAGGTTTTACCTGTTCCAGGCATTCCAGAAAGTAACACTCCTTTAGGAATTTTTGCTCCTAAAGTAATGTATTTTTCTGGATTTTTGAGAAAGTCAACAATATCTTCAAGTTCTGCTTTTTCTTCATCAAGTCCAGCTACATCCTCAAAACATATGTCGCTTTCTTTGATTATCTCAATGTGACTTGCTCCATTCCCCATTATATTCATGAGTGATGATGGTCCAGATTGCATACGTTTTTTTAAAGAGATAAATGAGCCCACGACCATAATAAGTACTAATGATATATATACTAACATAACAATAGTACCAATGGTTTCGCCTACTGAGGAAGCATCATTTTTTATGGAAAATTTAAATTCTTTTCCACTAAGTATTTGTTCCTGAATAAATTGTAAAAAAATTTCCTCATTTGGTATTGCTACATAATACTTTTGTGCGTCATTAACATAGTAATTGTATACAGTAGCTTCAGAAGTACCAGAATTGTATTCTACAGCCAAGTCTTTTGATGTCTCGCTTTCATTAATTTCCTGAATTAAATTTGCATATGACATCTCTGTGGGATCAGTCGCTTCGTCACTGGTTAAATACCGAAGCAAAGCAATGGCTAAAAGCACCATTACAATTAATGGAAGCATTGTGTGTTTTCTTTTTTTCATTTTTTTCTCTCCTTTTCTTTTTGCAGATTACATTTTTTAATAAAAAAAGAATACCCTATTTAGTTTTCAAAGATCAATAACTCAAATTTTATTATATCATAGAATTATGTAAATTACAATCTTACTAGATTGTATTATTTATAATTGATATATTTTTTTAAATAAGAAAAAACCTTAGTTAATTTAACCAAGGTTTTTTCCTAGAGTTTGAATTTAGCAGTAGTTGCTCGTATTAGTCGAATTTGATAATGTTTTTACTTGTGGCATGATTTACATATTACACTTCATCTTCATTAAAACTTATAACTGAGCGTACATCATATCCTTTTAGCGCTTCTCTTCCGTTTAATTCAGGAAGTTCAATGAAACAGCATACACAAGCCACTTCTCCGCCCAATCTTTCAATCATTTTGATAATTGCTTGGATTGTTCCGCCCGTTGCCATTAGGTCATCGATAATAACTACTTTTTGACCTTTCTCAATAGCATCTTTATGCATTTGTAAAGTAGCAGTTCCATATTCTAATGTATACTGCTCTTCAATAGTTTCACATGGAAGTTTTCCCGGCTTTCTTGCAATCTCCATACCTACGCTGTTAAGATATGCAATAGGAGATGCAAAGATATGCCCTCTGGAATCAGGTGATACTACCATGTCAAAATCAACATCCTGTAGAAGCTCATTCATAGCATCAATTGTCGACTTAAATATCTCACGATTTTTAAGTACTGTTGTGATGTCTCTGTACATAACTCCTTTTTCAGGATAGTCAGGTTCAGTTCTTACATACTTTTTTAAATAGTCAAATTTCATAAAAACTACTCCTTCCATTTTTGCACACAAGCATAAACAATAACAAAATTCATACTAATATCAACTCTAATACAAATTTGATATTGCTTTTTTGCATACAAATTATATCATAATATTATGTAAATCACAAACTTCTTATAAAAAAGTTTGCAATAAGCATCTTTATTTATTAGTTGCCTATATTTTATCCTAAACTTTCATAATAAGAATTATATAGTTTGGCATAATAGCCATCATTTTTTAATAATTGTTCATGATTTCCTTGTTCAATGATCTTACCATTATCTAATACTATAATCTTGTCTACATTTACAATAGTTGAAAGTCTATGTGCTATAAAAATAGCTGTTTTTTGAGCTGATAGCACATCTATAGATTTTTGAATAAGGATTTCTGTATATGTATCAATATTTGCTGTTGCTTCATCTAAAATGAAGATGTCTGGATTATGAGCAAAAATCCTTGCAAAAGCTAGTAATTGTTTTTGACCTGCTGAGTATGAGTCACCACGTTCTTTAGAAATTTCATTTAATCCATCTGGTAAACTATTAATGAATTCTTTTGCAGATGCCATATTTACAGCATTTTTTATATCGTCATCACTAATTTTTTTATTTAATTTTATATTATCTTTTATACTTCTAGCAAATATAAATGGATCTTGAAGGACTGTTCCAATATGTCTTCTTAGACTTCTTTTATTAATATTTTTTATATTTACACCATCTAAAAGGATTTCTCCTTTTTGTATATCATAAAATCTATTTACTAAATTTGTTATAGTAGTTTTTCCAGAACCAGTTTTTCCAACTAAAGCAATAGTTTCACCAGGCTCTATTGTAAAACTGATATCCTTTAATATCCAATTTTCTTTTTCATAAGCAAACCAAACATTTTTAAATTCTAATTTACCTACCACGTTTTCAAGTTCTATACCGTTTTCAAAATCTTCTAAATATTCTGTTTGTTCTATTATATCGTAGATTTTATTTATTGAAACAAAGGCTTCTTGTACGATTTCTATATTATCTATAGTTCTATTTATAGGCTCAAATAAAGATTTTATATAGCTTACAAAAATATAAATAGCTCCTGCTTCCATAGTAATTCCAAACCAAGAATTTATACATGCTGTAATTATTATAGTTATTGCTAAGTTTTCAAATAATGACATAATTCCTGGAAATAGACCTTCAAAAATACTTGATGGTAGTCTTTTTTCTATAAATTCTTGTGTTAAATCTTCACATTCTTGTTGTTTTTCTTTTTGTATATTAAATATTTTTATTAATTTTGCTCCATAAATAGATTCAGCTAAGAAAGTATTTATATTTGTTCTTGCTATTTTAGAAACGTCATATATTTTATTTAAGATGTTTGTTAATACTATTGAAGTAATTATTACAAATGGTATTACTATAAACGATAATAAACTTAATTTTATACTTAAATATAACATTATGAATATTATAGCTAAAATTGATATAATATCTTTAAAAATAGTAGTTATTACGTCTTTAAATAATGAAGAAATATCTTCTACATCATTTGTTATTCTAACAAATAATTTTCCAGCAGGCATTTTATCATGAAACCTTATATTTGCATCTTGAGTATATTTATAAATTTTATTTCTCATTGTATACAATATTTCTTCACCCATAATGTTAGTTTTTGTACGTGTTACAAAATCAAGAACATTTCCAGAAACGACAATAGCTAAATAAATTATTCCAATAATATTTATACTAAAAAATCCAATTTGAGAAATTCCAAAACTTAGAAAGTTATCAATAATTATTTTTACTAGGTATGGTTTAGATATTTCTAATAAATCAATAATTATAGATAGAATTGAAACTGTTATAATTGTTTTTAAATGAGGTTTTATTATATTATAACATCTTTTTAGAGTTTTATTTTTCATAAACCATTCCCTTTCATTTATATATATTAATTAAAATAATAATCTTTTATTATTTAATATTACTTATTTAATTTTTTAATAAATATTTTATCAATATTTATTCTTTAGAATATAATTTTATATTAAATTGAAATTCATTTTACATTATAATTAGCTAAATTTTAACTTAAAATACTATCTTCTTTAGATGATTGTTGATTGTAAAATTTATTATATAAACCTTTATTTTCTAATAATTCGTGATGTATTCCTTGTTCAATTATTTTTCCTGCGTCTAAAACAATAATATTATCAGCAAATTTTACATCAGAAATCCTATTAGAAATAATTATACAAGTTTTACCTTTTACTAATTTCTTTATATTTTCTAATAAGTATTCTTCAGTTTTATTATCTAATGCTGAAAAAGTATCATCAAATATTACTATATTACTTTTATTTAAAAATGCTCTTGATATAACAACTCTTTGTTTTTGTCCTCCTGAAAGATCAATTCCCCTCTCTCCTATTACTGTATTTATTCCATTTTTCATATTACTTAAATCTTTTGAAAGCATGGCATTTTTAGCACTTTCCTCTATTTCAGAATCATTAAATTCCTCTTGAAATAAACGTACATTTTCCTTAATAGTAGCAGAAAATAAAAAGTTATCTTGAGTTATATAACAAATACTTTTTCTTAAATTTACAAGATTTATTTCGTTTATATCTTCCCCATTTATAAATATTTTTCCATTTTGTACAGAATACAATCTAAGTAGTAAGTTCATTAAAGTTGTTTTTCCACTTCCAATTGTTCCTATTATTCCTAATGTTTGTCCTTCTTTTATATCTAAAGTAATATTTTTAAGTACAGTGTCTAAATTTCCAGGATAATTAAATGTTAAATTATTAATAAAAATATCTCCATGTATTTTCTCTTTTTCTGAATAAGGACTTAATAATAAATTTTCCTTTTCGAGTTTAAATACACCATCTAATCGATTATAAGAAATCTGTGCCCTTTTTATCTTAGATATTACTCCAGGAAGCCAAATTACTGGACTAAAAAACATATCTATGTAGCCATTAAATGCAACAAAATCTCCTATACTTATGTTTTTATCTAAAACGAGTTTTGATCCATATAATATTGTTATTCCATAACAAAATCCAAAACATATTGAAACTGATGTTGAAAGAAGTGTTGAATATAAATCAACAGCAATATTACTCTTTTTTAATATTTTATTTCTTTTAATAAATTTTTTTAATTGATTAGTTTCTCCAGAATATGCTTTTGTGGTTCGTATACTATCAGTACTTTCTTGTACATATTCAGAAAGATTTGTAAAATATTTTTGGGATTTTCTAAAACTATTTTCTACATACTTTTTTAATATAATTATTATAAATGCAGTTATAACTATTGGACACAAAGTTGCTATTGTTAGTCCTAAATGCACGGATTTCATCGTATATGTGGTGATTATTAGTACAAAAAATATTCTTGTACATTGTGATAATAATCTATATAAAAGTCCTCTTATTTCTCCAACATCTTTTACAAAATAAGACATTAATTCTCCATTTTTTATATTTTGAATACTTGTTAATTTTATTTGTAAAAAATGTTCAAATAATTTGTCTTTTAAACCTTTCTCAAGTAATCTTGTTGAGCGAGCAACCATATATTTCCATATAACTCGCAAAATTAAAGATATTAGTGTAAATATTATTAAATAAAATATGTTTTTAGTAATTAATTCCTTATTTGCTTCAGTATTTCCGACTAAATCAATTATTGTTCCTAAAATTTTTGAAGGAAAAGTAAGAAAATAAACATTTAATCCAACAAGAACAAAAATTGATGATATTAATAAAACTTGTTTTTTTAATATTGACTTCATTGCTTGTTTCATTCTTATTCTCCTTTATCTATATTATAATAAATATAATTGCATATCTTTTTAATTTAAACTCTATTTCTCTATTTTTAATATTAACTCCATATTTTGCTTTGCTTAAAATATAAAAAATAATTTGTTAATATATTTTGTATTGTTAAAATAAAAGTAATTATATTTTAGAAATAATATAATTACTTTATATTTAAAATATATAATGTATCTTTTAGTTTTATATAAAATGATTATTTTAAGTTTTTAGAAATTATATCTAAGAACTCATTATTATTTTTAGTTTTCATCATTTGACTTATTAGTCTTTCTGTTAAATCTGCTGTAGACAAATTAGATAAAGTCTTTCTTATTGAGTTTACAGTTTCCAGTTCTTTTTTTGACAATAATAGTTCTTCTCTTCTTGTACCAGATTTATTTATATCTATTGCTGGAAATACACGTTTTTCTGATAAACTTCTATCTAAGAATACTTCCATGTTTCCTGTTCCTTTAAATTCTTCAAATATTACTTCATCCATTCTACTTCCAGTTTCTACTAAAGCTGTTCCTAAAACAGTTAAACTACCAGCATCTTCTGTATTTCTTGCAGCTCCAAAAAAACGTTTTGGTTTATGAAGTGCACTAGGATCAAATCCTCCTGATAAAGTTCTTCCTGATGATGGAATAACTAAGTTATATGCTCTTGCTAAACGAGTTATACTATCTAATAAAACAACAACATCTTTATGTTGTTCTGTTAATCTTTTTGCTCTTTCTATAACCATTTCTGCAACTTTTACATGATGTTCTGGTTGTTCATCAAAAGTAGAATAAATTACATCACCATTTATAGAACGTTTCATTTCAGTAACTTCTTCTGGTCTTTCATCTATTAATAAAACAATTAAATATACTTCAGGATTATTTGCAGTTATACTATTTGCTATTTGTTTTAAAATAGTTGTTTTTCCGGCTTTTGGTGGTGCAACTATCATACCTCTTTGTCCTTTTCCTATTGGAGACATTAAATCCATTAATCTCATTGTATATTCAGTTTGAGTTGTTTCTAATTTTAATCTTTCTACTGGATATATTGGTGTTAAATCATCAAAGCTTTTTCTTTTCATTGCTTTTTCTGGATGTTCTCCATTTACTTCACCTACAAATATAAGTGCTGGAAATTTTTCACCTTCTTTTGGTGTTCTTTTAATTCCTTTTATCATATCTCCAGTATCTAATTTGAATCTTCTTATTTGAACGGGTGATACGTAAACATCTTTATTCGTAGATAAATAATTATCTCCCCTTAAAAAACCATATCCATCTGGTAATAATTCTAATATACCTTCAACATATTCATCATCTTCACTATTTAATTTGTATTCTATTTCGTTTGAAATAGATTTTTCATTATTATTTTCTACAATGTCTATACTATTAGTAGCAGTACTTGAATTTTTATTATTATAATTTTCAAGTATTTTTTTAATAAGTTCTGCTTTTTTTAATTTAGATACATTAGGAATTCCCTTATCTTTTGCTAAGTTTCTTAAATCTACAAGAGATAAACTTTCTAGTTCCATATAGTGGCCCCCTTAAAAAAACTATATTATCTATATTATTTAATTTGTAAGTGGAATTTTATTTAGAAAAAAATTAAAGAAAAGTAATTTAATCTAAAATTAAATTACTCAAAATAGAAATATTAAAAGATTATTTATTAATATCAATGATGTAAACTGTCTCATTTGGTAAATACATATTTAACTGTTTTCTAGCTACTTCTTCAATGTATTCTTTAGAATTTACATTTTCTTGAGTTGCTGAAAGTTCTTCTTTTTTTTCTTTTAATTCTTCTTTTCGAGTAGAGTAATAAGAGATATCTTTTTTATAAGAATTTAGTTTTGATTGTTGATTTACAAAAGTTAATAATGCATATACAACAACTAAAATAAGTATGAAATTCATAATTTTATTGACTTTAAAAACATTCATCTTATGTACATCTCCATTTTATTACTTCTAATTTATTATTCTACAAAAAAACTAAAAATCCTTTTTTATTATCTTTTTTGAGTGTTTTACTATGTTTTTTATACAAGATATTGGGATTTCAAATATTTTTTTACATATATTTACAAATACATATAAAATTATAACACACAAATTGCTTATTGTCAAAGAATATATCAATATTCCAACAAAAATTCCTAAAAAAAGATAAAATCTTACTTCTCCTCCATTTAGTTTTATAATACTAAATATTACTAAAATACTTGTTAAGCCTAAAAAGATAAAATCTTCAATAAATGTAAGGAGATCTGAAGTCTTAAATGATTTTCTTATAACACGGAAAATGTCAAATATAATTCCTATAATAATTCCTATAATAAAAAAGAAAATGAAAATTTGTTCTTGAGAAAAATTATACATTTACTCTTCCCCTTATTTAAAAATTTTTCCTAAAATATTTTTATTTTTTTTGATAGAACTAGAATCAGAATTAGAATATGTTAAACTGTCAATTTTTCCATCTACTATAAAATCAGATGTATCAAGACTTAATTTATTAATTTTTAAATTTTCACCTTTTATTGTTAATAATCCTAATTCTGTTTCTATTATAATAATTTGATCATCAAAACTGAATACATCAATTATTCCTGTAACATTTAATTTTTCACGATTTTCTAATACAATATTTTGAAAAGTATTAGTTGCTTTTTTTAATTCCTCCATATAATACCTCCGAAATAAATATATATAATATTTATTCAGCAAATTTTTATTTAGAACTTAATTAAGTGAATTTTGATATAAAAAATAGAATCTAATTTCTATTTATACAGAAATGATATTTTTTCGATAGAAGAAGAGAAATGTTGCTAAATTTTTTATTTAATAAAAATTCAGAGCACTTTGATATTATATAGATATAGAAATTTCTATTAAATAAAAACTATATAGATAAATGAAATATATATCATTATCTATATAGTTTTAAAGTTAATATAATTAAGATTTAATTTTTGAAAAATTTATCATGTATTGCTCTAACTGCTAAATCTGCTTCTTCTGAATTTACTAATACTGATATTTTTATTTCTGATGTACTAATCATATGCATGTTTATATTATTTTCATATAGAGCCTCAAACATATCAGCTGCTACACCAGGTTTATTTGCGATTCCTACACCTATAATTGAAACTTTTGATAAATTTTCACTGTGTAATATTTCTTGAGCACCTAAAACTTCTTTGTTTTCTTCAAGAACTTCTAGAGTTTTTTGTAAATCGTTCATTTTTACAGTAAATGCTATATCTTTTGTTATATGTTCACCAAAAGATTGAACGATAATATCTACATTTATTAAATTTTTTGATAATATTTTGAATAATTCGTAAGTTTTCCCTATTTTATTTTCTAGTCCTACAATAGTTATTCTTGAAATATAATCGTCTTTTGTAACCCCATTTATTACTAAATCTTCAAGATTTTTATTATTTACCAATGTACCAATACTATTTTTTTCAAATGTCGATTTTACGTATATTGGAACATTATATTTTTTTCCTATTTCTACACATCTATTATGAAGCACTTTTGCACCCATACTAGACATTTCAAGCATTTCATCATATGAAATTGATTTTAATTTTTTTACATCATTTACAATTCTAGGATCAGAGGTATATACTCCATCAACATCAGTATAAATGTCACACTTTTCTGCTTTTAAACTAGCTGCTAAAGCAACTGCTGTTGTATCAGAACCTCCTCTACCAAAGGTGGTTATATTTCCACTTTCATCTACTCCTTGAAATCCTGCAACTATAACAATATTTCCAGAATTTAGATAATCATTAATTGTTTGGTTATGAATATATCTAACTCTACTATTAGAAAATTCACTGTTTGTTACTATTGGTATTTGCCAACCAGTTAATGATACTGCTTTGTATTTTTTCTTTATTAATAACATAGCAAGTTTTGCTATAGTTATTTGTTCACCTGTAGATACTAAAACATCATGTTCTCTTCTATCAGGATTCTCTGTAATTTCAGCTTCTTCTGAAATTAGTCTGTCTGTAGTTTTTCCTTGTGCTGAAACAACAACTACTACTTTGTTTCCTTTTTTTACTTCTTCAATAATATGTTCTGAAACTAATTCTAATCTTTCTAAATTTGCAACAGAACTACCTCCAAATTTTTGTACAATAATTCCCATTTGTTGTACCTCTTTTTATGTTAATAATAGTAAATTTTAAATTTAAAAAATACTATGTAAATTTAAAATATTGTAATAATTATAAATTTCATTTAATAAGAAAATACTTTAATAATGAAATAAATATATGTCTGTTAGCTCTATTAATAGTATATTTTTTTAAACAAAATAAGTGATTTATTACAAATATTTTATTAATTTCAAGTGTAATTATAACATACTTTTAATATTTTTAGTCAAGTTTTATTAAATTAATTACAAAATTTATATAGAATAAAACTTAAATATTATAAAATATATATTTATACAAATGTTGGTGAAGATTTTATTTAATAGGAAAATAATCTCTATCTCCTATTAAAGATAAAATACACCTAATAATTAGGTGTATTTTATCTTTATTTATTTTTTTGCATATTTTCCGCAATCACAATCATCATTATATTTTTTATATTTTCCTGTTTTATCGCAATCAGCTTTTGTTGTTGAGTGATTGCCTTTCCAATAATAACAATATTGACATTCTTGAGTTGCCATATTACTTCACCTCCAAATAGATGTTTCTATAATTTATTTTAACAAAAATTATAAAAAACGTCAATATAATAAATGATTTATAAATTTTCTCCATTTAAAATTATTTCAGCATTATTTGTGGTTAAATCATCTAAATATTCATCTGATATTAGTTTTGATATTTTCTTTAATGCTTTTGGAACTTGAGGATATATACTTCCTTGTTTATGTACATCTGTCCCTAAAAAACTTACAAGACCATTTTTTAGCATTTTTTTAACAGTAAACTTAGCAGATAATCCATATACGCCTAATATACTACCATAATTTGATTGAAATAAAACACCAAGATCACTAAGTTCATATAATAAATCAAAATCTTTTTGAATTATAGTATATCTTTCTGGATGTGCTAAAATTAATTTATATTCATTTTCTCTTAGTTTATTGATAACATCTTTAAAATTAGGAAAATGATGTCTTAAAGGTAGTTCAAAAAGTATATATTTTGTACCATTTATTGTAGATGCTTTATATTCTTTTAATAAATCTAACATGTTATATGTTATAAATATTTCGCTACCTAAAATAATTTTTGGATAATTTTCTTCATTATTAAGTTCTTCTATTAATTCTTTTCTCTTATATTCTGGAGTTTCAAAGCAATCTATTGCATAATGTGATGTTGAAATTATTTTATCAAATCCAACACTTTTTGCTTCTAAAAGCAAGTTTTTTGTTTCTTCTTCATTTTTAGAACCATCATCTACTCCTGGTAATATATGTGAATGAAAATCTATCATAATATATTTTTATTCCTTCTATTTTCTTTGTTTTGGTTTTGCAGTTGATAATCTTTCACCATAATAATATGAATTATCATATCTTTTTGTTGTCATTTGAACTTTATTTAAAATAACTCCTGCTACTTTTCCACCAACATTTTCAATAGCTAATTTTGCTTTATTCAAATCTTCCATTTTTGTAATATTTTGAGCAGAAACTAAAATATTAAAATCAACCATTCTTGCTACAATTAATGCATCAGCAACTATTAAACAAGGTGGTGCATCAAATATTATAACATCAAATTTGTCAATTAAACTATCAATTATATTTTCCATTTTAGCTGAAACTAATAGCTCTGATGGATTTGGTGGTACACTACCAGCTGATATTAAATAAAGATTATCTATATCTGTTTTTTGAATATAATTTTCTATATTTTCTTTTTCACCTACGAAGTCTTGATCAACTACACCTGATAAAAAGTTTGATAACCCTGGTCTAGGACGTAAACTAAACAAATTATATTGACGACCTTTTCTCATATCTGTATCTACTATTAAAACTTTTTTATCTATTTGAGCAAATGCAGCAGCTAAATTAGCTGATACATAACTTTTTCCTTCTCCTGGTACTGTACTCGTAACAAGCATAACTTTTTTTTCTGAATCTGCATTCATGAATTGTATATTTGTTCTTAAATTTCTAAACATTTCTGCTTCTGGTGATTTTGGATTTTCAACAACAACGATTTCGTTTTTCATTACTTTTTACCATCCTTTCTTCTAATAGTTCTTTTTGGAATATTAAATGATGAAGTAACACCAGAAGTTTCTTTTTTTATTAATTCATTATATGCATAAGGTATTTTTACTTCAGTACTAGATTTACCATCATTTTTCTTGTAATTCCTATGTTTTTTTGCTTTATGCTTCTTTTTAGTATTTTCATCTGTTAGCATAATTGAAGCAAGTACTGGTAATTGTAATGCTTTCTCAATATCTAAATCTGTTTTAACTGTTGTATCTAACATATTAATTAATAAAATGTAAATAATTACTAAAACACCACCAAAGAATGAAAAGATTACAACATTTTTAAATAAATTTATATTTGAAGGATCAGAAGGAACTTCTGCTCTTTCCCAAACATAAAGGTTACTAGTTTTATACATATCACTAACTTTTTCTACAAATACATCAGCTGTTTCATTAGCTATTTTACAAGCAATTTCAGGATCAGTATGTACTACTGAAATCTTTATAACCCTAGTATCTGAAACTGCTGAAACTGTAATACTATTTTGTATTGATTCAATTTCTTGTTTAAGATTCAAATTATTTTTTACTTCTTCTACTATATTTTTACTTTTCGCTAAAATCCTATAGTCATCTACTAATTTTGAATTTATAGTTATATCAGTAGTAGAAATTGCACTTCCTTCTGCTGCATTTTCTCTTTCTACTTGAACTAATACTAAGCTTGTCTCAGATTGATATTCTGGAACTATAAATTTTAAAGTATAAATAGCTCCTAGCATTGCGAATATTATTACAACTAATATTATTAAAATTTTCTTTTCTAAAAAGATTGAAATTAATTCTTTTAAATCTAGTTCTTCCATAATTCCTCCAAAATAAAATATACTTATTCTGAACAAAAGTGTACTTTTATTGGTGAAATTTTTATTTAATATGAAATTTGATAATTTTTCCTCTATTAAATAATAATAAAAAATTAGATATTTTTTACCATTTGTACTTTTATTTATTTCTTTTGTTCTTAAGCAAATAAATTATATTATATACTATATTTTTTTTCAACATTTTTTTTATTTTTATAAATTTAGCTTTTTATAATCAATTTTAAATATTCATACATAAAATTGTTTAATTCACCATTCATAATGCTTTCAACGTTTCCAACTTCATAATTCGTTCTATGATCTTTTACTAATGTATATGGACAAAAAACATATGATCTTATTTGACTTCCCCATGCTATATCTTTTTGTTCACCTTTTAATTCTGAAATTGTTTCTTTATTTTCTTTTTCTTTTAAGTCTAATAATTTTGATTTAAGCATTTTCATTGCTGTTTCTTTATTCATAGTTTGTGAACGTTCTGATTGACATGATACAACAATATTTGTAGGTATATGCGTTATACGAACAGCAGAATCAGTTTTATTTATATGTTGTCCACCTGCTCCAGAAGCTCTATATGTATCAATTCTTAAATCGTCTGAATTGATTTCTATTTCAATATCATCTGTAATTTCTGGTAATACTTCAACTGATGCAAAAGATGTATGTCTCCTTCCCCCACTATCAAATGGCGAAATTCTTACAAGCCTATGCACTCCCATTTCTCCTTTTAAATATCCATATGCATTTTCACCAGAAATTAATGCAGTAACACTTTTAATACCTGCTTCATCTCCATCTAAATAATCTAGTTCTTTAAGAAAAAATCCATTTGAATTTGCCCATTTTCCATACATTCTATATAACATTTGAACCCAATCTTGAGATTCTGTTCCTCCTGCACCAGGATGTAATGTAATAATAGCGTTATTTGAATCATATTTTCCTGAAAATAATGTTTGTATTTCTAAAGCTTCTAAAGAATTCTTAAGATTTCTTGAATTAGTTAATAATTCTTTTACTAATTGCTCATCTAAATCTTGATTTAATAATTCATTCATCTCAATTAAGTTTTCTAATTCTGATGCTATATCTTCATATAGTTTTATTTTCTTTTGTAATGTTTTAATTTTTGAAAACACTAAACTTGAATTTTCCTGATCATTCCAAAAGTTTTCTTCTAGTGATTTTTTTTCAAGTTCCTTTAATTCATGTTTTAAAGATTCAATTTTCATTGAATCTTTTATTTCTTCTAATTTATTTTTTAATTCTTTTAAAAATTTAAGATTTTCTTCTAATTCTAGCACGTATTAATTTCCTTCCTTTTGTATTGCATCTATTTTTCGTAGTTGTTCATTACATGTTCTTGCTTTATTACCATCACCAGTTTTAATAGATTTTCTTAAAATATTTTGTATTCCATGTTTTAAGTCTTCTAAATCTTCTGGATTTTTTTTGGCTTCTTCTAATATAGAATCAAAATTATTATTATTAAGTTTATCAATTATTGATACTTTACTTCTTGATTTCTTTTGTTTTCTTTTTTCTTCTTCATCTATATCTTTATAATGAGCATCAATATCCTTTTGCTCTTTGATAATTTTATATAATAAAAATACGAACCCTATAATTGCACAAAGAACTGCTAATAGTAAAAACCACATAAAAAAATTAAACATAATTATACCTCTTTTTCTTTTGATTATTTTTATTTAATATGAAAAAATAAAAATTTTATATTATAAAATCTAACATTTATTTTATAAGCTTTAAATATTATATATTATTTTAAATTTTTGCACAATAGTTATATTAATAATTATTTTACATATATAATATTTTACTAATATATGATGTTTTATATAAAAACTAAGGGGAAGAAATTGAATGCTGTTACACATTCTTTCTCTTCCCCTTAGGAAACTAAGCTAAGTAGCAAAGTTTCAAAAAAGATTACTTAAAAACCATAGGTGTACACTACTGGTGTCTGCAAATCTCCACTGCCTGTAGTAAGATCCATCCATGAGGCTGCCAGATCAGTTTTCTGTCTTGGAGTTGTTCCCAAAGAAGCTTCGCCTGTAATATCATCGGACTCGATACGCTTCCGCTTTTCCTCAGCAATAACCTTCTGAAGTTCCTCCTGACTGAGGTTCGGGTACTTGCTTGCCAGATATTTGAGCTTTACCTCTTTAGGTGTGCCTGACATTCCTGCCGTGAATCCCAATGTGGTTACAGGATCAGCCAGTTCCCAGATTTCTCCTACAGGATCTTTGAAAGCACCATCACCATAGACGATTGCTTCAACGTGAACACCATATTCCTTCATGATCTCATTCTGTAGCTCACATACGAACTGCTGACAATTTCTCGGCATGAGCTTCAATATGCCGCCATCCATCATGTTAGAACCGAATAAGCCATACGGACTGTATCCAGATCCATTAATTGGCTCGCTCAGGATATCATCCAATCCCCAAACTGTTGCAGTGCCATTTTTAGCATTCAGTTTCTTATGCAACGCCCTCTTACCTTCTCTGATTGTGCATACCAAAACATTGTTACTAAAATGTTCTGTCGCCATAGGATCATTTGAGAGAATTATATTGCCCTTGCCAGCGCAAGCATTTTCAAACTCCTCAATATAATCCTTCCCTGTAAAAGGATGCTGCGGTTTTCCGAAACGCTCATAAAATTCTTTGGCAGTAAAGGAATCAGAGTATGGATTTACTCCCGCTTCCAGAAGTACTTCATCCGATACAAGGCGATTGCCCACCTCGTCACATGGATATAAAAGTACAACATGCATTTCCTCGATCTGTGTCATTGCAGAAATTGCACGTGGAATGTTCATGAAGCGATTTCTACTCTGGATAGGAAACAGAATGGTCAGCTCTCTCGCATTAGGATAGTGCCTTGCGATGTCGGCCTGGATATCCTCAGGAGTTGCAAAATTTCCCTGAGCAATGGCTACTACTGCCTCTGTAACTCCAATTAGAGCACCTTCACGAATCTCGCCAACAGTTGCTACACAGGAGTCGATAACGATTCTTACTAAATCGTCTCCTGCTCGGATGATAGGTGTTTTTACCCCAACTGACAATCTCCCCATCCGAGTGGGATCAATGGCAATTTTTTTCATCTTTTTTACCTCCTTTATATTTATAAATGAAAAAAATCTACAACCCCAATTTCAGGTTGCAGAAATATTTTATCATATTTTAAAATTATTGTAAACTATTTTATGTTATTTCAAATTATAAATAAAGTATATCCATTCTATTTTTCAAATAAATTATTATTTAATTTTTCTATATTATCATTTATAGATAAAAGATATGAAATATTACTTGCAATTTCTATGCCATCTATTTCTTTTATATTAGGATCTAATGGCAATATTTTTTGTAATAATCATTTTATTACCTAACTTTTAATTTTTGTTTATACTTTCATATATTCATAAATACTCTGTTTATATTTATCAATTACTTTATTTCTTAAATTTTCTTCAATCATCATCAATGCCATAAAAGGAGTTGTGGCTTCAATTTCCAATAGCATTAATTCATTATTTTCTAATCTCAAAAAATCAAGTCTCTGAAATCCTACTGTAACATTTGTTTCAGATACAAATCTATATACTAATTTTCTTTCTTCTTCAGTTAATTGTATAAACACTGGAGGTGGATAATCAGGATACTTTGAAGGTATAAACTCAAATGTATACATTAATTCATTTCCGACAAAGTAGCACTGTACTTCACTTTTAAATTTTATTTTAGGTTGAATTAATAAACCACTTTTAAATTCTTTCTCTAAGTCAGATTTATTTATAACTTTTTGTCCAAATGCACTGTTGCAAGATTTAATTGGTTTTAAAACAAATGTATTACAAGTATTAATTTCTTCAAGTTCTTTCAAAGTAGTTGTTGAAGGGATTACTGGTAAACCTTTTTTATAATAATCTATCAAATACATTTTTCCTTCACTATCAACTTCATAAAAATTCACTTTTTTTATAGGTTTTGCTTTTAATCTCATTTTTAATAAATTATTATATTTTTGATACTTAGGAATATCCTGCTCATTTTCAACCCAGATATCACGCATCAAAATAATATCAAATTTTTCATCTAATGCTTCATCATAGTCAATCCATACTATTGATACAGCATGCCCGTCATTTCTAAAACTTTCTGCAATTAATTCATCTTCTTTTGCATATATACTATCTAAGTTTGATAAAATTAAAATATTATATTTATTCATAATTTATTATCTTTCCAAATCTGTTACCATATCTTTAGATAATCTTAATAACTTTTTGCATTCTTGTTCAATATCATCTGCTGCAAAAATGGCAGAAACCATAGCAACACCATCTACACCTGTTCCAGATAATTTTGATATAGTATTTCTATCCATTCCACCTATAGCTACTACAGGAATTTTTACTGAGTTACATATTCTTTTAAGTTCATTTAATGATACATAAGTAGCATCTTGTTTTGTAGTAGTTTGATATATAGCACCAACACCAAGATAATCTGCCCCACCAGCTTCTGCTAATTTTGCTTCTTGGACAGTATGAGCAGAAACACCAATAATCATATTATCTCCTACTAATTTTCTAACTTCACTTACTTCCATATCTGATTGCCCAACATGAACTCCATCTGCTCCACATTTTATTGCTACATTAACATTATCGTTAATTATAAAGGGAACATGATATTTTTCACACATTTTTTTAATTTCTATTGCTTCTGCAAGAAATGATGCTTCATCTAATTCTTTTTCACGTAATTGTAAGCATGTAATTCCACCTTTAAGTGCTAATTCAACTTGTTCAATTAGTGGTAGTTTACTTACTAATTTACTATTAGTAACTGCATAAAGTAGCATTGTATTTTTACTACATTTCATATTAATCCTCCAACTGTAGCTTTTCTATTATTGATTTTTTCCACAACAATTCTTATATTTTTTACCACTTCCACATGGACAAGGATCATTTCTTCCTACTTTAGGTCCATCATTAACTATTGGTTGCGCTTTTTCTGTTTGGTTTGTTTTTGGAGCTGTTTCTCCTTCAATATTCATGCTTGATATGGCAGAATTGTCTAAACTTGCATTTGTTATATTTGCAGTGGATTCTCTTTTCATTGTTCCACCACTTGCTTTAACAACATGAAGCATAATTTTTGCAACTTCTAATTTGATTTGAGAAATCATTTCATCAAACATTTCTCCACCTTCAAATCTATATTGTACAACTGGATCTTTTTGACCATATGCACGTAATCCAATACCGTTTTTTAATTCATCCATATTATCAATATGATCCATCCATTTTGCGTCTACTACTTTTAATAAAACAATTCTTTCAAGTTCTCTTATTTCTTCTCCGAATTCTTTTTCTTTTGCTTCATAACTTGCAATAGTTTTTTCTTTTAATTCTTTTAGTAATTTATCACTATTAATTTTTTCTTCTTTTAAGGCTTCAACTTCTGGAAGATTTAAGTTTATTTTTATTTCGTTTTCTAATGCTTCTTTATTTACCTCTCCATTATCTATT
The DNA here is from genome assembly GCA_947427205.1 of uncultured Clostridium sp. Lineage (GTDB taxonomy): Bacteria > Bacillota > Clostridia > TANB77 > CAG-508 > Scatovivens. Next base: position 82,743 of record CANEHB010000003.1, read on the forward strand.
TCTTGTCTGTAAGTATCAACTATCATTTCGCAAGCAGATTCTATCATGTCAACAATATTATCTCTAACATTATCTCCATCAAGAACTTTTCTTCTTTGAGAATATATAATATCTCTTTGAATATTCATAACATCATCATAGCTTAAGATATGTTTTCTGATAGAGAAGTTTCTTCCTTCTACTTTGCTTTGTGCACTTTCTATCGTTTTTGAAATTATTTTAACTTCGATAGGTAAATCCTCTGGTACATTACCTTTATCAAATATTCTAGTAATCATATCCCCACCAAATATTTTTAAAAGGTTATCATCTAATCCTAAGTAAAATCTTGTTTCACCTGGATCACCTTGACGTCCACTACGTCCACGTAACTGGTTATCAATTCTTCTTGATTCGTGTCTTTCTGTACCAATTATTTTTAAACCACCTGCTGATAAAACTTTTTCTTTTTCATCTTTAATCTCTGCATTATATTTGTTTTCTAATTCTTTAAATTTCTTTCTTGCATCAAGTATTTCTTGATCATCAGTTTCATTAAATGCTGTTGCTTGTTCTATTAAGCTTTCATCATATTTTAATTTTCTCATTTCTTGTTTTGCTAAATATTCGCTATTACCACCAAGCATAATATCAGTACCACGTCCTGCCATGTTAGTAGCTATAGTAACAGCATTATATTTACCTGCTTGTGCTATAATTTCAGCTTCTTTTTCATGATTTTTAGCATTTAATACCTCATGTGGTATTCCCTCTTGATTTAATAATCTACTAATTTTTTCTGAATTTTCAATTGAAACTGTACCAACTAAAACTGGTTGCCCTTTTTCATGACTTTCTTTTATATCATTTACTACTGCTCTAAACTTAGCTGATTCATTTTTATATATAATATCTGTTTGATCTTTTCTTATTAAAGGTTTATTTGTAGGAATTTCAATAACATCTAAGTTATATATTTCTCTAAATTCTCCTTCTTCTGTCATAGCTGTACCTGTCATACCAGCAAGTTTATTATACATTCTAAAATAATTTTGGAATGTTATTGTAGCTAATGTTTTAGATTCGTCAGCAATTTTTACATTTTCTTTTGCTTCTATTGCTTGATGCAATCCATCATTATATCTTCTTCCATACATTATACGTCCTGTAAATTCATCTACAATAAGAACTTCTCCATCTTTTACGATATAGTCAATATCTCTTTTCATAATTCCATTTGCCCTTAAAGCTTGATTTATATTATGAACTAAATCTGTATTTGATATATCATTTAAGTTTTCTACTGAAAATTCTCTTTCTGCTTTTTCTATACCTTTTTGTGTTAATGTAGCTGATTTTGCTTTTAAGTCAACTATATAATCATATTTTTCATTATCTTCAACTTGATCTACATCTTTTACATCTTCTTCAATTATAATTTTAGCTTTTAATTTTTTTACAAATCTATCAGCTACTTTATATAAATCAGAAGATTTGTTTGCTCTACCTGAAATTATAAGTGGTGTACGTGCTTCATCAATTAAAATACTATCAATCTCATCAACAATAGCATAATTTAATTCTCTTTGAACCATCTCTTCTTTATGTATAACCATATTATCTCTTAAATAATCAAAACCAAATTCGTTATTTGTTCCATAAGTAATGTCTGAATTATATGCTTTTTGTTTTTCATCATGAGGCATTCTACTATAAATAAGTCCTACTGAAAGACCTAAGAATCTATATAATTTTCCCATCCATTCACTATCTCTTTTGGCCAAATACTCATTAACTGTAACAACATGAACTCCTTTTCCTGTAAGGGCATTTAGATATACTGGTAGTGTTGCAACTAAAGTTTTTCCTTCACCAGTTCTCATTTCTGAAATTCTACCTTGATGTAATATAATACCACCTATTAATTGAACATCAAAGTGTCTCATTCCTAAAACTCTTTTTGAAGCTTCTCTAACAACTGCAAAAGCTTCTGGTAATATATCATCTAAAGTTTTTCCTTTAGCTAATTCTTCTTTAAAATAAGTAGTTTTATTAGTTAATTCTTTATCTGTTAATTTTTCCATTTCTGGCTCTAAATTGTTAATTTTTTCCACTATAGGCATAACTCTTTTTACTTCTTTTTCACTATAGCTTCCAAAAATTTTACCAAAAAGTCCCATTTTCATTTGCCTCCTAAATTTGTTTTGTATAAATATTTTATTACACCATAAAACTATATCACTTTTTCTTACTTTTTGCAAGGAAAATAATCAACCTAATAGGATTTTAAACTATATACGTCTGTCTCTCATTTGGCTAACATTTGAAAAAAACTTAAATTTATGGTATAATAAAGATTAGCATGTAATGTTTTGAATTCAATTTTAAGGAGGTTTTCATATGACACAAATTTATCACAACATGCCCAATTATTACAGCGATGGCAAAGTCACTATTTATAACTGTGACAATCTGGTTCTTTTACGGTCACTTGGCAGTGGCAGTATAAACCTGATTTATTGTGATGTGCTCTACAATTCCGGAAAAAAGTTTGACTATTACGAAGACGATCTTGGAACGCCGAAAGATGCCATTAAATGGTATAGACCACGGTTTGAAGAAATGAAACGTGTGCTTGCCAACAATGGTAGTATTTATATTCATTGTAACTGGCGACTGGATTCCTATCTTCGAATATTGATGGACGAAATTTTCGGTTTTAAGTGCTATCGTAATAAGATTGTTCGGAAACACAGCGAAGAACGTGGGTTTTACAGGAACTATGATTCACAACATGATAGCATCTTGTATTATGTTAATAACCCAGAAGATTTTACATTTAATGAAACTCAGTCAAAAATCTCCCCTGTACCAGTACCTCTGTTTGAAAACGGCGAAAACCCTGATCGGTCAGACATTAGGTGGTTCAAAGGAAAAGCTATTGATCTTGCTGCTATAAATAAACATTGGCTTATTTCTCCTATAGAGTATTACAGAATGGTAGAAAACAATGAAGTAAGATTAATGGATGGACTTCCCTTCAGGTATACATCAGTAAAACCTATTGGAAACATCTGGGCAGAGCCAGAAATGCTTGATGAATATTCACGTACAATAAATTCACAGGCATTTGACACGCCTAAACCTCTTTCAATTCTTAGGAGGATAATAGCGACTTCCAGTAACCCTGGCGATACAGTTGCAGACTTTTTTATGGGGGCAGGATCAACAGCAGTGGTTGCAAAAGAAATGAATCGAAATGGTATTTTCTGTGATATCAATCCTGATACCTGCGAATTGGCTGTCAATCGAATTAAAAAAATGAAAACTGAATAATGATTGATGTTACTTCTGTAAAAGTAACAATGGGAAGCCTTATAACAAGCAATTTTATGTTATAAGGCTTCCCTATTTATATTTTCTCAAAATGTTTTATATTAAGTAAAGTCTTTAAAAATATTTATAGTTTACATTTAATATATTTTTTACCTATATAATTATTTTGAATATTTATATATTATTTGCATAAGATTTATCAAAACATAAAATTAAAAGAAAGAATATGTTTGCAAAAACATATTATATGGGGGAATTAAAAATGATTATTTGTAACTTTAAATTAAACAAAAAAGCTATATTTAAAACAGTTTTAGGAATAATGACAATAATCTGCATTAGTATAGGAATTGCTGGAATATATAATGTTTTGAGCAGTATGGAACAAAAAGATAATAATTTAGTAAATGATTCTATCCCCTCTTCAGAAGTTGCTACTTTGACAGCTGAAAATTATACAAATATTTTAAAAGAAGTTCATAATGATATTGATACATATGTTGGTCAGAAAATATCTTTTTCTGGGTATGTTTATAAAGTAAATGGATTTTCAGATGATCAATTCGTGCTTGCAAGAGATATGGATATTGGAAATAAACAAACTTTAATAGTTGGTTTTTTATGTTCTTCAGAAAAAGCAAAAGATTACAAGACTTATACATGGGTAAATATAACAGGAGAAATTACAAAAGGTACTTATAATAATTCATATATTCCAATTTTAAAAATAATAGCTATTGAAGAAACTCGGAAAACCAGAAAATGCAAATGTTTCACTTCCAGATGATGAGTATGTTCCAACAGCTGTTATATATTAAATATCTACAATTGAATTAATTATTCCTTTATCTAAAATTCCTGCAAAAATATTTTTTAATATAATAAGAATAATAGGTCCTAATAAAAGTCCTATTACTCCTATTATTTTAAAACCTGTATACATGGATATTAAAGTAAATATAGGATGAATTCCTATATTTTTGCTTACAAGTTTTGGTTCTAGAAATTGTTTTATAACAATAGTAAGAAGATATAATCCTATAATAGAAACTGCTAACGAACTTTTACTATTAAGTAAAAGAATTAATGCCCATGGAACCATAATAGTTCCAGCTCCTAAAATTGGAAGAGCATCAACAAATCCTATTAAAATTGCCATTAATACTGGATATTCTACATCCATATCAATTAAATAAGAAATATTCAATCCTGTTAAAACAACCATAAATGTAATTACACTTAATGTAATTTCTGCTTTCAAATATCCACCTAAAGAAGTAGTAATTTCTTTCATATGTTTTATTATTTTTCCCATCATTCTTTTAGATAAATGATGCTCCATTCTATCCAAAATATAAAATTTATCTGATGTTATAAAATATGTTGCTAAAATAGTTATTATTATATTTATAAACATATTAGGTATTGAAGTAATATAATTTAAAATCTTTGTTAAAAATTCTTTAAAATATCCTGTAATCATATTAAGATATTCCGTTGTTGAATTCTCTAAAATATTAATTACCTCTTCTGGAATTAATTCTCTAAAATTAATTTTAGTTATATTTTGATTTATAAAACTAATAGTTTTCTCTAAGTATGTATTCAAACCACTTAGTAAATTTGTTGCTTCTGAAATAAAATTAATTGTTCCCCATACAATTAAAGCAATAATAATTCCAAAAATAGTAACCATTACAATTATACTACTTGTCTTTCGACTCAAGCCTGTCCTTTTATTTACCCATTTAATAATTGGATCAATTATTAATGAAATAATATAAGCAATTAAAAAAGGAATATAGAAAATAGTAAGTTTGCATAAAAAAATTAATAATATGCATATTGCGATTCCTATAAATCCTTTTTTAATAATGTTTAAATAATTAATACTATCCATATATAACCTCTTCTTAATATTAATATATTCAAAAAAAGTTATAATATGCATAATAATAATCAAAAAAACGTTTGCTAAAAGTTCATATTATTACAATATGGATTTTGATTAAATTGTTGTTGAGGTTGCATGTTTTGAAAACTATTTCTAAAAATTAGTTCTTTTAAAATAATAATTTTGATAATATCTCTAAGTAAGCTATCATTTCTATTATTTCTTGAAATATTGGTAGTTTGAGTAGTTTGCTGTCTAGTTTCTGTTTGCCTTGTTGTAGTTCCTGTATTAGAAGAATTTGTTGTTACATTATTAGTATCATTTTGAGTAGTAGAAGTTCTTGATGCTACTGGATCTTCTTCATCATATTCGATTTGACCTTCAACAATATTATATACTGTGTCTACCATATTATTTAAAACATCCTCATTAAAATATTGATAATTACTATTTTGAATAACTCTTGAAACTACAGGGTTTATAATTCTATATATACTAGGATATAAACTACTCATACTTTGCATTTGATTTTGATTATTAAACATATTTTGGTTTTGACCCATATACATGCTTCCTGAATTATTCATCATTCCCATATTATTAGGCATTTGATTTCCAAAGTTATTCATATTAGGATTATATGTATTTTGTGGCATTTGATTATAAAAATACAAATCCTGCATATAGTTATCATTGTTTGAATAAAACATTTTTATACCTCCTTTATAAAATTGGTAGTGTAAACTAATTTTATATCTTATTTAGCTACACTCTTGTATTTTCAA
>CANEHB010000004.1 GCA_947427205.1 uncultured Clostridium sp.
AGTTTTAGATAATTTTTTCATAATCTACTTTTTCATAGATTACTTTACACTACCTTTTATTATATATATTATATTACTTTACTTATATTTTTGCAAGAAAAAAAGAGGCCTTTCTGCCTCTTTTCTCCGAACGTGGGGAACAGCCTTTAGTTACTCAAATCATTCAATTCTGAAAATATCAATGATAATCATCATAATCTGCCGGTTTATCTTTATACATCCAGCACATCAGACGCATACCTGTATCTGTATAGCCTGTATAGTGGATTTTATAGGTATTCCCTGTACCAGTGTAATGTAAATCCAATTTATACACTGGTTTATTGTTTGAATTGAGACTTATAGGCACCAATCTGGTGTTTCCGTTCGGATACTCTACATAGAGAGTCGCATTGGAATTACTGCCTGAAGCCTCCAATTCAAAAGTAGCATAAAATGTATTGCGGAGCGGACAAACCACTGTAAAATAAGGGTCGCCGTTGTATCTTCCAGCTTCCAACCACTTATTTCCATAGTATACCTCTCCGTCAGCCGTTGCCACTTCATTCAGGACTACTGTTTCTTCCACCAGTTGCTCCGCTGCAAAAGCCGTAGCTGACATGCAAATCAGCATAGTTGCAATCAGAAACATCCCGATGACCCGTTTAGAAATATTTGTTTTCATATTCTTTGTACCTCCATATTGGTGATGAAAAACGAAATATTCCCCACATTCTACTACATTTGCTTAATGCTATTGTTACTATTTTGCAAATGTAGCTGTGCATCATAAAGAACACAATGCATTTTTCATTTTATTACACATATTTATAAATGTCAATATTTTTATATAATATATTCTTACATTATATAAATTAACTTATTAATACTTTATTCGCACACAATATGCACACAACTAATTATAAAACACTTTAAAATAGTATCTTTTAGTAATTTAATCACGCCCATCTGCACCAAAACCATTGAAATTTAACCAATTTCAGTGGTTTTTATTTTTATTCAAAAACATTTGTAAGTATTGATATTACTGCACTTTATCATTTTCCATTATTCAACCTATTTTCAAAATTACTTAAAATTATTCGTTAATTTTTCATTTCTGCACACAATATGCATGCAGTATTTGCACGCAAAATAATCTTTGTAATGATATTAAAACATACCATTACGAAACTTAGAATTATACTTTTTCTGCATAGACAAAATTATTATTGATAAAAAAATATATAAATGATATTATTTAATTGTTAGGCAAATTGTAATTTGAAAGTGAGATGAAGTATTATGGATTTAAAGAAAATAGAAAATTTTATTGATAAACAAAAAGTTAGTTTTATATGTTCTATTGATGATGAAAATTGTCCTAATGTAAAAGCAATGCTAAAACCTAGAAAAAGAATAGGACTAAAAGAGTTTTACTTTTCTACTAATACTTCATCTATGAAAGTAAAACAATATAAAGATAATTCAAATGCTAGTATTTACTTTTATCATAAAGGACTAATTAAGTATGTAGGAATTATGTTAAAAGGTAAAATGGAAGTCTTGACAGATCAAGAAACTAAAAATATGATTTGGAAAAATGGCGATACAATATTTTATAAAAAAGGTGTAACTGATCCAGATTATTGTGTTTTAAAATTTACTGCTACAAGTGGTAGATATTATTGTGATTTGAAAACAGAAAACTTTGATATTAAGTAATTGATAAATTACAGGTATACTGTTAGATGTAAATAAATGAGTTTACATCTAATAGTATACCTGTAATTTGTACTACAAACAATTTTAAGCTTTCTTTCGAGTCAATATAATCCCAAAGATTAATATAATAAAAATAATTGGTACTATCCTAATAAATAACCATTCAAACGAATGAAATGCAACTCCTAAAACAGCATTTTCAGGATTATTATAATCCCAATTAAAATAAGGACTATTTAATAAGAATAAAGAAATAAAAATTGTCACTATAATTGCACATAATGAAATTAATATCAAATGAATAATTTTTCTTCTTACATTATTCCTTTGCAAGAGTTGTAAGTTTATTATCTCTAATTTTTCAGAAATTGCTTTCAAATCATCTACTTTAAACTCTGAAATATTTTCTCCAAGCAAAGTACTTACTGGTGTTTCAAGAACCTCTGATATCGAAACTAACATTTCTGAATCAGGAACTGACAATCCTTGCTCCCATTTAGAAATTGTTTGTCTTACCACATTTAATTTGATAGCAAGTTCTTCTTGTGAAAGTCCTTTTGATTTTCTTATTGCTTTAATGTTTTCTTTTAACATTTTAACCACTCCCTTCTTTACAAACATTATATAAAGATTAGTCCGTTGCTACAAGCAATGATTATTAACATTCAAGATTTATAACCATAAAATTATAATTTTAAGGGCTAGTAGTTATAACTTCTAGCCCATATTTTTATTTTTTATCCTTTTTATTCTTCAACAAATAAATTGACAAACAACTCAATCCTACTCCTAACATTGTAATAGCATTAGTTATATCAATTTGTTTTAATATAGAAATACCCATTGCAAGACCAACTCCTATTAAAGTAATATTGAAAATATCATCTGCTTTGTTATTTTCTTGTTTTATCTGTGAATTTAGTAATATTAGTTTAGTTGTAGTTTCTTCAACTAAATTGTAATTTTTTAGTCTTTCCATTGGTCTGTAAATACTTTTAAATCTTTTTTTGTTTCTTCTGATAACTGATTATATTCTATATTACTAACTGCTCCTTCAAGAGTATATAAATGAACTAAGCATATTTCTGGATATTTCAATTTTAATCTAAACCAAGTATCTTTACTTCCAATTTCCTTCAGTTCTTCTGCTGAATTTATACCTATTGATTTTAGTTTTCTTTCAATTTCTTTTCCAATATTTTTTAGCGAACTCAATTCTGCCATTTTTTATCTCCTTTACGCATTGCAATTTTTTATTCTAATACTAACGCTTTTTTAGGACAAAAATTTGAACATTTACCACATCTTATACACTTATCATAATCTATTTTTGGTGCCTCAAAGTCTTTTTGACTTAATGCTCCAACTGGACAAACATTTATAGCTGGACACTTATGATTTTTAGGACAATTCTCTATTACTATTTTTAATTTTTTATCCATAAATTTTCTCTCCTTTTGAAATTGTAATTTATCTATTCAACAAATTCTATAAAATAGTAATTATTATAATCTTCAATATCTTTCAATTCATCAAAAGTTATTGAAAAATCCCTACTTGAGTTTAAAACATTACTTTCACAATTAGTAATGTAGAAAATAGGTAAATTATTATTCTTCTTATAATAATTTGGAAACTTTAAATTCATATTTTTTAATTCTTGTTCTAATTCATTTAATGACTTTTCTGTTTTAACTACTAAAACTACACGAAGTGTTGAATAATCACCATTTCCTCCTGAATCTCCTATTTTACTTTTTAATGCAATTTTTTCAATATATTCTGGTAATACAATATTATCTACTTGGCTTTCAAGACCTTTTAAACCAGTATTTGAATATAAGAAAAAACATATTATAGTTATTACTATAATGGTAATAACTATAATAATTACCATTTTTTTATTTTTCATATAACTTTTTAACACCTTTATAAATTACTATTTGTCTAGCAAATAAATAATATCATATAATTATTTATTTATCAATTTTAAAATTTTACAAATATTATAGATATAGTCAAAACAATATTTAAAAATATTAGTCATATGAAATAATAATAAGCAGATGTGGATTTGCCACCCATTATACGAATTATCGTAGGAGAGGTGGTGATGTTTATGGTTAAAGTGATACTATTTTTTATAATATCCTTATTATTATTGATAAAAAAATATATAAATGATATTATTCAATTGTTAGATAAATAGTAATTTGAAAGTGAGTTAATAAAATGAATATTAAATTGGTAAGACCAACAATAGAATTAAAAGAAAAAGCATTAGATTATAGACAAGAACATTTTGATAATAATGAAATGATTATAAATGGCAGTGAATTATTTGATAAAATTGATTCTTACGAAGAGTGGTTAGAGAAAGTAAGTAATAATTCTAAAATTGATACAGTTGATTCTAATTGGGTTTTGACTGATACATTTTTTGCAATTAGAGAAAATGACAATAAAATTATAGGAATAATTGATTTAAGGCATACTTTAAATGATTTTCTAATAAATTTTGGTAATAGCGGTTATAGTGTAAGACCAAGTGAAAGAAAAAAAGGTTATGCTACTGAAATGTTAAGATTGTTATTACAATATGCTAAAAAAATTGGTTTGAAAGAATTTCATTTATCAGTAGAAAGAAATAATATTCCTTCAATAAAAACAATTGTTAAAAATGGTGGAAAGTTAGAAAAAAGTTTTGTATTTGAAGGAGAATTAACAGATAGTTACTTAATTAAGCTGTAATTCAATTAGTCAAATAATAATATTATTATAAAAATTGGAAAAGAATATAAAATGCACACAACATTTCAAAAAAACACTTATAAATATCATATTGTAAATTTTTGAACTTGCTTATCTGCATTAAAAAGAGATGAATTAAATCCAAATTCATCTCTTTTATTTTTACTAAAATTATTAATAAACTAAATTAAAACTTTACTTATTTATTTTTTATTTATTTCATTTTCTATTGATTTAATATCGTTTGCCAAAACTTGTGTTAATCCATTCTGCTTTTTACCATTCTTATCTGTACAATATGGTGCAATAAGTTCTAATACTGATAATTCAGATTTTGCAATATCCAAAATTTCTAGCAATTTAGTTTTCTCTTTATTGTCAAAATCTAAAATCAAACAATTTATATAGTAAATAATCATATAAGCATAATTATCTTTATTATCTGGAAAGATTTTTTTTGAAATTTGGCAATATTCTTTTAATTCTTGTAAATTATCTTTAATTATTTGAATATCCTCTAATTTTAATTCTCTTACATAATCATTCATATACTTATCTGTACATAATTTTACTTCTCTATCTTTTTCTGGATCTACATATACTTCTATATTTAATTTTTTACTTATTATTTTATGTATAATAGAAAGAAGTGTATGCATATTTTTAGAATTAATCTTATTAGAATTAACTGCTTTTAAGTATTGAATTTTAGCCTCTTCAAAATTCCCACTTCTTTCTAATGCAATCCCATAATTTCTTTTATATACTTCATTTTCAAAATCTGTTTCTACCCACTTCACAGCACATGAACAATAATATATAGCACGATCATTATATTCTTTACATCTGATTTCATTATATGCAGAACCTATTGTATTCGCATAATATGCAGATAAATCACGATTGTTTCCAGTAAATGTAGTATCAGCATCTATATTATTAACTTTTAAAATATCAATTCCAAAGATATTAGCAATATCAAAATAAATATTTATAGCTTTATTTAAATATATTCTAACTTGATTTGAATTCTGAATATGCCATCCTATATAATAATCAAATTCAGCTTCACGAAAATTTAAATATCCATACAAAAAATCATTTTCCTTATCATAGTTTTTCAAATAATTTCTAATATTTTCTATCCCTTTTTTCGCTTTTTTTACTAATACATCTCTATCAATATTAGAATTACTATTATAATGAATTTGATAAACTTGATAAAATAACTGTTCTATAATTACTAAATCTTCATACTTATAATCATTATCATTTTCTAGTTTATTAAATTTATCAAACAAATAAGCTGACATAGTATCATTATTAGTTTTTAGTAATTCTTGTAAAAATTGTCCTTTCCAAAAAAGATTTACTTTATTAACAATATCTATATTCTTTTTAATTAACCCATTAATTTCTAGGTCTGTTTTATTATATTTTTCTTCCACATATTTCTCAAAATCTTTCTTTTCTAGGTAATTATATATATTTAAACCAGCCCATACTGTTACAGCAAATCCAATAATTGATATACAACTAGATAATACTTCAGCTTGCATTAAGTCTGAATTAATCTCTTCTTTATACAACAATATTTTTATACTAAATATTATTGGAAGAATTGTTAGAACTAATCCAATTATAACAATTAATATAATATACAAATTTTTTATAATTTTATCTTTCATATTTATTATTTTCCTTATACAATCACTTTCAATTTTATTAAAATTCTAATTTATCTTGAACATATTTTGCTACTTCATCTATTTTAATTCTAATTTGTTCCATTGTGTCTCTATCTCTAACAGTTACACATTCATCTTCTAAAGTATCAAAATCAATAGTTATACAGTAAGGTGTTCCTATTTCATCTTCTCTTCTATATCTTTTTCCTATACTTCCCGCTTCATCATAATCACACATAAAGTATTTTGATAATTTGCTATAAACCTCTTCTGCTTTTTCTGATAATTTCTTTGATAATGGAAGTACAGCTACTTTATAAGGAGCTAAAGCTGGATGTAATTTTAATACTGTTCTAATATCTCCCTCTCCTACTTCCTCTTCAAAATAACTATTGCATAAAAATGCAAGTGTTGCTCTATCTGCTCCAAGTGATGGTTCTATACAATATGGTACATATCTTTCATTAGTTTCAGGATCTAAATATGTTAAATCTTCTTTTGAATGTTCCATATGTTTTGATAAATCATAATCAGTTCTATCTGCAATTCCCCAAAGTTCTCCCCAACCAAATGGGAATGCTATTTCTATATCTGTTGTAGCTTTACTATAGAATACTAATTCCTCTGGGCTATGATCTCTTAATCTTATATTTTTTTCTTCCATCCCTAAATCTAATAAAAATTGCTTACAATAATTTCTCCAATATTCAAACCATTCTAAATCTGTTCCTGGTTTACAGAAAAATTCAAGTTCCATTTGTTCAAATTCTCTTGTTCTAAATGTAAAGTTTCCTGGTGTAATTTCATTTCTAAATGCTTTACCTATTTGCGCAATACCCATTGGTAATTTTCTTCTTGTTGTTCTTTGAACATTTTTAAAATTAACAAATATACCTTGTGCTGTTTCTGGTCTTAAATAAATTTCTGATTTTGCATCTTCTGTTACTCCTTGAAATGTTTTAAACATTAAATTAAATTTTCTTATATCTGTGAAATTATGTTTTCCACAATTTGGACAATCTATATGATTATCGTCCATAAAGTTTATCATTTCACTATCTGACATACCATCTGCTATCATATCTTTTCCATTTTCATGTGCCCATTCTTCTATAAGTTTATCTGCTCTATGTCTTGTTTTACATTCTTTACAATCTATAAGTGGATCTGAAAATCCTCCAACATGTCCTGATGCTACCCAAGTTTGTGGATTCATTAATATTGCTGCATCAAGACCTACATTATATTTACTTTCTTGTACAAACTTTTTCATCCAAGCTTTTTTTACATTGTTTTTTAATTCTACTCCTAGTGGTCCATAATCCCAAGTATTTGCTAGACCTCCATAAATTTCAGATCCTGGATATACATATCCTCTTGCCTTGCATAAATTTACAAGTTTTTCCATTGATTCTACCATAATAAAAACCTCCTCTTTATTTTTTTATGAAGATATGGTAATTCTTCATATTTCTCTAAGGATTAGTTTTTATAAAACAAAAAACTTACATCCTTAGCATAAAGCTAGGGACGTAAGTTATACTCACGCGGTTCCACCCTAATTGGTATTTTAGATACCCACCTTAATTTATATTGCTCCAAAGCTCCAAAATATATTTACTATTGCTTGTTTTTCACTATCACAAACTCACTAAAAACAGTTTTTTAATATATTTCCTCTTTTTCATCACAATTCATATTATGTAATTTATTTTACAACAGTTACTATAAAAAGTCAATATTTTATTTTCAACTTACATGTAACATATCTATTTTAGACCTATATTATTTTCAACTTACATATTATAAATCTATTTTAAAACTATTTTTTAATTAATTCTTAATTTCAAATTTCTTAATATTATAATTTTATCTAACTTCTTGTTCTCTATTTTCTGGTATTTTTATATAATCAAAAGATTCATATTCTTCCATACCTTTAATATCCACATCCATTTTTGAATATTTATTCTTTTCTTTCTTTATTCTAATTAATCTAATTGGAGCTTTTTCATGTAATCCTTTTAAATCTCTTGGATTATCATCAACAAAAACACCATTTTTATAATCTAAATCTAATGTAAATTTGTAATCTGATGTTATTATTATCTCATCAAAATATTCTTTTATTCCAGAAGCATTAATTTTATCCATCTGATATTCCTCATTACTTTTATCTGGAATATATGTAAGCATAATTAGTCTATGACCTTTATTTTTTATTCTTTTTAAAAATCTTTTTCCGTCATCATAAGTAAGATTTTGTGAATTTGCTATACACTTTTTCACATTTTGTACTACTTCCTGTGGATTAACTTTGTATCTATTTGCTATTTCCACCGCAAAAGAATATATATTTTTATTTGTTGAATTTGTTGTATTAAAACTTCCCACTATTTCTTCTATTTCTTCTTTATTATTTATATTTATAGAATTAATAATTGCTTCTACCATTCTAGGCGTTAAGCTTGATGTTTCATATAATGTATTATCAAAATCTACATAGTAATTCATAATATCTCCTCCATATTATATTAATATCATATATCATTTTTTTTATCAAATTTTTATAAAAAATATTTTATGTAATCTGTTTTGTTTTTATGAAAACTATTTTTTTTCTTAAACTTTTCTGTGGATAATGTGGATAACTCTGTGAATAACTTATATTTAAACATTTTTTCGACATAATTTATTCACATTAATTTTACATTTTTGTAATTTTGTAACATAAAATTATTATTTATATCTTTTATGTGTACAGTATGTATGTTTGGTTTACTCTAAAATTATCTTTGATTTCTGTGCTTTTCTACATATTTTTATCAATTTATAATCAATTATGATTTTTTTCTTTCTTATACTTCACTTTTTGTAAAAATTATGTTATATTTAAATAATAATTTTATAATTGGAATAATTAACACTCAAAATTATTTTGATTGTTTTTTATTTCTTATACATATACTATGTTTATTTGAAAGGATTATTAATGAAAAATGAAAACAAAAATAAAAAATGTTTTAGATAAAATTAAAAATTCATTTAATGATAATCTATCAAAATTTAAAAGTCTTATAAAACAAAAATTAGAACCACTAAAACCAAAAATTGATGTATTAAAAAATTTTTTTATTAATATGGCTGAAAAATTACATTTAAAACAAATCTATCATTTTACTAGATTAGATAAACTTGTAAATAAATTAAAATCAACTGATAAAAAAGTTTACTTTGACTTAATAAAAAAAACTTTTATATTAATTTTTATTCCAATACTAATTTATCTTTATTGTCAATTATTTTGTAACGGAAAATTATTTTTTGAAGAAAAAAGAATGCAATTAAATTTTATTTTTATTTATTTTATAATAGGATTTTTCTATTGTATTTTTGGAAAAATAAAAATCAGTTTATATTTAAGTATGCTATTAACTTTTATAGCTGGAATAGTAAATCATTTTATAACTGCTTTTAGAGGAACTCCTCTAGTTCCATGGGATATATTTTCTTTAAATGTTGCTTTAACAGTTCTCCCTACTTTTAAATTTGCACTTAGTAAAAAAGCAATATTAGGAATTATATTATTTTTCTTTGGGATTTTTGTATTACATAAAACACATTTTAATAGCTTTAAAAATGGAAAAATAAGAATTTCATATAGATTAATTGTTTTAGCTATAACAGTTTCATTTACTACTAACTTTTATTTAACTGATATGATTTCAAAATTCGAATTAGATGAAAACTGGGATCCTAAAGAAGAATATCATAATAATGGTTTAATAGCTAGTTTATTCAAACAATCAAGAAATCTTATTATTAATACCCCTGATGGTTACGATATAAACTCAATAACAGAACTAGCTAAATCAATTGAAGTTCCTTTAGTAGAGCAT
Source organism: uncultured Clostridium sp. (assembly GCA_947427205.1). Lineage (GTDB taxonomy): Bacteria > Bacillota > Clostridia > TANB77 > CAG-508 > Scatovivens. Next base: position 10,043 of record CANEHB010000004.1, read on the forward strand.
GATGAAAGCTATGAATATCCAAATATTATTGCAATAATGAATGAATCATTTGCTGATTTAAGTGTTGTAGGAAATTTTAAAACAAATGTAGATTATTTACCTTTTTTTAAAAGTTTAAGTAAAAATGCTATAAAAGGAAATTTACATGTATCAATATTTGGAGCTACAACTCCTAATAGTGAGTGGGAATTCTTAACATCAAATACAATGGCTTTTGTTCCTAAAAGAACAGTTCCATATCAACAATATGTACTTAGAAATTCTTATTCACTTGCAACAATATTAAAATCTCAAGGCTATTCAACAAGTGCTATGCATTGTTACTATCCACAAGGATATAATAGAAATTTAGCCTATCCACGACTTGGATTTAATTCTTTTTCACACATATATACAATGAAAGATTTAACATATATTAGAGAATATCCAAGTGATTTAAGTACATATAAAAATATTATTGATATATATGAAAATAAAAAAGAAAATGAAAAAATATTTAACTTCACACTTACCATGCAAAATCATGGTAGTTATACTGATGAAAATTTTACAAGCATGGTAATTGCTGAAAATGGTCAATATCCAAAATTAAATCAATATTTATCTTTAATAAAAATAGCTGATGAAGCTTTAGAATATTTAATTACTTATTTTGAAAATCAAGAAGAGCCTACTATTATAGTTCTATTTGGTGATCATCAACCTTATGTAGAAGATGAATTTTATAAAGATTTATTAGCAAAAAATTATGTCGATCCTACTTCAAAGGAAGCTACAGAGCAAACTTATATTACACCATTTTTAATTTGGGCAAATTATGATATTGATACAGAAAAATATAAAAATATAACTGATATTAGCTCAAATTACCTATCTTCATTGCTTTTAGATGTTGCTAATATTCAAAAAACACCATATCTAGAATTTTTAGATGAACTTAGAACTGAAATCCCTATCATCACTGGTAATGGATATATGGATAAAGATGGTAAATATCATGATTTCTCAGAAGAAACTGAATATTCAAAATTAATTGAAAATTATAATTATTTACAGTTTAATAATATGTTTGATAATTCAAGTAAAATAACATCTTTATTTGAAGTTCCAAAATCAAATTAAACTATGCTTTATATTTATTACTAGAATAAAATAGAATACTATAAAATACAAGATTTCACTAAATCATTTACATCATTATTTATCTACATAACTTATACATATCTTGCTTCTCTTTTCACTGCTAGTAAATGCATAATGTTACCAAAAGTTTTATATTATAAGAAATTCGAAACAATTTCATATAAAATAAAAAGTATAGAAATTTGCTAATTTCTATACTTTTTATTTTAACGACTTTCTCTTAAATACAATCTCTTATTATATGCATGTTTTCCTTTTTTTCTATTAATAATAATCCAAAGTGCTCCTATTAATAAAACTATGCCAATTAAAATTTTAGTTATCTCAGATTTAATTGTTATTTTTTTATCTTCAATAGTAATACTCGGTGTATTATCAATTTCATCATTAGATACAATTCCTGATATAAAACTTCTACTTTCCTCTTTCTCTTCTATATTCTCATATTCATGCATATCGTACTCTTCTAATATATCATCTAAATTATAGTTGTTATATCCATACTCGAATAAATTTATTGTATCTAAATATCTTGCACTTAGTCCTTCTTCTGTACTTTCTGCATGCAGTACTACAGCGATTGTTTCAAAACCATCTTTATTACTACTAGAAATTAAACAATTTTTAGCAGGTGTTGTAAATCCAGTTTTTATACCATTACAATATGGATAATAATATCTATTATCTGCTAACAATAAACTATTAGTATTTCTATAAACTCTAGGCTCTTGCCATAATTCTGTATTTGGAAGACTACATTCCATTGTTGTTACCAATTTTCTAAAAGTTTCATTTTGCATACAATATCGTGCAATCAAGGCCATATCATATGCTGTAGAATAATGATTTTCGTCATGAGCTCCATTTGCATTTACAAAATTAGTATCTAAACATCCTATTTCTTTTGCTTTTTCATTCATTAATTTTGCAAATTCACCCATACTTCCTGAAATATGTTCTGCTAGTATGTTTGCTGCTTCATTTGCAGAGTGAATAATCATTACATTTAATAATTCTTCTACTGTAAAAGTTTCTCCCACTTGTATATTAGCTGTTGAATATCCAGGTTTTATAGAATTTACTGCTGCATCACTTGCAATTTGAACCTCTTTTAAATCACATTTTTCAATAGCAAGTATTGCTGTTAAAATTTTAGTTGTACTTGCTGGATATTTTCTTGCATGCATATCCTTTTCATATAAAACTTTTCCTGTTTTGTTTTCTATTAAAATAGCTGATTCTGAATAAATCCTCATTTCTCCATCAATTTGTTCATCATTTGGAACTATTGCTTGATTATCACTTGTTGCATATGAATATTTATAAAATACAAATTGCATTATAAATATAATTATAAAAATTTTAATAAATTTCTCTTTAAATCTCATTTTTCCTCCAGCATATAATTTAATACTTATCTATAGCTTATACATTTCAAATTAGTATTACTATAATATTAATTGAAAACTATTTTATTACTATTTCTAAAATTTACTTAACATGTTTTTTAATAATATAAAAAGACAATATTTAGTATATCATAAAAAAATTGAATAAATAATAAAGATACAAATATTTAACACAAATAAAATATAGTTTTTGATTTTACTTAAAAATTTATAAAAAACATTGACAAACTATTAAATTTGATTTAAAATATAATAGCGTTGTAAATAAATCACGCCACAATATGGTGGATGTAGCGTAGTTGGTTAACGCGTCAGTTTGTGGCACTGAAGACCGTGGGTTCGAGTCCCATCTTCCACCCCACTATTTATATATTGGGCTGTAGCCAAGCTGCTGAGGTTGTTCGAACAAAGTGAGTTACAACGTCAGTATGCGATAACTACTCTCTAACAAACATTGGGCTGTAGCCAAGCGGTAAGGCACCAGACTTTGACTCTGGCATGCGCTAGTTCGAATCTAGCCAGCCCAGCCAAAAAATAAAAGTAATAGCTATGCTATTGCTTTTATTTTTTCGTTTGATTATTTCGGAAACAGAAATAGTATGCCAAATGTATACAAAACCATGAACAAGTGAAGAAGTATGCTTATAAAATTTGAATCTAGCTACATCAGCTATGTCCAAAATTTGATTATGCCTTGTTTTCGTTTGCAAAATTTATGAATATATTAAATTTATATTACAAATATTGTACACCAAAAATTTTAATGCTATAATTTATTATATATTTTATTATAAGGAGATAAATAAATGGATTCATTTGATCTTTTACAAAAATTAGATGCGCAACATGGTAAAAAATCAGATTATAAAACTACTGTTAATATGGAAGATATTAATAAAATAACTGCAGAAAGAATATCTAGAAATCAGTTAAAAGAAGATGCTGGTTTATCTGATGCAATGACTACACCTGATAAAGAATCTATTTCTCCTAAAGAAACAACTGAAAAGACTACAAGAAATTTAACACCTACACTTGAAGTAGTAGATATTGTAACAGAAGAACCAGATAAAGGCAAAGATGAAAAAGATGAGGACGCAAGATAAAATATAAGGAGAGTTAAAATGGTAATATCATTAGAGCAACGTGAAGCTTATAGCGAAGTATTAGAAGTTTTAAGACACATGGATAAAATATATGTTAATATGATTCCAAAAAAAATAATAATGTTCTTTTATGATAACTGTTCTCTTGATTATGAATTTACAATGACAAAATCAATTGGAGAAGAAAATTTAAAAGAAAAAACATTAGATTTACTTTCTTTACTAAATCTAAATTATTGGAATAAAACTAAAAATAAAGATGAATTTATAATGAAATATTCTATAAATGATAAAAGAACCCAAAAGCAATTAAATTTGCAGTTAGAACAGCAAAATATTTTCACAAAAATTGATATATCTAATATAGATTTAGATTCACAAGATGAGAATCTTCCTGCTTTAACTAACACAGCCTGGGATATATGTAAAAAAGCTCTTAATTTTATAAAAGAGTTGCTTATAAAATTTTTTAAAGATTAATATTTATTATAACTGTACAATTACTTTTAAATTATAAAAATCTCTAGTACTCAGTACTAGAGATTTTTTGATATAAAATTATTAACTAAAAAACACCAAAAATAGATTTCTCTATTTTGATGTTTTAATTTTATTTGTATATAAATTACTATTTTTCTCTTGCCCATATAATTATTCTTCCACTACTATCATCTGTACAAGTTTGTAACGAAATTTCTCTTTTTCCTTCTGTATCTCTTTTCATATATGAAGCATCATTTGGCGTTGTTTCATACATCTTATAAATTTCGTATGTAATAGTTTCACCTTTTTGATCTGTAATTAATATTTTATCCCCTACTGCTAATTTTTTATTGTTTGAGAAAAATAAACCATTTCTATAATTATGTCCAAATATTACTGTATTACCTACTTCATTTAATCCTGGTCCATATGCTATTGTAACTGCAATCTCTAAACTCCTTTTTGCATTTGGTGATAAAACAGGATAATCAACTTTTGTTTTAGGTATTTGAATTCTTCCCATTACTTCATAACCTTCCATATAAACCTTTTCTGGTTCTGTTGTTTCTTCTTCTGGCTCTTCTGGTTCAGGAGTTAAATTATTTAGCAATTCTTCAGGATTAGTTACATTTTCTAAATTATTTTCTTCATCATCTTTTTTCTTTAAATTTGATGTATCTCTTTTTATAGTAGTTGTTGCTTTTTCAAATTCTTCTAATGCTGTTTGAGCATTTGAATTTATAGCTTTAGAACTCAACATATCATATCCAAAATATCCAATTATTCCTAAAATTGCAACTATCAAAACTACTAGAATCATAGATAACAAATTACTATACTTATTATTAAACATATCTATATATCTCCAATCTTATAATTTACATAAACTCATATACATATATTATACCATAAACGACTTTTATTTTCAAATTTTTTAAATAAAAAAGCAGAACTCCAAAGAGCTCTACTTTTAACAATTATTCTAAAATTGCTTTTATCCTTCTTACTCCTGATGAAGATGCTTCTTCTTTCTTTATTTTAAAATGACCTAAAGTACCTGTTCTTTCAACATGTGGTCCACCACAAAGTTCTATAGATACATCTCCAATTTTATATACAGTAACTATATCACCATATTTGTCTAAAAACATTGCTTCTGCTCCCATGCTAATTGCTTCATCTTTTTTCATTTCTAATTTTTCAACTGGAATATCTTGTTTTATATATTCATTAACTAAATCTTCAACTTTTTGTTTTTCTTCATCTGTCATTTTAGCACCATGTGAAAAATCAAATCTCATTCTCTCTGATGTTATATTACTTCCTTTTTGATGTACATGCTCGCCTAAAACTAATTTTAATGCCGCATTTAAAAGATGTGTTGCCGTATGATATTTTGTTTCCATTTCACCTGTTGATGCTAATCCACCTTTAAATTTTTGCTCGCTTCCAAGTCTTGATTTTTCTTGATGTTCTTTAAATAATTTTTGATAATCAGACATATCAACTTCTAGTCCTTCTTCTTTTGCAAGTTCTTCTGTCATTTCTGGTGGGAATCCATAAGTTTCATAAAGATTAAATACAGCTTCTGTATCTAAAACTTTCTTTCCAGCATTTCTTGTTTTATTTGCAACTTTTTCAAATTCTCTTTCACCATTTTGAAGTGTTTTAACAAATTTATCCTTTTCTTCTATAATAACACTTTTTATTGTTTCTTTATTTGCTTCTAATTCTGGATATAGTTCTTTTAAGCTTTCAATTGATGTATCAATAATTTCTGGTAATTTATTTAAATCAATTTCTAATTTGTTTAAATGTCTTGTCATTCTACGTAGTAATCTTCTTAAAATATATCCTCTATCTACGTTACTTGGTCTACCACCATCATTTATTATCATCATACTAGAACGTAAATGTTCTGTTACAATTCTTCTACTTTGAATATTATCTACTTTTTGTAATTCTACTAATTTATTCATTACAGGTGCAAATAATTCTATTTCAAAAGGTGTTTCTTTTCCTTGTAATAACATTGTCATTCTTTCTAGTCCTAAACCTGTATCAACATTTTGTTGTTTTAGTTTTGAATATCCATTTTTATCTTTATAAAATTCCATGAAAACATTGTTCCAAATTTCTACATACTTTCCACATCCACAAGATGGATTACATTCTTCAGAACATTTTGGCTTTCCAGTATCATAAAACATTTCTGTATCTGGCCCACAAGGTCCTTCTTCTCCTGCTATCCACCAGTTATCATCTTTTCCGAAGAAATATATTCTTTCATCAGGTATTCCTGCTTTTTTCCATGCTTCATATGCTACTTCATCTTTTCCACAGTCTTCATCTCCAGCAAAACATGTAACAGATAATTTTTCTGCTGGAATTTCTAATTCTTTTGTTAAAAATTCATAACTCATAGCTATTGATTCTTCTTTAAAATAATCTCCTAGAGACCAGTTTCCAAGCATTTCAAAATATGTTAAATGACGATTATCTCCAACTTCATCAATATCATTTGTTCTAACACATTTTTGGAAATCTGTTAATCTTGTTCCTGATGGGTGCTTTTGTCCTAAAAGATATGGTACTAATGGTTGCATTCCAGCTGTTGTAAATAAAACTGATGGATCATTTTCTGGAATTACTGGTGCTGATGGAATTACACTATGACCATGATTTTTAAAAAAATTTAAATATTTATTTCTTATTTCAATTGCTTTCATTTTTAATTATCCTTATCTATTATATTTAGGTTTTTAGTTATCATAGGCTTTACCCATAAACCTTTTTATAAAAATAATATTAATTACATTTTTAATGTTTGTAATTATATTATAAAAACATACATTTTTCAAGTCTTTATGTTAATAATGTATCTATTTTTTACTTTAAAACTAATATAATTTTCATATTCAAAAATTAATAATAAATTTTATATTTAACACTAAAACTTATTAAATAGATAAAGCCACCACATAGAAATATCTACGTGATGGCCAAAAGTAGCTTATCCTTTCAAAAACCGTATATAAACTTTACTCAACCAAAGCTCTCAGGTTCGTCAGTTTCAAGCTTTTATTTCGCTTCGGCACTTTGTTTTTCGGTCCACAAGGAATCTGTCCCTCAATAATATAGCAGTAAAGGTTTATCACAAGAGACATTTTCCTCATTTCATTTTTCTTAGCCATTCCATGCTTAAGAGTAAGCAATCTCGCCTCAATAAGCTGGATATTTACTTTTGTCAAGTCAAAATACATCTCGGTGAATTCTAGATCAAATCCAATCTGTTCCTTCAATGCCTCCTCATCAATCTCACCTGCTGCAAACTTTCCGAATGCACTTTCGTTTGCCGGAATAAGAAATTCATTTACAAGTTTCTTAAGCCCTTCACTCTCTGTTGCTCCATTTTTCACGGCAAATCTAATAGCTGCTTCTTCGATTGTTTCTGGTTTGGTAAACTGCAAAACTTCTTTTTCATATTCCTTATCTATTCCAAGTTCTTTTTTCAGTTCTTCCCCTGAAATTTCTCCCTTCAGATACAGCAGCAATAACTTTCCGCAATCCTTTTTTATTAAAAGCTCTGCAATTTCAAACTCACGACTTATATCAGATGATTCAGTTATATATCCCATCTCACATGCAAATTTAATTGCCGAAAAGAACATTCCAACTTCCATCTTTCTTGTCTCAGGAAGTTCATCATCCCCAATGTACTTTACATTAAAAACAAAGTTTTCTTTTGCAAGATACTCGAAGAAATAGATAAACCTTTCCTTTTCAGTCTCGCCAGAAACGTCCAGATCTTCTATAATGTGATAATACGGAAAATTTTTCATAACAATTCTGGAACCCTCAAAAACTTTAAGTATCCGTTCCTTCTGCTGGCAAGTCTTTATATCTATGTTCTTTAATGTCTTATACACATAATAAAGCATGCCCAAGTCCCACTCAGCAAATATCTGCTTGCAGGAAAACAGTTCAACAGGATACACTCCAGATTCCATATTGATCTTCATTTTCAGCTTTCTTACGTTTGAAAAGCTCTGATTCAATGACGCCTTGTTTTCAGAAATAAACCTGCCTCCATCCAGCTTAAGCTCAGCAAACTCTAAGAGCTCTTTTCTAAGCTTCTTATCTAATTTGCAAATTTCATGTACCACAGCATCATAAAGAATTCCATCTTCCTTATATGGACTTATCTTATACTCATACAAGAAAAACAGTTCCTCCGGATAGAAACTCTTTCTGCTATTGTTTTCTAAAGCCAGTGAATCATTTACCAGTCGAACTGGCTCAAGATCTTTGTAAGTAACCACACTATAATCCTCGGCAAAAAAATGATAATCACTGAAAATAATCATATAAACTCTCAGCAATTTTGCCTTTTCAAGATCCGTCATTTCTTCTGGTGCTCCCCAAAGTCGCTTCGCAATATTCTTCAGTAATTCCTTATAGCCCGCAATGTAATACTGTGCATTTTCAATTGTTCGAAGTTTTGACACTAATGTCATAATATCTGCCGATTTCGCCATTGATTTCCCTGCAGAATCAATACCAAAATATTTTTTTACTTTGCCAAAGTCAGCTTTTCCTAAACGCTCCTCGAAAACAGGAAAAGCCTCTTCAACAATCATCTTGATATTGATTTCATTCACCTCTCCATTCGGAACAAGCACCTCATAGAATTTCACAATTGCTTTTTCATCACTTTGTGAAATCTTTTCATAAGACACTACCTTCAGTGCCTGAAGTGGTGCTTTTGGTAAGAAATTCTTCATAGGCATCCCTCCTTGAGTTTTTTGTTTTCTGTTACTTGTTGCCATGTCTCTTTCTTTCCTTTCTACTATTTTGTTTTCAATGTTCTCTTGAATGAACACATTACTACTTTTTGGTAACTAGTCATACATTTCCATTTTATCATGTTATGTTAACTTTTGCAATATAAAAATTTAAAAAGTACAGAACGCAAATTATTACGCATTCTGTACTCTTTTTCTTTCACAATAAAATCTTGTGTGTCTCGGTTTACATTACTTGCGAATTATTACTCCTCGCTGGCTTCTGCTTTTTTAGATAGTCCATTCTCATTTCAAAAATCATTTTCAGATATGTTTTACTATTCTTCAGAGGAAAAAACCGAAAAAGGAATCATTGCCTCAACTCCACACAGCATCTGAATAAAGGCTGCAACTGATTCAGGCATTCCTTCAGGAACAAAATTTCTGTATATTTGCATCATAAACTTATGGCTATTTCTTTCTACCATAGCACTGCAAATATCATTTATATCTTCTATTCCTTTTACCTGAATGGATTCTTTAGCCATTTTAATAATCAGTGACTGTGCTTTCACATCATCAGTAAGGTGAAGAACCATCTCGATAGAATCTGCAAAATTCACCTTGAATGATGCTATAACATCTTCTGCTATGCATTCTTTGTTCTGTTCAAATTCATTTCTTAATCTGTTAGCTGCAAGTTTTACATTAGCATCAGGTGCACTTTTCTCCATTTTTTTCATCTGAACAATCAGATCCTCTGTTGCCAGATTGATTCTGTCCTTTACTTGTTCGGATTCCAGAAAAGCATTTACTTCTTCATACAGCCCTTTCTGCCGGAAGAATTTATCTTTTTCTTCCAACAATTTTTGTAGTTTCTTTTGTTCTTCGTTCATAATGATACCTCTCTTTTCATCTATATTGTAAGCTCATGCATACATTTTTATTATAACACCAACCTAAAACTTATGTCAACCACATTATTTTTATCTATTTTCTATTATATAGATTAGTATATAAAATTAGTAAAATTTTTCTATTATACGAATATTATATAAATTTCATATAATAGAAAAAAGTGGATAATATTTAATAGAAAATATGAAGAACTTTTCTACTAAATAGAGAAGATTGAAATTGTTAAAATATTTCATAACAATTTTAATCTTCTCTATTTTACTTTTTATAATTTCTATTTTTATTAATATTCTTTTCCAAATAAATTTTTATATTCTAATAAAACTTTATTTTGTAATTCTCCTACATAATCTTTAGTTTTTCCTTCAAAATCATTAATACTATAAAATTCTTCTAATCCAGCATCTTGATTTGAGTATAATGGTTGTTTTAAAACAGAACATTTATATTCTTCTGCTTTTCCATAATTTTTCTCAACTCCATCTCCCCAATAATATAATTTTCCTAAATAATATTTAGAGAAAACATTTTCTGCTTTAGCTGATTTTTCAAAATATTCTTTTGCTTTTAAGTGATTAGTTTCTACTCCATTACCATTATAATAGATTTTTCCTAAGAAATAGTTTGCACCTTCTGATCCTCTTTCTGCTGCAACTTCAAAATATCCTCTTGCTTTTTCAAAGTCAACTCCTATTCCTGTTCCATTATAGTATATTTTTCCTAACTCATAAATTGCACCAACATCTCCATTTTTTGCTAATCCTTCAAGTTCCTTAATATCTTTAGTACTCATATTTTATCCTCCAACAATATCTTATCATTTTCTCCAATTATCTCTTTTATTATAGAAATTTTACCACTTTTTGTTTTTTTTTACTATAAATTTTCTATTACATTACTAATACAAATTGAATACAAAAGAACAAAATAGAACATTATGAAAATTGCAAAAGACAAAATTAATTATAAATGTCCTCGTTTTCGTTTTTGTTCTGCATAACTTATCAGCTTTGCATAACCTGTCTGTAACTCACTATGTTGCACACAGCTAAAAAATATGCAAAAATTGACAAAGCCTTTATATTATAAAAATTATAGAACAAATTTCTATAATATAAAAGATTAGAACTATCTTATAATTCTAATCTCCTAATTTATTAAATATAGTACAAAATTTAAAATATATAAATGATTTACTATTTATATTTCTAAATGTGTTCCTAAAAAACCTGCTGCTGATTGTGCAACTTTATCTTCTGCATCTCCCATTTTTTGATTAGGTTCTTTTGATAATAAAATTACACTTCCTACAACATCCCCATCTGTTATTATAGGATATATAACTTGTGAATTATATATTCTTTCTCTACCTTCATTTTGAGTTATTGGAATAGCTATTTCGTTATTTTCTTTACTTTTGAAAATCTCTTTATTTTCCATTACTTCTTCTAACTCTTTACTTAAGTTCTTTTCTAAAAAGTCTTTTTTTGAACCACCAGAAACTGCTATAACTGTATCTTTATCTGTTATACATGCAATATGTCCTGTTGTTTTAGCTATAGTATCTGCATATGTGCTAGCAAATTCTGTAAGTTCACCTATTGGAGAATATTTTTTTAATATAATTTCTCCTTCTTTATCTGTGAATATTTCTAGTGGATCTCCTTCTTTTATTCTATGGACTTTTCTTATTTCTTTAGGAATAACAACTCTACCTAAATCATCTATTCTTCTTACAACACCTGTTGCTTTCATAAATTCCTCCTTATTTTTGTATTTATACTTTTATTATGACAAATAAGGTAAAATTTATACATTTTTATATATTTTTTTTTATTCGTTGCAAGATAACTCTAATTTTTATTTTTTAAACTCATTTCACAATATCTACATCTATAAACTTCTTTTTCTTTATCTGTTAAAATAAATATTTGATCTAAATCTTTTTCAATTGAAGTAATACATCTTGGATTATTACATTTTACCACATTAACAACTTTTTCTGGTAAACTTAATTTTCTTTTTTCAATTATTTTATCATTTTCAACAACATTTACAGTAATATTGTGATCTATAAATCCTAAAGTTTCTAAATTAATATCTATCTTTTTATCTATTTTTATAATATCTTTTTTTCCAGTTTTTTTACTTTTTGCATTTGTTATAATTGCTACTTGACAATCTAACTCATTTAAATGAAGCACTTCGTATATTTCCATTCCTTTTCCAGCTTGAATATGATCTATTACATATCCGTTTTTTATACTATCAATATTCATTATTTTACCTCCAACATTTTTAATATTAGTGCCATTCTTATGTATTTTCCATATTCTGCTTGTTTAAAATAGCAAGCTCTTGAATCATCATCAACATCTGTTGAAATTTCATTTACTCTTGGTAATGGATGCATTATACATAAATCTTTTTTAGCTTTTTTTAGTTTTTCCTTATTTAAAATATAATAATCTTTTAAACGAATATAGTCTGCTTCATTAAAAAACCTTTCTTTTTGAACTCTTGTCATATAAAGGATATCTAAGTCTCCCATATATTCCTCTATATCTTTTGTTTCTATATATTCAATATTATTCTTTTCTAATACATCTCTTTTTATATATTCTGGAAGCTTTAATTCATCTGGTGAAATAAGTATAAATTTTATATTTTTATATCTTGACATTGCTGTAATTAAAGAATGTACTGTTCTACCAAATTTTAAGTCTCCACAAAGACCTACTGTTAAATTATCTAAACGACCTTTTTCACATTTTATTGTTAATAAATCTGTTAATGTTTGTGTTGGATGATTATGACCACCATCTCCTGCATTTATTATTGGCACATTTGATTTTAATGATGCAACATATGGAGCACCTTCTTTTGGATGTCTCATTACAATTATATCACTGTAAGCACCTACCATTCGTATAGTGTCTGATACAGTTTCTCCTTTTGAAACTGAAGTTGAGGCTGCTTCTGAGAAACCTAAAACTTGTCCTCCTAATGAAATCATAGCTGATTCATGACTTAATCTTGTTCTTGTACTTGGTTCAAAAAATAAAGTAGCTAATATCTTACCATCACATTTATGAGAATATTTCTCTTTGTTACTGATAATGTCTTTAGCTACTTCAATCAAATTATCAATTTCTTCTACTGATAAATCCTTTATATCAATTAAATGCTTCATTTTTCTTCTCCTTTTAATTTTTTCTTATTTTATCAAATTATATATGCATTTGTAAATATATATAGAAAAAAAGATGATTAAAAAATTAACCATCTTTTCATTTATTTTAATTTGGGGATTTTACTAAATTTTCTTGTTACTTGTTATCGTACAATTTTTATAACTTAAGAACCATCGCATCTCTCCTCTCTCTTTAGTATGAGTTAATTTTATACAATGTTTCTTAAAATAACCTTAAAAAATTATTAATATTTATATAATTTTCTTAATAATTTAATCTCTTTTTCGTATCCATCTAGTTCATTTGGTGTTTCTAAAAAGAATGGTAAATTCTTAAGTTTTGGATGGTTTATAATTCTTTCAAAAGCATCTATTCCTATTGTTCCTTCCCCAATTTTTTCATGTCTATCTTTATGAGCTCCAATCTCATTTTTACTATCGTTTATATGGATTGCTTTTAATTTATCAAGCCCTATTACTTTATCAAATTCTTCTAAAACTCCGTCTAAATTATTTACTATGTCATATCCAGCATCATTTACATGACAAGTATCTAAGCATACTCCTATTTTTTCTTTTAATTTTACTCCATCTATAATTTGTTTTAATTCTTCAAAGTTTTTTCCTATTTCAGAACCTTTACCTGCCATTGTTTCTAATAATACTGTTGTTGTTTGATTTTCTTTTATTACTTCATTTAAAATATCTATAATATATTTAATACCTACTTCTATACCCTGCCCTACATGACTTCCAGGATGAAAATTATATAAATTATTAGGTGTATATTCTAATCTTTTCAAATCGTCTCTCATAGTTTCTTTAGCAAATTCCCTAATGCTTTCATCTTTTGAGGCACAATTTAAAGTATATGGAGCATGTGCTAAAACAACGTCTATTCCTACTTCTTTAGATTTTTCTAAAAATAATTTTATATCATTTTCATCTATATCTTTTGCTTTTCCACCTCTTGGATTTCTAGTAAAGAATTGAAAAGTATTTGCACCTATTTTTTCACTTACATTTGCCATATCTAAATATCCTTTAGAGGCTGATAAATGACATCCTATTTTAAACATAATTTTATTCTTCCTAACTTTTTTAATAATTATAAATTTTAGTTCTAAAACTTATATTATTCTAACATACTTTTTATCACAATATTTTAATCTAAAATTTATAATAGTATTTTTAATTAAATTCAAATATATTTTTTTATTTATATACTATCAATATCTATTGCTTTTTTTCTTGTATATATACGTCTTCTTGGTAAATCTTTATATAAATTTAATATGTTTTCTAAGTCATTTGCAAATTCTCTTAAAGTAACTGTTTTTATATTAACTTCTTTACCTGCACAATATTCATCAAGAGTAGCTTTTAATTCAGTTATAAAAGGAATTTCAGCTTCAATTTCTCTTCTATATTTTTTAGCTCTTATTAATAGCATTTCTTTTATTTTCATTATATCTTCATTACTTGCACATGTAATTCTTTGCATCATTTTATTAACATCGTAGTAATTTAATATTGGAGTTTTTGAGCATTCTGTAGTAAATTTATCATAAAATACTTCCATTTTCATTGGTATACACTTAAATATTTCTTCTGCCTTCTCTTTATACATCTTGATTTTCAATTTTCTATTCAATTCATGGAAATGTTGAAGTACATCATTCATATCTTCTCCAACATCAATTCCAATTCTTGAAAGTTCCTCTTCTATATTGTCGCAATATTCAGACGTTTCAGCTGCTAAATTCATACCATCTAAAAATATTTCTTTAACTTCTTGCATTTCATAAGGTATTAATTTTCTTCTTGAAAAATAACTAAAATATGCAAATAATTTTACAAGTTCTATTAACTTTAAATCTCCGTTTTTTACATTTGAAATTACTTCTTCTATAACATATGGGAACTGATCATCTGATATTTTCCAATATTCTTCTGTAAGCAATCTTTTATATCCTGGTAATTTTTCAGTATCTATTGTTTGAATAATCATTTCCATATCATTTTTAAAAGTTTTCATATCAAAAATTCTTGTTCTCACATATACTTCTATAAATTTAAAAAATCTATACTCTGATTTAAAATTAAAATAATAGTTGTTATCAAATTCTTTTATATAAAATTGTCTATTATCCATTAAAACTCTTGAAGAAACTAAAATTGATTTATATTCTTCATTACTACTAATATTTACAAATTTATCTTTTGTTATTTTTCCTGCCTTTATTTCAAAAGATACAGCTATTGTAAATATTAACATAGTTTGTAATACTCTTAAATTAGTATTTGGATAAAATTTATTTACTGTTTCAAAAATCTTTTTAAAATCATTTAATGCATGTTTCAAAATTCTAAGATTTCTAGTTCCTGATTTTATAAATGTATTTGTTATTAAATCTGTATGTTCTCTTAAAAATCTAATTAAATCTTCATTTGTCTCATATCTCATTAAAAGTCCATTTATTATATAATTAAATTTTGGTGCATATTCAAAAGTTTCACCTATTAATTTTTCTTTTATTCTTTCATAATCATTTGCTTTATCAAATACATATTCTATTTTTTCACCAATTTTTTCAACCATTGGTTTATCTGCTGTAAGCAATGTTCCTTCTTTATCTAAAAGATATGTTGCAATAAAAGTTTTCATTTCTAAATTTGAACTTTTTAATTTTGTTGATAATTCCTTTTCATTACAAATTATAATTGTTTTTATATGATCATGTTCAACAAAATTATTAATATATCCTAATATATCTATAACATCAACATTAGCTCTCTCTAAGTCATCAAAACATAGTACTTTATCATCTGTTGAAAAAAATTGTGCATAATCCATCTTGTCCCCATTTTGTGTTACACCAAAAAGATGTGCCATATCTAATCCTGTTTTTGCATATTCAGGTATAGATGTTTTATCATGAGATGTCATATATTTTCTCATGTTTTTATCCATAAGCTGTGTTGTTTCTATAAATATTTTTTTACTAATATCTTCTAAGTTTGATATTCCATATAATGACATATAAATTGTTGTATATTTTTTTCCATTAAATGAAAGTGAATCTATTTTATTTCTAATTTTGTTATTCCAAAAATAAGTTTTTCCACTTCCCCATTCACCATTTATCATTATTGCATAATCAGTATAATCAGCTCTTACATAATCTAAAATACTTTCTACTAAATCTTCCATTTAATCCTCCTTATACTAACTTTGTTCATACGTAATTCAATTCTTTTTAGTTTTCAAAGCTATGAAACAGTAATAGTGCTTGTATTAGTATCTTGCAACAATCTATTAAAATATTAGTCTTTTGCAATTACTATAACTAATATTTCATTTGCTCCAGATTCTTTTAGCTTTTTTGATATTTCATTAACTGTTGATCCTGTTGTATATATATCATCAAACAAAATTATTTTCTTACCTTTTATCTTATTTTTTTCATTAATAATATAAGCATCTTTTATATTATCTTTTCTTTCTCCTTTTTTTAATGTACTTTGAGTTTTTGTATTTTTAATCTTTACTATTACATCTTCTTGATGTAAAATTTCATATTTTTTAGCTATTGATTTTGCTATTAATTCTGCTTGATTATATCCTCTTTTTTGTTTTTTTATTTTCTCCATTGGAACTGAAATTATTATATCATATAATTTTAAAATTTCATAAAGTTTTTTATTTTTTAAAATTTGATTTACAAAAAAGTCTGATAGATAAGGCTTATTTCCAAATTTATATTTCAATATATATTTTCTGATAATACTTTTGTACTCAAAACAATATAATAATTTTTCCCAATATATTTTTTCACCTTGTACAAAATAATACTTTTGTTTTAAATTCACATCATGAATATTTAATTTATCCATAATCATTTTTTTATTATCAATAATTTCAAATTTTTTATATTTATTAAATCTTTTTTCACATTCTTCACATACATAATTTCTATTTAATTTTCCACACATTACACAAGTTTGTGGAAATAAAAAATTGAGAACAAACTCAAGCATCTTTGCTCCTTTCTTTGCCCCCAATTTTTATTTAAAATTTTATTTCTTTAAACTTTCTAATCTTTCTTCTACATTGATAAGCATTTGTTTGTAATTTTCAAGTTTTGCTTTTTCTTCATTAACTTTTGATTCTGGTGCTTTATTTACAAAACCTGGATTTGATAACATTTTCTCTCCTCTTGTAACTTCTGCTTCTAATTTTGTTTTTTCATCTTGTAATCTTTTTATTTCCTCTTCAATATCAACCAATTCTTCAAATGGTATATAAACTTTTAAATCATCTACAACTATTGAAACTGCGTTTTGAGGAACTTCTGCCTCATTTTTTACAATAACTATTTCATTTGCAAATCCTAATTTTAATAAAAATTCTTCTGCTTCTTTTATTTCTTTTTCTATAGAATTTGACATTATTAATAATTTTGATTTTTTAGATGGATGAACATTCATTTTTGTTCTAACATTTCTAATTTCAACAATTACCCTTTTTAATTTTTCTATAGTATCTTCTTCTTTATCAAATATAAATTTTTCTCTTATATCTGGCCATTTTGCTACTATTAAATCAGGTGTTCCAAAATAAATTAAATTTGAATATATTTCTGATGTAACAAATGGCATAAATGGATGTAATAGCTTTAGTGAAGAAGCAAATACATGATTTAGTACATCTGTTACAGCTACTTTTGTGTTCTCATCTTCACTATAAATTCTTGGTTTTACCATTTCTATATACCAATCACAAAATTCATTCCAAACAAAACCATATATTTTGTCTAGTGCAATTCCTAAATCATAATTATCAAGATTTTTACTAACATCTACTACTAATTTATCAAGTTTGTTTAAAATCCATTTATCTTCAATTCTTAATAATTCTGGATTATAGGCTTTTTCTTTTTCAAAAACTTCATAGCAAAATTCTCTTACTTTTTCTTCATCAGCTGAATTCATTGTAATAAATTTAGCTGCATTCCATATTTTATTTGCAAAATTTGAAGCTTGTTCTAGTTTTTCAGGCATAAATCTAATATCATTTCCCATTGTTGTACCTGAAAGTAATGAAAATCTTAAACTATCTGCTCCGTATTTATCTATAATTTCTAATGGATCTATACCATTTCCTAAAGTTTTAGACATCTTTCTTCCTTGGCTATCTCTAACTATTCCATGTATTAAAATATCTTTAAATGGTACTTCTCCTGTAAATTCTAATCCTTGTGTCATCATTCTTGAAATCCAGAAAGTTATAATATCAAATCCTGTTACTAAAGTTTGTGTTGGATAAAATTCTTTATAATCTTCTGATTCTGTATTTGGCCAACCAAGAGTAGAAAATGGCCATAATGCAGAACTAAACCAGGTGTCTAAAGTATCTGGATCTTGAACTAAATTTGTACTTTCGCATTTTTCACATTTTTCAGGTGTACTTTTAGCTACACTAATATGATTGCAGTCCTTACAAGTATAAGCTGGTATTCTATGTCCCCACCATAACTGACGTGAAATGCACCAATCTTGTATATTATCTAACCAATGAAAATATTGTTTTTCATATCTTTGAGGAACGAATTTTGCTTCTCCATTTCTTACACTATCAGCAGCTCTTTTTGCTAAATCTTTCATACTTACAAACCATTGCTCTGAAATTTTTGGTTCTATAGTATTTTTACATCTTTCACATTTTGCTACATTATGTGTATAATCTTCTGTTCTTACTAATGCTCCTATTTCATCTAATTTTTTAACAATTGCTTTTCTTGCATCTAGTAAATCCATACCTGCATATTCTGGCACTAAATTTCCCATTTTAAAGTGTTCATCAAATACTTCAATTATTTCTAGATTATGACGTAATCCTGCTTGATAATCATTCATGTCATGTGCTGGTGTGATTTTAACACAACCTGTTCCAAATTCCATTTCAACAAATTCATCTGCTATTATTGGAATTTCTTTATCCATTATTGGAAGTATACAAGTTTTTCCAACTAAATTTTTATATCTATCATCATCTGGATGGACTGCAATTGCTGTATCTCCAAGCATTGTTTCTGGTCTTGTTGTTGCTACTTCTATATAATCATTTTCTGTTCCCGTTATTTTATATCTAATATGCCATAAATGTGATGCTTCTTCTTTATATTCAACTTCTGCATCTGAAATTGATGTATTACAACTTGTACACCAATTTACCATTCTTTTTCCTTTATATATTAATCCTTTTTCATATAATTTAACAAATTGTTCTAAAACGCTATCAGACATTCCTTCATCTAAAGTAAATCTATTTCTATCCCAATCACAAGAACATCCAAGTTTTCTTTGTTGTTTTTGAATAATTCCACCATATTCTTTAGTCCAATTCCATGCTTCTTCTAAGAATTTATCTCTTCCTAAATCTTGTTTAGATTTCCCCTCTTTTGCAAGTTTTTGTACAACTTTCATTTCTGTTGAAATTGATGCATGGTCTGTTCCAGGAAGCCATAATGTTTTAAATCTTCTCATTCTTTTATATCTAATTAAAATATCTTGTATTGCTCCATCTAGTGCATGCCCCATATGCAATTTTCCTGTTACATTAGGAGGTGGCATCATTATACAATAAGTTTCCCCATTATTTTTTTCTGATGGTTTAAAATATCCTTTTTCTTCCCACCCCTTATATAATCTGTCTTCAAAATCTTTTGGATTAAATTTGTCATTTAATTTTGTTTTTTCACTCATATAATAATACCTCCTAAAATTTTATTTCTTTTATATTTATTAAATATACCTATGCTATTATAATTAAATTTAATGGTATCTTTAAAATACAAAAAAGCCCTTATACTTACGTATAAGGGCGAATATTTACCACGGTACCACCTTATTTATCTATTTTAATTATTTAAAATAAACATCTCTTAGATTTTAACGTATCTTACACGAATATACTTAAAGTTAATTTCAGTATATCAACTCCAAAGCTACCTTCAAACAAACCTTACTATTTAAGAAGCTCTCAGCCTATGACTTCTTTTCTCTTTATAGAGCTTTTGTTTTACTCCTCTTTTTCATAGTTTTTAAATTATATTTAATATATTAACATAATTTTCTAAGTAAATCAAGAGTTATTTTTAATTGATTTATATAAAAATTTCCTAATTATCACTTTCAGTTCATTTCTAACACACTATAAATATGTTCTACTGTATTTTCTAAAACTTCCATTGGATAGAAAATTAATTTATAATATTTTCTTATAAGTTTTTCATCTAATCCATTTCTAAATGTAGGTGGTTCAAATAATTGCCCACATTTATATCTAAAATATAAACAATCATCAATAATTTTAAGTTCAAAAGGATAATTGCTTATATTTATTATATCAATATACTTTTCAATTAAATCTGCTGTAAAAATTTGCATAGCTGTTACTTTATCTTGTGTATATAAATCATAGTACTTTTCAAATTCTGCCGAATCAACTTCTATTCTATTTTTACTAAATCTTTTAATATTGTTATTACTTGCTATATGTATATTTATTTTACTATTTTTATCTAATTTAACAAAACCATACATTCCTCTAAAAGTTTCTGTTCTATTTTCTTTTCTATTTCCATCTGCATCTTTATAAATTTCTACATTATAGCTTGCAATTTCAGAAGCTTGAATATTACCACCACTTCTTAGTTTTCCGTATATTCTATCTTCTGAATAGAATTCATCAAAGCTATTATCAAAATTTGATATTTTATAATCTACTCTTGATACGCCAATTGCTTGATCAAAATTCAAATCTTCATTATACTCTTTTACCAAACTTTCAATAACACATTTTTTATATATAGTTCTATAATTTTTTCTTGCATTTACTATTAATATAATTAAAATAGCTATTGAAACAGAGATCGTTAGTGTTATCATATATCTTGCCTCTGCTAAAACTATATACAGTATCAAATTGATAATTAGCTCAGCTATAAAAACATATAAAATAAATTTATTATTTTTTCTTTTTACTTCATCTAAACGTTCCTTGCTTGTTTTACATACATTTTCATATATTTCTTCAAAACTTTTTTTCATTTTTCTCACTTTTCTTTCATCAATTTTTTTCATTATATAAATTATTTATTAATTTTATCATATTACTATATAAGATATCAATTCTAAAAAGAGATTATACTACGATACATAAACAGTATTTTAATATAATCTCTTATTTCTTTATAAATCAATATTTATTTTACCTTTTTTATACTCTTCTATTTCAAATAAAGCTTCTTCTTTAAAGCCAAATATCTTAGCAAAAATGTTATTAGGAAAAGTACTTATTGTTGTATTGTATAACGTAATATCTCCATTATATATTCTTCTTGCCGCTTGAAGCTGACTTTCCATCTTTTCTAAACTTTTTTGAAGATTTAAAAATTGTTCATTTGCCTTTAAATCTGGGCTATTTTCTGCAACTGATAATATCTTATTAAATTCTGAATTAATTTTAGCACCTTCTACTAAATCTTTTCTTTCTTGATTATTATAATTTACTCTCATTTGTGCTATATTGGTAAGCACTTTTTCTTCATAATTTGTATATGCTTTTACACATTCTACTAAATTAGGAATTAAATCAAACCTCTGATTTAAATACACTTCAATACTAGATTTTGATTGTCTTATTTTATTTCTTAATCGTATAAATGTATTAAATTCTACAATTAAAAATAATCCTATTGCTATTAGTATCCCCATAAATAATACTTCTGGCATATTAGCCTGTTTTATTAGTTCATTTTCCATATTATATATAATCCTCTTAACTAATTCATCTCTACTGTTCCAATAATAGATTTTATATCCTCAATATTATGTTTTCTCATATAGTTTTCTATTCCTTCAATAGTTTTTATACTTGTTTCAGGATCCACAAAATTACCTGATCCTATTGATACTGCTGTTGCTCCTGCAAGCATATATTCTATAGCATCATCACCATTTATAATTCCACCCATTCCTAAAATTGGAATATTTATTGCTTTTGACATTTGATATACCATTCTAACACCTACTGATCTTATTCCAGGTCCAGAATATCCACCAGTATTATTTGCTAAAACTGGCCTTCTTTTATCTATATCTATTTTCATTCCTAATAATGTGTTTATTCCAGAAACTCCATCTGCACCACCATCTTCTGCACCTTTTGCTGGAGCTGTTATATCTGTTACATTTGGTGTTAATTTTACTATTAATGGCTTGTCTGTTAAAACTTTTCTTACTTCTGAAGTTACAGCTTTTACACCCTCATATGATGTTCCAAATGCTAAACATCCTTCTTTAACATTTGGACAAGAAAGATTTATTTCTACTCCATCTATATCTAGTGTATTTAAAACTTTACAGACTTCTACATATTCTTCAACAGTATGACCTATAGCATTTACTATTATTTTTGTATCAAACTTTCTAAGCCATGGTAAATCATTTTGTATAAAATACTCAATTCCAGGATTTTGTAATCCTATACTATTTAACATTCCACCTGGAACTTCACAAATTCTAGGTGCTGGATTACCAGTCCATGGTTTTATAGCAGTTCCTTTTGTTACTATTCCACCTAATTTATTTAAATCTATATAGTCTGCGAATTCTCTGCCATATCCAAATGTACCTGATGCAACAGTTACTGGATTTTTCATTTTTATTCCACATAAATCTACTTCTGTATTCATATTTTCTCCCTTCTATTATAGCATAAATGCTCTTTACTTATTAATATTTCAAAATAATAATAAGTTTTATTCTATTTTTATATTTCTACATCTGATGCATTGAATACTGGACCATCTTTACAAACATGTCCATATTTTGTATCTTCGCCTGTTCTTACTTTAACTGCACATCCTAAACAAGCCCCTATTCCACATCCCATTCTTTCTTCTAAAGAAATTTGGCAAGGAATATTATTTTCTATTGCATAACTTCTTACTGCTTTAAGCATTGGAAGTGGACCACAAGCAAATATCATATCTACTTTATGTTCTTCTATATCTTTTTTCATAAAATCAATTGCAAAACCTTTTTCTTTGTAACTTCCATCATCTGTTGTCACAACTAATTTATTTAATCCTATTTCTTCAAATTCTTTTTCACATGTAACTAATGATTTATCTCTAAATCCTAAATAAACATTTAGATTTGCTTTTCCTTTTAATTCTTTTGTAAGTTCATATAGTGGATATGTACCAATTCCACCACCAATTATAGCTACATTATTATATTCTTTAACTTTAAATGTTCCTTTTCCAAGAGGTCCCATTATATCAATTAATTTTCCTTCTTGAACTTGTGCAAGAAGCTCTGTTCCTCTTCCTTTTACTTGAAAAATAAATTCTACAATATCACCATCAATATTAAAAATACTTATTGGTCTTCTTAAATAAGGTTCTCCTGTTTCAGAAACTTTTATTTCTAAAAATTGCCCTGCTTTTGCTTCCTTTGTAATCTCTGGTGCTTTTACAGAAAACTTATAAATTCCTTCTATAAGTTTTTCTCTTTTTACTAATTCACACTTTACTTTTACTCCCATGCTTCCTCCCTTTATTTACTTTTCTTATTTTATATATCTTAACTATAATAAGAAAGTTTTTTGAATTAATATTATTTTAATAAATTTTTATAATCTTGATCATATTTTCCATAGCCTAAATACTTTTCCTCATTATTAAATGACGCAGTTTTCTTTTTATTGTAAGGCTCTTCAGGAACTTCTGTCAATGTTTCAAAAAATATTTGAGCTATTTTAAAATCTTTTTCTAATTTTATTTCTTTATTACTCAAATTACATACTCTTAAAAATATATACGTTTGATGCCCTGGCTGATATACTGGTCCAGAAACAAATAATCCTAATCTTAATAATGAATTTTTTTCTCCAATTTTACCAACTAAATTTTCTGGTACTTTTATTTCTTCATTTGTTTTAATCATAACAAATTCTTGTGGTTTTAATATATATTCTTTTAATTCTTCATCATTAACTATAATATCACTAATTGTTAAATCATATGAAACACATCCTAAATTCTCTGGTTTATAGTTTGAAACAATTAACATATTATTATCAATTAATTCTCTCATATTTTTATCAACTAAAATCATTTTTTACCTCTATATTTTAAAAAAATTCTACACTATATTTTGCTTCAAACTTTTGATTTGGTTTAAGTTCAATTAAATCTTCTTTTTCTTCAAATATTCCATTTGAAGAAACTTTATCTGCAGTATTAAACCAAGGTTCTATACATATAAATGACGCATCTGGTTTTGACCAAATTGCTAAATATGGAAAATCCTTAAAATCAAATGTTAAAACTTTTTTATTAGTTTCTGTTTTCAAAAATACTTTTTCTGATTTTATATTTTTCATAATAATAGCATCTTTTTCAAAAGTTTTATTATCTAAAAATATTCTATTTTCTTTAACAAATTTATTTGTTTTTTCTGGTTTATCTTTTAATAATCCGTCTTCTAATTGATATATTTCAATTTCATCTTCAATTTTTTCAAATTCTATTCTATATTTTCCACTTGCATACTCACATGAAAAAGCTGGATGTCCACCTAAACCAAATATCATTAATTTATCACTTATATTAACTACTTTATATTTAGTAGTTACTTTATTTCCACTTACTTCATAATTAATATAAAGCTCAAAATCAAAAGGAAATCTTTTTAATGTTTCTTCATTAGATTTAAGAACATATGAATTTTCTCCAATTTCTTCAAAATCCATATCTCTAGCAAATCCATGTTGTCCCATTTCGTAAGTATTATTTTCAATAATAGTTTTTCCATCTTTTAATTTTCCGACTATTGGAAATAATACTGGACTATGTCTATTCCAAAAACTTCGTCCATCATGCATTTTCTCAAATCCATCTAAATTTATAGAAATAAGTTCTGCACCTTTTTTTACTGTCTTAATCTCTAACATTATTTATTATTCTCCTTTATTACAAGTTCTTTGTATCCTGTAGATTCGTCAAATTCTCTTGAAAATTCATATTCATCAAATTCAGCTAAAACTATTTCTGCAGTTACATTTACTAAACAATTATCTTTTAAATGTCCACCTATTGTTTGTAAGTTAATATCTGATAAACTTACATGTATATGACATCCATCCATAGATAAAGTACCTGTTGCTGATACAATTTCATGATCTTCATTAATAGTTTTTACAGTTTTACCATCAGCAGTTCTTAAACAAACTTGATATAAGCATCCTACTGCTGATAAAATTACTCCTGATTTAATTTTTTTATCTACTACATACTGTTCTATACTTTTCTTTAAGTCCATTCCCCTTGTTAATCTAAATGCATGAATTTTCATTATTTTTCTTCTCCTTTTGACTATTAAATTTATCAAAAAAATATATATGCATAAATTTATATTTAATATATTACATACCTTTTATTGCTTGATTTAATTCATCTCTCATACGAATTGCCTCTGCTCTTGTTGCTTTTGCATACTCTTCTTCTTTAAATTTATCTTTCCATAAATCAGATTTATATGCACACATTAAACTTCTTGTTGCATTTACTATTCCACCTAATCCATTTTTATCAAATCCTAAAGCAATATCTTCTGCTTTTCCACCTTGTGCTCCATAACCAGGAATTAAGAAATATGCATGTGGCATTATTTCTCGCAAGTTTTTTAATTGTTTTGGATAAGTAGCACCAACAACAGCAGATACCGAACTATATCCATATTCTCCCACAAGTTCTTCTCCCCATGTATTTACAAGTTTTGCAACCTTTTTATAAATTTCTTCTCCATCTTCTGCTTTTACATCTTGAATCTCCCCAGAAGATTTATTTGAAGTTTTTACAAGTACAAAAATTCCTTTATCATATTTTTTGCAATCTTCTACAAATGGATTTACACAATCTGATCCCATATATGGATTTACAGTTGCAAAATCAACATCAAATACTGGTTCTTCTTTTTCATCTATCATATTTTTTCCCAAATATGCTTTTGAATATCCGGCAGAAGTAGATCCTATATCACCTCTTTTTACATCTGCCATTACAACCATACCTTTTGATTTACAATAATCAATCATTTCTTTATAAAGTTTTATTCCTTCTACTCCATACATTTCAAAATATGCACTTTGCAATTTTACGGCTGGTACAATATCATAAGTAGCATCTATTAAAGCTTTACTATATTCTAGCATGCTACTGCACATTCCTTTAATATCTGTACTATATTTATTTCTAACACAAGCAGGTACCATATCATATCTTGTATCTACACCAATAACTGTAGGATTATTAGTTTCTTTTATTTTATCTATTAATATATCAATTGCGTTTTTCATTTCTTATCTCCTTATATAATAAATTTTCAATCAATTATATAGTAAATTAGCATATTACATAAATGATTATTTATGTAATATCTGTCCTCAAATAGACATAAAAATGTCCTTTAACAAACATCCCTAAAAAAGTCATTATCTTTCATATACTATTCTTCCTGATACTATAGTATATCTTACTTGTCCTTTTAATTTTTTATTTATCCATGGTGTATTTTTTGATTTTGATACTATATTTTCTTTTAAGTATACATACTCTCTATTTGGATCAAATATTGTTAAGTCTGCCACTTTTCCTTCTTTTATTTCTCCTCTATCAATTCCTAATAATTTTGATGGATTATATGACATTACTCTTACCATATCTAAATAAGATATTAATCCTGGATCAACTAAATTTGTGATTGTTGCTCCTAGTGCTGTTTCAAATCCTATTATTCCATTTGGAGCAGAAGCTAAACCTCTTGCTTTTTCTTCTTCTGCATGTGGTGCATGATCTGTTATTATTGCGTCTATTGTTCCATCTTTTATTCCTGCTATTATTGCTTGTCTATCTTTTTCTTCTCTTAAAGGAGGATTCATTTTTGCATTTACACCTGATTCTAATACTTCTTCTACTGTAAAACTATAATAATGTGGACATGTTTCACAAGTTACTTTTACTCCTCTTGATTTAGCACTTCTTATCATATCTACTGATGTTTTTGTGCTTATATGACATATATGTGTATGTAAGTTATTTGTTTCTGCAATTACAATATCTCTTGATGCCATTATCTCTTCTGCTTCTGGTAGAACTCCCCCGAACTCCTAGTTTATCTGCTATAGGTCCTGCATTGATTGCTCCTGCTGATACTGATTTTTCTTCACAATGTTCTGAAATAAAACTTCCAATTTTATTTGCTTCCATCATTGCTTCTCTTATCATCCTTGCATTTTCAACTGGCATGCCATCATCTGAAAAAGCTATAGCTCCTGCATCTAATTGTGCTTTAAAATCTACTAATTCTTGTCCTTTTTCTCCTTTGGTTACACTTGAAAATGGAAGTACATTACATAAATTTACTCTTTTTGCTTCTTGAATTATTTTTTCCAAAACAATAGCGCTATCTGGTGTTGGATTTGTATTTGGCATAGGACAAATAGTAGTAAATCCACCAGCAACAGCGCTTTTTGAACCTGTTTCTATAGTTTCTTTATGTTCTCCACCTGGTTCTCTTAGATGGCAATGCATGTCAACCATACCTGGCATAATATAAAGCCCTGTACAATCAACAACTTTATCTGCTGATACTTCAATTTTTTCAGCTATTTTAGAAATTTTATCATTTTCAATTAATATGTCTAACTTTTTTTGTGTATTACTTGCATAATCAATTACAGTTCCGTTTTTTAATAGTGTGTTCATTTTCTACCTCCTAGATAATTTTTCCCATTTTATCATTTTTGTTTTCATTTTTCAATACAATTTACTACAATTAATCAATAGTATTCTATAAATAAAAGTCATAATTATATTATTACTTTTTTAGTAAGCAATTTATCTTATTTGTAATTTTATGTAAATTATGTTATAATATAGATGAATTATAGGTCTTTGACCATTACTTGAAATCCAATATAAAACATTATACAACATGAAAGGAGTTTTTTGCTATGTTTGAATCAATCGAAGGAGTAAAAAAACTTGAAGCTATCAATCTTGGATCAGAGTCTCATTTTGACTCAAACAAAAACACTTATGTGCTGCGTGTACTTGCAAAAAGTCTAAAGGATGTAAAAATCCCTGAAGGCTACACTTGTATTGCTGGCGAAGTTTACACAAAAGATTTGGAAACCAAAATCTGCTGTGTGGAACTTCCTCCACTGCACTAACGACAACTTGCAGTTCGGAACTCAGCATATAAAGACAACTTGCAGTTTGGAGCTCAGCATATAAAAATGAAAAAGATATGGTGGGAGCAATTTTAGCCCACTATGTCTTTTTTAATTGACTTTTTATTTTTTTTACTATATTATATATTAAATTAATTTTATATAATATTTATATTATAATTGATAGTTATAGAATAAAAGAGAAAATTACAATGTATTTTTTCTGTGAAATGTTGTAGAACGCTTATATTACAGAAATTGCAAAATAATTTCCTATGATACAAAATAAAATGTTTTATAATATAAATTTTGGAGGTTTAAAATGAGTAAATTAATGTCATTATTATTTGAAACAAATGCATTTAATGTAGCACCAGAAAATAGTCCATTCTGGTATACATCAGGAAAAATTGGGCCATATTTTATAAATGCTGATTATCTTTATGGTAGTAGTGAAGATTCAAAATCACTTTTAAGTTTTATAGATAATGAACTTGCAAGTGAAGATAAAAAAGATCTTCCAAATCATGTATTTAAAGAAGTTTTATCACATTATAATTCTAATGAAATTTATAAATTGGTTATTGATTCTATGGTGAATTATATTAAAGAAAATATAGATTTAAATTCTGTTGATTATATTTCTGGTGGAGAAAGAAGAGATTGGTATTTTTCAAACTTAATCTCATATCTTTTAAATAAACCTCATATAACTATATATAAAGATTTAACAACTATAGTTAGTAACAGTGATTTTTCAGAATCTGATTATATTTCAAAATTAGAAAACAAAAATCTTTTACATATTGCAGATCTTCTAAATCAATCTGTAAGCTTCACAAGAAACTGGATTCCAGCTGTTAATACTTTAGGTTCTTCTATAAAATATGCATTATTCGCAATAGATAGAATGGATGGTGGAACAGCAGTATTAGAAGATTGTAATGTAGAAGTTCACTCTTTATTAAAAATAAATGATGAATTATTAGTTCAAGCACTTGATTTAGGATTTATAACTAAAGAACAATTAGAAGTTGTTAGAAAATTCAAAAAAGATCCTATGGATTCAATGAAACAATTTCTAATCAACCATCCTGAATTTATTGAAAACGCAAAAAAATCTGATAACAAAAAAACTCAAGATAGAGTTAAAATTTTAGTTGAACAAGATATATATGGCTTAAATTCTAATAAATAAAATATTTGCAAAATTTAATATAAAAAGCACTCAAATTATAAATATGAGTGCTTTTACTTTTCTAAAACTATCTTCCATAAAAATAGGTAAAATCTTTATTACCTTGAAAGTGTTAAGCAATTTTCTATAATAAAAAAACTAAATTGCCTTTTTGTTTAACAATTTAGATTTTTTATTTTAAGTTTTAATATTATACTTCTGGTCTCATAATTAGTTCGCCTAGTTGTTCTTCATTTCCATACTTATCAACGAAATATATTAAATATTTATCTTCTACTTTCTTTAATTTGAATAGTTTTGTTCCATTTCCATCAGAACCATTTTCTTTTAATGTTCCTGTTGCAATATCACTGTTTAAAGCATCTGGATTTATGAAGTATTGATCTTGTACTGGATTATTTTTTATATCTTTTAATTGCTCAATATAATTACTTTCTAAAAGATATTGCATTACTGCTTCTCCGAGTATATATTTCATCTATATTTTTTTTATTTTCTTGTGCATATTTATTATCTAATACATACTTTCCTTTTACGATATTATTTAAAGTATCTACAATTTCTGTTTTGTTAAACTCTGTATCTTCTTCTGTATATTGATTTATAAACTTTAAAGCCACAGATATTATAACTCCTACTATTACTACTATTATTGCAATAGTTATAACAAATGATACTACAGAAAAACCTTCTTCTCTTTTCATAATTGCTACGTACTCCTTTAATTTCTCCTGTATATTACTTTTTGATTATACCTTTTTTTTCATATTTTTTCAATATTATTTTTTATTTGTAATATATATTTTTTTATATTTTTTACGAATTTTATGCATAATATCAATATTTTTTAGATATGCTTTTTTATTTTTTAATATAAAATAGATTATAATAATTTTATATTTTCAGGTGATACTATATCCTTAAATACTTCAAAAATTTTATCATTTAAAAATATTCCTCCACATGGTTTTACTTCTTCTTTATCAGTAATTTCCATTCTTACATTTATTCTATCACCACTAAAAAATTTAATTGCACCTCTTAATCTATCTTTTTGTTCTTCTGTTAAATTAGTTATATCTACATTAACAGTTTTTATTGTATTTATTTTAGTATCTGCTTTTTCTACATTTTCTAGTTCTTCTGAGAATTCTTTTATGTTACTTACAACAATCTTTACTGGCTCATCTTCTCTTATACTTAATCTTCCATCTACAAAAACTATATTATCTTCAATTATAAAATTACTTACTTTCGAATAAACACTATCAAATATAATAATTTCTACATTTCCATAAAAATCTTCCAAAGTTACAAACGCCATTGTAGTATTTTTTCGTGTAAATTTTTTGGTAACTTTTGAAATAATTCCTACAAATTTAACATTTTGTCCATCTTTATAATCTATAGTTTTCCCAATTGTTTCCATTTCTTCATTAATTTTTATCATGTTTAATGTAGAAATATTAGCTAATTTTTCAATAGATTCTCTTATTTTATCAAGTGGATGTCCAGATATATATACACCTAGCATTTCCTTTTCTAAACTAAGTAATTCTTTATCTTCCATCTCTTCTTTTTCTGTAAATTTGTATTTTTGAGTTTCTAAATTCACGTCACCTTCATCAATTAAATCAAACATTGATACTTGATTTTCTATTTTATTTTTACTTTCATTATTTATCGTGTCAATTATTGTTTCAAATGATGCAAGTAGTGTTGCTCTCGTTTTTCCAAAGTCATCAAATGCTCCTGCTTTTATTAAACTTTCTATGCATTTTTTATTAACTGCTTCATCTTTTATTCTTTCACAGAATGATGTAAAACTTTCATATGGTCCATTTTTTTCTCTTTCTTTAACAATACTATCAACTGCTCCTATTCCAACATTTTTTATAGTTCCAAGTCCAAATCTTATTTTATTATCAACAACTGTAAATCTTGTTTCACTTTCATTTATATTAGGATTTAGTATTTCAATTCCCATATCTTTACAATCTTGTATATACACTGGTATTTTATCTAAATTTCCTAAAAAACTATTTAATGTTGCTGCCATTAATTCTTCTTTATAATATGCTTTTAAATATGCTGTTCTATATGATATTACTGCGTATGCTGCTGCATGTGATTTATTAAAAGCATATTTTGCAAATTCAGACATCTCATCAAAAATTTTATCTGCTGACTTTTCATCAATGCCATTTCTAACACATCCTGGTACTTCGATATTTCCATTCTCGTCAACTTGCCCATTAATAAAAATTTCTCTTTCTTTTGCCATAACATCAAGCTTTTTCTTTCCCATTGCACGTCTAACTAAATCAGCTCTTCCGAAGCGAGTAGCCTGCTAAATCTCTAACTATTTGCATAACTTGTTCTTGATAAACCATACATCCATAAGTTACATTTAATATCGGTTCTAGGGCAGGATGCGTATATTCATTATGACCTGGATTTAATTTACCTTTTATATATCTTGGTATTTGATCCATAGGACCTGGACGATATAGTGAAACTCCTGCTACTATATCTTCTAAACAATCTGGTTTTAATTCTTTCATAAAGTTAGTAATGCCAGTGCTTTCAAATTGAAATATACCAAAAGTTTTTCCTTCTTGCCATAGTTTATAAACTTTTGGATCATCCATTTTTTCATCAAAAACAATATCAATTCCTCTGTTTTTCTTTACTATTTCTAAGCAATTTGCTATTACACTTAAAGTTCTAAGTCCTAAAAAATCCATTTTTAAAAGTCCTAATTCTTCGAGTAGTACCATTGTATATTGAGCAACTACGTTACCATCATTTGTACATAATGGTACATATGCATCAACAGGATCTTTAGTTATAACAACTCCGACAAGCATGAGTTGAAGCATTTCTTGGCATTCCTTCTAATCCTCTTGCTATATCTATAATGTTTTTAGTAACTTCATCATTTTCATATAAATCTTTAAACTCTCTGTTTTCCTCTAAAGCTTTATCAATTGTAATACCAATTTCAAATGGTATCATTTTTGCAAGCTTATCTACGTCACTATATGGAACATCTAAAACTCTTCCAACATCTCTTATAACACTTTTAGCAGACATTGTACCAAAAGTTATAATTTGAGATACATGATCTCTCCCATATTTTTCTGCAACATAATCTATTACTTCTTGTCTTCTCTCATCTGAAAAGTCCACATCAAAATCAGGCATACTAATTCTATCTGGATTTAAAAATCTTTCAAAAAGCAAATTATATTTTAATGGATCTATATCTGTTATTCCTATTGCATATGCAACTATTGAACCAGCTCCAGATCCACGTCCTGGTCCTACTGGAATTCCTACTGATTTAGCATAATGAATATAATCCCAAACAATAAGATAATAATCAACATATCCCATTTTTGAAATTATGCCAAGTTCATATTCTGCTCTATTTTTTATAGTTTCATCATAATCTTTTCCATATCTTTCTTCAATTCCATCCCATGTAAGTTTTCTAAAATATTCTTCATGTGTTTTAAATTCTTTTGGAACATCATAATTAGGTAATTTTGTAACTCCAAATTCAAATTCAAAATTACATTTATCAGCTATTTTTACAGTATTTTCTATTGCCTCTGGAACAGCTGAAAAATAATCTGCCATTTCTTCTGGAGATTTTATATAAAATTCATCTGTTTCAAATTTCATTCTATCTTCATCATGAATTTTCTTAGCTGTTTGTATACATAGCAAAATTTCATGATTATAACTATCTTCTTTTTTTAAATAATGTGCATCATTTGTTCCAACTAATGGAATATCTAATTCTTTTGCAAGTCCAATCAATTTTTGATTTACCATTACTTGCTCTGGAAGTCCATTATTTTGAATTTCTAAATAATAATCTTCTCCAAAAAGATTTTTATGCCAAATCGCTATTTTCTTAGCTTCTTCTAAATCGTCTTTTAAAATTGCTTTATTTATACTTCCTGCTAAACAAGCACTTAAACAAATTAAACCTTCATGATACTTTTCAAGAATTTCTAAATCAATACGTGGTTTATAATAATATCCTTCAGTAAAACTTATTGATACTAATTTTATTAAATTTTGATATCCTGTTTTATTTTTTGCAAGTAAAATAAGATGCGCATATTCATCATCAATACCTGCATCTTTATTTAATCTACTTCTAGGTGCTACATATACTTCACATCCTATTATAGGTTTTATTCCCTCTTTTACGCACTCTTTGTAAAAATTAACGGCTCCATACATTACACCATGGTCTGTAAGTGCTATAGCTTTCATTCCTAGCTCTTTTGCTCTCTTTGGTAAATCTTTAATTCTACACATACCATCTAGCAAACTATATTCACTATGCACATGTAGATGAACAAAATCTGGCATAAGTATTCTCCTTTATATTATTTTTATAATTTCTTCTAATCCTTTTCCTTGTACTGTTGGTATTTTTAAAATTTCAAATCTTGAAACTTTATCTCCAAATTTTATTTCTACTATATCTCCCACTTTAACTTCATAACTTGGTTTTACTATTTTTCCATTTACTGCTATTCTTCCACTATCAGCTGCATCATTTGCAACTGTTCTTCTTTTTATGACTCTACTCACTTTTAAAAATTTATCTAGTCTCATATATTAATACCTTTCTTCTATTTTATATCTTAGAAAATAAACTCAAAATTTTCTATTACTTTCTTCGTTCATACAACTTAGAAATCACACAGGATAACTAATCTGTACGTCACTTCGTTCCTACAGCTTAGAAAACAAAATAATCTTTATATTTTTCAGCTAATCCTAACCAAATATCATCATCATATAACTTAAAATACGTAAAAATTCCTTTAGCATCGTCTTTATACCATTTGCCATTTTTCTCTAGCATTAAATTCTTAGCCTCTTTAAAAAATTCATATCTTATTTTTCCATTTCCTCTTACAGAACTATATGTTAAATTCATTAAAACTCTATCTTCTTCTAATATTCCACTTTCTATTATCTTCTTTTTTAATAATTCTATATCATACTTTACAAGTTTTAATTCTACTTTTTCTATTTTTCCATTTTCAATATTTAATATAACATATTCAGCTTCTCCAGTATAAAATGGCGAAACTCCACAGCATCCACAATTTACTACTAATTTATTATTTACATATTCATACCACATTTGCTCATGAGTATGTCCAAAAATTAATGCATCTGCATCTAAATCTTTAGTGTATTTATTTATTAATTCAGTATTAGTCTTATGTATTTGTTCCTCCACTGATTTAGGTGATCCATGTGCAAATAAAATTTTTACCCCATCATATTCTACATACATATAATGTGGTAGTTTTTTTATATATTCTAAATTATCTTTTGAAAGTTCATGATACATAAATTTAACTGTTTTAAATTGTATATTTTTCCAATCATACTGTTCTTTATCATATTCTATAAAATATTGTTCTTTATTTCCTTTTAAAACTTTATTACTTATGTTTCTTACAATTTCTAATGTTTCATTTCCAAAAGGCAAATCATTTACTAAATCTCCTAAAAAAACATAATCTTCTACATTATTTTGCTCTGCATCTTTTATTACAGCTTTTAATGCTACACTATTTCCATGAATATCTGAAATAACTGCTACTTTTATTTTTATCACCCCTATCTTTGGTTCAAACAGATTATATCATGCTCATTTTGGTATTTCAATATATAAAAAATAAATGTAAACACATTCTTTTTTGTGTCTACATTTATTTTATCACTTCAATCTTTAGTATATACTTTGATTTTAATACTTCAAACTTCTTAACTTTTATATTTTTAATTTAAGCAACTTTTTCTTCATAATTTACAATAGTTACTTTTATTTTACTAAAGTAATTTTAAGTACATTTTGATCACTATAATTTTTAATAAAATTTATACAATTACAACTATTCTAATAAATCTGTTTCAAATAATTTAGTGTTTTTCCAAAAAAATTCTGATTTAACAATATCATTTCTATCCCAATCCTTTATACTTGACTCTATATCTGTAACAATACTATATCCCAAACATTTATATATGCAAGAATATTCATGTGATAGGGTAGATAAATAGAATATTGGAGGTTTATAGTTTACACATCTAAAAAAATTAATTATAAAAATTGTTTCCCATATCAATACTAATAATACTAAAATTTCTATACTAAATTTAATTACTTTTTTTAACATTATTCACCTCTAAATTTTACTTATTTTGATAACTTTTAATTAAATCCAATAGATAACTATTTATTCTAACACCATATGTATCATCTCTAAATGTATTTATAAAACATAATCTTCTACATATTTTGCTCTGCATCTTTTATTACAGCTTTTAATGCTACACTATTTCCATGAATATCTGAAATAACTGCTACTCTTATTTTTATCATCCCTATCTTTGGTTCAAACAGATTATATCATGCTCATTTTTGTATTTCAATAAGTAATATTTTAAAAATATAAAAAGTCAAGATTTATGTTTTTTATAAATCTCGACACAATTTTTATCTATATATTTTGCTTCTTCTATCTATATCTTCTATACATACTATTTGTATTGTTTGTATTTGTTATAGAATTATCATTTTCTGATAATGCATTTGGTATAAAATTTTCATTATTAAAACTAAATGTATTTGGATTAAATCCTGAAAAATTATTATTTAAACTAAAAGTGTTATCATTATTTTCGCTACAACAATTATTTCTTCTACAATTATTTTCACAGTTGTTATTTCTGCAGTTGCAATTATTATTTTCACAACCACAATCATCATTATTTCTATTTTGAAGTATCATAACTATATAAGCTACTATAAAGGAAATAATTGTATATACTATAGCTGCAACTACAAGTTCTGCTGTTCCACCTAATGCAAAAGCTACTACTATAAATATTGAAAAAAATATGCCTGCAACTTTATATGGACAATGTATAAAAGTTTCTAATATAGCTGATAAAATTATTGTTGCTATAGGAATTGCAAAAAAAATTAGTAAAACATTCATACTATAAATACCTCCTATTTTTTTTATAGACTATTTATAATATAATATTCTACTAATTTTCATTTGTTACCATAATTTATGTTTTATTATACCTTTTCAGAAGATTGTTTTTTTAATATATCATATCTAAAAATTGCAATTAAAGTAGATACAAAAACAAATACTGATGAAATTGAAGCTGTATATGCACTTACTACAAAATTATATATTATCCATAAGAACGCTTGTATAAGATTAAGCTTCCTTATATTTTTCATATTTTTTGAAGCAACTATTAAAGCATAAGTTATTCCACATCCTATTGCCATAAGACTATAGATATTATTATATGTAATAAATCCTCCAATTAAAGTTGCTATAATAAATATTGCTGTTAAAACTTTAGATACTGTCTTATCTTTTTTAGTGTACATGTATGCTACTATTGTAATAACTAATCCAATAGCTTGAGTTATTGTTCCTGAATATGCACCTAAAATTATAAAATTAATACCATATAATGTTTTTACAACTATATTTAATATTAAATATAAATTTTTCTTACTTTTTACTTGTATAGCTCCTATCATTATTATAGATGCTATTAACCCTATTACTTGTGCTAAAATATTCATACTTTTACTTTCTCCATTTTTAATATGTAACTTCTACTAGACATAATCCTCTTGCTGGCAAGGTTTTTCCTGCTCTTGCTCGTTCTTTACTTTCTATTATATTTGCTATTTCTTCTGGCTTTATTTTACCTATTCCTACATCTAAAAGAGTTCCTGATATTATTCTTACCATATTATATAAAAAACCACTTCCTGTAAGTTCTATATATATTCTATCATTATCTTCAATCACTTCTGCTTTATATATAGTTCTTACACTGCTTTTGCTAGATGTTCCACTTGCTTTAAAAGCCTTAAAATCATGTTCTCCCTCAAATTCTTTAGCAGCTTTTTTCATATTTTCTACATTTAATTTAATTGGAAAATGATATTCAAAATCTCTATATATTGCACTTCCATATTTTGAATTATTTATTGTATATCTATATTTTTTTGATTTAACAGAATATCTACTATGAAATCTCTCTTCTACTTCTTCTGCTGACTTTATTACTATACTTTGTTTTAATTTTGAATTTATTGCAATAGGGAATCTTTCTATATCTATACTACTATTAGTTTTAAAATTAGCAGTCTGCCCTAAGCTGTGAACACCACCATCAGTTCTTCCAGAAGCTATTAATTCTATTTCTTCTCCTGTTATCTCTCCTATAGCTTTTTCTATCTCACCTTGAATGTTTAATTTATTAGGCTGTTTTTGCCAACCATTAAATCCTTTTCCATCATATTCTATTATTAATTTTATATTTCTCAACTTTTTTCTCTCCATTCATAATTAAGCTTATTAATTTTACATTTTAGGATTTACTTTTTAATTGTATCTATATATTACAATAATTAAAACTACAAATTATAATTTTAATTATCTTATCACAAATAGCTATTATAGACAATAACTTATTTAAATACCATTGATTTACTACTTCTATTATGATAGAATTTCATCAGATAAAAATATACATTATAAAAATTGCAAAAGATAAAGCCAAAATATATATTTTTTTATAGAGGTGAGATTAAAATGGATTTATTACAAGAAGCAAAAAGCTCTAATAAACAAGCCTACAATGAACTTGTTTCAAAATATAATCACATTTTTTACAAAACAGCTAAAATTTATTTTCTTCTTGATGAAGATGTTTATACAGTTATAGAAGCTTCATTATCACAAACATTTCGTGAACTTATAAATGTAAAAACAGAAAAAGATTTTTTATTTTTAGCAGAAAAAATATTAATTAAAAACTGTGAAAATTTAAAACAAGCTTATTCTAAAGACATAGATAAGAAAATTAACTCTAAACAGTTAAGTCTAAATATTGGAGATAAAATAACATCTACAGAAAACATTGTAGGTTCTGAAGAATATAAAGAATATCGTAAGTCTTCTATTGTTGAAGAATATATTACTAGTATTGAAGAAGATTGTAGATTAATCGCCTTATTATATTATTATGCTGATTTTTCAATTTCTGAAATTTCTGTACTTCTTAAAATACCTAACTCTACTATAACACAAAAAGTAGATAAAATAAGAATAAAAATATATGAAATGATAAAAAATAAGGAGGTTGATTTATATAATGAATAATTTTGATGAACTACATAAAGAGCAAGATGAATTTATAAAAAACACCTTAAAAGAAGATAAAGTTATAAGTCAACCAGTACTTGATAATTTTACTAATTATATTGAAAATTCTAATATAAAAGTAAAAAAATATACACATAAACAAAAAAATATTTTTA
This sequence comes from uncultured Clostridium sp., assembly GCA_947427205.1. GTDB lineage: Bacteria > Bacillota > Clostridia > TANB77 > CAG-508 > Scatovivens. The sequence goes on from CANEHB010000004.1 coordinate 48,996, forward strand.
TTTTAGTTATAATTATTTTAACAATTTTAGTTATTACAGTAAGTTTTACATTATTAAATAAACCTACTTTTACTTCTGAAAAACCAAATACTGATTTATTTTTAAGTAATACAGTAGAAAACAAAATAGAAAATAAAGTATCAAATAGTATTACTAATGAAAGTAATACATCATCTACCAATACTAGTGAAAACAAATCAAAAGATACTAATTCTATTATGGTTGAAATTGAATCTAACACTACTTCAACTAATAGTATTATTGTATCAAATCAAACTAAAAAACCTGATAATTTAAATTTATCTGATGAAGATTTAAAAGAATTACAAAAACTTATTGAAAGCTATTCTATTGGTATTAAAAGAATATCATACGATGAAGAAACTTTAGAAAGTAACACAATTTTACTTTTAATTGCAAAAGAATATTTTGATTCTCATTCTTCAAAATCTTCTTTAAAAGTAGATACTACCTATGCTGCAACACTTGAAAATATGCATAAATATTTAACAGAATTAACTGGAAATGATTATTCAAATGTCCCTTATATATCAGCATATAGTAATTATATAGGATATTCTACAACATCAAAAACTTATCTTTTAGGAAAAGATTATAATACAATTACTAAAGAAAAATATGAATGCTCTAATTTAGAAATAACTGATAATAAAGACGGATTATATACAGCAAAAGCTAATGTAATAAGAACTTTAAACAAAGAAAACACTAAATATGAAATTACATTTGATTTTAAAATAAATACAAATTATACTTATGAGAAATTTAATATAGAATCACTAAAGGCAAGAAATATATCCTTATACAATGATAATACTGTACATTTAGTTGAGCAACCAAACATTGTAGAAGAAGATGAGAATTAGGAAATTTTAGTATATGAGTATAAAATTAGTCGCCAGTGATTTAGATGGCACAATTATTGATAGAAATAATAATATTTCAGAAAAAAACTTTAAAGCAATAGATAAACTTCATGAAAAAAATATTGATTTTGCAATTTGTACAGGGAAATCTTATTCTGTTTCAAAAAAAGTATGTGAACAATTTAATGCAAACTTTGGTATTTTCGGAAATGGAACACAAATAATAGATTTTCGTACAGGTGAAGAATTACTTAGAAATACTTTATCTAAAGAAGATTTATTATTCTGTAGTACTCTTGCAAAACGTTATAATTTTCATATTCACCTTTATACAGATAATGAAATTATAACAGAAGAATTAAAATACATGGATTTAAGAAATTTCTTACTTAGAAATAAAAATTCTACAGAAAGCTTAAAATTTAAAATTGTAGATGACATTATAGGTTATATAGAAAAAAATTCTATTGAAGTATTTTCAGCAGTTATATCAACTGAATCTGCTATACTTCCAAGTTTTGAAAATCTTTTATCTATAAACAAAAATATCGTATATACCTATATTAGTAAAAGAGGAAAATATAGAGATACTACAATAAACAAAGATTATGAATATTTAAATATCTCCCCTCTTCATATTAATAAAAATGAAGCATTAAATTTTTTAGCAACTCATTTAGAAATTGCAAAAAAAGATATGCTTGCAATTGGTGATAATGTAAATGATTTAGAAATGGTTAAAGAAGCTGGCATTGGAGTTGCTGTAAAAGATGCTTATGACGATTTAAAAAATGTTGCTAAATATGTAACTAATGCTTCTGCTACAGAAGGAGCTTTTGCAGAAGCTATCGAAAAATTTATATAAAAATAGAGCTTGAAATTTATAAAAAAATCAAGCTCTATTTTATTATCTTTCTTTATTTGGTGGATTAGATATAACATCTATAAAAGCTTCTCTATAAGTAGTATAAATTGGACATATGTATTTAGTTTCTAAAAAAAGATTTCCTTCCCAACCAGGATACATTCCCTCATCTAACAAGGCTTTAAAAGAAATAACTTTATATCCTAAACCAATATATTCAACCGTTCCACCATCTTGATATGAAAATAATCCAAATAATTTAGAACAAAATATTGGTAATTTTTGATTCTTAGCTCTTATATAATCAACTGTAAAGAAAATAATCCACATTAAAATTACAATTAATATTCTAATGAATATCTTTTTTGTTTATTAGCTTTTATTATTATAACTACCAACCATACTAAACCTACTAATAAAGTAACGAATATTGCTTTTGTAATCATATCTATATATCCCATATTTTTCCTCTCTAATATTATATATCAAAAATAAATGATTCTATTTTAGCGCCAAGTACTAAATCTTCTATCTTTATTTCCACAAAAACATACTTTTTATTTTTTTCTATATCATAATAAAATGTTAAATTTTCTTCTAAAATATTACTATTATTTAATTTTTCTTTAGCTTTATTTAAATAATACTCTTTGTCTAAATTCGATACTTTATATTCTTCTGCACTATTAAAATTATTCATATTTACAGTTTCGGGCATCTCTATAGTATTGTCATTAATTTGTATAACTCTATCATTTTCATCTAAAACTACATTTATATCCTGAATTTGATATAAAATCTCCAATTTTCAAATTATAATCAATATAACTATATTCTTTTTTTAATTTTTTTGTTTGCGCATTATATGTATATAATCCTTTTGTAAAATTCTTTTCATAATTATCTTCTTCAAAATACATATTTTTTTCCTTAATAATATTTTCAATTTCTGATATACTAGCACTCTCTTTTCCAAAATAATCTAATATATTAACATTTTCATTTATATTATTTAAACTTTCAGATGAAACTGTAACACTAGATAACTCAGATTCTGAAAGAGGAGATGAAAGCCCAGAAGATGAAAATTTCACATTTTTTACATTTGAATTCATATAATTTTTACTATTAGCATATATTATTGCATCAAGTGGTTTAGATCCATCTTTTAATTTAGCATGATAATTGTCTAACCAATCTGGAAATGAATAAGCATTTACTTCGGTATACCACCCAACAGACATTTGTGCTCCATATTCAACTACTTTTGCAGCCAATGAATAATCTTGTGGAGTACCATTTCCAGCTGTATTACAAGCAGCAAATGTAACTAATTTTTTATCTGACCAATTTAAATTATCAATTGAATAAAAATCATATTCTCCTATTGTTCTATGTGGTCCTATACATATTCCTCCTTTTGGAAACTGTATGAGAGTTGCACTACCATGACAAAAATATAGTTGTACTTGGGACAATTTAGCTTCTGCATAAACACTTATAGGTCTTAAATCTTTTGATATGACCGTTTCATATCCTCTAGTATCATATGCTTCTTTTGCTTTATTCATAGAAGTATCTCCTTCCCAACTAAAGGCACCACGTTCTGATGATATTAAAGCACAAGCATGCCCTTTACTATTAGTAGCTGCATAAATATTAATTGCTGCCAAAAATATAATTACTATAGTAAATAATAAAATAATTTTAAAAAACTTTTCCATCTATTTTTACTTCCCCATTTACTATAAATTAATAAATTATTAAAACAATTTTATTTATATTAATATATAGCATAAAAATAATCATTTCAATTTATAATATAATTTTTTCATCGACTTTTTTAAACATCATATGTTCTAATTCATAAAAAATTCCCTTATAGGGAATTTTTTATTTTTTTATATTCTTTTTTAATTTAGCTGTATGTATAGGTTCATTTATTAAGTTTTTTATCAAAATTTTCTTAAGCACATCTTCTCTAACATCAGCAATTAATGTTCCATCTTTGGCTATTGACATCTTTCCTGTTTCTTCTGATACAACTACTATTATTGCATCAGATTCTTTAGAAATTCCTATTGCTGCTCTATGTCTAGTTCCAAGTTCTCTTGCAATATCTTTATCATCTGCTAAAGGTAGCATACAAGATGCTGCTGCTATTTTATTATCACTTATAATTACTGCTCCATCATGAAGTGGTGTATTAGGTTCAAAAATATTTACTAATAATTGTGGAGAAATTTCTGAATTCATTATAATTCCTGTTGAAATTATATCTTGAATTTTTATGTCTCTTTCAATAACAATTAAAGCTCCTTTTTTCTGTTTTGCAAGTTCTACTGCTGCTATTGCTATTTTATAAATATTTTCTTTTTTCTTAGCATTTAAGTCCTCATCCATTCCAAGCATTCTGCTAAATCTGTTTGTAGTTCCTAATTGTTCTAATCCTCTTCTAAGTTCTGGTTGAAATACTATAATAAGCATTATAACACCATATGACATAAGAGATGTTAATATGTAATTTAATATATTTAATTTTAAAAGTCCACTTACAACAGTAATTACAATTAATATTAAAATTCCTTTTAATAATTGCCATGCTCTAGTTTCTTTAAGCATTTTAAAAGCTTTATAAATTAAAAATATAACTATTACTAAATCAATTACTGTAGTAACTACATTAATTGGCTGATTGGTTATATTGTTAATATATTCTAAAAATTGTGTTTCAAAAAAATTCTCAAAATTTTGACCTATCATACTTTATTTTCTCCTTAAAATTATTATTTTATCTAGCAAATATATAAAATAATAATGTTCCGAATACTGAAAATACCATTAATGCTAAAAGTATTCCTGCTAATATTTTTGTAAATAATTTTTTCTTATCCATAATTTTCATCCTCTTTTCTGTTTATATAATTTTATTTAATATTTTAAATTTTTCATAATAGTAATTATATCACAACACAATTTTTTTTCAATATAAAAATAAGGAAATAAAATTTATAAAAATAATTATTTTTTATATTTAACAAAAATAGTTAAAAATATAATATATATTAATTTTGAAGCACTACGTAAGCAATTAAACGAACGAAGTGAGTGCGAAATGGAGCAACCTACATAAAATATTTATTTATAGGTTGCGACAGCAAAGTGTAAAAAATTAATATATATTATATTTTTATCAAATTTATAATTCTAAAAAAGAAGTAATTATATTAATTACTTCTTTTTTAGAATTATTTTAAATAAATTGTAGGATTCACAGGAGTCCCATCTTTATACATTTCAAAATGTAAATGTGCATCATCTGCAACCTCAAAGCTTGCTGTTTCACCAACAGTACCTATAGTTTGTCCTTTTTCAATTTCTTCATTTTCTGACACAAACTCTGTTGTTAAAAGATTAGAATAAACAGTTTTAAATCCATCTTGATGAGCTACGGTAACAGTTAATCCATATCTTGGATCATTTTTTATACTTTCAACAGTTCCAGCTTCTGCAGATACAACAATACTTGTTTTATCTGCTTTAATATCTATTCCACTATGAGTTGTCCATTCCTCTAAAGTATTAGAATATATTAAAGTATCCATTGCAAAATCTTTCATAATTTCTCCTGAAGCTGGTGCTACAAACTCTAATTCTTTCTTTTCTTCTACAGTAGTATTTTCTATAGTATTTGTATCTACAATATTTGTATCAGTAGTATTAGCTACATTTTCCACAATAGATGATATTGATGTAGTATTATTTTTTATACTATTTTTACTAGTAGCATTTGTACTTGTTGTATTTCTATTAGTATTACTTGTATTATTAATTACATTGTTTGTAGAATTTTCAACGCTCTTATCATCTGTAAAACTAGTTTCTGTAATTTCATCATTAGACACTATATCATTTGCCACTCCTAAGTTTAATAGATTTTCACTTGACTCCTCTTTTAATTTTTTATTATACATAACAAAAATAGTTAAGAATATAACTATAGAAACTACTAAAGCTATACTAAAAGTATAAATTAATTTTTTTAATTTTTCTTCTTCTAAAAATTCTCTTCTTCCCATAATAACCTCCATCTCTTTCGAGTAAATAACTATTATAAGTATTTGCAATTTTTTGAAGATTATTCACTAATTTCCACATCTTTATAATAATATTTAATTATTTCTTCATAATTTCTACCATTTTTAGCTAAAGTATCACTTCCACATTGGCTCAAACCAACTCCATGTCCATATCCTACAACATTAAAATTTATAGCACTATCTAAAATTTCAAAATTAAATTTTGCAGATTTAAGTCCAAACATACTTCTAGCTTCAACTCCACTTAATTCAGTATTTCCAACTAGTATTTTTTTTACTCTTCCACTATCTGTATATTCTAAAATTTTTATACATTCAGAATCTTCAAAATTAATTTCAAAACCAGAATATTTTTCTAACATTTTCTGTATTAATACATCTTTAGAAACTTGAACTTCTGAACTATATGAACTGTAATTTTCTTCTCCAGAGCTTTCTACAGTTTTAAAATAAGGAAAATCGCCTCCCCAAACATTTATTGAAAGCTCTGTACTTCCACCACTGTTACTATGGAATAAAGCATTAATTGGTTCTCCATTATATAGTGCTATTTTTCCTTTAGTTTCATTTACTGCTTTAACTATTTTATTCCAATATTCTTCTCTTAAATTTTCTTCCCATCTAGATAATCTATTTTCTTTTGATATCCATGCTTGACAACATAATGAGCTGTCACAAACATTTGCATTTTCGTGTTTGCCACCATTTTTAATTTGATAAATAGTATATGTTCTTGCAACAACTGCCTGTGCCTTTAAAGCCTCAAAATCAAAACTCGCCGGCATTTCACTCGAAACTACTCCATATAAATAAGTATCTAGATCTAATTCTTCAACTGCTCCTGTATCTGTATGCAATAATTTTATTGTACTATACTTTCCATAATCAAATTTTTCTTCTACAATATCAGTAGATACTGCCTCTTGTGTTTTAAATTGATTTGTAAAAACAATAGGCATTGCAAAAATTAAAATAATTACAAAAGCAAAATAAAATAATATTTTTTTCAAACATCTATCTCCTATGCCAATAATTTATTTCTAAATTCATTTAGAATTTTCTTTTCTATTCTAGAAACATGTACTTGAGAAATACCTAATATTTTTGCCACTTGCATTTGCGTTTTATCTTTAAAATATCTTAAATCTATAATTTCTCTTTCTCTATAATTCAAATTTTTTATCATTTCTAAAATAGTTATCTTATCTACAATTTTAGTTTGTTCATCTTCTTCAGCTGCTAAAGTTTCTATTATTTCTTTTCCTTCTTCTCCTATTTTTGCATTAATTGATTCTATTGTTTGTGATGCTTCAATAGCCATATATATAGTTTCTTCTGGTAGTTCCAAAATTTCAGAAAGTCTACCGACACATATAGCCTCTCCTGTTTTTGCCATATAAATTCTTTCTAATTCTTTTATTTTTATTCCAAGTTCTTTAATACTTCTACTAATTCTTATAATTCCATCATCTCTTAAAAACTTTTTTATTTCTCCAATCATATATTGAACAGAGTATGTAGATAATTCAACATTATACTCAAAATTAAATCTCTGTATTGCTTCAATAAATCCTATACAAGCAATTTGGTACAAATCTTCTGCTTCATATCCTCTCCCTAAAAATCTTTTTACTATATTCCATATAAGTCCGTTTATTTTCTTCTAAAATTTGTGCTAATATTTCTTTATCACCTTGCTGTGCTAGTGCAATAAGAGTCCTTTCTCTCTCATGCATTTTTTCCCCCTTAATATGTATTTTCTATTTGTTTTTCTTTTTTTATTTTTTTATTCATTGTAATTTTTGTCCCAAGTCCTACAATAGATTCTACTTTTAACTCATCCATAAAGTTTTCCATAATTGTGAATCCCATTCCTGATCTTTCTAAATTACATTTTGTTGTATATAAAGGTTCCCTTGCTTCTTTAATATTTTCAATTCCTGTTCCTGTATCAGAAACTTCAATTTCTATTTCATTATCAAATAACGATGCTTTTAATTTTACAATTCCATCTTTGTTTGGATATGCATGAATTATTGAATTGGTAACAGCTTCTGATACTGCTGTTTTTATATCTGCAATTTCTTCTATAGTAGGATCCAGTTGTGATGCAAATGCAGCAACAGCAATTCTGGCAAAAGCTTCATTGGCTGATTTACTAGCAAATTCAATTTTCATTTCATTTTTAACATTTCTACTCATAATTAATATTTCTCCTCTAACTTATTTTTTCTGTTTTTATTTCGTCAACAATAGGTATGATTTTTAAGATACCAGACATTTCAAAAACTCTTTTTATTTTGTCATTTACATTAATCATCTCCAATCTGCCTCCAAAACAGTTTGCTTGCTTATACCTTCCAATTATAAGACCAATTCCTGCACTATCCATAAATCCCACTCTCTTAAAATCAAAAATTACTTTTTTAGGCATAAATCTCTGAATTTCATAATCTGCTCTTTTTCTAATTATCTCAGCTGCATGATGATCCAATTCTTCTGTAATTTCAAAAACTAACAGCTTGTCCTCAATAAAATGATTAACTTTCAAAATTCTTACCTCCTTTATCTTTTGTTTATATTAATATTCTAAAATTAAAAGTTTTTTCCTTCGATGAAAAAGTAGAAGTTTTGTCGTATTTTTAAAGCTTTTCGACATAATTATCTAGTGACAAAAACTTCTGCAATAATAATTTGTTTATTTAATAAAAAATATAATTTCAAATGATTTGCTATATTATGTAAATTATGTTATAATATTTTATGATATTAATAACCTTTGGAGGTATCATCTCATGAGAAACAATTTAAGATATGACAAATACTCAGAGATTAGATATACAACAGGAGAATGGCATCGGATAAAGACTTCTGGTCTTCCATATTTCACATTATCTGATGTAAAAAAGATCTATATTGTTTTAAATAATGAAAATACCACTGGGCTAGAGCTATTTACCCAGAAGGCAAAAGAACTTGCTATCACAATTCCCAGCAGTAGATATGGCCATGCATACCAATTCACAGATGAAGTTGCTCTTTTTGAGCTTTTCAAAGAAGAACTGGATATGCAACTTAAAGCAAAAAAAATCAGCTCTTGGGGAGAACTGATGCAGTATATTGCTTAAAAAACAGCTGGCTAAGAAAATGCACTATCTTCTTAGCCAGCCGTTTTTTTATTCTATTTATTTAATATAAAATGTTTCTCCTTTTCTTATCTCATACATTGCTCCATCTTTCGTAGTTGCTACAACAGCTATATAACCACTATCATTAACTAGAAAAACATCTGCTTGCTCAATCTTTTCAACATGTTCTAATCCAGAAATACTTTTGGCTATAAATTCTCCTGTTTTATATCCATGCATAGTATCTACACCTTTTACTGTACCATCTTTTTGTAATATAAATACTGAAGGATAATATATATCTTGCCCTTCTACTCCACAAAAAACACTTTTTAGACTTTTATTTGTTCAATTAACTTTAATGGAGATATTTCTGTATATCTTTTTATTTCTTTTATAAAAATGGTATCTGTTTTGGATAATACATCCACATCTTCTAATCTATACTTTCTAATTTTATTTTTAACCCCGTATTTCTTTTTTTTGTATCACAATTATTTATCATAACTTCTATCAAATTTTTATTTCCAATTACAATTAATAATTTTTTAGCCCTTGTTAATCCTGTATATAAAAGATTTCTTGTAAGTAACATATTTGATGATTGTGGAACTACTAAAATTACAACATCAAACTCACTTCCTTGTGCTTTATGAATTGTAATAGCATATGCATGTTCAAGTTGATCTAATTCTGAAAATGCATACCACGCAACTTTTCCATCATCAAATTCTACTTCCATTTGTCTTTCATTTGAATCTATTTTTGCTATTCTTCCTATTTCTCCGTTAAAAACACCTGTACTTGATTCATATGTTCTTAAGTCATTTCTACTTCCTTTTTCCCAGTAAATATCGTAATTGTTCTTTATTTGCATTACTCTATCGCCTTCTCTAAAAATTATCTGACCATAAGATTTTTCTTCTATTTCATCAACTTTTGGATTTAATATTTCTTGCAAACTTTGATTTAACTCCTTTGTTCCCATTTTTCCTTTTTTAGTAGGAGTTAAAACTTGTATATTTTTAAAAAATTCATAATCTCCATAATTTTTTAATCTTTCTTTACTTAAAGATAAAACTTGATATAACATTTTATCTTGATTAGATTCATTTATATAGAAAAAGTCATTTTCTGAATCTTCTTCATAGTCCTTTTTTCCTATAAAACTTATTCCTGAATTAACATTATGCGCATTCACAATAATTTTACTTTTAGCTGCTTGCCTAAATATTTTATCTAAATGAACTGTTGCAAATTCTTTAGAATCTATTAAATCTTTAAGTATACTCCCTGGACCAACTGATGGAAGCTGGTTTGGATCTCCAACAAAAATAACTTTTGTTCCTAAGTAAATTGCTTTAACTAAATAATTCATTAAAAAAACATCTACCATAGACATTTCATCTACTACTAAAATATCTGCGTCAACAGGTGTTACATCTGTGTCTACACTTCCTAATTTATCTTCTTCAAACTTTCCAATTTCTAATAATCTATGAATTGTTTTAGCTTCTTCGCCAGTAGTTTCACTCATTCTTTTAGCAGCTCTACCTGTTGGTGCACATAGAACCACTTTCTTCTTATGTGTTTTATAAAGTTCTATTGCGCATTTTATGATAGTAGTTTTTCCTGTTCCTGGTCCTCCTGTTATTATACATACATTGTTTTCATTTATTTGTTTTATAGCTTCAAATTGCTTTTCTGATAATTCAATATCTATTTGTTCTTCATGTTTCCTTATTTCACTTTCAAAATTCTTCATGAATTTTGTATTTTCACAATCTCTTAAAAGGACTAATCTTTCTGCAATATTTTTCTCTGCTTTGTATAAAGCTTCTAAAAAAACCCATTCTTCATCTTCTTTTTCTATTATATGAATTTCTGATGTAACATCTAAATTTATAAGATTATTTTCTATTATATTTTCATCAACTTCTAATATACTTTTTACATATATAACTAAATTTTCCTTTTGTACACAAGTATTTCCATTATAACTTGCTACTAAAAGTGCATATTTTATTCCACTTTTTACTCTATAATCACTATCCATAGGTATTCCTATTTGCATAGCAATTTTATCAATATTATTAAAATTAATTCCATATACTATATCAACTAACACATATGGATTTTCTTGTATCTTCTCTACTGCATTTACTCCAAGTGCATCATAAACTCTTTTACTATTATTAGCTCCTATTCCAAATTGTTCTAAAAAGCTAACAATTTGCCATACTCCCCACTTTTCGTTAAACTCTTCTCCTATTTCATAGGCTTTATCTTTTGATATACCTTTTATTTCTGCTAATCGTAATGGCTCAAATTTAAATACTGTTAAAGTGTCTTCTCCGAATTTTTCTATAATTTTTCTAGCTGTTGCTGGTCCTATTCCTTTTATTGTTCCACTTGCTAAATATTTTTCTAAAGCTGCTGCACTTTCTGGCATTATTTTTTCAAAAGTCTCTATTTTAAATTGCTCTCCATACTCTTGATGTATAACCATTTTTCCAGTCAATTTTAATGTATCTCCTACAGCAATAAAAGGCAAATAACCTACTACTGTTATAACCTCTCCATCTTCAAGCAAGAAAACTGCTATAGAATAACTATTTGATTCATTTTGATATATAAATTCTTCTATTTGTCCTTTTATTTCCAATTTAATTCTCCATTACTAAAACATCCATTGTCAAATATATGTTTGCTATATTTTATCACTTATACAAATATTGTCAAGAACAAAAGATGACATTTAATATAACAAAAATAGGATCTAAATTATATAGACCCCATTTTACATATTTTAATAACTATTTTATCCAAAAATTCCTTTTTTCTTTATTGGTGGTTGTTCATTCATCGTTTTTGCAAGTTCTGTTAATAAATCCCTTTGTTCACGTGTTAATTTTTTTGGAGTTTGAACTACTACTGTAAATACAAAATCTCCTCTCCAATTTCCATTTACACTTTTAAATCCTTTATTTTTTATAGTAAATTTAGTTCCTGTTTGAGTTCCTTCTGGTATTTTATATTTTTCTTTTGTTCCATCAACCATAGGAATCTCAAGTTCTGTTCCTAAAGTAGCTCCTGTAAATGTAATTGGTATTTCACATAATACATGTTCTGCTTTTCTTGAATATATACTATGTCTTTTTATATGAACTACTATATATAAATCTCCATTTGGTCCACCATTTGAACCAACTTCACCTTCTCCTTTTAATACAATAGTTTGACCTTCATCAATTCCTTGTGGTATTTTTACTTTTAATTTTATTGATTTTTTTACAATTCCTTTTCCTTTACAATCTGGACATGGTTCTTTTATAACTTTTCCTGTTCCACCACATTGAGTACATACTCTTTGAGTTGACATTTGCCCAAATGGAGTTGTTACTACTTGTTTTATTTTTCCTGTTCCATTACACATTGAGCATTTATCTGCTGTTGTTCCTCTTTTCGCTCCACTTCCATTACATGATGTACATTTTTCGTTTCTATTTATACTTATTTCTTTTTCTATTCCTGAATATGCTTCTTCAAAAGTAATATCTAAGTTAATTTTTAAGTCTGCACCTCTTCTTATTCCATTAGAACTTCTGCTTCTAGTAGAACCTCCTCCAAAAAATGATGAGAATATATCTCCTAAATCACCAAAGTCACTAAAATCTGAAAATCCTCCAAATCCATCAAATCCTGATCCATAAGAGTAATATCCTCCACCTTGACCACCACCAAAATTTTGTGGTCCATCAAATCCAAATTGATCATACATTTGTCTTTTTTGTTTATCTGAAAGAATTTCATATGCTTCATTTACTTCTTTAAATTTTCTTTCTGCTTCTTCTTTATTATCAGGGTTAGCGTCAGGATGATATTGTTTTGCAAGTTTTCTAAATGCTTTTTTTAATTCTTCATCAGTTGCGTTTTTCCCTACTCCTAATACTTCATAATAATCACGTTTTTGAGCCATTATTATCTTATCCTCCTAAGTTTTAAACATATTTCTTTTTGTTATCTTCTTCATAATTTCTATTTAAATTTGTATGGTATTTTTCTAAATATACTTTAGTAAATTCTTCTGCTGATATATCTAATCTATTCATGACTTCTATGTAATACATTAAAACATCGCTTAATTCTTCAATAAATCTGTTTCTTATTCCTTCGTCATTCATTACGTTATCGATTTTTTTCTTTTTTATAATAGATATACATTCACCAATTTCTTCAATCATAAATAATATATGATCTTTTGCATATTTTGGTTCCATATCATGCCACTTTTCTTTATTTAACTCATATAATTTAAACTGCATTTCTTTCAATTCTGATATTTTTAAATCTTTTTCCATATTAAATTTCATTCCTTTCATAGTGCACTTTAAATATATTATATAGATAGTACTGAACACAAATAATTTCTTTCTATTACATTTCTTATAATAGCTATATAGAGGTCAGAGAATATATTTTCTGACCTCTCTTATAACCATTATTTTATAAACTAATTAACATGTTTTCCTAAATGGATGTAAAATGTTCTTTAACAAACGTCCCAAAAAGGTCAATTAGTTATTGTCATTATTATCATCTTCTACTTTATAATCAGCATCATATACTGTTCCTTCTTTTGCTTCTCCATTATCTGATGTAGCTTCAGTTACATTGTCTCCTGTTGCTGCTTGAGCAGAATATAATTTTTCTGATAATTCATAGAAAACTTTTGTTAATTTTTCTGTTGATTCTTTTATTGCTTCTATATTTGTTCCTTCTAATGCTTTTCTAACATTTTCAACTTCTTCTTCAACTTTTGCTTTTTCTTCACCACTAACTTTATCTCCTAATTCGTCTAAAGTTTTTTGGCTATTATAAACTAAACTTTCAGCATTATTTCTAACTTCAATTTCTTCTTTTCTCTTTTTATCTTCAGCAGCATGTGCTTCAGCATCTTTTATAGCTTGATTTATATCTTCTTCTGAAAGATTTGTACTAGCTGTTATTGAAACTTTTTGTTCATTTCCAGTAGCTTGATCTTTTGCAGAAACATGAACTATACCATTTGCATCTATATCAAATGTTACTTCAATTTGTGGAACTCCTCTTGGTGCTGGTGGTATTCCTGTTAATTGGAATCTTCCTAAAGTTTTATTATATGCTGCCATTTCTCTTTCACCTTGTAAAACGTGAACTTCTACAGATGTTTGACCATCTCCAGCTGTTGAGAATACTTGTGATTTTTTAGTTGGTATTGTTGTATTTCTTTCAATTAATTTTGTGAATACTCCACCATATGTTTCTATACCTAATGATAATGGTGTTACATCTAATAGTACTAAATCTTTAACATCTCCAGATAATACACCACCTTGAATAGCTGCACCTATTGCAACACATTCATCTGGATTTATTCCCTTATCTGGTTCTTTTCCTGTTATTTTTTTAACCATTTCTTGAACACATGGAACTCTTGTTGAACCACCTACTAATAATACTTTATGAATATTCTCTGCAGTTATTCCTGCATCTTTCATAGCTTGTTCAACTGGAACTCTTGTATCTTCTACTAGTTTTCCAATTAATTCTTCAAATTTTGCTCTTGTTAATGTTATATCTAAATGTTTTGGTCCTGTGCTATCAGCTGTGATAAATGGTAAGTTAATTTGTGTTTGTTGCATTCCAGAAAGTTCAATTTTGGCTTTTTCAGCTGCTTCTTTTAATCTTTGCATTGCCATTTTATCAGCTTTTAAATCTATTCCATCTGATTTTTTGAATTCACTTACTAAATAATTTATAATAGCTTCATCAAAATCATCTCCTCCTAGATGTGTATTACCATTTGTTGATAAAACTTCAAAAACTCCATCTCCTATATCTAATATAGAAACGTCAAATGTACCTCCACCTAAGTCATATATCATTATTTTTTGATCTTGATCTTCTTTATCCATACCATAAGCTAGAGCTGCTGCTGTTGGTTCATTGATTATTCTTAATACTTCAAGTCCAGCTATTTTACCAGCATCTTTTGTTGCTTGTCTTTGGCTATCACTAAAATATGCAGGAACTGTTATAACAGCTTGTGTAACTGTTGTTCCTAAATAATTTTCTGCATCTGCTTTTAATTTTTGTAATATCATTGCTGATATTTCTTGTGGAGAGAATTCGTCTCCCTCAATTTTTACTTTTTCGTTTGTTCCCATTTTTCTTTTAATAGATATAACTGTGTTATCTGGATTTGTAACTGCTTGACGTTTTGCAATTTGTCCAACAAGTCTTTCTCCATTTTTAGAAAATGCAACAACGGATGGTGTTGTTCTGTTTCCTTCTGCATTAGGTATTACAACTGCTTCTCCACCTTCCATAACTGAAACGCAAGAATTTGTTGTACCTAAGTCAATACCAATTATTTTTCCCATTTTGAAAATTCCTCCCTTTTCTTTTCGTATATAATCCTTATTACATACATTTTTATATACCTTAATCAGGCTGTAGTCTTCTTTTGTTTATTTATAATAATTTTTAATTATTAACTAACATTTTAATTAGCAACTATAACCATTGAATGACGTACTACTTTGTTTCCTATTCTATAACCTTTTCTGTATTCTTGAACAATCTCTTGTTCACCTTTAGTACTATCTTCAACATGGCTTACAGCTTCATGATATTCTGGATTAAATTTTTGTCCTACTGCTTCAATTTCTTCTAATCCTAAGCCCTTTAAAGCTTCCCCGAATTGTCTAGCAACTAATTTTACTCCATCTTGATACTGAGTATCATCTGTTTTTGTTTCTGCTGCTTTTTCTAAATTATCCATTATAGGAAGCATTGTTGCTACAACATCACCTGTAATCATTCCATAAATACTTTCTTTTTCTTTTTGACTTCTTTTTTTGTAATTTTCAAATTCGGCTAATAATCTTTTATATCTATCGTCTAAATCATCATATTCTTCTTTAGATACAGTTGCTGTTTTTACTACTTCTTCGTTATTTTCAATATTCTCGTTTAAATTTCTTTCTTCGTTTTCCAAAATACTTCCTCTCCTTTTTTAGAATTTTCCTTTTTTAAAGTCATCATTTAATTTTTTGCTTATATATTTCATAACTGAAATTACTTTTGAATAATCCATTCTTGTTGGACCTATAATTCCAATTGTTCCTATGTCTTTATCTTCTAATAAGTGATTAAATGTTACTATACTAAAATTTTTTAATTCTTCTTTTTCAGTTTCTTCACCTATATATATATTTATATTTTCTGCTACACCTGTATTTAAAACATCTGCAACTAAATCTTTTGCATCTAATACATTTAAAAAATCTTTTGCAACATCTACTTTTTTGAATTCAGGCATATCTATTACTTTATTTGCACCATCAAGATAAATTTGTTGTGATTCAATAATTATTTTATTTATTTCTTCAATTACTTTTTTTATAATGTTAATACCTGTTTTCATTTCGTTCATAATAAACTCTTCTAAAGGTGAGTTCATTGTTTCTAATGGTTTTCCTACTAATTTATTTTTAAATATATATGTTAAATCATCAACTTGCTCTTGTTCAACATCTTCATCAAATTTTATAATTGATTCTCTAATTATTCCAGAATCTGTAAGTATTACTGCCATTAAAACTCTACTTCCTAATAGAACAAACTTTATATCAATTATTGTATGATTTTGAACATCAGGAGCTATTGTTATAGTTGTATAATGAGTTATTTCTGATAATGTTGTTGTTGCAATTTTAGTTAGTTCTTCTAAGTCATTTACTTTGGTTTCTAACCTTTCTCTTATCATTTCCATTTCTCTTTTGCTAAGTTTATCATCTCTTATTAGCTCATCTACATAATATCTATATCCTTTTTGAGATGGTATGCGCCCTGCTGAGGTATGTGGCTTTTCTAAAAATCCTATTTTTTCTAGCTCTGCCATTTCATTTCTTATTGTTGCACTACTGCATTCTAATTCTCGCACTAAATTTCCTGAACTTACTGGTTCAGCAGTTTCTATATATTCTTCAATTATTGCTTGTAGTATTTTCTTTTTTCTTCTATCTAATTCCCCTGACATCATTTCACCTCTTTTAGCAAACTTGATGTTTGACTGCTAATATAATATAACTTTATTATATGTTTGTCAAGTGAAAATTATAAATATTTTTTTCTTTAAATACCAATTAAATTAATTAATATATTTTATCATTTCGCTCTTTGCTGGTCGCTTCGCTCCCAAGGCTGCGCATCGCTCATTCTAAAATATATTAATTAATTTTTAATTCTATTTTTTATAAAAACATTTATCATTTCTCTCTTTATATGGTCGCTTCGCTCCCAAGGCTGCGCATCGCTCATTCTAAAATATATAAATTAATTTTTAATCCTATTTTTTATAAAAATATTTATAGTTTATTACTCTATATAAATTCTTCAAATACAATATTAGCCAAATCTAATCCTTTTTTTGTTAATTTTATGTTATCTAAATCAACTTCAATTAAACCTTCTTCTGTAAGTTTACTTATTTCAAATCTAAAATAAAATAATGGATTTATTCTAAATCTTTTTTCAAATTCTGATATACTTATTCCTTCTATCTTTCTTAATCCTATCATCATAAATTCTTTTGCTTTTGATTCTCTATTTTGTTCTTCGTGAAGTATTATATTTTTATCCAATTCATTATTTTCTATATTTTTTATATATTTTTGTAAATTATCTATATTAGAAAATCTTTTATTATCTATATATGAATGTGCTGCTAGCCCAAATCCTAAGTATTCTTCTTGATTCCAACAATCTAAATTATGTTTTGACTCAAAACCTTTTTTAGCAAAATTAGAAATTTCATAATGATTAAATCCATTTTTTTCAAGTACATTTTTGGTTTTCCAATACATTTTTCTTTCCGTTTCTTCATCAATATATTTAATTTTTCCAATATCCAGCATTTGCTTTATCTCTGTATTTTCTTCCACTATTAAAGAATATATCGAAATATGTTTTGGCTTTAAATTTATTACTTTATATAAACTATCTAATAATTCTTTTTCTGTTTGTGTTGGAATTGCAAGCATTAAATCAATATTTATATTTTCAAATTCTTCTTTTATTATATTATAAGTATCTAAAAATTGATTATAATTATGAATTCTTCCTATTAAATCTAAAATCCTATCATTAGTAGATTGAAGTCCAATACTTATTCTGTTAATTCCAATATCTTTATATTCTAGTATTTTTTCTTTACTTACAGTTCCTGGATTAATTTCTATTGTTATTTCTACATCTTTAGATAACTCAAATTTTTTCTTAATCTCTTTTAATATCTTTCCTATATATTTTGGATTTACTAAAGATGGAGTTCCACCTCCAATATAAATTGTTGTTACTTCTCTTTTTTTTGAAATTTCTCTATTCTTTATTTCCTCTATTAAACTTTTTAAATATTTCTCTTGAATGTCCTCATCACAAGAAAAAGAAATGAAATCACAATATTTACATTTCTTTTTACAAAACGGTATATGTATATAAATCCCAAATCTTTCCATTTTTATTCCTTTATTTTTGTTACTTTTATTTACTAAATGTACTATATATTTTTATTTTCTTTGTCTCAATTCTTCAGCAATTTCATGAATTTTATTTAATCTATGATTTACTCCTGATTTTCCTATTGGATTTTCAAGCATCTCTCCCAAAGATTTCAAGCTTGCATCAGGATTTTCAAGTCTTACTATTGCTATTTCTTTCAAATAATCTGGCAATTCATCAAATTTTTTTAAATTTTGAATAAGTTTTATATCATTTACTTGATCTACTGATGCATTTATAATTTTATTCAAATTAGCAGTCTCACAATTTACTAATCTATTTACATTATTTTTTATTTCCTTTGTTACTCTAACGTCTTCAAAATCAAGTACTCCTTTATTTGCCCCAATTAAAGCCAAAAATTTTGATATCTCCTCTGCATCTTTTATATATAAATAATATTTATTTTTATTTTCTAATAATTTTAAAACAATTCCAAAAGCTTTACATATATTTAAAATATATTCTGCATTATTTTTTTCTTGAAATATTATTTCTAAATGATATTGCTTGTTCGGGTCTGTTATCGAGCCTGCTCCTAAAAAACTTCCTTTTACAATAGCTCTTTGTACTTCCTCATCTTTATCTACTTTAATCTGCATAAATTTTTCAACTCTTTCATTTTTCTCTATCGTTGCAACAAAAACTTTTCCTCTAACATTTGGTTCATAATCAATTTCAAGATTAAAAAGTATTTTATAAAATCTTTCTATATTAAATTCATTTTCTGTTACAAATTCTAAAGTATTATTGCTATTAGTAATATTTCCAGTTAAAATATATCCTAAAAATTCTGATTCCAATATTTTAAGATTTTTTAAATTATTTACTTTTGTTAATTCTTCTTTTATTTCTGATGAAAAGGACATTACTTCTCTCCTATTTTTATATTATAAAACTATTTTTAATCTAATAATTTTAGTTATATGTTACATTATCTTTGTGCTACTACAACTCTATCATTTCCTGATAAATCTTTTTTTGAATATATATTTTTATAGTCATTTTGCTCGAATATTTCTTCAAGTGCTAATTTTTGATTATATCCTATTTCAAATGCTAGATACCCCTTTGAATTTAAATACTTTTTAGCTTCCATTACTATTTGTCTATAAAAATCTAGTCCATCTTTTCCACCATCTAAAGCTATTATCGGCTCTCTTTTTACTTCTTCTGATAATGTTTTTATTGTTTCCGTTTCTATATATGGTGGATTTGAAACTATTATATCAAATCTATATAATTCTGAAATTTCTTTAAAAACATCTGATTTAAAAAATAAAATATTAGCACTATTTTTCATTGAATTTTCTTCTGCAATTTTTAATGCTTTTTCACTTATATCTGATGCATAAACCAATACCTTGCTTCCTAAAAGCTTAGCAAGTGATATTGCTATAGCTCCACTTCCTGTACATAAATCTAGTATTCTAATTTCTGATTTTTCTTTTTTTATTTTATTTGCAATTGAAATAACTTCTTCTACTAAATTTTCTGTATCTGGTTGTGGAATAAGTACATTACTATCTACAAAAAAATCAAATCCCATAAATTCTTGATGATTTAAAATATATTGAATAGGCTCATGATTTTTTAATCTTTCTATTTTAGTTTTATATAATTCATATAATTCATTGCTTATCTCTTTATCACTATGAATAATCAAATATTCCTTTTCTTTATCTAAAGTATTTGCAAGTAATCTTCTAGCACTTAATTTGCTATCTTCAATACCATTTCTATCAAGCAATTCTATACTTTCTTTTAAGACCTCAGATATTTTCATTTTTATCACCTTTTACATTAATTTGAATTAGTGTATCATGTTTTATATAAATTTTCAACTGCAATATTGGTGTAAGTCCCTATTTATTAGGCATAATAAATAAAAAAGCCCCACGTCTAAGCCGTAAGGTGAAAGAATTTTTATGGACCTGTACTCACACAGGTGGGTGCCCTCCTAAATATTCCTGGGTTTCTTACATAAATGCAAGCATACACGCCATATCTAGAGTTCGAGCTCCCTTCTCCAAAACTTGTAGGTTCTAAAAATTCTGTCTATACGCACTACGCAGGGAAAATTATTATTTAATTTATACTGTACATTTATATTACCATATAAATATATTAGTTTCAACTTTATATTCGCTCATTTTTCTTAACTTTTCTTATTAATTCATTTTATTTTTTAATTAATTTACATTTATTCTTGCTTTTTCATATAGCTTTATTATTTGTGATTTTTTTAAATCTATGCTATAATTAAATAAGTTCGTGACTTTTTAGTTACGAACTTTTTAATTATAATATATTATTAAATTTTATTTGCATTATTAACTATTTAAAATCTGGTACATACTGTTCTTCATTATCTTCTAAATCTTGCATATATCCATTTAAATCTAAGTTATATACATACTCTTCTATTTCCGTATACTCTTCAAAAGTTAATTTTCTATTTATATCATCCGTTTCATTTGCCTTATGTGTTGGAAAATATTGTGCCATAATACTTATAATTACATCATTACTAATATTTTCTTTTATCCATTTTAATACCATCTTACTATTTCTTATATGGTTAGGTAAAACTAGATGTCTAATTATTAAACCTCTTTTTAATAATCCATTTTTATCAAAAACTGGTTTTCCTACTTGATTATACATTTCTTTTATAGCTCTGCTTGCCATATTAAAATAATTGCTAATTCCTGATAAATCTTTAGCAAGTTCGTCATAATAATATTTTAAATCTGGCAAATATATATCAACATATCCATTTAATAGTTTTATTGTTTCTGCTTTTTCATATCCACTGGTGTTATAAACTATTGGAATTTTTAATCCTTTTTCTTTTGCAATTTTTATTGCTTCTATTATCTGAGGTACATATATTACACCAGTTACTAAGTTAATATTATTTGCCTTTAAGTCCTGTAATCTTAAAAATTCATTTGCTAAATCTTCTATACTTATTTCTTTTCCCAATAATTCTTGACTTACTTTATAATTTTGACAAAATTTACAATTCATATTGCAACCAGTAAAGAATACTGTTCCAGAACCACTTTCTCCACTTATACATGGTTCTTCATAATAATGCAAATTTGCAAGTGCTATTTTTACTTTACTACCAGCCTTACATCTACCTACTTTTTCTTCTATTCTATTTACTTTACATTCATGAGGACATAATGTACACTCTTTTAAATATTCTTCTATATTCATATATTTTTCTTTCTATAATACTACATATATTTTCAAATTATAAATTACACATAAATTATAACATCTTAAACTCATAAATACAATAAAAGCTCGAAATTCATCACGAGCCTTCATTTTGATATTTATTTTAACATACCTCAATTTTTCCACAAGCAATTTTAGTACCTGAATTGCCACTTGGATTAGTATTAAAATCATCTGGCATATCATGTATAATAACTACTTTTCCAATTACATCTTTAACTTCAAATCTATTAGTAAAAAAAGATAAATATGCATATCCATTATTTTCAAATAATGGTGGCATATCTCCTGCATGTTGTGGATGTTCACATTTCTGAGGATTATAATGTGTTAATGCATTTTTAAACTCATCTTCACTATCACCTGTACATGAATTTCCTTCATGTATATGAAAACCAAAAATTCTAGAGTTACATCCTATATTAGAATGTGGTAAATTACAAATTTGTACTGTAATAAGTACTCCATCTCTAATTTGTTTAAAACAAATTTCTCCACATATTTCAGGATATATACTCCCTCCATCTATTTTTGCCTTTGCAATTTCTATCATACATTCTCCTTAAATTTTTATTTTAGTCTTTGATAGATATTTTATATTTTTAGATTACTCTTTTATTTCTTTAGATAATTTCCATATAGCTTTACTCTCTATTCTCGAAACATATGAACGACTTATATTCATCATTTTAGCAATTTCCTTTTGAGTTTTTGGTCTATCTCCATTTAAACCAAAACGTAATTCAATAATTAGCTTTTCTCTTTCTTTTAATATATTTTTCATTTTTTCATATAAATTTTTTATTTTAAATTTTAAATCTACTTCTTCTTCAACATTTCTATCATTATTTTCTAGAACCTCTTGTAGTGTTACTTCATTATCATCTTTATCTTTTCCTATTGGTTCATTAAGATATACATCCATTGCTCTTTTTTTGTTGCTTCTTAGATACATCAAAATCTCATTTTCTATGCATTTTGCAACATATGTAGCTAATTTAAAACTTTTATCCATATTAAAACTATTTATTCCTTTTATTAAACCTATGCTTCCTATAGATATTAAATCATCTTGATCTACATTATTTGATGAATATTTTTTTGCAACATGTGCAACTAATCTTAAATTTCTTTCTATTAAAATATTTCTTGCTTCTTCATCTCCTTCTTTCATTTTTTCTAAATATATCTTTTCCTCTTCTGGTGTTAAAGGTTCAGGAAATAAATTCCCACTTTGTATGTACCCCACACCAAATATGATTTGATTTAAAAATATAAGAATATTTGATATAGAAAAACTAAACATCTATATACCTCCATTAATTACATTTAACTTATAATTTTAGTATATGTAAGTTTTTCTTCTTTGTGCCTGACCATAAAAAGAAAAATCGATTTAAGTTATTATACCCAAATCGACTTTTCTCATAACGAGCTATTTACTACTTTGCTCCGCAATTATTCTTTCAACTCTCTCTTCCACGTTTTCCATGTTGAAGTCATTATGGAAATTGTGATTTCCAATTACAAGTTCATTAATACCTTCGCGGATAGCAAGTTGATATGGAGCAATATCTCCTTTAGGTGCATAAAAATGTCTAGCACCTTCTGGAAACATCTCCCGTGTCGGATCCCATCCTTTGCAAGCGGCTTCAACAGCCTCCATGCATTCTGGAACTGAATCTAGATCATCCATGGTAACTTCACTAATATCAGCAAACTGTGAGCCTTGAGTAACTACTGCATAAATCGATTCTGTATCAAATTCAGAAAGTCCTGAATAAAATCGATTTAAGATAACTGCAGCGACAGCCACCTTTCCTTTAAAACACTCTCCCCTACATTCCCTGTAAAGAACTTTTGCCATAATAATCTTATCTTCACAAGATATATAATAGTAATAATCTTCACTTGGACCATAGGCAGAAATTTCTGGAACCAATACATTTATTGGTTCCTCTTTTACTTCGCAAATTTCTTTTGTTTTCTCAGGCATTTCATCTGCCATAACTATTGGTGCTGTATACCTTTCGGTACTATTTTGTCCTTCTCTAACATACTCACTTTCTTCTTCACTTTCATTGATATCTATCGTTTCTGTGTTAGCCACATACACTTTAGAATCTTCATTCAATGAAATCAGAAAACAAATTACTCCTATCAGGCTTAAAAGCAGTAATAATACACCAACGCCTAATGACAAAAACAATTTAATTCTTCTTTCTCTTAGAGCTTTTTGCCTTTTAAACATTTGCTTTTTGGCTTTTCGCCTTTTAGCATTTCGCTCTTTTTTAAGTAGTAAGCATGTTTCATATCTCGGACAATTCCGACAAGTCCCTTCATATTCTGAGTTAAACTCTATTTCTTTAGGGCAATTCCGGAACAATTTTTTCTGGTTCTCTAATGCCATCATTATGTATTCTCCTCTCGTAATGCATTAAACAAATACTGTCTAACTTATTCGAACTTCAAAAAATGAAGCCAATAATATTATAACAGTAAAATATGTTAACTTCAATTTTTTTTGAAAATAATATATAATTGTAATATTTTATGCAATTTCTTTTAAACTCATATTTCTTAATTCTTTAGCATGATTTATTGAAATATCTGTAACTGTTCCACTTGAAATTCTTGCTATTTCTTTTAAAATTTCCTCTTCTGTTAATTGTTTTACTCTTGTTTTTGTTTTATCATTTTCTATTTCTTTGCATACATAATAATTATAATCACCTTTAGCAGCTATACTAGCTAAATGAGTAACACAAATTACTTGATGTTTTTTAGAAATTTTCTTTATTTTCTCTCCTGTTACATTTGCTGCTATACCACTTATTCCAGTATCTATTTCATCAAATATAATTACTGGTATTTTATCTACATCTGCTAAAACATTTTTTATCGCAAGCATTATTCTTGACATTTCTCCACCAGATGCTATTTTTATTAATGGTTTTGCTTCTTCTCCAACATTTGTTGATATTAAAAATTCAACTTTGTCTAATCCATTTTTATTAAAAATATTTTCTTCTGAAAGTTCTATGTTTATACTAAATCTAGCACTTTTCATTTCTAGTTCTTCTAATTCTTTATTTATTTTTTCTGATAATTCTTTTGCATATTCATTTCTTATACTGTTCATTTGATTTGCTATTTTTTTCATCTCGTTTTCTAATTCTTTAAATTTATTTTTTAAAGATGTAATATATCCTTCTAGATTTTTTATTTCAAAAATTTCTTGATTTATTTTATTTTTGTAATCTAAAATTTCTTTTATATTGTTTCCATATTTTCTTTTTAAACTATTGATTAAATCTAATCTTTCTTCTACTTTTGCTTGTTCTTCTTCATTAAATTCCATATCAGAATTTAAACAAGATATATCTCTTGATGCTTCTTGAATTTCATAATAACATTCTTTTAATCTTGATGCTATTTTTTCATATTCTTCATTATATTGCTCTATTTTCTCTAATGATTTTATTACTATACTCATACTATCTATTGTATTTTCATTTAATTGTTCTTCTGCTTCTGATAGATTAACTGCTATTTTTTCTGATGACATCATAATTTTTCTAGTATTTTCTAATTCTTCCTCTTCATTTATTTTTAAATTTGCATTTTCTATTTCTGTTACTTGATAATTTAATAAATCTAATTTTCTTTGCTTTTCTTTATCATCACCATAATTTTTATTAATTTCTAATTTTATTTTATTATATTCTTCATATAATTTTTGATATTTTAATTTTAAATCTTTTATTTTCTCACTAGCATAATCATCTAATAATTCAATATGTGTTCCTATATCTAAAATAGATTGATTTTCATTTTGACCATGAATATCAATTACATTTCCCATAAATTTCTTTAATTCATTTACTGTTACTAATCTACCATTTATTTTGCAAGTGTTTTTTCCACTTATATTAATTTCTCTTGAAACTATTACTGTATCATCTTCATATTCTGAATTTGGTAAGTATACAGACATCTCAACATAAGAATTCTTTTCTCCTTTTCTTATCATCTCTTTTGAAAATCTACCACCTGCTAATATTTGCAAAGAACCTATTATTAAAGTTTTTCCTGCTCCTGTTTCTCCTGTTAATACATTAAAGCCTTCATTCAAATTAATAGTAATATCATCTATTATTCCTATATTTTTTATATGTAATGTATTTATCATAACTATTACCTAATATAATTTCAAATTATATTTTCCTTACATTTATTTAGGTTTTCAGATTAACCTATAAACTCACACGAATTTATGTTCGTATAAGTATTATATCTCTTTTTATTTTTTTGTCAATACATTTGTTCGCTTTTTTTAAAAATTTATAGTCTTTTTATAAAAGATTTTTTTATCTCTAATTTTTATACAGAAAAAGGAGCCATCAACTCATTGGATTTCTCCAACAGCGTCAGCTCCCATTTCCTTACTACTCTACATATTCCCTTATACGGCATTCTTCTCTGCGCAGACAGTTCGTACAAAATCTACTTCCGAAATTACACTCCGCACGGTTTGATTTTTGCTGTAAATAAAACCGTCTTGTTTCTTCTCTCTTGTTGTTTTCCTCTTTTAATGCTTCATAATTTGCCATGTTTCGACCTCCATTATTCTGTTTACGTAGTATTTATAATTGTGACATTATGTCTTCTATTTAATTATACTACATTTTCATATATTTTGCAAAACTTATTAATTTAATCATTATAAATTATGAAATCAAAAAAATTCCTAAAACTTATATTATTCTATATATCTTATACTATCATTTTAAAATTAATCCTAATATCCTAACTCTTTAAATTTTTTAACTAATTCTTCCATTGCTAAGTCTCTATGATTATGTACTGATGCATATTCTTCTTCATCCATATCTCCCATTGGTTTATCAAAGCCAAATGGAATAAATATTGGACCATAAGTTAATCCACCAAGTTTTCCATGATTTAATGCAATTGTTCCTTTGCATTCTCCTCTTGCTATAAACTTTTCTCCATTTGGTAAAATAGCTGTTAATACACAAACAAATTTGCAAGTTCTATCTTCCATATTTGTATATTTTTTCATATTATGTAATACTTTATTTATACTATCTTCTTGTGATGCATGCTCTCCTGCATATCTTGCTGTATATATTCCTGGTTCTCCATTTAAAGCATCTATACAAAGACCTGCATCATCTGTAATTATTATTTTTCCAGTTATATTATTTTCTTTACAAAATTCATATATTGCACTTGCTTTTATATCTGAATTTTCTTCAAAAGTTTTTCCATCTTCTATAATATCTTTGTAAAATCCAATATCTTTTAATGTATATAGTTCTGCATCAAATCCATGAGATTTGATTATATTTTTCATTGCATTTACTTTTCCTTGATTTCCTGTTCCATATAAAATTTTCATATTTTTCTCCTTTTGATTTAATTATCCAAATATATTGACTAAAATTTTAAAATATGGTATAAATAAATAGTTGATGTATGGCCCCTTGGTCAAGCGGCTAAGACGCCACCCTCTCAAGGTGGAATCATGGGTTCGATTCCCGTAGGGGTCACCATACCAAAAGACTCTAGTATTTATATTTCTAGAGTTTTTATTTTTAGTTAGGAATATCTTATTCAAATAATTTCTATTTATCTTCAATACACATATTTAAAATTTCTTCTAATCTCTCATCTTGTTTAGTTAAATATAAATATCCAATTAATGCTTCAAATGCTGTTGATTGGCTATAATCAGCCACATTAGAATTCTTAGCTACATGGTGATTTTCAGTATTTCTTCCTCTTCTAACCACATCTCTTTCTTCATCTGTTAGTTTATCAGTTATTCTCTTTAATATATCTGCTTGTGATTTTGCTTTTACATACTTTATAGATTCTATATGTAATTTATGTGGTTTTGCATTTGAATTATTTATTAATTTTGTTCTAACATAAAGTTCAAAAACACTATCTCCAACATATGCCCAAACTAATGGTGATAATAATTTTGCATCTTGCAAATCTTTTTCTCTTTTTATAAATTCCAATTTTTTTCTCCTTTTTAAGCTTCTTCTAATGTTATCTTTCCTAATTTACAATTTCTAAAATCATCTAAAATAATTCTAGCTACTTTTTCATCATCTGTATTACCACCTGAAACTAACGCACCTCTTTTTTTGCCTATAATTTGCATTAATTTATAAATATAATTACTTTCATTTTCTAATCCTGAAATTTCTTCATCTGAAATTTTATATCTTTCTTGAATATTTTTTCTATATTTACTATATAAAAACTTTAAAAGTTCATATGCTACTTCTGTTCTTTCTATTAAATCATCTTTTATTGTTCCTGTAAATGCTAAATTTAATGCTATTTCATTGTTTTCAAATTTAGGCCATAATACACCTGGAGTATCTAATAGTTCTTGATTTTTTCCAATCTTAATCCATTGTTTTGATTTTGTTACTCCTGGTCTATTTCCAACTTCCATCGTTGTTCTCTTAGATATTCTATTTATAAATGATGATTTTCCAACATTTGGAATTCCTAATATCATTACTCTAATTGTTTTATTTATTCTACCTCTTGCTGCTTGTTTTGCAATTTCTTCTTTCATCAGTTCTTCTATTTTTTTAGTAACTTTATCTACTCCTTTACCAGAATTCGAATCTGTTAATATTGTTGGAGCTTCTTTTGATAATTTTTCTACCCACTTTTTGTTCATTGTTTCATCTGATAAATCGCATTTATTAAGTAAAATTATTCTTTTTTTATTATTAGTTAATTTTCTTATATCAGGATTTCTACTAGCTACAGGTATTCTACTATCTAACAATTCTATAACTACATCTATTAGCTTTAAATCTTCTTCTATTTGTCTTCTAGTTTTTGCCATATGACCTGGATACCAATTGATATTTAATTTAAGATTATCATTATTATTCATCATTTTAAATTCCTTTTTACATTTTTTATATATAATTCAATACTATTTTTCTAATATAATTAGTTTTCATTTTTTCCTTCAAGCACAACATCTACTTTTATTTCATCACTATAAATTTTTTTAGTTATTGTATTAACTGATTTTTGAATGTGATTTAAAATAGATTCATCTTTTATCATTATTCCAATACCATTGCCATCAAGCCACAAATCTCTAAAAGCTTCTTTTGATCCATTTTTTCTCTCTCCATAGTATAATCCTTGAGCTAATTGGAAAAATTCATATATACATTTTTCCTTTATTTCTTCTTCTCTTATAATATATATCTTACTGTCATTAAAGCAAGAATTAATAGTCTTTTCAAACAATTTATTATTTTCTAATCTTTTTAACTTTTCCTTATTTCCTATAATGAATAAATTGACTTTTGCCATATTTTTCATTGCTGTAATTCTACTTTCTATATATTCTTTTTCTAGTTCATTATTCAAATATGCATATTCTGGCAACATATCAAATATATATGCTGTATCTCCTGTACTTAAATGTGAATATAATTTACTTAAATCTCTATAGCTGTAATTTAAATTATTAACATTATTTTCATCATGTATCTCATCTTTAGGAAAATAGCCTAAATTATTTAATACATTATCAACATTTGCATGCATAATAATTAATTCTTCATCTTTTTTGAATCCAATTCTATTATACCAATTTTGTGGAAATTCACTTTCATCACCATAAGTATGAAATTCAATCATACTAACATTATATTTTACTTTTGCCTCTTCAAGATGAGCTAGCATTAGATTTTTACCAATATGCTTTTTCTGGCATTTAGTTGATACAAATATTTCTGTATCAACCAATCGTAATCCATCAAACCAAGATTTAATACCAGAAACAATTGCCCCTACTGGAACATCGTCTTCTATATCAACAAAAAATAAATCTTTTTGTTTTTCATACCAATACATTAATAAATCATATGCCTTCTCAATGGTCCAGTTTTCTCCAATATCTGCATTATCATATAATTCTTTATATATTTTTGCCAATTCTTCTATATCAGATTCCTGTACTAATCTAATCATTTCTGCTCCTCTTTTTTATTAAATCATTATATATATATTTGCATATGCAATGCTATATTTGATATTATTTTTATTAAAATAATCGAATTTGTCTAATAGAAATATTGCA
This sequence comes from uncultured Clostridium sp., assembly GCA_947427205.1. Taxonomy (GTDB): domain Bacteria; phylum Bacillota; class Clostridia; order TANB77; family CAG-508; genus Scatovivens. The sequence goes on from CANEHB010000004.1 coordinate 78,995, forward strand.
CTATTTTTTAAATACTTAATAATTCAGTTATATCATCAATTTTATAATCATATTTACTTGAATGTGATATATATATTTTCATTTTACTACCTTTTACATTAACTATTTTTTTACTATTACATTTTTAGTTTATTTATTATATCATATATACTCAGTTAATTCAAAATATTTACTCAAAGTTTATTAATATAATAGAACAAAAATATTATAAAAATTACAAAATAAAATTATATATGCATTTCTATATATAAATTACTTTTCTTCACTCATCTACCAAATATTTAAATTTTTCAAAATTTTAGATAATTAAAATGTAGAATACTTTTCAATAAAAAAAGATAAATATAAACACTCTTTTGTATCTACATTCATCTTTTCACTTCAAATTCATAAATCAATTTTTTTATTTATTCTATTCTAAAATTTATATTGGTTTCTATCTGCTCTCTCATCAAATTTTCTATCAAATTGTTCATTCTTGTAAAACCAATCTTCTTTTTTCTTTCCTGTTCCTAATGTTCTATGTTTATTAAATAATATATCTAAAAATATTAATAACGGAATTATAATTCCTAATACTATTGAAAGCATATTTGATCCGTTTATTAAATCTAGTCCTGTTTCTTGTGATGCCATAATTGCATCATATAATGCTGTACCAAAATATGCAGCATAAATTCCAAAATAACATGTTGCTCCTATTATATTTCTTTTTATAACTAATATTATACATGGTAATGTTGCAAATAATATTAATATTTCTAGATTAGTATTTATTGGTGTTGCAAAAAAATCAAATTCTAATTGATATAATAATGTTGCTATCGCTCTAAAAAACCAAAATGCAATTGCTAAAAACGTAAGTAAATAACTAAATAAACTTGTCATATGTATACCTCCTCTAACGATTTCATTCTAACACAAAATAATATAGATATCAATAAGTCAAAGATAAATTTTTATAAGCAAAAAAATACAGGTTATACCTGCATTTTTTATTTGTTATTCACCATCTGTGAAATTAAATTCTTCTTTAAATTTTTCTTTAAATATTTCGAATACTGCTGTTAATGTATCTTCATCATCAACACTAACATATGATTCTTCATCACTATTTTCATCAGTGTCATCAACTTTTAATATTACTACTTCTCCATCATCTTCTTGGCCTTCTTCAAGTACAGGTAATAATACTACATATTCTTCTGATTCATATTCTATTAAATCTAAAAATTCAAATTGTACTTCATTTCCATTTTCATCATTTAAAACTATGATGTTGCTGATGTTCTCATCAAATTCATTGTTTTCTTCGTCCATTTATATTCTCCTTCCTTTGTATAAAATAAATTGTTCATACAAATTATAAAAATATGATATACTAAAGATAATTTTTTTGCAATAGTTTTTTTAATTTATTTTAAAAAATATCTTTATACATTAAAAACTTTATTTATTTTTGTTCATATACATTTCTAATATGTATACAGCTGAAATTGTATCAACAATACCTCTTTTTTTTGTTTTATTAACATCTAAAAAATTCATTGTCTTATGTGCAGCTACTGTTGTTAGTCTTTCATCAATTGTTTCTATTTTCATTTTATTATACTTACATTTTAATTTATGAATAAATTTTTCTGTCACTTCTGCTCTTACAGTTTTAGTTCCATCCATATTAAATGGCATTCCCACTACTATTGTATCTACTGAATATTCTTCTAATATCTCATCTAATCTTTTTAGTAATATTTTGTCATTTCCATTATGAGATATTGTTTCTAATCCTTGCGCAGTAATTCCAAGTGCATCTGTAACAGCAATTCCTACTCTACTATCTCCATAGTCAATTCCTAATATGCGCATAAATTTATTCTTCCAATCCTATATAGTATTTAACCATTTTTTCTAGTAGTTCGTCTCTTTCAATTAATCTTATCAAATTTCTAGCATCATTATGGCTAGTTATATATGTCGGATCACCTGATAATATATATCCAACTATTTGGTTTATTGGATTATATCCTTTTTCTACCAAAGCTTGATATACTTCTTTTAAAATTTCTTTAGCTCTAATACTTTTATCCTTATCTACTTTAAAACTCATTGTTTTATCCATAGCCATATTATTTTCCCCCTAAATATAATTTATTTGACTTTCGTCTTTATCTGCAGAATCTATATATTCTTCTAGCTTTTTATTTAATTGCTCTATCCCTGTTCCTTTATAATATGTTGATACTACAAAATTAATTTTTGGTGATGCCGATTTCTCTTCTTTTAGTTCTCTTACTCTTACTTTTTTACCATTAATTACTTTTACTACTTCTTGTTCTTCTGCTTCCTCTACTATTTCTAATTCTTCCATTTCTCTTTTCAATTCTTTTAAGAATTCTTCAACACTGCCTTCTTCAACTCCTGAGAAAACTATTACAAATTTAGGTCCCATGTATCTTACAAATACATATTGTGATGGCATTTTTGATTTTACTATATTGCTAATCTCTGTAATTACTTCATTTCCCATTTGTCTATTAGCTTTTTCATTTATTTCTTCTATATTTATAATTTTAAACATACATACTGCTGAAGTTGGATATTTATCAAAAGTTTTCTTTGCTTTACTATATAAATATTCTGCTGAATATAATCCTGTAAATTTATCTACTCTTATGATATTTTCCATTGCATCTTGATATGATATTGTTGATAAAACTGAAATTATATTATCTTTTACAACTTCAATTATTGTGGTATCTGTCTTATCAAAAGCATGCATTCTTCCACTTTCCATAATCCAATATCCTATATAGATATTATCTATATATAGTGGGAAAAACATTGCTGATTTAGCTCTTCCCATTTCTACCTTTTGATAAGGTAGTTTTTCATTTTCATTATCAATTGTTATATACTTAGGAGTGGCTGTTGCAACACTATCTTGGAAAATTTCCTCAGTATGCAAATTAGTTAAAGTTTCATGATGTATTTTATCTACATTTGTTGCTTTTATTACATACTCTGCACCATCAAAAACAACAATTGTTGAGTATTTTATATCGTATTTTTCTATAACTATTTCATTTATTTTATTTAATTTGTCTTCAACTGATTCTTCTTCACCAGCAACTTTCATAAAATCTTGTAATACAGATAAATTGCTTATCTTTTGATTGATATTATTGAAAGCTTCTATTTTTTTCTGAATATGAATATTATATGCAACTAAAACAGCTATTACTGCTAGCAAAGCTAATATTACTATTATTACCAAGATATCACCCCTATTATTTTTAATGCTTTATTTTAATATTTATTTTTCATTTGATTTAGAGTATTATTCATATTTTTAGAAAAAGCATTTTTACCATAATTTTGTCCTCCCTGTGGTGCTACTTTTCCATAATTTGATTTACTTACTAATGGATATACCATATCTCCCAAATTCTTTAATTTATTTAAGAATGCTTTTGAATATCCATTTAAAGAAACATTACAATTAACCATTGAATCTAAATACTTAGAATATGCATTATCTTCAAATGGTATACTGCAAGCTTTTACCATATCTTTATTAAATAGCTCTGTCATAAATGACATTGAAGGGTCATTATAGAAAGACATTCCTCCGATAATAGCTTTTTCACTTAGGCTTCTAACTTTTATTTCTTTATTTATAACAACTCTTACTTTTTCAGATTCTAATACACCTTTTGCTTTTAAATCTCTTAAAAATGCTGTTAAAGGTTGAATTGTTAATATATCCATTGATTGAACAAGATATATTTCTTGACAACTAGCAAAATATGATGGATCTGTATCAAAATCACAATCAATTAATATTAATGAATGATTTTGAACTAATGTTGATAAAATTGGTTCAGCATCTGTATAATCTTTTCCATCATTTGGAAGAGCTGTATAAACACTCAAGTTTTTATTTACTTTTATTCCTTCTGCAAACCCTTTTTGCAATTTACTAATTGAATTATACGCTATGTTTCTAAGTTCTTCTTCATTATTTGTATATATATAATATGAATTTTTATTTTTTGTCATATCTAATATTGCTGTGCTTATTCCACATGATGAGAATAATGCAGCTAAGTTATTTACTAAGAAAGATGTTCCATTTTTAGTTGTTCCTAAAAATGTTACTATTTTTTTATCTTTAGTTAATAAACTATTTAAGTTAGACATAGAATAATCTACTTGTGGTTTAATACTTTCAATCTCTTGAGATTGACTCGCATAACTTTGAGATTCACTAACAACATCATCTGTATCTTCATCAAAATCTGTTAATAGTCCATCATCTAAGTCATCATCTACTTCTATATTAGGTAATAATTCATCTTCTTCTACTTCTTCAAAGTCTTCATCATCATTAGAAAAATCATCTAGTTCATCTAATTCGTCTAACCCTGGTAAATCAACTTCGTCTGTATAATCTTCATCTTCTATTTCTTCAAAATCATCCATTTCTGGTAACATTTCATCTTCGTCATCTACATCTTCGAAATCATCCATTTCTGGTAAGATTTCATCTTCGTCATCTACTTCTTCGAAATCATCCATCCCTGGTAACATTCCGTCATCTTCGTCATCTATTTCTTCGAAATCATCCATTTCTGGTAAGATTTCATCTTCGTCATCTACTTCTTCGAAATCATCCATCCCTGGTAACATTCCGTCATCTTCATCATCTACTTCTTCGAAATCATCCATTCCTGGTAACATTCCGTCATCTTCGTCATCTACATCTTCGAAATCATCTAGTCCTGGTAACATTCCGTCATCTTCGTCATCTACATC
>CANEHB010000005.1 GCA_947427205.1 uncultured Clostridium sp.
TAGTATTTTAACATAGGTTCTTTTTTCTATGTCTACTAAATGGGGTGCATTTCAATTTAAAAAGTAACTCTTTTTTTATATTTTATTGATTTTAATAATATTACTAATTTCTATATATTTATCTATTACTTACTATCTTTTTAAACTCTTTCTACCTTCATACATTGCTGTTTCTTCTAAATCATTTTCAATATTTAGTAATCTATTATATTTTGCTACTCTATCTGTTCTACATGGTGCACCTGTTTTTATTTGTCCCGCATTTGTAGCAACTGCAACATCTGCTAAAGTAGTATCTTCTGTTTCTCCACTTCTATGAGAAACTACTGCTGTCATTCCATTTTTCTTAGCAAGTTCAATTGCATCTAGTGTCTCTGTTAATGTTCCTATTTGATTTAATTTAATTAATATAGAATTTGATACTCCTAAATCAATTCCTTTTTGTAATCTTTTAATATTTGTAACAAATAAATCATCACCTACTAATTGGACTTTATCTCCTAACTTTTGAGTTAGTTTTTTCCATGCCTCCCAATCTTCTTCTGATAAACCATCTTCAATTGATATTATAGGATATCTGTTTACTAAATCTTCATAAAAAGCAATCATTTCTTCTGCACTTTTGGTTACTCCTATTTTCCAAAAATGATACATTCCTTCTTTTCCTATTTTTTTAGCTTCGTCACACATTTCTGTTGCTGCTACATCTAATGCTAAACAAATATCTTCTCCTGGTTTATATCCAGATTTCTCTATTGATTCTATTATTAATGATAAAGCTTCGTCTTCATCTTTAACATTTGGTGCAAATCCTCCTTCATCTCCAACTCCTGTTCCTAATCCTTTTGATTTTAAAACTTTCTTTAAATTATGATATATTTCACAGCACATTCTTAATGCTTCTGAAAATGTTTTAGCTCCAACTGGCATAATCATAAATTCTTGCACACTTAATGTGCTATCAGCATGCTTTCCTCCATTCATTATATTCATCATTGGTGTTGGTAATATTTTTGCATTTGTACCACCTATATATTGATATAGTTCCATTCCTAAAGAATTTGCCGCTGCTTTAGCTATAGCTAAAGATACACCTAATGTTGCATTTGCTCCTAATTTTGATTTGTTATCTGTTCCATCTAATTCTATTAATGTTTTATCTAATTTAATCTGATCATATACATTCATACCTATAATTTTTTCTTTTATTATAGTATTAACATTTTCTACTGCTTTCAAAACTCCTTTTCCTAAATATCTTGATTTATCCTCATCTCTTAGTTCTACTGCTTCAAAGCTTCCAGTTGATGCACCTGAAGGAACCATAGCAACTCCACAAAATCCTCCTATTGTTGTTACTTCAACTTGCACAGTTGGATTTCCTCTTGAATCAATTACTTCCAAAGCTTTAACATTTTCAATTTCTAAACAATCTTTCATACAAAATCTCCTTTTTTACAATTCTTAATTTTATATTAGTCTTTTATTAAAATTTTATGCATTAATTGAAGTTTTAATATAAATTTATTATATTTAATCAACTTATTATAAAATATTCATCTATAATTCGACTTTTATTCATAATATTTTAGACTATTTTATTTGAAATTATTTGAATAATAGCTTTGTACATTTTCGATTGATTATGATTATTTTTAATGATATAATAATATTCATTGCAAATGGAGGTTTAAAATGAAAAATTTTTTTAAAAAAATATATTATACAGAACTACTATTTTCAATAATTTTTGCTTTTGCAATATTCTTTATGAGTAAAATTGTTTTTTTAGGATATGTTTATGATGAAAATTATATGGACTTAGTATTTTTTAATGAATTTATTATAGTTTTACTTTTTGTTCCTATTATATATTTTTGTATAAGATCATTAGAAAAATATTATAAAAATATAATAGACTATATTATTTTAAAAGAAGAATTTAAACCTAAAATAAAATTCTGTATAGTAGCTTTTATATTTTTATTAATTGTATATTTATTATACTTTTTATCATTTTATCCAGGTGGTGTTTATATTGATACTTGGACTTCTTTATTAATGTTGGAAGGACAAGAACCTTTTACAAATCATCATCCAGTCTTATATACTTTAGCTTTAAATATAGTAAAAGCATTTTCACCAGACTTATTAACTGGTTTTGGAGTATTTACTTTTATTCAAATTTTACTTATGGTAGGAAGTATTGTATATTTTCTTTATTGGTTACTTAATAAAAAAGTTAATTCAAATATAGTCACTTTTATTACTATATTTTTTGCAATTTTTAAACTTTATCCTTTATATAGTATATCTATCTGGAAGGATACACCATTTTCAATTTCATTATTCTTATTTAGCCTTACAGTTATTGATTTAGTTTTAGATTTTAATAAGAAAAAACTTCAAACTAAAAATATTATTAAATTTACCATTATGTCTTTACTTGTAATGTCACTTAGAAATAATGGTACTTATATAGTAATTGCTACTTTCTTACTTTTAATAATTACGTATATAAAAGATATATTTAAAAATAAAAATATACAAAATATAAAACATTTCTTAATTTCTTCTGCTTGTGCTATATTAATAATATTAATTATACAAAAATTATACCCAGTATTTGGAATTAAGCAAACAGAATTTGTCGAAAACATTGCTATTCCTATTCAACAAGTTGCTCGAGTTGTTGCTACTGATGGAAATATAACTGAAAGTCAAATGGAATTAATAGAAAAAGTTTTCTCTGAAAAAAATATCAAAAAACATTATCGTGCTTTAATTGTGGATGGTTTAAAATGGGATTCTGAATTTAATGAAGAATATCTTGAAAATCATAAATTTGAATATTTGAAATTATGGTTTGAACTACTTATTCAAAATCCTGACGAATACTTAAGAGCTTATCTTCTACATACATCTGGCTTTTGGACTTTTAATGTAAGAGGTGAAGAAGCATATGCTTCTCCTCAAATTTGGGAGACTCTTAATGATAAAATTGAAAATAAAGATTATATATTAGAATATACAAATAGCTCTATTAAAAATAGTTTATTACCAACTGATTATTATAGTGGTGGATTTTTTTTCTGGTTTATGATAATTAGTATGGTTATTACTTATCGTATGTCTAGTAAAAGATATTTAATAGGATATCTTCCTTGCTTATTGCTTTGGATTACTATTATGATAGCTACTCCGATGGGTTCAAGCTTAAGATATGTATTTGGTTTAGTTTTAATTTTACCTTTGGATTTTATATATCCTATTATTGCCAAAAATGAATATGAAAGTGATATTGAATTAAATGAGAAAAATAATAGTAAATAATAAGTATGATAATAAAAAATTAAGTGCTTTCATTTTAGATAATTTTCCACTTTTAAACAAAAATGTTTTATTTAAAGCATTAAGAAAAAAAGATATTAGAATAAACAATATTAAAATTTCCAGTGATACTACTATTCATTCTGGTGATGAAATAACTATTTATATTATTGATGATTTACTTTTTGGAAAAGATAATTTTAATATTAAAATTATCTTTGAAGATGATAATATTATGATAGTAAATAAGCCAGATAATTTATCAGTAACAGATGATTCATCTTCTAATATCACTCTTACTAATATTTTGAAAGAAAAATATGGAAATAGCTTAAATCCTTGTCATAGAATTGATAGAAATACAAAAGGATTAGTTTTATTTGCTAAAAATCAAGAATCTTTAGATATTTTATTAGAAAAATTTAAAAATAGAGAAATTGAAAAACATTATATTGCCAAAGTATATGGTATTCCAAAAAAAGAACACGAAAATTTAGAAGCTTTTCACTTTAAAGATAGTAAAAAAAGCATTGTTTATATTTCAGATATTCCTAAAAAGAATTATCAAAAAATTCAAACTGAGTATTCTGTTATAAAAAAGGACTTTAATAAAAATATTTCATTTTTAGATATAAATCTTCATACTGGTAGAACACATCAAATTCGTGCTCATCTTGCTTATATTGGATATCCTATAATTGGTGATGGAAAATATGGTATTAATGAAATAAATAAAAAATTTAATGAAAAATCACAATTTTTATATAGTTATATTTTGAAATTTAATTTTAAAACTGATAGTGGTATTTTAAATTATTTAAATGGAAAATTAATAAAACTCGATTTATTATAAATAAATCGAGTTTTATTAATTAAATATTGATATTTATTAAATTAAAATTTATATATATATAATTCTTTATATTTATTATCAAGATGTTTTTATATATACTAATCTTCTTTTTTATTTTTTATTAACGAAATAATTATATATATACCTAAAGTGCATAATGCTATAAGAGATATACTATAACATATCTTTTGAACAGTTGTCATCTCATATCTTACTGTAATTTTTCCTTCTAGCTTTTCATTATTTGATATAAATACATGAGCATTATCTTCATTTTTTGAAACAGTAAGTTCTGACATCTCTCCATTTTTTTCTTCTATATATGCCTTGTACCCTTTATAATAAATAAATGGTACATTTATTTGCATATCTAAATCACTATTATATTCAAATGTTAACTCTGAACCTTTTCTAGTAAATTCTATTTTATTTTCTCTATCATTAATATTATATAATTCTACATCTCCTAAATCAATTCCTTCTGGCAAATATTCTCCCATTCCTACTTCACGTCCTACACCAGCCATAAATTGTTCTAGCTGATAGTCAAATACATTTATATCTAAGTTATCAAGCTGAGTACTTGCTATTAATAAAATAACAATTGTAATAAGTAATACCATATCATTTTTGTTTTTTACAAAATTATAAAAAGCATATGCTCCTACTAAAGATAAGAATACTGTTGGAATAATATCTAATCTAAATGGAAATTGTATTATACTTAAAGCTTGCAATTTTTCCCAAGGGAATAAAAGTGTAGTCATAAAATATGTTATTCCTGCAATTACAAACATTTGTATACAATATCTATTATTTTTATATGATATATCTTTACTAAAGAAAATTAAAACTGGTAAAATTAGTAACATTATTCCTATTCCTTCTGATAAGGCTGCATCTGTTATATTACTATTTACTCCATCTCCTACTTTTAATCTGTTACTTAAGGCTAAATCAATACTTGTTGCTCTATCTTTTATAATTTGTGCATCTTCACGTGAATTTCCATCTACAAAAAATTTATCATTACATTTTTGTTCTATCAATGGTCCAAAAAAACCTATTGTTATAATAACTGCAACTATTCCTGCAATCAATAAATTTAGCAATCTCTTTTTATCTTTAAATATTTTATCTACATTTATTAAACATATAATTAATATTAATGGTATAGTTATTGCAAATGATAACATATGTGAATTAGCTATTCCAAATAATCCTATTGAAATAATCCACCACTTTTTATTTTCATCAAATATTACTTCATATAATCCTGCTATTATTAAAGGTAAAAATATGAATGTTAAAAGCTCTCCAAGTGCTCCCCTTACATATATATCTGTTAATCTATACAAAGAAAATGTATAAAGAATTGCAGAAAGCCATGCTATCTGCTTTGTCTTAAATATCTTCATTGCTACATAATACATTGATAAAAATGTGAAGAAAGTTATTATAATAATAAATATCTTATATGCTTCTATTAAATCAAATTTAAGAAAATAAATAAATGCTACTGGTATGTATAAAAATAGTTCAGGATAAAATAACGAATTAGCATATCCTAACCCATTTAAAATTTCTGAATGAATTAATACTGGAAAATTTCCTAAAATTATTTGTTTGCACATTTCATTTATTCTATTTAAATGATAGCCTAAATCATGTGCATATGGAAGTATTTTATTTAAATAAGGATGACATGCAAATAATGAAATAGCTAAAACTACTAATATAAATCTTAACCTTTTCAAAATTTGCATATCTTTTATTTTATTAATTGAAAAATTCTTCAAATTCTTCACTTGTTATTTTTTCCTTTTCTAATAATCTTTTCGCAACTTGATCTAAAATATCTATATGTTCTACTAAAATCTTTTGTGCGGCTTTATACGCATCATCTATTAATATTTGAATTTGATTTCCAACTTCATCAATAACTTTATCTCCAAATATTTGTAATTCATATGGATCATCTACTTTTAATGAAATTGGCCCTAATTTATCATCCATTCCATATACTGTAAGCATATCTTTAGCAATTCCAGTAGCAACTTCAATATCATTACTTGCTCCAGTAGAAATTTCATTTAAAGCTATTTTCTCAGCAGCTCTACCACCCATTAATGCTACCATTTTTTCAAGTAATTCTGTTTTAGATACATAGAATTTATCTTCATTTGTTTTGTACATTGTGTATCCACCAGCTAATCCTCTAGGAATAATAGAAATTTCTTTTACATTAGTTTGTGTTGGTAAAAACTTGCTTACTACAGCATGTCCAGCTTCATGATAAGCTGTTAATTTTTTATCTTTTTCTGATACTACTCTATTTGCTTTTTCTAATCCTACTGTTATTTTTCTAACAGCATTTTCAATATCTAAATTTGTTATTTCTTTATGTTTATTTCTTGTTGCTATAATTGCTGCTTCATTTAATACATTAGAAAGTTCAGCTCCTGTAAATCCTGCTGTATCTCCTGCTATGTCTTTAAAATCTACATCTGGTGCAAATTTTTTATTTTTACTATGAAGTTTTAATATACTTTCTCTTCCTAATAAATCTGGTGCTGGTATTGTTATTTGTCTATCAAATCTTCCTGGTCTTAATAATGCTTTATCTAACATTTCAGGTCTATTAGTTGCTGCTAAAACTATAATTGTTTCATGTGTATCAAAGCCATCCATTTCAACTAATAATTGATTTAATGTTTGATTATTTTCTGTTTCTGACCCACTGTTACTTGTTCTTCTTGAACCTATTGCATCAATTTCATCTATAAATATAATACATGGTGACATTTTTTTAGCTTTTTCAAATAATTTTCTAACTCTTGAAGCTCCAAGTCCTGCAAACATTTCAATAAATTCTGAACCACTCATTGATATAAATGGAACTCCTGCTTCTCCTGCTATTGCTTTTGCTATTAAAGTTTTTCCTGTTCCTGGTTTTCCATATAAAAGAATTCCTCTTGGAATCTTAGCTCCCATTTTTTGATAAGATTCTGGTGTTTTCAAAAAATCCACAATTTCTATTAATTCACCTTTTTCTTCATCTAAACCTGCTATATCATTAAATCTAACTTCAGATTTCTTGCTACCATCTTCTCCACCATATACTTTTCCACTATCTCCACCAAGTCCTTGCATTTTGAAAATCATTAACATTAATGCAACCAATAAAATTGTTGGTAGTAAAGAAAATAATGTATCTGATATTCTTAATATAGGATTTACAGGTTTTTGATTTAAATTAATTTTTATTCCATCTTTATCTACTTTATCCTGTATTAATTCCATAAATGCTTGCAAACTTGGAACTATAACTCTTTTTTCTCTATCCTTCTCTTCGCCTTCACCTTTCATTGTAACTTTAATTGTACCACTTCCTGTTGTCATCTCTATTTTTTCGATTTTTCCTTCATTTATTGAAGTTATTAATTCTGTATAGGCAAGTTCCTTTTCATCTTTTTCTTCTTTAGTGTTAAAATAATATACGGCAAAAGCTCCTGCTATACATAATAATACTAAAACTATCAATAAAATAGTTTTTAATAATTCATTATTTTTGCCTTTTTGTTTTCCATCCCTTTTCATAATCAACACTTTCCTTCTTTTATATTTCTGAACCATCAGGCTCATTATTTTCTTCAATTACTGGAGATTCTTCATCATTAGAATTCTCATCTTTTTCTTCTTTCTCTTCTGTTTTCTCTTCTTGCTCGTCCATTTCTTTTCTTACTTGCTTTTGTACTTCTATTATTTTCTGTAATTCCTCATTTTGTTTTATTAAATCATATTTTATCATTAATATGGCTGCAATTATATAAACATATGCAATTAATAAATACATAACATTAAAATATTTTATAACAAATCCTGTTAAAATATATACTATATTATATATGCAACTTAATGTTATTGGTAATGTTAATGAATATATTGATAATGCAAACATTGGAGAAAGCTTGAATCTTACCCCACAAAATCTAGCAGCTATATATCCAAAAATGGCTACTATACATAAATATGATAAGTTTGTAATTAAATCAGAAATAGTTAAAACTATAAAATTAGTAGAAAAATATGCTAAAACAATTGACCCCATCCCTAAATCATTTATAGTTTTTACTAACTCTTCTTTATTTGTAACTTCTATTCCATAATTTTTTAATAACTCACTATAATTCTCTTCTATTCTATTATTTTCATATAAGTATATAACTTTATCTCTTAAAACAATTAATCCTCCATCAGCATCAAATACTTTATTTTCATAATCTTTCAATGTTTCATCATGAACATTTTCATCGGTATTTATGAATAATCTAAAATTATAATCACTATCATATGCTTCAACATTTTCTGATGATATCATTTTTTCGTCTTGATAAGTAAATTCAGGCATTTCATTTTTTATATAGTTAAAAGCTTTATTTATCATCTTATAAAAATCATATCCTGATACCAAAGAGATAACAATAGAAGTTAATATTATTAATAAGAAAAAGAACTTAAAAGCTTTTGAACATCTTTCTCCTAAAAACATACCATAATCTTCTAATTTGAATATTGCTATTTTTATTCTTTTAAAAAAACCAATTTTCTCATCGTTTGCTTCCACTATAAATATTCCCTCCTAATTCCATCATTTGTTTGTAATGGTGTAATATTTAATGTAACTTCATCTTCAATATTAATATCATCACTATCTGTTATATCTACAATTGAATGATACATTCCAATTCTTCCAATTACTTTATAATATTTATCATTTATTTTCACTTTTAATGAATTGTCTTTAAATATTTTTTTAATTTCCATACCTATTGAAATTAAATTATTTTTCAATGTAAAGTCATCTCTTAATTTGTCTTTATTAAAGCCATCTACATATCCTACTGGAATAACAGCTATCTTAGTTATCTTTTTAGTTTTATATATATTTCCATAGCTTACATTATATCCTTTAGGTAAAGTTTTTATTTCTGCTACAATAGATTTAAAAGTTCCGATTTTTACTAATCCATCTACTTTCATTAATGTTCTACCTTGAAATGCTGATCCTATTCTTACTGCATCTAACCTCATTTCTGGATACATAAAAAAAGCTGTTGACTGTGCAGCATGAATTATTCCTGGATTATAACCTGCATTCTTTACCATCTCTATACATTTTACAAATCTACTAAATTGTGCCCTTGTCCATTTTTCATTATTAGGTTTTGAAAAATGTGTATACATTCCGTGCTACTTTTACTCTTTTTGCATTTTCAAATATCTGAATTATTGCTTGTATATTATCATATAAAATTCCAAATCTCGCAAGTCCTGTATCTATTTTTATATGAACTCTTATTTCTTCTTTTTGCAATTCATCTGCAATTTGTTCAATTAATTCTATTTGATAACTACTGCTAACAGTTAGTGTTATATCATTTTCTATTAATAATTGCAATTCATTTTTTGAAACAATAGGTGTTAACATTATAATTTCATTTTCAATTCCTGCTTCTTTTAATTTTATTGCTTCTTCTAATGTAGCAACTGCTAAAGTATTAATACCATTTTCTATTAAAATTTTTGAATACTTTACTATGTCTAGCCCAACACCGTTAGCTTTCACAACTGCTATTATTTTTATTTCTCTGCCATTATTTTCATTTTGGCTTGCAATTTTTTTAATTATATCTATATTGTTTTGTAAATCATTTTTATTTATTTCTAATTTTTTCATTTACTTTCCTTAAAAGAATAATTATAAATTTATGATTTAATATAATCAATTTAAAAGTATAGATTTATTATTTACTTCCTAATAATTTCTTTTTTAATGTTCTTAGGGATCTAAAAGTCTTTTCTGCTAATTTATATGCTTTATACACCAAAGGTTTATAAGGAATATAAATTTCTCCTATAAACTCTGTAAATTCTGCATTAAATCCTTTTTTAAACCTATATAATCCATATTGTGGATGTGATTCATCCACTACTCCTGAAACTCCTCTAAAATCATACATTGTACAGCCATTTTTTATAGCTTCCTGAATCATAGTCCATTGTAATAAATAATTTGGCATAAGATTTCTATGTTTATTACTACTAGCACCATATAAATACCATGTTTTATTTCCATACATAATTGGTATTATACCAGCTATTGGTTCATTTTCATGATATGCCATTAATAATTTCATATGGTTTGGTGCAAGTTCATCATACATTTTTTCAAAATAAGATAAAGATCTTATTATAAAGTTATCTCTTTCCCCTGTTTCTACCATTATATTATGAAAATCTTTTAAATCTTCTTTCGTTCCTTCTTTTACAACGACTCCTTTTTTAGTTGCTAAACGGATATTATATCTTGTTTTTTGATGAAATTCAGCAAATATTTCATCCTCTGTTTTTCCTTTTAGATTTAATCTAAAAACAAATCTAGGTTGAATTTCATCTTTAAAATCTTTACTGTCATCTTTAATTTTAAAACCTTTTTTAGAAATAATTTCTCTAAATTTCTCATCTGTTTTTAAAATATCAGGCTCTACTCTTAAGACAAAAGATTTATATTTTTTTGCAAGTAAATTTGATCCTTCTACTAAATCTGATATAACTTCTTCATCATATAAATCACAAATTGGACCTCTTGCTGAATACATTAAATTACCAAAAATAGGAATCTTACGAATCCAAACACATAAACTTCCTCTTATATTTCCTTCTTTATCTTCTGATAATATAACTTCCTTTATCCAATTAGTTTTTACATTACCCCATTCAAGAGATTGTTGAAAATTACATCTATCATGTAATTCTAAGAATTTTTTATAACGCTCTTTATCTTTTTCTTCTAATAATTTCAAATTTTTCCTCCAAATTTATATAATTTTAAAAGTAATCAAAATTAAGTAATATCAAGTAACTTTAAATTATCTCAAACTATATTATTTAAATATATTCTTAAAAATATTTTTTGTTTAAGTAAGGCTTTAAGTTATTTTTCAACAATTGTTCCTTCTTTACTATCTTTAACAATATATCCTTTTTCTATTAATAAATCTCTAATTCTGTCTGATTCAGACCAATTCTTTTCTTTTCTTGCTTCATTTCTTTTATTAACTAAGTCTTTAATTTCGTCTGGTAAAATATTTTCTTGCTTTTTATATTCTTTAATATTTAATCCTAGTACTTCATCAAATTTTAATAAAAGCTCTTGCATTTTTTTTGATTTTTTAGGATTTTTAATAACATCCCAAACTACACTCATTGCTATTGGCATATTTAAATCATCATTGATAGCTTCTAAAAATTTCTCTTCATAATCTTTTATTTCATCATCTGATATATCATCAAGTCCTTCTCCATGCTTAATATATCCTTCTCTTAATCTATTTAAAGCTACTTTTGCTGCATCCATTGCTTCAAATGTAAAATTAATTTGTGCTCTATAATTAGATGTATAATTGAACATTCTATATACTAATGGTTCATATCCTTTTTCTTGTAAATCTTTTAATGTGTATAAATTATTTAAGCTTTTTGACATTTTACCACCATTTATTTGTAAAAATTCAACATGCATCCAATAATTTGCTGGTATTTTTCCAGAGAATCCTTGACTTTGAGCTATTTCATTTTCATGATGTATTGGAATATGATCAACTCCACCTGTATGAATATCAAAATTTTCTCCTAAATATTTATATCCCATTGCAGAGCATTCTAAGTGCCAACCTGGATAAGATTTTCCAAAAAATGAATCCCATTTCATTATGTGATTTTCTGGTGCTTTTATCCATAAAGCAAAATCAGATATATTCTTTTTATTTTTATCGAATTCTACTCTTGCTCCTGCTTTTTGTTCTTCTACATTTCTATTAGATAGTATGCCATATTTTTTTAGTTTTGATGTATCAAAATATACAGTATCTTCAGTTTGATATGTATATCCATTTTCTATAATTTTTTTTACATATTCCTCCATAACATCTATGTGTTCTGTTGCTCTAGCTATAATTTCTGGCCTATCTATATTTAAACTATCTATATCTTTTAAAAATGCATTCATGTAAAATTCTGCTATTTCAAATGGATCTTTATTTTCTCTCTTAGCTGCTTTCAACATTTTGTCTTCCCCTTCATCTGCATCTGAAACTAAATGACCTACATCTGTTATGTTCATAACATGTTTTAATTTATAACCATTATATTTTAAAACTCTTCTTAAATTGTCCATAAATAAATATGCTCTTAAATTTCCAATATGGGCAAAGTAATATACAGTAGGACCACATGAATATATCTTTATCTCTTTTTCATTAATCGGCTTAAACTCTTCTTCTTTTCTTGTTAATGTATTATAAAATTTTATACTCATGCTTTTTCCTCCTTTATAGTAATGTTTAGGCAAATTTTCTCTGCCTACTTTTATTGGCTTAGGAAATATTTTTACTTTTCCTATTTATCATAATTTAAAATTTATTAATTATGTTGTTGGTGTTGTTGGATCTGTTGTTGTTGGTGGATCTGTTGGTGTTGTTGGATCCGTTGGTGTTGTTGGATCTGTTGTTGTTGGTGGATCTGTTGGTGTTGTTGGTTCCGTTGGTGTTGTTGGATTTGTTGGCGTTGTATTTGCTGGTTTATTTGGTGTTGTTGGTGTTCCTGTTGCTGGTATCGATTCTGTTGCAATTGTTTCACCACAAACACTACATACTTGATGTCTTGAACCTGCTGTTGTTGCTGTTGCTGCAACGTCTGTAATCCATGCTCCTGCTGTATGAGTATGAACAGCTGGTGTTTCTTCTACTGGAGTTGGTGGTGTTACTGGTGCTACTGGTGCCGTTGGAACAGCATGTAATGGACATGTACCTTCTGGTGCAGTTTGTGCCATTCCTTCTGTAACCCATGGTGCATTTCTTTCATGTTCTGGAATATATCCCATTTGTTCTCTTACACTAGGACAGAAATCTGTAGCAAGTTGCTGTGTATCATTACAAATTCTTATTACTCCATGACCTTCACAAGTTTCTGTTAATTTAGTTTCTGCTGTAAATAATTCTGTATATACATCTGCACATCCTGGTCCTGGTAATTTCCCAGAAGTTCTACATACGGATTGTTTTACAATTCCATCAGGTTCTTGGAATCTAGCTCCCTCTACTCCTGAATGAATTTCTTTCATAACTGCTGCCCATATAGTTCCTGCTGGATTTTGACCAAATCCTTTTACTTCTTCACTATGTTCATATCCAAACCAACAAGCTGCTGTATAATATGGTGTAAATCCACAAAGCCATCTATCATAGTCTCCATTAGTTGTACCAGTTTTTGCTGCTACGTCCATACCTTTTATTGCACAATACGTTGCTGTACCACCATTTCCAACAACTGTTTCTGTTAATATATTTTTCTCTATATAAGCATTTTGTTCACTCATTACTCTATTTTGTTCTTGTTTTGGTTCATATACAGTATTTCCTTTATTATCTGTTACTTTTGTATAATAAGTTTGTGTTATATAAACACCATCATTTGCTATTGCTGAATAAGCTTTTGCCATATCAGAAGGTGAAATCCCATGATTTAATCCACCTAAAGCTAAACTTAATCCTGATTCAGAAAAGTCTGGTAATCCTACACTTTTACAAAAATCAACTGCTGCTTCAATTCCTATATCATTTAAAGCCTTTGCATGAGGAATATTAAAAGATTTAGCTATTGCATAACGCATATTTGAATAATCAGAATATCCAGTAGAGTTTCCTGGTCTCCATGCTTTTCCTCCATTTGCTCCTGGCCAAACTGTTGCTTGATTATAGTATACTGTTGCTCCTGAAATTTTTCCAGTTATTAATCCTGGTGCAATTACAGATATAGGTTTCATTGAAGAACCTGTCTGTTTATCTATTTCAGTAGGTATATTAAAATATCCTAATTTTGTTGTTGCTGTTCTTTCTTCTTTAAGGCCAGTTGCAGTTGCTGCTGCTACTACTTGACCAGTCTTATGATCTTCTATTACTATTGTTGGCCAAGAAGGTTGTGTTATTTTTTCTTTTTCTCCAGTCTCTTTATTTGTTTTTTGCCAAACTGTTGTCTTATAATATTTTTCTTTTACTACTTCAGCTTCAACTATTGCTTGAATATCTGATTTTTGAGTTGTATAAATTTTATATCCACCACTATATAAATTCATTTCTGCCATATCTCTACTTAAATCTTCTTGTTCAGCTTGCATCTGATCTAATATTTGATTTATTGCAGCTTCTGTAACATAAGATACATCAGTTGTTACTTTTGATCCTTCTCCATTTTGGAAATGTAATCCACTATCAACTTCTGAAACTGCTTGATCATATTGCTCATTATTTATATATGATAAATCTTTCATTTTCTTAAGAACTGTTTTTGTTCTTTTTTTAATTTTTTCATTCATTTCATTTTTCTTTGCTTCATCACCATCATAATTGGCAAATGGCTTATATGAATTTGGTGAATGATTTATTCCTGCCATATATGCACATTCTGCTATACTTAAATCTTTTGCACTTTTATCAAAATAATATATTGAACCTAATTCAACACCATTAATATCATTTCCTGCTGTAAATATTAAGTTCAAGTATAATTCTAATATTTGATCTTTTGATAAGTAATGTTCAACTTGAATTGCTTTTGATATTTCTTTAACTTTTCTTAAAGCTCCAGCAAAAGCTGTTTTTTCTTTGTCTTGAGTGATGTTCTTTATAACCTGTTGCGTTATTGTACTACCACCAAAACTTGATTTTCCACCATGTAATAAATAAGTAACTGTTGCACGACCTGTTCTAATTACATCTATACCACTATGAGAATAAAATCTTTCATCTTCAATTGCTACATATGCTTTTGGTAAGTATTCAGACATTTCTGATAAACTAATACTTTTTCTTTTTGTACCACCACTTAATGTTGCTATTAAATTCCCATCAGCATCATATACTGTAGAATTTTCATATTTAATAACTAAACTTTCTTCACTAATTTTTAGTTCTTCTCCAAAAACTCCGAAAAAGGCTCCTACTAAAACTCCTGCTCCAATAATAATTAATAATAAAAATACTATTAATCCTATTTTTATTGCTTTAGAAGCTTTAGGATGTTTATCTTTAAATTTTAATTTCTTTCCATTTTCATTTTTTGATTTTGAGTTTTTTGCTTTACTTTTTACTTTTTTATTTAAGTTTGAAGTTCTAACTCTTTTTGTTTCATTATTATCGTTACTCATAAATCCTCCTTAGTTTATTAAAAGTAATTTTAATAAAAGTTTTCTTTTAAAATAAGTCTATTTTTAAAATTCTAATTAATCACAAAATCTTCCTTTTATCAAAAGTATTATATTACATTTCTGTAAAAAGATAAAGCTTTTTTTCATTAATTTTTTATTAATTTTTGAGCATAATTTTAAGTAAATTTAATGATATCACTATATCTATAAAAATTAGTAAATTACTAATTTTATAATACATTTTTAGTACCTTTTTATAATTTACTTTATTTCCATTTTTCTATAATATATCTTCATAACTATTTAAAACAAATGCTCCTTCTTGTATTAGTTTATTAGTACCTTCAGAATTTTTAGAAGTAATATTTCCAGGAACTGCAAATACATCTTTTCCTTGTTCTAACGCATAGTCTACTGTTATTAAACTGCCACTTTTATCTTTGGCTTCCACAACAACAATTTTTTCTGATAATCCACTAATAATCCTATTTCTTTTTGGAAAGTTATATCTATTTGGAGATGTTCCAAGCTTAAATTCAGATACTATTGTTCCATTATTTTCTAAAATTTTATCAAATATCTTTTTGTTTTCTAAAGGATAAACTTCCTTTTCCGAAACTCCAGTTCCTAAAACTGCTATAGTTTTTCCTATCTTACTATCTAATGCTCCTAAATGCGCAAATTTATCAATCCCAATAGCTAATCCACTGACAATATTTATATTTTTATCTGCGATTTGTTTTGCAATTTTCCTTGCAACAAATTTTCCGTATTCACTTGCATCTCGAGAACCAATAATTGCAATATTATCACTATATAAATTCTCTAAATCACCTCTAACATATAAAAACGGCGGCATATCACTAATATTTTTTAATTTATTTGGATATTTTTTATCTTTAAAAGATATTACCTTTATTGCTTTATTTTCAATATATTTTAAGTATTTGTCCAATTTTCGTTTATATTCTACTTCTAAAATTCTATTATAATTTTGTTCTAATATTCCAATCTCGATAAAATTTTTTTCAGAAAAATTCCAAATTTCTTTACTACTAAATTTATTTAATAACTCTATTTTACATTTATCACTAATATCTATATTGGAAAACCATACATCATAAGCATTAATCAATTTTCATCCTCCTTTTATATTATAAAATTTATTAAAGAACAAAAGAGAACATTATGAAAATTTAAAAAACAAAATTATTTGCAAATGTCCTCGTCTTTGTTCTATGTCCAAATTGCTAAAAATGTATATGCAATGTTACCAGAGATTTATATTATATGAATTTGCTTTGCAATTTCCTATAATGTAAAAAAAGACATAGATAAATCTATGCCCCAAATATTATTTAATTTTATTTTATTTTAATTGTAATTTTGCAGCTTTTACTACATTATTTAAAAGCATTGCTATTGTCATAGGTCCAACCCCACCAGGAACAGGTGTTATATAACTTGCCTTTTTGGCAACTTTTTCATAATCAACATCACCTAAAATTGTTCCATCTTCTAGCCTATTTATTCCTACATCTATTATAACAGCACCATCTTTAACCATATCAGCTTTTACAAATTGTGGTTTTCCAATCGCTGCTATTACTATATCTGCATTTCTTATAATCTCTTCTATATTTTTAGTTTTAGAATGACATACTGTAACTGTAGAATTTTTATTTAGCATACATTGTATCATTGGTTTTCCTACAATATTACTTCTTCCTAATATAACAGCATTTTTTCCTACTGTTTCAATACTATATTCTTCTAACATTTTTATTATACCATATGGTGTACATGATATAAATGCATCTTCACCTATACTTAAGTTTCCAACATTTATAGGATTAAATCCATCAACATCTTTTTCAGGTAAAATAGTTCTAAAAGCTTTATTTATATTAATATGTTTTGGAACTGGACTTTGTAATAAAATTCCATGTATAGAATTATCTGAATTTAATTTTTGTATTACTTCTAATAATTTTTCTTCTGATGTATCACTATCAAATAAAAATTCTTCAAATTCTATTCCAACTTTTTCACAAGCTTTTGATTTATTTTTTACATATACTTGTGAACCAGGATCATCTCCTACCATTACTACTGCAAGTTTAGGATTTATTCCTTTTTCTTTTAGCTTTTTTACCTCTAATTTTAAATCTTTTCTTACTTTCTTTGCAAGTTCTTTTCCATCAATTATTTCTGTCATTTTTAACACATCCTATTTTCTTTTATTAAATTTTAAATAATATATTCCAACTGAAGTAGCCATTATAGCTAATGCTGTAATAACTATGTATATTTTTATAGCTATATTATTTCCAACTTCTGGTATAACTCCAATTTCTTCTTGGACAAGTTCTAGTGGTGTTTTATTTCCTTCTACCATTTCATTTGTTACTACATTCGTATTATTTATTGTGTTATTATCTATAGTATTGTTAACAGTATTATCATCTTCTGTAGGTTCATCTTTTGATAATAGATTTGATGCTACATAGTATTCTTGTCCATTATATTTAATTTTTGACCAACCATTTTCTCCAATACCAATTCTTGTTACTTCTTGTCCAGCCGTTAAATATCCTACCTTTTCACTATCTGTACTATAACTTTTTCTAACATTACAATCTTGTTTTGCATAAAGAGTTTCATTTACATTTGAAAAGTTTACTTCTGGTGCTGTACTGCTTAAATATTGGCTTGTTATATATGCAACTTGTCCATTATATTCTATTCTTGACCATCCATTATCTCCAACTCCTGTTCTTTTAAGAGCTGTTCCTGATTTTACTGTTGCAATTTTATCACTACTTGTGGAATAATTTTTTCTTATGTTACAAACATCCGTTGTATATACTGTTTCATTTACATCTGTGAATTTTGCTTGTGGTGTTTGATTATTGTTACTATTACTACTGTTGCTATTATTATCAATATTACTGCTACTATTATTGTTATTACTGGATGTAGAAGTACTAGGTGTTCCTACTATATTTAAAGAAGCTGACTTTGAGCCACCTTTTTCTATAAAGTTTCCACTTCTATCTGATATATGTATATTACTTACACTTACTGACACACTACCATTTACACTAGCTTTAAAAGTTACGCCATTTACCATTCCATATTCACTTTCCATTCCTTTAGAATATGACATCATTTTTGTTTCAGTTGTACCATTACTAAATTTTACTGTAATAGTAGCCTGAGCTGCCACTGCATTTTCTGGTAAAATCAAACTAACAGTAAAGTTATCTTCTAAATTTACTGATGATGGACAATTTATTCCAGCTACACTATCAGCATTTACTTCTTCTATAAATACTGATAATGTACCTATTAACATTATTGCTAATATTATCAAAATTTGTGATATTATTTTCTTCATATTTTGCCACCTCTTTTACACATTTTCTTTTGATGTATTTGTTGTATTTGAATTTACTGTATTTAAATCTGTTGTATTTGTATTTTCAGTCATATCTACATCATCTTCGGCTACTTCTTCTGCTTTTACTACAAGTCTTGTTGCTGCTCCAGTTTCACAAGTTATTAATGTAAGTTCTACTTTAGTTTCATCTTGAAGTAGACATTCTAAATTATCTGGCTCAATGGAAAAAATATTATTTATTTTATATGTAGTTTCTTCTAATTCTCTATCTATTAGTGTAATCTTATCTCCTACTTCTAGTTCAGACAATTTTTCAAAAATATCTTCATAATTATGTCCAATTAAACATAAATTCCCATAATTATTCAATGAACCACCATATAACTTTCCTACACCATTTTCTAAAGCATTGTCAGATACTGAATCTAATATATATTGTTCAAGTTTTATATCTTCTATAACTATTTTTCCTAAGACTTTACATCCTTCTAAAGTTTCAATCATTTTTGCTTCATTAGAAACTACTGGTTCTGATGGCTCTTCTTGCTTTTTATCTTTTGCAAAAACAAATTTATATACTAAAAATCCTGCTATAATAAGTACTACAATTATACCCAATACCAAAAATATTTTCTTATAATTTAAAGTACTTTCCTCATCTTCAAAGCTTAGGAAATCATCTCCTAATATATTTGTATTTAAGGTATCCCTATTATTAAAAGTCCCATATGTATTATTATTTACATTATCTGTATCTGCTATGTTATCATTTTTTTCTTCTAGTTTAGTAGCAGTTTGCATATCTCTATATTCTCTTCTACTTCTATAAGAGCTAGTATCTTCAAAAGAATCTTCTGGATTTCCAGCATGTTTTCCTCTTGCCATATCTTCACCTCCATATTATCTTATAAATATTAATCCAAATATTATTACACCTAATATAATTCTGTAAATTGCAAATATCTTAAAACTTCCTTTTTTCAAATATTCCATTAAAAATTTTATAACTATTAATCCAACTATAAAACTAGATATTACACCTACCCAAAATGGTATTGAAGTAAGAGCAAATTCTGTTATATCAACCAAAACAGCTGCTGCTACTATTGGTGTAGATAGTAAAAATGAAAACTTTGCAGCACTTTCTCTATCTATTTTTAATCCTCTTGCAACAGTCATTGTTATTCCTGAACGTGAAACTCCCGGAAATGCTGCTGCTAAACTTTGAGATATTCCTATTAATAAAGATTGTTTTAAATTAATATCTTTGTACTTATATTTACTTTCTGATTTTTTATCTACTAACGTTAAAATAATTCCCATAACTATTAAAGCTGTAGCAATCATTCCCATTTCTAATTTGAAGTTTCCATCTATAATAGTATCAGAAATTTTTTCTAAAACTAATGCTAATATTCCTGCTGGTATTGTTGCTATAACTAAATACCAAAACATCTTTCCTTCAGTAGATTTTTCTTTTTTTACAACTTGTTTAAAACCAGCTTTTATAAGTGTTATCCATTCTTTGAAAAAGAATATTCCTATAGCAATCAATGTTCCAAAATGTAGTGCTACATCAAAAGAGCCTCCAAAATCTTGAACAAAGTTTGCATTCTCTGTCCATCCAAAAATCCAAGGAATTACATTTAAATGTGCAGAACTAGAAACTGGCAAAAGCTCAGTTAAACCTTGCACAATTCCTAAAATTAGTGCTTGTATTATTGTCATTTTATCCTCCGTTTTTCATTTACATCATAAGTATTTTATAGTTCTTTTAATACATGATATAAAGTTTCTTTTATAAATTCAGCTGAAGTAAGTGGTGCTACTTTAGCTGGTAACGATAATGCCCATATCACCTTTAAATCTTTTTCTCTAGCAGCTTTTCTGTCTACTCCACCTGGATTTGAAGCTAAATCAATAATAACTGCTTCTTTTTTTACTAAATCTAATCTATTAGAATCTAATATTTGAAATGGTATTGTATTTATTATAATATCAAATTTGTCTAAATGTTCATTTAAATCATTTAAATGTATTGGATTATATCCATAAGCTTTTATCCATGAAATATCTTCATTTTTTCTAGCTTCACAATATACTTTTGCACCTATTCCATCTAACATTTTAGCAACTACTTTTCCTATTCTTCCAAATCCCATTACTAAAATATTTGAACCATGTACAGTTCTTTGTGTTTCTTCCATAGCTATTTGAATTGTTCCTTCAGCAGTAGCTATTGTATTTAAAACTGAAAATTCTTCTCTTTTTAATAAATCTATTGATTGTACTCCAAGTTCATCTAGTTTATCTTTTATTCCGATATTTCCTGCAATTAAATATTTTCCTTTTAATGCTTTAATAAAATCTTCTAATTCAACATTATTTCTTCCAAATGGTGCTGATAATCTTTTTCTATCACTTGATAGTGGTACAGGTCCAACAACAACTTTTGAATAACTAACAGCTTCTTCTAAAGTTGGACACATTTCAACTCCTTCTAAATTTAATAATTCCTCTGAGTTTTCTAAAGCATAAGTATACACTTTATAACCATCCTTATCTAACATTTCAATAAGTTTTACTATACGTAAATCTCCACCTACAATAGTTATTGATTTTTTTTCCATACTAAAATACCATTTCCTCTCTATAATTTCATTTAAAATTTTCTATTTTTTAATAATTATATTCTATAAAATCTTCCTATATGAATAAACAAAATTATATTTTTCATTTGTTTTCTAATTTAATTATTTTTTATATAACTTGTAAAACTCTTGATTTAATAATTTATTTTAATTATTTCCTAATTCTTTTTGTCTATCTTCTTTTTTCTTATCATCTAATTCTTTTTGTTCTATCTCTTTTTCTTTCTTTCTTTTTTCTTTGTTAAAAATAAAATCAATTTTTTCATCTAATTTTTGTTTTGAATAATTTTCACTCATCTCTTCAACTAAGTTTGCTGTTTCTTCTAGATAGTATCTTGCAATTTTTTCTTGTTCTTCTAATACAACAGGTCTTTTTAAATCTTCTACTTCTTCATCTTGATCTAGTATCTCTTGTCTATCATCCATTTTTACAGAAACTGTAATATATTCTCTAATTTTTTCAAAATTTTTATCTTTTTCTGCTTTTTTCAAAAGATTAGAGTCTAATTCAATAGCTTTATTTAAGAAATTAATTGCTTTATCTTTTTCACCTTTATACATATATATTTTTGCTAATTGATAATAGGATGCTGCTTCTAAATCTCCATATAAACTTTTCTCAAAATGTTTTTCTGCTTGCTCAAAATCTCTTTGTATAAATGCAATTAATCCTAGATTATAATTTGCTCCATACATTTTATGATTAATAGCTGCAGCCTTTTCATACATTTCTTTTGCCATTTGAAAATCACTTAATCTTGTATATACAATTCCTAAATTATAATACAAATCAAAATCTGCTGGTTTATATAATAAAGCTTCATTATATACATTAGCAGCTTCTTTAAATCTTTCTTGTTCACATAAAAGTTCACCTAAAAGGCAAGAACCTTCATAACAATCTGGCTTTGTTCTTACAAGTGTTTCTAGCATTTGTATTGCTTCATCTTTTTTACCTAAATCTTTTAATAATGCTGCTATTTTAAAATATGATTTATAGTCTCTTTTATTGATATCAACTGCTGTTACATATTCATCAATAGCTCTTCTCATTCCACCTTCTTTTTCATAACATTCTGCTAATAATTTATGACCTAAATAACTATCTGGATATTTAGTAACTAATTTTACTAAAATTGCTTTCGCAGCCCTTGTATTTCCAAACATTAAACAAACTTTAGCTGCAAATATACTTAAAATTTCTGAAAAATTTATTTTATTTACTTCTAATATAATTATTGCAAAAGGTATGATTATTGAGAATATATATCTAAGGCTTCCCCAAAAAATATTCTCTTCTATTTTTAATTTAATTTCAACAAAACTAATGGCTATTCCAATAGCTTGTATAATTAACAAGCATATATAATTTGTATCATTTTTCCTAAATATTTTAAAAAATATTATTATAAACAAGGAAAATGCTAACAAATTGAATAAAAGCTGTTCAAACATAACATTTCTCCGTTTCTACATCCTCTTACAAATAGATTTCTCTAATTCATTCAGATTATATCATATCCCCTTTTTTTTAACAAGGTATTATGGGAATTTTATAAAGCAATAAATAATCAAAGCAATTTCTGAAATTAAGATTGTTGGCATCCCAACTGTAAATTTTAATTTCTTTGTTTTATGTCTAAAAGTATACATTCCAAGTATACTTCCAACACCACCACCTAAAATTGTAATCATGAGTAATGTACCTTCTGGAATTCTCCACCAATTTTTTTTAGCTTTTAATTTATCTATTCCCATTGCTAAAAATCCTATTAAATTTATAATCAGAAGATATATAATTATATTATTTACCCCAATTACATTAATAATATTCTCCATTTAACAATCCTTTCAAATTTATAATAATAAATTGTTTATCATTATTTTTTTAATATTACTTCTACACAAATAAACTCATTTGATTTGATTTTGTCATACCTTTCAGACATCCGAATTTATCCAATAATTCTGTTACTGATTTTCCTATTTTAGCACGAGATTGCATATCTTCAATACATTCAAAAGGTTCTTCAATTCTTGCTTGATATATTCCTTCTGCAGCAATACTTCCAAGACCTGGTATACTATTTAATGGTGGTCTTATTCCGGTCTTCTTCCATAATAAATTTTGTACTATGTGATTTATATAAATCAATAGGTAGAAATTTTATTCCTCTTTCATACATTTCTAATACTAACTCTAATATTGAATACATATTTTTATCTTTTGTAGTAGCAGCATTTCCTGCTTTATCTATTTCATTCATTTTTTCTTTTACTTTTTCTTTTCCAAATATCATACATTCACTATCAAATTCATCTGCTCTTATTGAGAAATATGCTGTATAATATGCTTTTGGCTGATGTACTTTGAACCAAGCAATTCTAAAAGCATTTGTTACATAGGCTGCAGCATGTGCTTTAGGGAACATGTACTTAATTTTTTCACACGACTTTATATACCAATCTGGTACATCATGCTCTTTCATAATGTTAACATACTCTGCCCATTTTTCTGGATCTTTTAATGCTTTTCCTTTACGTACTGTTTCCATAATTTTAAACGCATGGTTTGGCTCTAAACCTTGTTTCATTAAATAAACCATTATATCATCCCTACAACCTATTGCTTGACTTAATGTAACAATTCCATCATTTATTAATTCTTGAGCATTGTTAAGCCATACATCTGTACCATGTGATAAACCAGAAATACTTATAAGTTCACTAAATGTTGTTGGTTTCGTATCTACAAGCATTCCTCTTACAAATTTTGTTCCAAATTCAGGAATTCCAAAACTTCCAACTTCAGAATTAATTTGTTCTGGTGTAACACCAAGTGCTTTCGTAGAACTAAATATACTCATTGTTTCTTTATCATCTAATGGAACTTTCGTTGGATCTATTCCTGTTATATCATGTAGCATTCTTATAACAGTTGGATCATCATGACCTAAAATATCAAGTTTTAATAAGTTTTGGTCAATTGAGTGATAATCAAAATGAGTTGTTACTATATCTGATTTTGGATCATCTGCTGGATGTTGTACTGGTGTAAATTCAAATATTTCTCTTCCTTTTGGTACAACTATAATTCCACCTGGATGCTGTCCTGTTGTTCTTTTAACACCAACACATCCTGCTGATATTCTTGCGATTTCTGCATTTGGAAGATGCTTATTTCTTTCTTCATAATAATTTTTTGCATAACCAAATGCTGTTTTATCTGCAACTGTACCAACAGTTCCAGCTTTAAAAGTTGTTCCTTTTCCAAATATTACTTCTGTATATTTATGAGCTTTTGCTTGATATTCACCCGAAAAGTTTAAGTCAATATCAGGCTCTTTATCTCCATTGAATCCTAAGAAAGTTTCAAATGGAATATCCATACCATCTTTAGCAAGTTTGTGTCCACATTTTGGACAATCTTTATCTAGAAGATCAAATCCATTTTTTACACCATAATCTGAAAAATCAGAATATTTGCAATTTGGACATCTATAATGTGGTTGAAGTGAGTTAACTTCTGTAATACCTGTCATGTTGGCAACAAATGAAGAACCTACTGATCCTCTTGAACCAACTATATATCCATCTTCATTTGACTTCCAAACTAATTTTTGTGCAATTATGTACATTACGGAGAAACCATTTTTTATAATAGAGTCTAGTTCCTTATCTAATCTAGTTTGAACAATCTCAGGAAGTGGATCTCCATATAATTCATGTGCTTTACTATAAGCTATATCTTTTATTGTTTGCTCGCATCCTGGAATATGTGGTGGACATTTTTCTGGTGAAATTGGTTTTATTTTTTCACACATATCTGCAACTTTATTTGTATTGGTTACAACTACTTCATATGCTTTCTCATCTCCAAGATATTCAAATTCTTTAAGCATTTCTTCTGTTGTTCTTAAATACAATGGTGCTTGATTATCAGCATCATCATATTTTTGACCAGCTTGCAAAATTCTTCTATAAACCTCATCTTGTGGATCCATAAAATGAACATCACATGTAGCAACTACTAACTTATTTAATCTCTCTCCTAGAGCTACAATTTTCTTATTAAACTCTTTTAATGTATCCCACCCTTCAACTTGTCCTTCTCTTATCATGTATTCATTATTTTGTAATGGTTGAATTTCCAAATAATCATAATAATTTGCTATTTCTTCTAATTCTTCATCAGACTTTTCTGCAACTATTGCTCTAAATAATTCTCCTGCCTCACAAGCACTCCCTAAAATTAACCCTTCTCTGTATTTATCAAGCATTGTTTTTAATATTCTTGGCTTTTTATAAAAATAATCCAAGTGAGAATATGATATTAATTTATAAAGATTTCTTAAACCTACATAATTTTTAGCTAAAATTATAGCATGATATGATGGTAATTTTCTAAAATCAGTTTCAAAAACATTATCAAAATCATCTATGGTTTTTGCATTTCTATCTTTAGCTCTTTCTATCATTTCCTTAAATACTGCAACTAATGTTTTAACATCATCTAAAGCACGATGTGCTACATCTACTTTTATTCCTAATTTATCTGCTATTATACCTAATTTATATTTTGTGAACTCTGGAAATATTGCTTTAGCTAAACGCAATGTATCTATATGAGAATTTTCTAAAGTTAATCCTAATTTTTCACAATTGTACTTCATAAATCCTATATCAAAATCTGCATTATGTGCAACTAAAACTGAGTCTCCCATGAATTCTAAAACTTTTGGCATTACTTTATCTATTGTTTCAGCATCTTTTACCATATCATCTGTAATATGAGTTACTGCAACTACTTCTTCTGGTATTGATTTTTCTGGATTTACAAAACATTCAAAAGTATCTATTACTTCTCCATTTTTTATTTTGATAATTCCCACTTCTGTTATTTTTTCTGTTATATGTGATATACCTGTTGTTTCTAAGTCAAATACGCAATACTCTGTATCTATAGGTTGATTTTTAGAATTAAATACACATGGATCTTTATCTGGTACAAAATATGCCTCTACTCCATATAATACTTTTAAATCTGCACCTGTCTTTTCTAAATATTTATGTGCATCAGGAAAACTTTGTACTACTCCATGATCTGTTATAGCTATGGATTTCCACCCCCAACTAACTGCTCTTTTTAATAAATCTTCACAAGGTGTTATTGCATCCATTTGACTCATTTGAGTATGCATATGAAGTTCAACTCTTTTTTCTGTAGCATTATCAACTCTTTTCTCTCTTTTTATCCCTGTTGATTCTATAATTGTATTCGCCATTATTTCTACTTCTTTAGAATACATACTATATTTTGCCATTCCATCAATTCTTAAGCCTTTGGCTTTTGATACTCTTGATTTTATATCTTTAAATTTTTCTTTATCTAAAAATGCTTTACAAGCTATTGTACTTGTACCATCAAAAATATTAAACATTAGAATTACTTTATCATTTTTTATATCTCTTGAATCAATAGAATCTCCTAAAATTTCTCCATCAATGCAAACCTTCATTTCCGTTGTTTCTTCCATTGGTATATCAGCTATTTTAACTAATTCTGTTCTTAAGTTTAAACTTCTTCCATATATTAATGGTGATTCTTCATCTTTAACTTCTGGTGATTTAGTTTGATGCGCTTCAATTCTTGCCGCTAATTCTGGATTTTGTTTTCTTAATTCTTCTTTTAGTTTTTCTTCTTCTTCTTGTTTTCTTAATTTCTCCTTTTCTGCTTCAATTCTCTTTTTCTCTTTTGCTTGTTCTATTTCAATTTTAGCTTGTTTTTCAAGCTCTATTAAAGCTTCTTTTTCTTCTCTATCTCTTTGCTCAATTAATTCTTTTTCATACTCTCTTGATACATTCTCAACAAATTCTATTAAATATTGTTTATTATAAAGATTAGATATTAAATGTTCTAAACCTTTATCAAATTTTTGGGATACTAAAAAAGCAGCACCCTTCATAAATAAGTTTACATCAATCTTTTCATCAGTTACTTTTACTTTACTATTCATTAAAATAGCTTTACTAAATGGTTCTTTTTTAGCAATATATTTTATTATATTATCCCAATTTGCCTCGATATCCTGCTCTATTGTAACATCATCACTATAACTAATATCTATTTGGGCTTTGGTAACTTTGAACCTATTTATTAAGTAATCTTCAAAACTTTCAATATCTTGCAGACTTATTTTTTTAGAAGATACTACTTTTACTTGTAGCTTATTTGTTTTTTTATATAAATTTATATTCTCAATTTCTGCCTCTATTAAATTACTATTTATATTATAATCATTGAAAACTTCTTTTATATATTTCTGCATAATTTCCTTCCTAATTCTCTATTGTTCCTACGATTTCTCCTATTTTCTCTAAAACTTCTTTTACATTTGCAACATTTTTTAATTGAAATCCATTAAATATTGTAGTTCCAGGCACAGCGCCTCTTGCATATACACATAAATCTCCAAATCCAAATCTTTTTTGTGCAAAAGTCTGAAAATATGTTATATCTGCCAAATCACTATATTTTACTACTTTTTCTGTATCAAAAAATAAAAATTTAAAAGTATAAACAATTTTTGTTTCATAAAAAACTGCCTTACTTGCTCTAGCTAATCTTTTATCTAAAAATAGTAATAGTCCCATAACAACTACAAATATAGTTATACAAGCAACTCCTTCAAGTGGACTTGAAAAAGCAAAACATCCAATAGCTGATAATATGAAGATTAAAATTATCCAAGCATATTTTACAAGTACATAAGCTATAGAATATTTCCTTTTAATTTTTAACATTTCATTTACATCTTTTTTTAGTTCTTCTTCTTCTTTAAATTTTTTGTAGCACTTACTACAAATATCTCCCTCTTTTTTTAATTTTGCTCCACAAATACTACATTTCATTTTCTGCACCTTCCTTATTAAATTTTCATACGTTTGTATATCTTCTTAGAACTAACAAACAAATTAACAAATTCTAGATAATAAATTATTAAGAATTTATAGAATTTGCATAACCAAGTTCCTCTGTATAACTTATCTGTAATTCGCTCACGTTTAAACAGCTAAGAAATCTACGTCAGCTACTTTCGGAACTTAGAAAATCCTTAAAATGTCATTATAAGACACATAAAGCGAAAATAAAATTAATAGTGCAAAACCTATTGATTGTATACTTAACTCTACTTCTTCTTTTAGTGCTTTTCCTCGAATTCCCTCAATAATTAATAATACTATTCTTCCACCATCTAATGCTGGTATTGGAAGAAGGTTTGTTACTCCAAGTGATAATGATATTAAGCTTAATAAATATACGAAATCATAAATTCCACTTGATTTAACTACTATTTCTGAAATTCCTATTGGTCCTGTCATTTGTTCTATACCTACATTTCCAGTAAACAATAATTTTAAACTTTCTCCAATAGAAAGTACAAAATAGACTGTTTCCCAAAATGCATAATATACTTTTTCACTTAAAGTTCCGTTTGCAAGCGCAACTTGAACTCCTAATATATAAGCACCTTGATATTCTGTTGGAGTAACCAAAATTTCTTTTTCTTCATTTTCTCTAATTACTAATACTTTTATTGGTTCCCCATTTGAATTATTTAAAGCTTTTGATATATCTGATTTTATCCTTATTTTCTTTCCATCAATTTTTGTAATTTTATCTCCAATTTGTATATTAGATACATTTTCTGTAGCTTCTGGAATTATGCTAGCAACAGTAGTAGAAATATTGTATCCTGAGGTAAGTGATAATATAAAGTAAACAATAATTGCAAAAACAATATTTACAAATGCTCCAGCTGCAACAATCGCTATCCTATGTGAAATTTTAGCATTATTAAAAGCTCCTTCGTCAAGACTTCTTTCAGTTTCACCAGTCATTTTTACATATCCACCAAAAGGAATTAGTGAAACTGCATATTCTGTTTCTTTTCCTTTTTTAGTGAATATCTTTGGTCCAAATCCAATTGAAAATTCTTCAACTTTTACTTTAAATAATCTTGCTGCTAGAAAATGTCCTCCTTCATGTATGAATACTAAAAATCCTAATAAAAAAATTATCTTTATAGCATTAATTAAAAAGCCCAAAACTATTTCCTCCTAAATATTTGCATTTTATAATAACGTTGTTAATAAAAGGTACGCAAACGGTGCTATAAACATTACACTATCAATTCTGTCTAACATTCCACCATGTCCTGGAAATAAATCACTAAAATCTTTTACTTCAAAATATCTTTTTATTACTGATGCTGCAAAATCTCCTATTTGACCTATTATGCTCATAATAGCACATATAATTCCTATCATTACATATGATATTTCTAAATTTACAAAATAATTTATTGCAAAAGTAAATATTAAATTAACTATAACTGAACCTATAATCCCAGCTGTACACCCCTCTACAGTTTTATTTGGACTTACTTTACTAAATTTAATTTTTCCAAATTTATGTCCAACTAAATATGCAAATACATCTGTTCCCCATGCTGAAAACATAACATACCAAATTAAAATTTTACCGTCTATATCGCCATTTACTCCATAAATTAATGGTAAAAACATAACAAATCCAAAAACATATAATATTCCCATTAAAGTATATGTTATGTCATTAAATGTAATTTTCATATTTGATATTATTACATGTAAAAATAATATTAGTAATAAAAGTGGTATTCCCATAAATAAATAGGTTTTTATTATACTTGATGGTATTATATGTAATAAGCCAATACTCGCTGCTGCTAAATAACTTATCCATGAAATAACTTTTACTTTATTTGATGAACAATTTATATATTCCTTCATGGCTATTATTGCTATAATTGCTATTATAATATCAATTATATATTTATTTCCAAGTATTAAAATACACATTACTATCGGAAATCCAATTAAGCTGGTTAAAATTCTTTTTATATTCATATTATCCAATCCTTTGCTTATTTTACTTTGTGCCACCGAAATTTCTCTTTCTTTTGCTAAATACATCTATAGAATTTTCTAAATCTTCTTCTGTGAAATCTGGCCAAAGTTTATCTATAAATAACAATTCAGAATATACTGATTGCCATGTTAAGAAACCACTTAATCTTAATTCTCCACTTGTTCTTATAATTAAATCAGGATCTGGCACATCTTTATCATATAAATGTTCAGAGACTGTTTTTTCTGTAATTTCATTTGGATCTAATTCACCATTTTTAACTTCATTAGATATATTTTTTATAGCATTTACTAATTCATCTCTACCACCATAATTTAATGCTATAGTTAAAACTATTCCTGTATTATTTTTAGTTCTATCAATTGTATCTTTTATTCTTTCTTGTAAGTTCTCTGTAAATTTTGATATATCTCCTATAACTCTAATTACAATATTTTCTGTATCTGCTTCTTTAGCAAAATCTTTTAAATAGTTTTCTAATAAGAACATTAAAGCATTTACTTCTTCTTCTCCTCTTTTCCAATTTTCAGTTGAAAAAGCATATACTGTTATATATTCTAAACCTATTTTATTTCCATGTCTAACTACTTTTTTTAGAGTTTCTGCTCCTTCTTTATGTCCTAGTTTTATTGGTAAATTTTTAGCTTTTGCCCATCTTCTATTTCCATCCATTATTATCCCAATATGTTTAGGCATTTTTCTTTCTTCCATAATTTTCTCCTGATCTTAAATATTCATAATTTCTTTTTCTTTATCTTCTAATAATTTATCTATTTGAGCTATATATTTATCTGTTAATTTTTGAATTTTATCTTCTAGACTTGCTTTTTCATCTTCTGTTATTTCAGAATTTTTACATTTTGATTTAGCTTCGTCCATTCCATCTCTTCTTATAGAACGAATACTTACTCTAGCTTCTTCAGCTATTTTTCTTATCTCTTTTGCCAAATCTTTTCTTCTTTCCTCTGTTAATTCTGGAAAATTTAATCTTATAACTTTTCCATCATTATTTGGATTTAATCCAATATCAGATGCTAAAATTGCTTTTTCTATATCTTTTAATATACTTGCATCCCATGGTTGAATAACTATTGTTCTAGCTTCTGGAACAGAAATTCCTGCTACTTGGTTTATTGGAGTTACAGCTCCATAATACTCAACACTTACTTTATTTAATATTGCTGGATTAGCTCTTCCAGCTCTTATTTCTGATAAGTTATCTTGAAAAACTCCAATTGTCTTTTGCATTCTTCCTTCTAATTCTTCTAATTCCATAATTTAAAAATCCTTTCTTTTAATAAAATAACTAAACTAATTTTTATATTGTTATACTAAAATATATATTTCTATTTTATTTATTCTTTTATTGATAAAAATATTTTTTATCTTCTAAATAATTAAAACTTAACTAATTTCATTATAATTTTATTTTACTATAGTACCTATTTTCTCACCTTTTATTGCTCTTACAATATTTTCTGGATCACTTATTGCAAAAACTAATAAAGGTATTTGGTTATCTTTACATAAAGCTGTAGCTGTTGAATCCATTACTTTTAAATCTTGTGCTAAAACATCTTTATAAGATATCTCATCATATTTTACAGCTGAACTATCTAATTTAGGATCTGCTGAATAAACTCCATCAATTGTTTTAGCAAGTAATATAACTTCTGAGTCTGTTTCTGCCGCCCTTAATGCTGCTGCTGTATCTGTTGAGAAAAATGGGTGACCTGTTCCACATGAAAAAATTACTACTCTTCCTCTTTCTAAATGTTTTGCTGCTTTTCTTTTTATATAAGGTTCTGCAATTTCTCTCATTTCTATTGCAGTTTGTAATCTTGTATATATTCCTCTAGATTCTAATGCATCTTGAAGTGCTAATCCATTCATTGCAGTTGCAAGCATTCCCATATAGTCTGCTGTTGCTCTATCATTCATTTTTTTGCCATTTTTTAAACCTCTCCAGAAGTTTCCTCCTCCTACAACAATAGATACTTGTACTCCCATTTCTACAATTTCTTTAACTTTATCACATATAGCTTCTACTACATCTGAATCTATTCCATGACCTTCTTTTCCTGATAAAGCTTCTCCACTTAATTTTAATAACACTCTTTTATAGGCTATCATAATAAACTCCTTTTAATTTACTTTTTAGTAAATTCATATTAATAAAAGCATTTAATTCTATTTATAATAATAGAATTTTATACTTAAGTAATTCTATCATAAAAATATTTTTTTTACACTATTTTTTTACATATTTTTTATATTTTTATAGTTCAAAAAAACATAAAACTAATATCACTAACCTTATGTTGATTATAAGTTAAATTCTTTTAATAATTGCTCTTTAAATTTTTCTGGTATTAATCTTATATTTTTTATTTCTTCTTTTGAAACTATACAAGGAATATATTTTCCTCTATCTATATAATTTGGATCTCCTGAAAATTCTGGACCATTTCCAGTTCCAAACTCACCTGATTTATATACACAAAAAAATAAATATTCATCTACATCATCATCTATTTTTTCATAATATAGTTTTTCTTTTACTTCAACTTCTATACCAAATTCTTCTAAAATTTCTCTTTTTACAGCATCTTCTAATGATTTATCACTATCTTCAACTCCTCCACCTGCAAAAACATAATATTCTCCATATGGTTTATTTGAGTTCTCTGTTTTTTTTACATCTAGTCTATGCATAAGTGCATATCCACCATTCATTTCAATTACTCCTGCAACTCTAGTTCTTTTCATATTTTCCTCCAAATATATATAATTTCTTTTATCACCTAAAAAAACATACAATTATCGAAACTTCTTAAAACTTTATATTTAAATACAAAATTAGGATATATGCTTTTCCCATATATCCCAATTCTTTTTATTTTTTTATTGATAATATTTTTAGTTTTATAATTCCAACTGGAGCTTGAACTTCGACAATATTATTTCTTTTTTTACCTAATAAAGCCTGACCAATTGGTGATTCATTAGAAATTTTATTGTTTGTTACATCTGCTTCTGTAGAACCAACTATTGTATATTCTACTGTCTCATCAAATTCCATATCTAATACTTTAACTATATTTCCAACTTGAACTACTTCAGTATCTATTTCTGATTCATCTATTATCTTAGCATATTTTACTTTTTCTTCTAATTCAGCTATTTTTATTTCATTTGCTGCTTGTGCATTTTTTGCTTCATCATATTCTGAGTTTTCAGATAAATCACCAAAACCTAATGCCACTTTTATTCTTTCTGCAATTTCATATCTTACTTCAGTTTTTAACTTTTCTAATTCTTTTTCTAAATTATCATAACCTTCTTGTGTTAATAAAAATTCTTTTTCTGCCATATCTTCAGCGCCCCTCTCTTAGTTTGTATTTTATACTTACATATAATAAGATTTATTTTCGATTTTGTCAAGCTAATTTACCAATTTTTTTGATAAATTTACATATTCTGTCTTTCTTATTTTTCCATTTTTTCCATTTAAAAAACTTATGTTAATTCCGTCTTCTATTAATTCAGCTTTTATATTAATTGGATTAGTATTTTTATATATAAAACTCTCATATAACATCGATGTATCAAAATCTCTAAAATGCAATAAATTTTTAATGTATTTTCTTGGCATTTGAATTTCATAGGAAGATACATTTATTCCTTCAAAAGCTTTTGAATTTATTGTTATCTCTTTTTCTAAATTTATAATACATGCTTTTTTAGGTAATACATATTTATTTATTTCCTCTTCTGAAAAATCAAAATTAAAAATAATATCACTCTTAGCTAGACTCTTTTTATAATTATTATTCATATTTAAAATTATACCTTTTTGCTCATATAATTCTTTTTCCAATTTTCTAAATTTATTTTCATTTTCTGTTATTATATTAAGAATTCTTACTCTTCCTGAAATTTCTTTTACATTATAAACTACTATTTCACTAATATCTTTCGACAGTATTGAAACTTCTTGATATTCTATTTTATCTTTTTTACAAAGCATAATATATTCTATACATTTAGGTACAAGTTCTTTAAATAGCCACCTTCCATCAAAAACTCTTACATTTTTGTTTTTTATAAATTCCATAAATACTGGATTATTTAAAAGTTCATTTGAAATACAAACTCTATTTATACAATTTTGTTGCATATAATCAGATAGTTTATTTAAAGTTTTATTTTCAATATCTGGAATAGTAATTAATACTTTATCTTCAAACTTGTCCTCTCTTATTTTCGCAAATTTACATTTCACTTTATCTATTAATTTTAAAAGTTTATTTTTCTTTATACTTTTCTCGTCTTTTTCTTCTAATTTTATATATATCAAAAAAATCACCTCTATATTATATATGAGATGATTTTTATTTTATTACAAGTTTTTTGAAGTATATTTAATACTACTTATCTAATTCTTTTTCTAAGGCTTCTTTTATAATTTCTTTTCTAAGCCAAATTTGATCTAATTTCATAATATTTTTATCAAATTTATTACTAAATAGTTCTTCTAAATTTTTCTTTACTTTTTCATTTTCTGAAATTATATAACTTATCCCTTCCTCTAATGAAATTATATTCATCATCCATTCAATATCAAATTCGTTTAACACCTTATGTACTGTATCATTATTTAATATATCTTTAGCATTCCATAAAAGTAATTGTCCAAAAACATCTGGCAGAATTCTGCCTTCTACCCCTATTTTAGTATCATTTTTGATTGATTCTTCAATATCTTCAAATATTTT
The DNA here is from genome assembly GCA_947427205.1 of uncultured Clostridium sp. Lineage (GTDB taxonomy): Bacteria > Bacillota > Clostridia > TANB77 > CAG-508 > Scatovivens. The sequence goes on from CANEHB010000005.1 coordinate 35,256, forward strand.
TTCTTGGCATTCTTTAAAATATATTTTGGCAAAATCTGAACCAATATTAGATATTTTTAATAATTGCTCATAAGCATAATAATCTCTTTCAGTTGTAATTTTGGCTTTTAAATTTAATGTATTATCTAAAATAGCTGCCAAAAGTAACTTTGCCATTCCAACTGATATTTGATCAAGCATATTTTCTTTTTCATAAATTTCATAAATAAAAGTAGCTATTGACCCTAAGCTTTCAATATGAGAATTCTCATTTAATTTTTGTTTCCAATACTCTTCATATCCATAATGATGATCTAATATTTCTATTATTTTATCTTCTTTTACAATATTGTCAAAAAAGTCTTTGTTAGAAACATCTAATACAATAAACTTTTCTTCTCCAGTTAATTTATAGTTTGTTTCTAATTTCTCTGGTAAATCAAATAAAGAATTAGTTACACTTTCATTAAGATTTGCAGTGCTTACAGCTATTGCATCTTTTCCTTTTAATCTTAAGAAATTAGCATATGCAATACATGAAGCATAGGCATCTATATCAATATATCTATTTCCAGATGTTACAATTATTTTTTCATTCATATTTTATTTTCTCCTATATTTTTAATTTTGTGCAAATAAAAGCATTACTACTCCAATAATTGCTAATACTATACCTAACATTATTCTTTTCCAATTCTTTTTTAAATCAATTTCTTTAAATATTAATATTCCTACCAATACTGTCCAAACTGCATTTAATTGAACTATAGTAAATGCTATTGATCCTGGTATATATTTATAAGACAATGTTGAAAAAAATGATGCAAAAAAGTATAAGAAGCCTCCAACAATTCCTAAAACATTATCTTTACTTTTTATATTAAACAAGAATTTAACATTTTTTTCTTTGATAATAATATATGTAAATGCAGATATACATACTAATCCTGAAAAATATACTTGTTGAGAATATATTAATCCATTATTAGTTACATATTTCTGTATTAATGCATTCGTTCCAAAAAACATTGCTGATAATATTGCATATATTATGCCTTTTTTATCTACTACTTTTTCTTGTTCATTTTTTATTGTGAATAGCATTGCAGAAATCAATATAAAAACAATCGCTAAAAGAATATAAATTACTTTTGTTTGCATAAATTCAGATAAAAATATTAATGTTAACATTGCTCCAATTGGTCCTTGTAAATTCTTCCACTGATTTGATCTTGATAATCCTATTTTATCAATTGCTGTTAAGAAAAATATTGAGCCAACTAACCATAATATTCCACCTAATGCTGATAAAAGTAATATTGGATTTAAAAGTGTTTCCTGTGTATTTGGTATTAAAATTTTATTTATTAAATATCCTATAATTGATATGATAAAAAATCCTAATCCCATAAATAAACTATATTTTAATGGTGATTGTTTTGATATTTTTTTAGGTATTATATATGCTGTAAAAAATAATGATGATATTATTGCAAAAATATATCCCATATATTATCTCCTTATTAAAATAGAAATTTAAAGTAAATGTATTTTTTTATTTCTATTTTCTTCATTTAATGCTCTTGGCATTTATTGGATTATAATAATTTTTTATAATAAAAATTAATCTGCAGATGTATTTTTATGTTTTACATTTGCAGACTAAAATTATTGGCTCGGGTGGTTAGATTCGAACTAACGAATGTCGGAGTCAGAGTCCGATGCCTTACCACTTGGCGACACCCGAATATTACTATTTAATTATTATATATCGTATAATTATTTTTTACAAGACCTTTTTCTAGATTTCCAAATATAATAAATATAACGTTTTTATTAAATTTTTTTATTTCTATAGACTTTTTATTTGTTTTTGTATATTATATTATTAATGTATTATTTAGGAGGGTTATATGTCTAAACTTTTAAAAATATTATTAATATTAGTATTAATTTCATCTTTTGCTTTTATATTTTATAATGTATCTGCAACTTCTGATGAAGAAAATATCATACAAGAAGATACCTCTTCAACAAGTGCCTTATCTTCTTTAAGTTCTTCATCTATAACAAGTGTTTCTTCACTTAATAATTATTCACAAGCGAATTTAGAATTAAATAATATACTAAGTATAATCCTTATTTCAATCGGAGTATTACTTATTCTTTTTGCAATAGCAATTCTAATAAGATTAAAAAAATAAATATTAATAAGTCTTTTAAACTAAGATTTTGTATCTTAGTTTTTTTATTTTCTATAAAATTCTAAATATTCATTAAAATGGAAAACAAAATTCTATTCTATTAAAAATTATCATACCAGATAACTTTATTAGAATATAAAAAAAGAAATATTATATAAAATATAAATCTTATATAATACTTCTTTTTTATGCAAACTTACTAATCATTATTTTGTGTTGCATAATACCAAATAGCTGCAATAATAATTACTGCTGCTACTACTAAAATAATCCACATCCAAGTTGTTGTTGACATTGCATCAAAGTTTGTTGTTACTCCTTGAGTTCCTTCTGTTGTTGTTCTAACTGCATTATAATTACCACCTGCATTACTTCTATTTACAACACCATCATCAATATTCTTTGCATCATTTCCAATATTTTCTACACCATTTTTTACATTATTTACACCATCTCTTACTGCATTACCTGCATCATTCACAGCATTACCTGAAACAACATTATTAATACTGTCTCCTGTTTTATCAATAGATTCCATTATTTCATTACCTAAATTAATTGAATTATTGTTACCTTCTGCTGCAAAACATGTTCCACAACATAGACAAAGGATTATTACAGCTAGTCCTACAAATAAACCTCTTTTTGCCATAATCTTTCCTTTCTAATACTAGTTTCTTTGAATTTTTAAATTCTAAAGATAACTTCCTAAAAAAATTATATGAATTTCTTATTCATACATTTTTATTATTAATCTTATAGCAAAAAATATTCTAACAATATTTGAAAAAGTCCTTATTTATTACTAATACTGATATTTGAAACTTCTATATTTAATTCTCTTTGTACAATATTTTGAATTTGTGAAATTTGTTCTTGTGTTAATTTTGATGATTTAATAACTACACTAACTTTTCCATTATTTACTAAAATTATTACATTCTCAAATCCTTTATTTTTTATTAGATTTTCTGATATCATTATTCCATTTTTTACACTAGTTATATTTGAAATTTCTTGTGCTGCTATAGATTTCTGATCTTGTGGAGTTTCTGATGAATCTATAAGTTTTTGATATGTTTCTAACATTTCTGAATACATTCTATCTCGTTGTATTCTGCTTTCTTCAAAATAATTGTCTATATTTTCTTCTTTTATAGTACTATTATCATCATTAACTATTTGATTAGTAATATCTAATTCTGCATTTGAAACAATTGCTCCACTATTTTCTATAGGTTCACTATTTACTAATTCTACATCTCCTAAATTAATATCATTCCTTGTTCTACTTGATACTTCTATACTATTATTTTGGTCATAATTATAATTCAAATATCCCACTAATATTAAAGAAAAGGCTATACATGATAATATTATTTGTTTTATTCTTTCTTTATTAAATTTCAAAATCATTCATCTCCCATCTCAAAAACTTGTATTTTATGATTTGCCACTCCTGTTACAGCTTCAACAGCCGCAATTATATTACTCTTAATAGTTGCATCTTTTGCTCCTTCTGCTGTTACTATTGCTCCTTCTATGCTTGGCATAACTATTTTTTCTGTTACAACATTTGAATTTGAATCTTTTATAACATCTTTTTGATTATTTTCTGTTTCAGTCGTTCTAGTTCCCCCTGATGTATCTGTTTCCTGAGTTGTACTTGTGCTTGAACTTATATTATATATTGGTACAAATGAACTACTTTCTTTATATGTAAGAAGCACCGAAACCTTGCCAACACCATCAATTTTAGTTAAAATATTTTCTAATCTTTTTTCTAGTTCATTACTCAAATTATTTTCTTTTATATTTATATTTTCACTAGAAGCAAGTTCAACTCCTATTTCATTTTTATAATCCTCATTTGGAGATTCATCTCCTTTTAATATCTTATTTATTACTATTAAAGTTATTACTAATATTATCAAAAAAGAAATTAGATTTTCTACTCTTTTTTCTTTGTTATTAAACATATTTTTTAATTTCTCAATCATAATAAAATACGTTCCTTTCTTGCTTTTATTAAAAAACAGCCTATACATAATTTTATTTAAAAACTATTTTATCTTCTGATACTGAATAATTCTCTACTAAATGTGCTATAATATTAGTATATTTAAAATCTGACTTATTTTCTTTATTTCCTATAATAATTGGTTCAATTTGCTCTATTTTATCTTGTCCCTCTTTAACTGATAGCTCTATTTTTTCAATATTTTCATAATTTGAATCTACATTTATGGATACACTTTTTACAATATATCCCATTTCTTCAATTTCCTGTTTTATACTTTCCTGTATACCAATCACATACACATCTCTCATATTGCTATCCAAACTTGTTGATACTGGAACTTCTTCAAATCCAAAAAAATCTTCAAATTTAATATCATAATTTAGTATTTCCAAAATAGGATTTAATACAACAAACATAACATATATTCCAATTACAACTTTTACATATTTTTTGTTTTTTCCTTCTGGAAGGAGCATTTCAATTATTATCGAAATAATAATTGCTATTATAATTCCTTCACACCAAACTTTAATTTTTAAAATCATTTTAAAATTCCCTATCTATACATTAATGCACTATTTGTAATTTTTATAACTATTGTTATTCCAATAATAAACATTACAGAAACCGAAATTAAAATTGCCATTAATATTTTATAGCTATCTGATATTTGATCTATTAATTTAACTATTTTACCATCTGCAACAATTTCACACACACTAGATGTTAATCTAAATGAAAACCATAAAATACCCATTTTTATAATTGGGATAAGTACAATTCCAATTATTATTATTACTCCAATTATTCCCACTGAATTTTTCAATATATTTGAACAACCAATAACACTATCTACTGTATCTCCCATTATTTTTCCAACAACTGGTATAAATGTAGATACTGTTGCTTTAGCAGTTTTAGCTGTAAGTCCATCTACTGAACTTGATAAGTTTCCTTCTAAAGATAATGTACATGTAAAAATTGTTAATATAATTCCTAAAGACCATACAATAGAAGATTTTAAAAATTTTGATAACCTATCTATTTGTATTTTATCTGAAAAATTAGATACTATTGATATAGTTATTGATATTAATAAAATTGGTATTAAAAATGAGTTAATAAAATTTCCTATAAAACTCATCAAAAATAATAATATTGGTTCTACCATACTTGTTGTTACTAAAGAACCTGTTGTAAGCATTAAAGTTGTCATTAATGGGATAAGTAAATTCATAAAATTAATTACATTAGTTATCGCTTCTCTTGTTATACTTAGAATTGAAACAAAACTATTAATAACTACAGTAGTAATTATTAAATATTGTACAAAATATACTACATTACTTGCTGTGGAATTTCCTAAGTTTTCTATAATAGCTTTAAAAATACTATGTATAATAATTATTATTAATACACTAACCATTAAATTTACTGCTGCATGAATTTCTGATGTAAAAATTTTTCCTATATTTGTATAAGAAAAAATATTTCCAACATCACCTGTAATACTATCTGAAAATAATTTCATTATATCTAAATCAGGAAATGCATTTGATGTATAATCTTTAGCAGAATTTAAAAACTCATTGATTCCTAAAGCATTAGTTTGAGAATTTATAATTTCTTCCATAAATACTAATCTTCCTTTTTATATTCATAAATTTAAATACTAATTCAATATCTAATAATATAAATTACTATAGCAATCATTAAAATATCTTTATGGCAATAATTTTGTAAGTGTAGTTAATGTAGTCTGCATTACTGGAATAGATAAAGATATAACAATAACTTTTCCTCCAAAATCTATTTTGTTTGCTATCGAATTTTCTCCAGAATCTTTACATATACTAACAGCATATTCTGTTAAAATTGATATTCCTGTAATTTTAAGTAAAAGAGAAATAAACTCACTATTATAATTTTGATTATTTGATAAAGTATTTATAAAATCTATAATAGATTTTATAGTATCCATAGAATAAAATATTATTATTAGTCCACCAATTAACACAGCATATATTGCATATTCTTTTTTATATTCCTTCAAAATTATCGTTATTATCAAGGTAAAAAAACCAATTCCTATAACTTTAACAATATCCATTATAAATTAAACACCGTCCTTACAGTTTCAAATAATGTACTAATTTCTTTTACAACAACTGTAAGTACAATTACCATTCCTGCAAGCGTTGTCATCATTGCTTGATCATCTCTACCTGCCTTTGTTAAAATTTGATGTAAGACCGCAATTAAAATACCTATTCCTGCAATTTTAAATAATAAGTCTATATTCATAATAAACTATCCTTTCTATATTAAAATTATACAAATTCCAATTCCACAAATTACTCCCATTGTTTTATATAGTTTTGAATTTTTAATTTTTTCTAATTCTGCTTTTTCTATCTGTTTTTCTATTAAACTTTTGGTTAATTCTATTTCATTTACTTGTCCCTCAATATCCGTTTTTCCTAGTAATTTCCCCATCATTTTTATTATTTCTATATCTTCTTTTGTAAAATCTTTTTTTATTTTATCTGCGCCTTCATTCCAAGAAACATATATATTTCTCTGATTCTTTATTGTATATAAAAATATATTTTCTTCATCTTTATATATAACTTTTGAGATTTCTTCAAAAATATTTTTTATTGGCTCATGTGTAAATTCTATTTTCGTCTTAAACATAACTAAAGCATTTTGAAACTTAGACAGCTCTGATACTCTATTTTCAAAAGTCTTTGCTTTTATAATTCCTAAATATGAACATATTACTATTACTCCTATTAAACTTAATCCTTTTAAAAATAACATATTACTCCTTCATTTATACATAGCTTGTCTTCTAAACATTGTAATTTTAAATATTTTATACTTAAAATATATATATTCAAATAAAATATTTTTAGAACAAAAAATGAAGTATAAAATTATAAATTTTATTACTTCATCTTGTTACATACATACTACTATCTTTTAAATTATATATTTCATAATTTAAACTCTTTTTATTTAATAAATATACTTCTTTTATTTCTCCTCTTTTTTTGCTATCTAAAAAAATTATTATCTCAAATAAATGCCTATCTATTAAATTTTTTAATACAGGATTTACAATTATATCTTCAAAGTTATATCCATGTGCTGTAAAAATTCCTTTACAACCAGAACAAACTGAAAAATTAATTGCATCAATATCATCTTTATTTCCTATTTCATCAGCAACTATAACTTGTGGTGCCATAGATCTAATTAACATTTTCATACCAGTAGCTTTCGATACATTTTCAATAACATCTGTTTTTATTCCAATATCATTTTGTGGCACTCCTTTATATAAATTTGCAATTTCACCTCTTTCATCAACTACTCCAACATTTAATCCTTCAAAATTCTTAAATTTAATACCATTTGAAACTTGTCTAACTATATCTTTTAAAAGTGTTGTTTTTCCACTTCCTGGTGGAGAAACAATTATTGTATTATATATAGTATTATTTTTTAAATCTAATATATATTCTAGTATTTCTTTACTACATTCTTTAATCTCTCTTGAAATTCTAAAATTTAAGCTATTTATGTAATTTATATTTATTATTTTCCCATTTTCTATAACACATGAACCAGTTATCCCGACTCTATGTCCACCTTTTAGTGTAACAAATCCTTCTGAAATTTGCTTTTGATATGAATAAATAGAATTTTCACATATTGCTTGTAATATATCTAAAATTTCTTCACTATTCACTAAATATCTAGTTATTTGCTCGAATTCATTAAATTTTAAAATTACAGGCTTGTTTACTCTTATTCTAATTTCTTCTAAAAATTCTTTTTTTTCTTTAATTTGCTCATTAATAGCATTTTGTAATTTATCTGGAAAATACTTTAAAATACTATTCATTTTTTTCCTCTTTTCTTGTGTACTTAAAAAATATATATTCTCAAATAATAATTTTAGAACAAAAAATAGTTATTACTTAAATTTTAATTTAAGTAATAACTATTTTTATATAATAGAAAATATATTAAATATCATTTATATTTATTTTGTACTTTTAATTATTTACTATATTCTATTTTTTCCAATTAAGAATCTGATTTGTATAAGTTACTTCTTTTTCTGGTTCTTCTTCTACATTTTTTTCTTGTTTATTTTTCTTAAAAAATCCTATTTTTTTCTTTTCTTGTTCTTTAGGAGTACTCTCTTTTGAACGTGCTATCGCTTCTTCAACAGATAATGTTTTTTCAAAATCAATAATATTTTTTAGTGGCAATTTATATATTCCTTCAACATACATATCTTTTCTTGATATGGTGTGACTTTTTGCATATTGCTCATATATTTCAATTATTTTTTTATCTTTTCTACTTAATGCTGTTTTATCTTCTTCTAAATATTTATATCTCCAAATTACATGACGTTCATATGATCCAAATGGAGATTTTTTTAAGTCTTCATAATCAAATTCAATCTTAAATTGAAAATTTTCTATTGAAATACTTATATTACTCCAAACTTTTTTCTTTGTTTTTATAAAACGTTCACGTAATAATTTTATTAAATTATATACATCAGTAATTAATTTTGAATATTGTTCTTCATCAATATTAAATATATTTGGTATTTCATAACCATTAACAAATTTCTTTTTTATTATTCCCTTTGGCAAATAATAGAAATACATTTCACCAACTGGTTTTTGATTTGGCATATCAATTACTGAAGCATATAAAAATATACTTTCCCACTTTTCTGGAATTATATAAAATAACTTTTTTTGTATTTCTGAATACAATATTTTTTCTTCTGGTAAACTTATCATAAATATCTCCTAAAACTAAGATTTATCTATATTTGAAATTTAAATTAGCAATTTCTAACTTTATAGGATTCTATATATAATTAATTTTCTATTAAGCTTTCTCCTGTCATTTCTTCAGGTTTTTCAATTCCCATTATATCTAACATTGTTGGTGCTAGATCTGCTAAACGTCCTTCTTTTAATTTTTTATTGCTTGGCATACCAACTATTGCAAGTGGTACAGGATTTGTTGTATGTGCTGTATGTGGTTCTCCTGTTTTATAATCAATCATTTGCTCTGCATTTCCATGATCAGCTGTTATTAATAAAACACCATTTACTTCATTTATTGCTGATACTACTTTTATAACACATTCATCAATAGTTTCTAATGCTTTTACAGCTGCTTCTACGCTTCCAGTATGACCTACCATATCTGGATTTGCAAAATTTAATATTATTGAATCATATTTTTCAGATTTAATTGCTTCAACAACTTTTTCTGTTACTTCATAAGCACTCATTTCTGGTTTTAAATCATATGTTTCAACTTTAGGAGATGGTACTAATATTCTATCTTCTCCTTCATATTGTTTTTCTTCTCCACCATTAAAGAAAAATGTTACATGTGCATATTTTTCTGTTTCTGCAATTCTTAATTGCTTTAACCCTTTTTTACTTATATATTCTCCAAAAGTATTTTTAATTTCTTCTTTTTTATAAGCTATATTTACATTTGGCATTGTCTCATCATATGGGGTCATGCAAACAAAATAAGTATTTAATTTTTTTGTTTCAAATCCATCAAAATCTTTATCTACTATACTTCTAGTAATTTCTCTTGCTCTATCTGGTCTGAAATTAAAAAATATTACTGAATCTCCATCTTCTATTTGGGCTACTGGTTCTCCATTTTTATTAGTAATTACTGTTGGTTTAACAAATTCATCAAAAGTCTCTTTTTGATATGATTCTTCTATAGCTGATATTGCAGATGTATATTTTTCGCCTTCTCCATTTACAATAGCATTATATGCTTGACTTACTCTTTCCCATCTTTTATCTCTATCCATAGCATAGAAACGTCCAGATATTGTAGCTATTTGACCTACACCTTTTTCTTTTATTTTTTCTTCTAGTTCTGAAATATATCCTTCTCCTGAAGCTGGTGGTGTATCTCTACCATCCATAAAACAATGTATATAAACATTTTCAAAATCTTTTCTTTTAGCAAGTTCTAATAATGCATATAAATGACGATTATGACTATGAACTCCTCCATCTGATAATAATCCTAAAATGTGTAATTTTGAATTATTCTTTTTACAATTTTCTATTGCTTTTACAAATTCAGGAACACTAAAGAAGTCTCCATCTTCTATAGCTTTTGTTATTTTAGCCAAATCTTGATATACTATTCTTCCTGCTCCTATGTTTGTATGACCAACTTCTGAATTTCCCATTTGTCCTTCTGGTAATCCAACTTCTAATCCACTTGTATGGATGATTGTATTAGGATTCTTTTGTAGAATTTCATCTAAATTAGGTGTATTTGCTAATTTTACAGAGTTTCCTTCTGTTTTTTCATTAACTCCAAATCCATCTAATATCATTAACATTGTTAATTTTTTACTCATATTTTTTCACACTTTCTCTAATTTTATATAAAGTACTATAGCTTATGCATCATAATTTACTATTTTACTGAATTCATCTGGCTTTAAGCTTGCTCCACCAACTAATCCACCATCTATATCTGATGTTTCAAATAATTCTTTTGCATTAGAAGATTTTACACTTCCACCATATTGAATAATAACTTCACTTGATACTTCTTCTCCATAAATTCTTTTAATTTCTTCTCTTATTGATTTTATAGAGTTATTAGCATCTTCTGATGTTGCTGTTTTTCCAGTTCCTATAGCCCATATTGGTTCATATGCAATTATTGTATTTTTTACTTGTTCTTTTGTTAATCCATCTAAAGCTAATCTTGTTTGTGTAGTAATAATTTCTTCAGTTTTTCCAGCTTCTCTTTCTTCTAAAGTTTCACCTACACAAACTATAGGTTTTAATTCACATTCAAAAGCTGTTTTTATTTTTTTATTTACAGTTTCGTCTGTTTCATTGTAATATTGTCTTCTCTCTGAGTGTCCTATAATTACATATTCAACACCAATAGATTTTAACATTTTACCAGATATTTCTCCTGTATATGCTCCTGTTTCAGCAAAATGCATATTTTGTGCACCTATTTTTATATTAGTTCCTTGTGCATTCATTAAACAATAAAATAAATCTGTATAAGGTACACATAAAATTACTTCTGCTTTTGAGTCTTTTACCATAGGTTCAAAATTTTGAATATAATCAATTGCTTCATTTGGAAGCATATTCATTTTCCAGTTTCCAGCTATTACTTTTTTTCTCATATCTTCATCTCCTTAAATAAATTTTTATTTCCAATCTCTTAAATATTCTTCTACACTAATAGCGTGCTCGCCTATAATTGCTTTATCTAAATTTTCAAAAATTCTTTCATAAATATCTTTATTTTCCTCAGTATAAGGAAATCTAAACATAGATGCTCTTATTGCATTTTTTACATCTTCTTTATCAACCCATGCAAGATTAGCTACTGCTGACTCATTTGCCATTATGCTTTCTTTACTATCAACTAAAAATGCATAAACTGTTGCAAAACAACGTAAATTCATTTTTTCATGCTTTTTTGAAAAATCTACTTTTACTCTTCCTAAAAAATTAAGTTTATCTACAATTTCTGAATTAGTATATCCAAACATTCCAACTTCTTCGTGCATTTCTCTTGCCATTGTAGTTTTAGAAATTTCTCCATATCTTACATGACCAGAAACTGTATCAAGCATTCCTGCATCTATTTCATCTTTTCCTCTAAGTTCAACTGCAATTTTTCCATCAGAAGGATCAACTATAAAACATGTTACACATTCTATCCAAGGATGAACTTTTCTACCATTATATGATAATGTATTTATTCTGCCATATAGTCCTTTACTAATAATTCCTATTGGTTCTTTTTCTTCAGTATAAAGTATAATTTTTTCTTTATCTTTTAAATTCTTATCTTCTGAATTTATAATTACATTATCTAAGTTTTCCATTTTGAATTTTTCTTTCTACATCCTTTTTATATTATTTATCTTGTAATGCTTCTATTCCTGGTAATTTTTTACCTTCTAAAAATTCAAGTGATGCTCCACCACCTGTTGAAATATGTGTGAATTTTTCTGCTAATCCAGCTTTTTCAACAGCTGCTGCTGAATCTCCACCACCTATAATTTTAACAGCTGGTACATCTGCTAATGCTTTTGCTATACTATTTGTTCCTACAGCAAATTGGTCAAATTCAAATAATCCTACAGGTCCATTCCAAATAACAGTTTTAGCATTTTGTAATTCTTTAGAATAAATTTCTATTGTTTCTGTTCCTATATCAAAACCTTCCCATCCATCTGGAATTTCTGTATATTTAACAACTTTACTTTCTGTATTCTCTGAAAATTCTTTACCAACTTTTGTATCTACTGGTAACATGAATTTAACACCTTTTGCTTTAGCTTTTTCCATAAGTTCTTTTGCTAAATCTACTTTATCTAATTCACAAATTGAATTTCCAACATTATATCCCATTGATTTAAAGAATGTGTAAGCCATAGCTCCACCAATCATTAAAACATCAACTTTTTCTAATAATGCATTTATAACACCAATTTTATCAGATACTTTCTTTCCACCTAGAATAGCCATAAATGGTCTTTCTGGATTTTCTAACGCTGTTCCTAAGAAATTTAATTCCTTCTCAATTAAAAATCCTGATACTGCTGGTAAATAACTTGCAACCCCTGTTGTTGAGCTATGTGCTCTATGTGCTGTTCCAAAAGCATCATTTACAAATACTTCTGCTAAAGAAGCAAATGCTTTTGATAATTCTTCATCATTTTTTTCTTCTCCAGCTTCATATCTTACATTTTCAAGAAGCATTACTTCTCCTGATTGTAAATTTGCAGCTAAATTTTTAGCATCTGGTCCTACAACGTCTTTTGCAAGTTTTACTTCTTTTCCTAATAATTTTGAAAGCTCTTCTGCTACTATATTTAAAGAAAATTCTGGTTTTACTTCTCCCTTTGGTCTCCCTAAATGAGAACATAAAATAACTTTACATTCATTTTCAATTAAATACTTAATAGTAGGAATAGCAGCTACTATTCTTCTGTTATCTGTGATAACTCTGTTCTCATTATATGGAACATTAAAGTCACATCTAACTAATACTTTCTTTCCTTTTACATCAATGTCTTTTACAGTTTTCTTATTCATATTTATCCCCCTTTAATATGTTATTTATAAAATCTTTATGTATTTACACTTTTTCATATTTTTATACAAAGCTATTCTATAACAAAAAAGAATACTTTTCAAGTATTCTTTTCACTATTTTTACCAATTTTGGTAATTATATTAATTTTCTTTTTGCTTAATTCTTTTTACTGCTAAAATAATTGTTAATGTTAGTCCTAAACTACATATAATAATTGTTGCTATGTTTATATTTGACTTTGTATTTATAACATTTTCCATTTCAAAATTTTCTACTTGTACAGATTCTGCTATAAGTTCTGTCTCTGTTTTACTATTAATTAGTTCTGCATAATCTATATTTTCTAAATCTATTCCACGTGCTTTCATTCTTTCTACATAATCATCAAATCCTTCTGGCATATTACCAATATATGATACATTATATTTTCCATCTTGCATTTTAAAATGCATATAATATTCATCTGTATTATATCCTTCTAAAGCAACTTTTAATTTATAATTTTGGTAAGCTCCTGTATATACTTTCTCTTTATTTTTTGCCCAAATTGTTTTTTCAGAAGCTGGAATTACAAAAGCACTAATTTTTATTTCAATATCATCACCATATTTAAAATTTTCTTCTCTTGTATATGGAAAAATTCCAGATATAAAATAGTCTAACAGTCTTTCTTCGTCAGGTAAGCTTTCATCTAAATTTTTGTCAAAATATACTTTAAACAAATCCATTATAAGATGGTAGAACTCAAGTCCTCCTTCCTTTTCTGACGAAATTCCACCTCCAAAACTAGATGCAATATATTCTTCTCCTGTTTCAGAATCTATAGCTTTTTTACTAGCTGATACATAATATATTGCATCTTTATATTCTGTACCTTGAAATCCCTTCTTCATTTCTTTTTTTCTATACTCTTCTAAGTATTCCTTATATAATTCTATATCTTCTTTTGTTGTTATAGCATAACTATTATTAACATTGATTAAAGTAAAGAGCAAAATTATAACTATAACTTTGATAAATAAACTTTTCATATTTTCTATTTTCATTATATTTCTGCCTCCTTTACTAAATCAAATTCATAATCTACATCAAAATATTTTACATGTAACTTTAAGTTTTCTTTTATATCTCTTTCTTTAAAATTAAATACTAATGCTGGCTCATAAAAATTATCTTCACTTATTGTTCCACCACCATTTGCATATGCACCTCTTTGAAGTTCATATCTTTTTCCTGTTTCATCTTGTATATAAGCTTCCTGAATCATATATTTTTTGCTTAAGTCATCCTGATATTTTCTATATTCTTCACTTGCCATTAATTCATCTACAAAATAATCTCTTATTTGAACTGTTGGATTCTCAAGTTCTAATTCATTTATTAATTTTAATTGTGGAGAAATATCTGATTCAGTTACCTCTGGCGCTTTTAATCTTAATTTAACTTCTGTACCAGAATCTAACACATTAAATAATATCACCTCATTTTCTCCATTTGTTTCATTTTCTATCATTTTATAAGTATTCATTTTTCTATTTATTATATTTTCTGGTAGCTCTAAAGAAATATTCCATTTTCCTTGATAATTTAATTTTGTTCCTCCAAATTCATTTTCTGCATCATTTATAATCTTAATATTTCTAATTTCAAAATTCAAATTTTTGCATCTTGGATAATATTTTTCCTGTCCTACTAAATTCATATTATACATTAGCTTAATACTATTTCCACTATGTTCTAACACATACGAGTACACATATCCATCAAAATACTTTTCATTTTCTTTTAGGACTTTTTCTTGATATTCATCAAAACTTATATTACCTTCTGGTGAATATCCAGCTGTATAATCTATGTTTAGTAATTCTTCTACTTTTTGCATGTCTTGGCAATATAATATATTCCCATTTTCATCTGTTATTAAAAGATCTGGAAATGCAGCTTCCACTCCCTTTTGAGCATTAATTTTTTTAGAAATTTCATCTGATAACTCAATATTAAATGTTACTTTTAAGTTATTATCATCCATTACTATATCATCAACTTTTATTTTTAAATTATCTTGTGAAAGCCCTTGATTATTGTTTTCTAAATCAATTATTTCTTCATTGGATTCGCTATATTCTACATTAAACTTCGCACTTGTTTTAGTGTTTATAGCCACCTTTTCCACTTCTTTTGCTATTGCTAAATCATATATTTTGTTAGATATTTGATTTGAAAAAATAATTCCAGAAGTAAATATTATACATGCTGCAATAGTACTTAAATTTTTAATAAGTGATATTTTCTTTATTTTTTTATCCATATTACTATTTAACTGAAAATTAGATACAGCAATTTTATCTTTCATTAAATCTTTTATATCTTGTAAATCTTTATTATCCATTAATACTATATCCTCCTTTCAATAATTCCTTTCTTAATTTATTTCGCAGTCTATGAAGTTTTGTTTTAACTTTTGCTTCTGAAAAATTATATTTTTCTGCAATTTCTTTTATCTTTTTTTCTTCATAGTAAAACTCTATAAATATATCTTTTTCTTCCTTTTTAAAATTGCTTATAAATTTTAATATATTAGAATTTATTTCTTTTACTTCTAAACCTTCTTCTATTTTAGAATCCTCTAATATTAAATTTTCGTAATCATCTATATTTCCTTCTGCAAATTTTTTAGAGAATTTACTAAAATATCTTTTTATTAAGTTTTTTACTATTCCAATTAAATATGGTGATAATGGTTTATTAATATTTAATCTTTCCTGATTATTCCATAAAATTAAATAAACATCTGAAATTATATCTTTAATATCATCAATTTGAGATATTCCAGAATTTACAATAGTCGTCCATAAATAACCTGAAAACTCATCTGCTATTTTTTCTAAATCTATCTTGCCATTATCTATATACATGTATATTAAATCTTCTTTGTTCAATTTTTTGCTCCTTTAAGATATCTTCACTATAATATTGATTAAAAAAATAATAAGGTTACACTTTTTTATAAAAAGTATAACCTTATTTTTATAATTCTTCAATTTATATATTTGGTTATATAACAATAGTGGGTTGTCTTTGCCATATACACATAACTTATCTATAGCTCACTAAGTTTCGCACAGTTAAAAAATGTGCAATATTTATCATAGTTTTTATATTAATATGAAAGTATAACTTTCATATTAATATAAAAAAGTACTTCACAATTATTATTGGAAGTACTTTTTTGACTTTAATTAGTTTGCTTAAATAATTAATGTAATTCAGCAAAATATTTTATTGTTCTTACCATTTGGCTTGTGTAAGAATTTTCATTATCATACCAAGAAACTACTTGTACTTGATATAATCCATCTTCTACTTTTGTAACCATTGTTTGAGTTGCGTCAAATAATGATCCATATGTGATTCCTATAATATCTGAAGAAACTAATGGTTCTTCAGTATATCCAAAAGATGCACTAGATTGTGCTTTCATAGCTGCATTTATTGATTCTGGTGTTACTTCTTCATTACTTCTTACTGTTGCAACTAAGATTGTTGTTGATCCTGTTGGAACTGGAACTCTTTGTGCAGATCCTATTAATTTTCCATTTAATTCTGGAATAACTAATCCTATAGCTTTTGCTGCTCCTGTTGAATTTGGAACAATATTAACTGCTGCTGCACGAGCTCTTCTTAAGTCACCTTTTCTATGTGGTCCATCAAGAACCATTTGATCTCCTGTATATGCATGTATTGTAGACATTATACCAGATTGGATTGGTGCATAATCATTTAATGCTTTAGCCATTGGTGCTAAACAGTTTGTTGTACATGATGCTGCTGATATTATTGTATCGTCAGCTTTTAATATACCTTCATTTACACCAAAAACGACTGTTGGTAAATCTTTTCCTGCTGGTGCAGATATAACTACTTTTTTAGCTCCTGCTCTGATGTGAGCTTCTGCTTTTTCTTTTGATGTGTAGAATCCTGTACATTCAAGTACAACATCTACTCCTATTTCTCCCCAAGGAAGTTCTTCAGCATTAGCCATAGCATATATTTTTATTTTCTTTCCATCTACTGTGATAGAATCTTCTCCTGCTTCTACTGTATCTGCTTTTGAATATCTACCTTGTGCAGAATCATATTTTAATAAATGAGCTAACATTGTTGGGTTAGTTAAATCGTTTATTGCAACTATTTCATAACCTTCTGCTCCAAACATTTGTCTAAATGCAAGACGTCCTATACGTCCAAAACCATTAATCGCTACTTTTACTGACATATTATAAATTCCTCCACTTCTGATACTATATCTATATTATAAGTATCTTCATTAATATTGGTCTTTTTGACCAAAATTATTCTATAACAATTTGAATTATTTTTCAAGTAGTTTTTTTAAATTCCTATAAGCAATGCACTAAAACCTATATTTTATAAAACTTTTAATATAAAAATTACTATATAAAAAAACAAAACAAGTCTAAAATTTTCTATGAATTTATATTCAATGAAAATCTTAGACTCATTATAATTATCTAATATAAAATTTTATTTATTTTTCTTTTTAAATATATTTATCTCTTGAAAGAAAAAGTCATGTAATTCTGGAAATTTAATTTCTTGAAATAAGAAATCGTGTACTTCTGTTAATACTTTTTCTTCTTGAACTGTCATTTCTAATACTACTGGTTTACTAAAATCTATTTCTTTAAACAAAAGACCTTTTATTTTACTCCATATTCCTACAACAGCTGGTAAGTTACCTGCTTCTGCAGTTTCTACTAACTTATATTCCTTCATATTGATAGTCCTCCTTAGTATAAAGCTAAATTACCTTTATACATTATTTATACTATATATGGCTTTTTTAATCAATATTTTTTATATTAAGTTTTAATTACTTTTTTATTACAAAATATCTATTTTTTCGCTATTAAACATAAATTTTCTTTGTCAATAATTTTTACTTTTTCTACTTTATTTGAAATATCTTCTTTCGATTTCATTTTTACCATTATGTAATTTGAAGTATGTCCTTTATAAAAATCGTTTTCTTGTTCTTCAAATAATACTTCTACTTCTTGGTTTAAATATGTAGATAAATATTCATTTTCATTTTTATCAGATAATTCTAATAACCTTTTACTTCTTAATTCTTTTATATCTCCTGAAACTTGATTTTTCATAATTGCTGCTTTTGTTCCTTTCCTTGGAGAATATTTGAAAATATGCATTTTATAAAATTTTATTTTCTTTAAAAATTCATATGTAATTTCAAATTCTTCGTCAGTTTCTTCTGGAAAGCCTACTATAATATCTGTTGTTAATATTACATCTGTATATGCTTTTCTTAATCTATCTACTATTTCTTCAAATTCTTCTATTTTATAACGTCTGTTCATTCTTTTTAAAGTTTCTGTACATCCACTTTGAAGAGATAAGTGAAAATGATGACATATTTTTTCTAATTTTTTTAATCTTTTTATAAATTCTTCTGTAATTAAAAGAGGTTCTATTGAGCCTAATCTGATTCTTTCAATTTCATCTATTTGGTTAATGTTTTCTAATAAATCGATTAATCTATATTCTTCTTTAAAATCTTTTCCATATGAAGCTACATGTATCCCTGTTATTACCACTTCTTTTATTCCATTTTTTGCTATTTTCTCTATTTCTTCTAATATGTTTTGTGGATTTCTACTTCTTACTTTCCCTCTAGCATATGGAATTATACAATAAGAGCAAAATCTATCACATCCATCTTGTACTTTTATAACAGCTCTCGTTTTTTCTGTATATGTTACACTACCAAAATCCCCATAATTGGAGTTATAAAGAACCTCATCTATCTTGATATCTTTTTCATTGTTATCTAAATAATTTTCAATATATTTTACAATATCTATTTTCTCATTAGTTCCTAAACATAAATCTATTTCTGGTATTTTTTCTACTTCATCTTTTGATACCTGAACATAACATCCGAACAGCTACAACCAATGAATATGGATTATTCTTTTTAGCTTGTCTTAAAAACTGTCTTGATTTTCTATCTGACATATTTGTTACTGTACAAGTATTTATTATATATATATCAGCTTTTTCTTCAAACTGAACTATCTCATATCCATTCTTTTTAAATTCTTGTATCATTCCATTAGTTTCATATTGATTTACTTTACACCCCAGTGTAAAAAAAGCAACTTTTTTATTATTTTTCATACTATAACTCACTTTCAAATATTATACAAATTTAGCAAAGTTTTTTACATTATAGGGAAAATCTTTTGTTTTTACTATAATGTAAAATACTCACACTTTTTTATGTGAGTATTCTACTTTTAAGTATATGTTGGATTTTATTATCTTCTCATTTTGTCCATACTATCTAAATTGTCTAAAGCTTTTCCAGTTCCTTTAGCTACACAAGAAATTGCATCTTCTGCTATCATAACATTTATTCCTGTTTTTTCTTGTAATAATCTATCTAGTCCATCTATTAAACATCCTCCACCTGTCATATAAATACCTTTATCACTAATATCTGCCGCAAGTTCTGGTGGTGTTCTTTCTAATACTGAATGAACTGCATCTACTATAAGAGTAGCCGGTTCTTCTAGAGCTTCCATCATTTCGCTTGAATAAACTGTTATTGTTTTTGGAAGTCCTGTTATTAAGTCTCTTCCTCTAACATCCATTTCCATATCTTGAATTTTAGGATATACACAACCTATTTGCTGTTTTAATTCTTCAGCTGTTCTTTCTCCTATCATTACATTATGTCTTTTTTTAATATATTTTACTATGTGTTCATCAAACTTATCTCCTGCAACTTTTAAAGAAGTACTTACAACAGATCCACCTAAAGATATAACTGCTATATCTGTTGTTCCTCCACCTATATCTACAATCATATTTCCACAAGGTTTTGAAATATCAATTCCAGCTCCAATAGCAGCTGCTATTGGTTCTTCTATTAAGTAAACTTTTCTTGCTCCTGCATTTGATGCAGCATCTATTACAGCTTTCTTTTCTACTTCAGTAACTTGAGAAGGTATGCATATCATTATTCTAGGTGCAAATAAAAATTTCCCACCTATTTTTCCAATAAAATATTTTAGCATTTTCTCTGTAACTGTATAATCTGAAATTACTCCTTCTCTTAAAGGTCTTGTTGCGACAATATTTCCAGGTGTTCTTCCCAACATACGTCTAGCTTCATGTCCAACAGCTAAAACTTCACCTGTTACGTTATTTACAGCAACTACAGAAGGCTCTCTTAAAACAATACCTTTTCCTTTTATATATGCTATTACTGTAGCTGTACCTAAATCAATTCCGATATCTTGTCCAAACATCAATATTCTTCCTTTCAGTTTTTCTACGAGCAAATTCATATTACATTTGCGTTACAATTATATTACATTTTTGATGAAATATCAACCCTTTTTCCAATTTATTTAAGAAAAATACAAATATTTTTTACTTACAAAAATTATAATTTTTAATTTATATAATTAAAATCACTATTTTTATGTAAATCATACAAAAACTAATCTACTTAATTTTTATAAATTGAAAAATACTTATAAATTTAATTTTACCATTTTTTTGTAAATTATATACATAATTTATTCTTTCACATAAAAATTTAGCATAAACTTTACAAAATTGACTTAATAAATTCTAATGCCATTCTTATTCTTGTAATAATATCTTGTCTATGCTATAATAGTTGTGTTATTTAAATTTAGGAGTGTAAAATATGGAAAAAATTTCAATAATCGTACCTTGTTTTAATGAAGAAAAAGCATTACCTTTATTTTACGATGAATTACAAAAAAATATTAAAGAATTTCCAAAAGATGTAAACTTTGAAATTCTTTTTGTAAATGATGGCTCAACTGATAATACAATTCAAATAATTAAAGATTTAAATAAAAAAGATAATCAGGTAAAATATGTATCTTTTTCAAGAAACTTTGGAAAAGAATCAGCAATATATGCTGGTCTTGAAAACGCTTCAGGAGATTATGTAACTCTTATGGATGCCGATCTTCAAGATCCTCCTGCTCTTTTAATTGAAATGTATAACGCTGTAAAAACCGAAAACTTTGATGCTGTTGGAACAAGACGTGTAAATAGAAAAGGTGAACCTTTAATTAGAAGCTTTTTTGCAAGAATCTTTTACAAATTAATTAATAAGATGACAAGTTTTGAAATGGTTGATGGAGCCAGAGACTATGTTTTTATGAAAAGAATTGTTGTAGATGCAATAATTTCTTTAAAAGAATATAATAGATATTCAAAAGGTCTTTTCAGTTTTGTTGGTTTTAATGTAAAATGGATTGAATATAAAAATGTAAAAAGAGTTGCTGGAGAAACAAAATGGTCTTTCTGGAAATTAACAAAATATGCTCTTGAAGGAATTACAGCATTTTCTACTGCTCCACTTATATTCTCTTCTTTAATTGGTTTAATTTTTTGTGTAGTTTCATTCTTACTAATTATTGCTATAATTTTTAAGACTTTAATTCTAGGAGATCCAACAAGTGGCTGGCCGTCTTTAGTATGTATAATCTTCATGGTTAGTGGAATACAGCTTTTCTCTTTAGGAATAATTGGACAATACTTATCTAAAACATATTTAGAAATAAAACAAAGACCTATTTATATAGTAAAAGATACTAACGTAGATAAAAA
Organism: uncultured Clostridium sp.; assembly: GCA_947427205.1. Classification (GTDB taxonomy): domain Bacteria; phylum Bacillota; class Clostridia; order TANB77; family CAG-508; genus Scatovivens. The sequence goes on from CANEHB010000005.1 coordinate 57,336, forward strand.
TAATTGAATTTCATTTGAAATTATATAAAATATAAAAGTAATTATATATATTATCATTCGTTCTTTGCTGGTCGTTTATAGATTTAAAATTTTTATACTTTTAATTAATTTTATATGTTATTATGAAATTAGCAAAGACATTTTAAACTCCCAAGGCTGCGCATCACTTCATTCTAATATATATAATTACTTTTATTAGTATATTTTTTTAAAATTCAATTATTTTTTCTATGTTATACCTTTACTTTAAAATATATTTCTCATATTTACTTTCTGTATATTTTTTATATGCTCTACTCTAAATTTAATTTCATCTATTTGTTCTTTTGCCTCATCTATATTATCATTTTCAATATTACATTTTGCATTTGTTATTTTACAGCTAATTTCCTCTAATTCCTTATGTTCCATAAAATACTCTAACTTGTTTTCTTTATTCTTCCATAATTCAGAAAGCTCATCAATCTTTTTCTTGTTTTCGTCACTTTCTATACTATATTCAACTTCTTCTATCTTATTATTAATCTCTGATAAAAAATTTTTTGTTATATTTACTGTAATAATTTCAATTGAAATTATAAATACTATTATAAAAAACAATATTACATATTCTTTTAAAAATCTCATTTTTAAAAATTCCTAACTATATAATTTATTTAATAAAATAATTTGTATTCCTATACTATTTTTTTATCTTAGTTTGATAAAAAAATGTGCCATCACCATTTAATACAAATATTAATGCCTGTGATGGTATAAAATTAAGTTTTAATGCTTCATCTTCTAACCACTTTTTATCTTTTCCAAGTTTCATTAAGTTGTCATACATAATTTTACCATCTACTATTAAATCGTATGAAATATTTGTAGGTTCAACTTTTAAATTCAAGTCTTCTGGTGTTACAGTTCTTTTTTCAGATTTTAAAATAACACTTATTTGTCCACTTGTTTCTAAAATTGCATATTCCACATCTGTTATATTATTAACATTATTAACTCTTAATCTTTCTTGTAGTTCATTTATAGTAAAGTTCTCTTTTATTAATGCTGTTTCATCTATTTTGCCTTTATCAATTAAAATTCTAGGTTTACCACATATAATACCTCTCATTTTTACACTTTTTATATTAAGTACAGAAATAATTATATGCATAAAAAGTAATCCTAATATTGGAATAATTCCATATAAAATAGGTATTCCAGTTTCTGCCATAGGAGTTGATGCTAAATCAGCAATCATTATTGAAATTACAAGTTCAAATGGTTGCATTTGACCAATTTCTCTTTTTCCCATAAATCTCATTACAATTAAAACCAAAACATATATAATTACAGTTCTTACAAATACAAGCATGATTTTATCCTCTATATACAAATTTTATATGAATATTTTTCGCAAAAATTATTAAAATATACTTATATTTGTTTATTAATTTTAAAATTTAATATTCAAATATATTCTTATGTAAGGAGGTTTGTAAAGTGGATAATAATTCAAATACTCAATCAAGTAGTTCATCAATGGGAACACTTGGACAAATAGTTGGAAGATTTATAGTTGCCGCTATTATTTTAGGAATCACTGCTTTTTTCACACCTGGATTTTCTATAAATAATATATGGTCACTAGCCGTATCAGCAGTTGTTTTAACTGTTATGGATTATCTTATAATAAAATTTACTGGTTTACATGCAATGGCATTCGGTAAAGGATTCGTTGGTTTTGTACTTGCTGTTGTAGTTTTATATGCAACACAATTCTTTGTTGCAGGATATTCTATATCATGGATGGCCGCTATTATAGGTGCTTTAATATATGGTGTAATAGATTATATAATCCCTGGTGAACAAGGTATGTAATTTTTGCTTTATAAAGAAAATTATTGATTTTTTATATAAAACAAAAATAGCTTCATAATTCTCTTATATTTTAAGAAAATTATGAAGCTTTTTTATATTATTTTTAATTTATTCATTGGATAATTCTATTATTTTATAGTACAATAAAAATAATTAATATATATAATTAAACCTTATTTTTAATACTTTTTATTTTTTGTATTTTTTTGTAATTTTTTGTCACTTTTTGTCGGTTTAAATTGTTTTATTAATGTAAGGTATTTTTATATAGAGGAGTAAAAAAATGTTAAAACTATTAATTTTATGTAAAACACCAGATACTGTAAAAAACATAATAAACAAAATGGTATCTAATATTACTGACTTAAGAATAATTGGTATTGCAAATACAACACTAGAAGCAGAAAAAATAATGGAAGAAATACAACCAGAAATTATTATTACTACTATTGAAGAAATTATTGAGACAATTCAAGATAAATTTTTTCATTATTACCCACACATTGTATTGTTCTCTAGCAGTACAAATCAAGATATAAATTATAAAAATCTTTTAGTTATACCTCTACAATTAAAATATGAAGTTATAACTAATAAAATTTCTGAATTCATAAAAACCAAAGTAGTATCTCACAGAGAAAAAGCTACTAGAATTCTTACACATTTAGGATTTGATTTTAAACTTAATGGAACTTTATATCTACTAGATGCAATATTATATGCTCATACATATAAAGGTGCTTGTTCTTTTGAACAATTAAAAAGAGATATTTATCCATATATATCTGAAATTAATGATACAAGCGCAAATCGTGTAAAATGGGGAATTGAAAGAAGTATAACCTATATGTATAAAAAACATACAGAAGATTCATACAAAATTGTAGAAAGATATTTTTCTATTACATATCCAGAAAAGCCTACTCCAAAACTTGTTATTAATTTTATTTCTAATCACCTAGATCTATAATATTGTTTTAAAGCATTATTAAAAGTGTTACCCAAATAAAATTTGCAAAACAATTTTCTATAATATAAAAAATGACAAGTTTTTTTCTTGCCATTTTTTTCATATTCGCAAAATTTACATTTTATCTTATACTAAATTATCTCTACATCTTTCACATAAAGTAGGATATTCTGCACTTTCTCCAACTGTATTTGAATACATCCAGCATCTTTCACACTTCTCACCTTCTGCTCTTTCTACTTTAACTCCTATTGCAACTTCTGAATCTTCATTTCTTCTATTTTCATGTATTTCAACATCTGATACTATAAATATTTCTTTCAATAGGCCTTCTTTTCCTTTTATAAAATCATATTCTTCACCTTCAGCAAATAATATTACTTTTGCCTCTAATGAAAGCCCTATTTCTTTATTTGCTCTTGCTACTTCTAATTTTTTAGCAACTTCTTCTTTTATTTTTATTAGTCTTGACCATTTTAATCCTAGTTCTTCATTTTCATATTTTGCATTTATTTTTGGATAACTTTCAAGCATTACACTCTCAGTATTTTCTCCTTTTTTATGTGGCATATAACTCCATATTTCTTCTGCTGTAAAGCAAGCCATTGGAGCTAAAATTCTAACTAAACTTGATAATATTTCATACATTGTACTCTGAGCTGCTCTTCTTTCTATTGAATCTGGTCTTGAAGTATATAATCTATCTTTTATTATATCTAGATAAAATTGACTCATATCTACTACACAAAATTGATTTATTGCTTGATAAGCTTCATGAAATTCATAAGTATCATATGCTTTTGTACATGTAGCTACTAGCTTATTTAATCTTGTTAAAGCCCATTTATCTATTTCTTGTAAATCTTCATAAGAAACTGGATTATCTACATCAAAATCTGATATATTTCCTAATATATATCTTGCTGTATTTCTTATCTTTCTATAAACTTCAGTTACTTGTTTTATAATATTTTTAGAACCACTTATATCTGATTTATAATCTGAAGATAAAACCCAAAGTCTTAAAACATCTGCTCCTGATTCTTTTATAACATCTTGTGGAGCTATACCATTTCCTAAAGATTTAGACATTTTTCTACCTTGTTCATCAACAGTATATCCATGTGTTATAACTTCTTTATAAGGAGCCTTTCCTTTTGTTGCAATAGATGTTAAAAGTGATGATTGAAACCATCCTCTATATTGATCACTTCCTTCTAAGTATAAATCTGCTTCTGGTAATCCTCTTTCTGCTAAAACAGATTCATGTGTTGATCCAGAATCAAACCAAACATCCATTATATCTGTTTCTTTTCTAAATTCTGTACATCCACATTCACATTTTGCTCCTTCTGGCATTAATTCTTTTTCAGAAAGATCAAACCATGCATTTGTTCCTTTTTCCTTAACTATTTCTTGAACTTTGCTTAAGCTTTCTGGTGTTACATATTCTTTCTCACATTCTTTGCAATAGAAAATTGGTATTGGAACTCCCCAAGTTCTTTGACGAGAGATACACCAATCATTTCTATCTTCTATCATTTTTGTAATTCTTTCTTCTCCCCAAGCAGGATACCATTTAACTTTTTTTATTGCCTCTAAACTTTGTTTTCTAAATCCATCAACAGAAGCAAACCATTGACTAGTTGCTCTAAATATAACTGGTTTCTTACATCTCCAACAATGTGGATATGAGTGATTTATAACTTCACTTGCTAGAAGTAATCCGTGTTCATCTAACCATTTGATTATTTCTTTATCAGATTTTGCATAATACATATCTTTAAATGGTCCAGCTTCTTCTCCTCTTTGCATACCTTTTCCATCAACTGTAACCACAATATCTAAATTATTTTTTAAACCACATAAATAGTCTTCTTTACCACATCCAGGAGCTGTATGAACTGCACCTGTACCTGTACCTAGCTCTACTACGATTGTATCATCACTACCTAAAACAATTCTTGAATCTCTATCAAAAAATGGATGTTTGCAAAGTACACCTTCTAATTCTTTTCCTTCAAATTCATTTACAACTTTGTAGTTTTCAATTCCAGCTTTTTCCATAACTTTATTTACAAGTTCACTTGCCATTATAAGTTTTTCTGAATTTGCTTCGACTATAGCATATTTAAAATCTGCTCCTATTGTTATACCGACATTAGCTGGTAATGTCCATGGTGTTGTTGTCCATATTACAACATATGTGTTTTCTACATCAAATAGTCCTTTAGAATCTCTTAGTGGAAATTTAACATATGCTGTGTTTGAATTTATATCTTTATACTCTATTTCTGCTTCAGCAAGTGCTGTTTCACAATCTGTACACCAATAAACAGGTTTTAATCCTTTATATATATATCCTTTTTTGTACATATCTGCAAATACACCTATTTGTTTTGCTTCCATTCGTGGTTCGTATGTTATATATGGATCATCCCAATCACCTAAAACTCCTAAACGTTTAAATCCTTCTGTTTGTTTATCTTTGTAATCCATTGTAAATTGCTTACATGTATTTCTAAATTCAGTTACTGGTATTTCGTCTCTATTTAAACCTAATTTTTCTATTGCTTTTTTCTCTGTTGGCATACCATGTGTATCATAACCAGGTATATATGGTGTATAAAATCCTTGTAAATTTTTATATCTAACTATTGTATCTTTTAATATTTTATTTAAAGCATGACCTAAATGAATTTCTCCATTTGCATATGGAGGTCCATCATGTAAAACAAATGGTGTTTTTCCTTCGTTTTTCTTTAATATTTTTTTATATAAACCATTTTCAAATACTTTTTCTAGTATTTTTGGTTCATTTTCTGGAAGACTTGCTCTCATTGGAAAGTCTGTTTTAGGTAAATTTAATGTTTTACCATAGTCTTTTTTCTCGTTACAATTTTCACACATATTTTTTCTCTCCTTTACTATGCTTTATATAATCTTAATATAAAGCTATTTTTACTTTATTTTTATTAAATTAATAATTTTTATATTTTAATATATTTCAATTTATCTGTAGCTTGTTTTACATATTTCTCTAAATCTTGAGGAGTAATTAATATCGTTGAAGTATTGACACAAGGATGCACTCCAAGCAATTTTTCATTTTTAAGTTCTTCATCAAAAATTACTTCTACTTCTTTTTCTTCATCATTTATAATTGCAAGAGGGCTAACAGAACCAGGAAGTAATTTTAAGTATTTCATAAGTCGTTCACTTGATGCAAAACTTAATTTTGTACTTCCAATTTTTTGAGCTATTTCTGCAAGTGGTGCTCTTTTTTCTTCTGGCATTACAATCAAAAAATGTCTTTTTCCTTTTTGATCTCTTACAAATAAGTTTTTGCAAATTTTAGCATTTTCAAAAATATTTCCAATTTTATTCATATCTTCAATTGTAAATACTGCTTCATGCTCAACTTCTTTATAATTTATTCCCTGATTTGTTAATTCATTCAAAATAGTAGCTCTCATTCTATTCCTCCTCTTTCCTAAACTAAAAAAACCATTTCATCCTGATTAGGACGAAATGGTTAAATTTCCGTGGTACCACCTAAATTTAATTGCAAAATTTATATAATAAATAATTTAACAATTATCTCTTCTCTTTTTAACGCAAAGCTATGCGGATTATTTTAATAATATTTCTTTACTTTCAAATAATCAACTCTAAGGTGATAATAAATAAACTATTTTCCTACAAACCTTTCACCAAATGGTTTGCTCTCTTTTAAGGTTTTACTTTTATTTACCGTGTCCTCTTCATGGTTTTTATCATTTAATATTAATATAATAACATCATTTACATAAATTTGTCAATACTTAATTATTCTCTAATGTTCAAAATCATCTGTTTTTCTTTAACTTATAGTAGAATTTATTTTACATTTTTCATTATTCCGATTGCTGCCTTCTTTCCAGCAGCTAATGCTCTACAAACTGTTGACTTACTTTCTGTGTTATCTCCTCCTGCATAAACATTTTCTAAATTAGTTTTACCATCTTCATCAATTTTTATATATCCCCAGTCATCAAGTTCTATTCCTTGAGTTTCAATTAAGGTTTTATCTGGCTTTAGCCCTATTGCAAAAACCACTGTATTTGCCTCTTCTTCATATTCTTCAGCACCTAATGCATCTATAGCTTTTCCTTCAACAATTTGTGTATCTATGCAATTAACACTTGTTATAGCTCCATTAATGTCATTTGCTGAAACTACTCTTGTTAATTCTTTAAATTCTACGCCATCTTCTATAGCCTCTTCAAGTTCAATCTCTCTTGCAGGCATATGGCTTCTATCTCTACGATAAAGAATTTTTACTTTTTTAGCTCCCATTCTTATTGCTACTCGACTAGAATCCATAGCTACATTTCCACCACCAATAACTATTACTGTACCTAAATTTTCAATAAACTTATTTTCACTATATGCTCTTAAAAATACATCTGATTTATATACATTTTTTAATTCATTTTCAGATAATTTATATGTAGATGATTTTGTAGCTCCTACTCCTAAAAATACAGCATCATATTTTTTAGAAAGTTCTTTTAATTCAAAGTCTTTTCCTAATTCTTTATTAGTTAAAAAGTTTCCACCTAACTCTTTTACTTTATTTATAATATTTTGAACAATATCTTTTGATAATCTAAAATCAGGAATTCCATAAACTAAAATTCCTCCAGGAATACTGTCCTTTTCATAAATATCAACTGCATATCCATTTTTCAAAAGTTCTACAGCGCATTCAATTCCTGATGGACCAGAACCAATTATTGCAATTTTCTTTCCGTTTGTATCTTTTTTCTCTATTTTATATTCATAATTATTTTTTGTTGCCCATTCATTTACTTCTTTTTCTAATTTACCAATACTTGTTGGTACTGATTTTATTCCTCTAACACAACTTCCTTCACATTGTTCTTCTTGTGGGCAAACAATACTACAAATATATGAAAATATATTGTTCTCTTGCAATATTTCATATGCACTACCATAATTTTCATTTTTTACTTCTGTTATAAACTCTGGTATTTTTGTTTGCATTGGGCAACCTTTGATACTGCAAGGCTTTAATTTACAATTTAAACAATAATTTGCACATTCAATTATACTTTCCATTTTTATCCCTCTACTACCTCTTTTACTTTATCTATTTCAATTATTCTTGATAATATATCATTTTTATTTATATTCTCTTTATATTTTAAAATAGCTCTTATATAATCCTCTTCATCTTCATTTTCAATTACTTTTAATCTAAGAATTTCTATGTCATAATCTTTTAGAATTTCATTTAAATCTTTTAAGATTTCTTTAGGATTAGTTGAAGAAATATTTAAATCTAATATATCTGTATGTTCTAATTTTCCTGATAATATATGTGAATATGATAAAACAGCATAAACTACTGCTGTGGCAATAACAGCACCTAAATAATATCCTGCTCCAACTGCCAATCCTATACAAGTTACTGAAAGTAAACCTGCTGCTGTTGTTAATCCTTTTACATTAAATCCATCCCTTAAAATAGTTCCTGCACCTAAAAATCCTATTCCAGATAATAGTTGCGCTGGTATTCTAGTAGGATCAGCTCCTGTTTCATTATATAAGTAATCTCCACAGATCATTACTAACACTGCACTTATACCAACTAATACATGCGTTCTAAATCCTGCTGGTTTATTCCAAGACTCACGTTCATATCCAACAATTCCTGATAAGAAAACTATTAATATTAACTTAAATAAAGTTTGAATTTCTTGAATTCTCATAATTGCTTCAAATCCATTTATAATTATATTCATTCTTACTCCCCTTTTCTATAATTGCAAACTTATTTTACCACTCATTTATAATTTATACAATAATTACTTTTGTTTTTGTACCAGTTGGTCATAAAAAAACTAGTTTAAGATTTTCTATCAAATGCAAATTTTAAGAAAATCTAAGACTAGTTATAATTATCTAGTATAGAAAATTATCTTACAAAGATATTTTTCCTACTATGTAAAAAACTCTTTAGGAAAATACCTAAAGAGCTTTTTCATTTTTAATCTTTTATTATTTTATATCTATCTTCTTCTAAACCACTTTCTTCTTTATCTTTTTCTGCACGATACTCTGTGTATTCAGCCATATGTTCTACTCCAAAATTTAAAGCATTTGCAAATCTTATTTCTTTACTTTCTTTTGAAGATTCTATGGCTTCTGTTCTTTCTTTATATCTTTTATATTCAGGGTTAGTTTTTCTAAAATTATTCCAAGCTCGTACAAATTCTGGAATATTTCTTGTGGCTCTAAGATTTTTTAATATTTGATGAACTTGTCTGCTAGCATCTTCTGAAATATTTTCTATATCAGTTCTATCATAGAATATATTTCCATCTGGATATGGTGGTCCTTCTACTGGTTCTGGTACTAAATAATATCCAGGTTTTGACTTTCCTTTATCTGTTAATATTTCTAAAGCTCCATATATTGTATCTAATACATTACATGGCTCTTGCAAATTATGTTTTCCTTTCCATCTTAATAAATCTGGTAAAGTCCATGCTTGACTATTAGCAAACATTAATACCGGAAAAACTCCTTTTTCTTTTAAATATTTTACTGAATTTAACATATCTTCTTTAGATTCTTTATCTGTAAGTGTTACAAGTCCAGAAAACACAAATGCTCCTGGTTCTATTCCAACTTCATGTAAAACTTTAACTGCATCCTCAAAAACATTTAATGGTAAATGTTTATTATATAAAACATTTCTTGACCATTCATCTGAGGATTCAAATCCTAAAACGCATTTAGCATTTAATCTTCTTAATATTTCTGATTCTTCACTTGATTTTATATAATCTTGATATCTATAAACATCTATTGCATGAGCTTCTATATGTAAAACAATATCTCTTTTTAATTCCTCTGACTTCTTTTCCAGTTTTCTTAAAAAGTCTAATCTAACTTCTTTTGGAAACTCTTTTTCTGAAAAAAATGATCCTGTTGGACTAAGTGTCATAAATATTGGTTTTGAATTAGGATATTTTCTTTCTCCGTCAAATTCATTAGTTCCATATTGTTGTGTCAAGACTAATCTTTCAAAATTATCTATTACATAATCACATTGAGCTTGTATTGCTTTTTCATCTGGCTCATCATAATGGAATTGTGAATAAAAACAATTTGTGCAACAACCACAATCACTTTTTTCACAATGTTGTCCTTGCAAATAAAAAGCTGGAAAGTTTCCTAACCCTTGAGTTGCATCTAACTGGCTAGGTTCTAAAGGAATTTCTTTTTTCTCTTCTATGCTACCAGTTTTATAATATGCTTGTCTTAAATCATGAGTTATTTTTCCAACATATCTACTATATTTTAAATATTCTTTATTTTCCATTTTAACATCCCTTATTTTTAATTTTTTTACATCAAATATTATACCACACTTATGTCAACTTGTCAAAATAAGTTATTTTGCTCATTATAATTTTCATTATTATCAAATTGAAAAGTACAGAAATGCAAATTCTTTCGCATTTCTGTACTTTTCTTTTTTCACAAAAAACTTGTTTTTCTCAGTTTAAATTACTAAATATTTAAGATTATTCTGTCTTCTGTGCTTATTTACTAATTTCATTTTTTATTTCTTTAACTAAAGTCTCATAATCTTCATACATTTCTGTTATATCATCACAGTTTTCAATATCTCCTGAAGATAAACATTTAACAAAATGAAATTCAAATTCCATAAATTCACTAATACTTTCAAAGAATTTTTTTACTAAATCTACAACTTCCTCGTTATCTTCTTCACTCATTTGACCAATTAATATTAAATAAATTTTTTTCCCATTTAGATTTCCGTGATTTGAAAATGGATTTAATCTATCAATAACATTTTTTAGTATTCCAGTAATATGATTCATATAAATAGGTGAAGCAATTATTATTTTATCAGAATCAATAATCCCTTTATATATTTCTTGCATATCATCTTGAATTATACAATGAGTATCTAACTCTTTTATACAACTACAACATCCTCTGCAATAATTAATTTTTTTATCTGATAAAGACATTAATTTATCATCTTTTTCTTTTATATCAGATAAAATTTTATAACAGTTTTTATTTCTATTACTTCCATTTATATATAAATTCATATTTCTACTCCTTTTATACTTCATTTTATTCTTACTATAAAAATACTTTACTCTTTTTATTTAAAACTTCTCACTTATTTTACATATATAACTTTATAATACTTATTTATATTTGTAATATATTTATTTATTCTTCTTATTTTTTTTAGTAATTTTATCAAATCTAATTGCATTTTCTTTCTGTTTATCAAGTGGAAGCCATACAAATTCTGAACATACTTGTTCTCCATATTTAGTTGTATTATCTTTTTTTATACTAATATCTTCTTCCATAATTTTTTCTCCTATCATAATTATTTTTTTATATTAGTATTTTCAATAAAAATTTTATTATACAACTTTTATCTTGTTTGAGACTTTAAATGTTCTTGATAAATTTCATTAAATTCTTTATCTCTTAAATCAAAAACTCTCATTGCAAATCTTTTATGCACATCACTCATTCTTGTGCAATTATCTATCTCATCTTTAAAATCTTTTTTTGTAAATCTAGATAATTTTTCATAAGATTTTTTTGCTTGCTCTGGATATTTTTCAAAAATATATCTTACAACATCTCCTGTTTCAGGTACAAAAACATTTGGAGTAAGTCCATATTGTGGTCTATATTCAACTTTCATTACTTTTCTAAATTCATCATCATCTTTTGATAAACTTTCATTTAACCATTCTTCATTTGAAACATTTAAAGAAAACATATTTCTACTAGATATATAATAAGGATCTAATTTTGCATCTTTATGATTAAATAAAGTAATATCAAAATTTCCATGTGACCCAAACTTTAAACTAAATAATGCTCTATCAATAAGTTCTTGCTTTATTTCATCTATTTCATTTTTTGAATATTCTTCTCTTGGTTTTGAACCTCTTGTTGTTAAAAAATATGTATAAGAATTAACATAATCATCTATAGTTTGTTTAGTAGCATTTCCACGCATTTCTTCTCTTCTTTTATTTGCAATTCCCTCATTTTCTGTAAGATATATTGCTTGAATTACATCAGGTGCTACATGTGAAAATCCTTGATTAAATCTTAAACCTTTCATATCACCTAAATTATTATCATATACAATTGAAGATTCAAAAAAAGAATCTCTATAAAAATCTTTATCTATATTCAAATGTAATATTACTCCTAGCTCTGTTTCTGGAACATTTACCCCTACTTTTTTTCCAATTTTATATACTAAATATGGTGCATAAAAACTATCATCTTCTGTATAGTTTTTATTATGTATATATCCATTTTTATGTTTTGAATTATTATATACTACTTGATGCATAATATTATCTGGTCCTATTGCTCTATATGTTAATTCATATTCATCTTGATTACATATTTTCATATCTTTTAATTCTTCCACTTTAAATTTCTCCTTCTACACTAAAATTATCTAATCTTAAATTTCCTTTTGTAGCTTTTAATAACTCAAATTCATCATAAGTATCTAAACTGTATTCTTTTAATAATTGTTTTAATTCTTCTTCTGAAAACTTATTTATATCTGGTAACATTACTTTAAATATAGAAAAAAGATTTTTGCTTTCATATATTTTATTTTCATTATTAAATGGAATTGTATTGCTTGGAAAATCAATCTTTTCTGCCAATTTTAAATAATCTTTCACAAGCTTAAAATAATATTTTCCATCTTTTTTATATAATGCTCCAATAACATATTTTTTATTTGTTTTATAATCAAACCACTTTAAATATAAATAATCCATTTTCTATCTTCTCTTTTTATAAAATTCAGTTAATATTTTATCATGAAATGCTTAATATTTCAAGTTTTCTGTATATAGAACAAAGTGGACTATATCTAATATACAAAATACAAAACTTTGCTGAATCGTCCACATATTTGTTCTAAGCGCCAATTTTGTGTAACAAAATCGTGTGCAAATTTGCCGAAGGCTTTATTTAGTAGGAAGTTCAAAGGACTTTCCTGCTAAATAAAAAACGAGTCTAAAATTTTCTTTAAATTTGTATTTAATAGAAAATCTTAGGCTCGACATAATTATTCTTATAAACTAATAAATTATTTTTCTATTACATTATGAGGGTCATTTCTTAATCCATCTTCACTTTCAAATATACTTCCCTTTTCACCACCTATAATTTCTCCTGTTGTTGAATCAACAAAATATGAAAATGCACTCATTGAATTTTCCACATCATATTCAACTACTACACACCAAACTTTTCTCACTCTTTCTTCTGTTTTATAAAATACAGAATCTTCTTTTAATCTATAAGTATTTTCCCCTGTTTTCTCCAAATTTAATGTACCTTTTTCATATTCTTCTTTAAAATGTTCTCTTAAATATACATTTTCATTCATTTTTTTAATTCTTAACTCAGCTTCAATATTTTTTATTTGCTTTTCTTTTTCTATTTTGCTATCTTTATTTTTTACTATTTTTATTGCTTCTTCTTCAGTAATTACTTGCTCGTTATTTTCATATTTATCTCTTCCTACTCCATAATTATAAATACCATTTATTGTAGGAATCCATCCTATTGATATATATTCATACTCATTTAGTAAGTCACCATACTTTTTATAAAATTCAGCATACCAAATCCAAGCATCTTCTTCTGGTTCATCATTTCTTCTCAAAGAAACAAGTTCATATTCTGCATCTTTTTCTTGAAAATTAAATTTTTCTAGCAATTCTTTTGCAACTTTTCTAGCTTCAACTCTATCAATACCATAATTATATGGTATTTTATAAGCATAGCTTGGACAATTAACAAATACTAAATTTCCATTCTCCGCATCTATTTGTATAGATGCAAAATCACAACTAAAGCTCCATATATTTTCTGATTTGCTATAATCTCTATATAAATTACTATTTGAATTTTTTTCTGCATCAAATCCCATTTTATTCAAATAGTCTTTTGCATAATTACTTGCTTCTTCTTCAGTAATACATTTTTTCTTTTCCTCTTCTGATATTGTATAATTAGAAACTTCGTTTAGACCATATGTTTTGGGTTCTTTCCAAATTTTCTCTAAAGCTGATGGGGCAGCAAATGCTAAACCTCCTGTTACACCTATTACTAAAACAAAACTTGCTACTATTTTTAAGATTTTTTCTTTAGGATTATTAGAATTTTCTTTTTGAAAATTAGATATAGCAATATTCATTTTAAATTTTTCATATAATTCTTTGTTATCTATCATAACTATATCCTCCTTCTTTTAAAATCTTTTTTAATCTTTTTCTAGTTCTAAACAATTTTGACTTTACTTTTGACTCAGATATATTATACATTACAGCAATCTCTTTAATATTTTTTTCATCATAATAATAAGATATAAAAATATCTTTATCCTCTTCCTTTAACTTATCTATTTGTTTTTTTATAAATCTATTTTCTTCATTAAATGATACTGTTAATTCTATATTGCTTAAATCAACAAGTTTTTCTTCATAATCTTCAATATTATCCAACTTTTTCTTAGTTCTAGTCTTCTTTTTTATTAAATTCTTAGTAACTCCTGCTATATATGGTGACATATCTGCACTTCTAATCAATTTATTTTGATTATTCCATAGTGTAAGATATACATCTAATACTATTTCTTCTAGGTCTTCTTCTTCAAAATCCATGTTATAATTTCTAATTATAGTTTGTATATAGTTATTATAGTCCTCCATTAGCACTTCAATTTGCAATATATCATTTTCAAAATATTTTTCTATAAATTTATGCATCTTTTTTTGCTCTTTCTTATAACTTAAATTCAATTATATATTACCACAAAAAACTTTTTCGTTGCATTTTTCTAAAAAAGATTTATATAATTTATTAATTAGTAAATTATATAAATTTAAAGTCATATTATAATATATATTAACAGTTATAAATTAAAATATTTATAAACAAGGTATTGACAAAAATTACAGATTTATGCTATTATAATTGTTGTAATTTGCATGCGGTAGTGGCGGAACTGGCAGACGCGCTAGACTTAGGATCTAGTGGGAGACCGTGGGGGTTCAAGTCCTCTCTACCGCACCAAAAGAAGTAGTAAAAGAAAAACTACTTCTTTTTTGTTTATAAAATAAAATTATATGAGGACTTGAAAAAGACGTATCTTGAACAAAGTGAAGGCAAAAATAGTCCAGTTGACTATTTTTAGGACACAGCTTAACAAATCATCTATATCACACCAAAAAAAGTTGAAAAAGATGAATTTGCTTAAAATTCATCTTTCTTTATTTTTATTCAAAAGTATTTGTAATATCTACATTTTCTAATTTACTATCTTCTTAAACTTTTCTGTAAGTTCAATCTCATTATCATAAAATATAACTTCTTTAGCTAAATTTTGTATAGTTAATGAAATATCACTTCCTGTTTTAGCTATTACATAAATAGGCAAACCTATTGCATAAGCATATCCAGCACCTATTCCAAGCCCTACTCCTTTTTCTGAAAATTCAACTATTAGCATATCACATTGTTTCATAGCTGGGAAAGCATAATCTGGCATTAACTTTGCTCCTTCTGGCAATACTGCTTCTCCATATTTTTCCACATCACGTGCCATAACAACATTTTGAATTCCTGCTTCTAAAAGAGCATTTGTTAAATCATCAATTTTTTTCTTATCTTCTTTTCCATCATGAAATTTTAATGACATAAATGCTTTTTTCATATTATTTTCCTCTTTTCTCTAATATTAAATAAATTTTATATTATCATAATACTTATCATATAATTCTAAAAAAATCAATCAACCATATAACATATTCTTTTACTAAAAATAATTTTTACTCTATTCCAAACAAAAAACACTTGCATTGCTATTATGCAATTACAAGTGTTTCCTGTGCGTGAGAAAGAATTGTGAAAAAAAACTAAAACTTCAAAAAAACCAATACTATGATCTTAAATGGATTTAATCCCAATCATATTCAAGAGCCCATGCCGCACTCGTCTGATCCTGATTCAGCCAGTCTTTTCCATACTGTGTACATAAGTGATATCCTTCAGTTATGGCATTGCATCTGGAATCTTCGGGCTTCACGATAAATCCTGCTGTCTCGCCATGGTTTTTAGCAATTCCTACAGCGTTTTCTCCGATAATAATGCTATCATCATCAACAACCCAAAACAGTTCATAGGCATTATCTTTACCATCAAGCCAATATACTATTCCAGCATTCTCATATGATGCAAAGCAGTCCTGGACGTCTTCTGCTACAACCGTAATATCTACTCTACCTTCTATATCGCTAAGGTGATATAAACAATTATCTGTTGTATTAAGCAGTAATACATCTGCTACAACTATTTGCTTATCAAATGTCTCAGCAGAAATTATTGCATCATCATCTGCATGTGCTAATTTCTCTGTTACAGCCAGACTACTGTCGATAATAGCCCAGCTACCTTCTTCAATATCGTACTTGCGTACAATATCTCCGAATCTATATAATGTGAGTTTGTTCTTATCTACTTCCCAACAAGATCTAAACTCATCAAATACACAGTAACCAGATTCGTTGCTGGCATAAGGCAAATGTATATTTCCTAAAAAGCCTTTTTCTATATGCCAATCATATAAGCAATCATTATATATATCATATCCTTTATCACCTATATAATCTTTGTCCAGCTTTCCATTCTTGGCTGCCTCCTGTATTGCTGAGAAATTTGCCTGCACCACTTCGTCTTCAATCGCTTTGATATCACAGTTGTAGAAATATGTTACGACTTTCCGTCCTGTTTTTACTGCCTCGTTGTTTTCTGCCCAATTGCTTACATATTCTGTATGACTCCAATCTGTAAAATAGAGTTCATCTTCAACTGGGCTGTCAAAACTGAGCGATGAATCTGTGATAATACTACACTTTTCACTTTCAAACTCATAAGTAAAAAGATAGCTGCCAGCCCAAATTAAGGCTGCTTTTTCATTATGTGCTGCAACGTGCATATAATACATCTCTGGAAGTTTGATGTTAAGGTAAAATCGTTCTACAACCTCTTCACCTTTTTTATGCTCCAGAAAGTACATATTTTCATTTTCGCAAATGAAAAATCCTGACATTTGCTCTCCGTCAACCTCAACTATATCACTTGTCATATAATACTTATCATAATCGATATATTCGCTGTTGACGTCAACAAATGCTACATTTTCATAAGTACGCTGAATTTCTTTTCCGTTTTTGTCTGTGTATGGCATGGTGTAATTTACCAAGATACCTTCATATTCATCAGGAACAATGGGGATTAAATTATCAATTATCTCCACTCCCCAACTTTCATTGGTACCAATTACAAAATCATCCCTTCCAACAAGATCTATTATGGTTTCCAGTTCATCTGCCACAACATTTTCTGCTTCACTTGTCTCGTTGGTAAAGCTCGTCTTGCCTGTCACAGTTTCAGATTCGTCAGTAGAAAGATCCTCTGCTGATTCAATCTGATAAACAACTTCTGAATCCGCTATGTCTTTTCCTTCCGAATTCCGGCGATTTCCTGTACACCCACAAAATAATACCGAAATTGCAAGTGCTATCATCAATACTGTTCTCTTTCCTTTTGCCCTCATCTCTTTTTCTCCTTCTTCTTTCATAAATCATTTCAATTATCAATGTTCCAATACATACTATATGATTAATGCCATTTTCCCACGCAAAACATACTGCCCTATGATAAGGCTGTATTAATCCCAAGCATTTTTCATCTAGTCATAACTTTAATTATACCATAATTATCTTAAAAAGTAAATCTTTATGTAAATTGTATATTTATTGTAAATTTACTATTTTTATGATAATATTATAAATATAAAAAAATGGAGGAATTTAGTATGCAAAATTTTAATTATCATACTCATACTTATAGATGTTTACATGCTGATTTAGATCTTTCTGACGAGGAATATATACTTGATTTTATAAAAATGGGATTTAAAAAAATGGCATTTACTGACCATTGCCCAGAAAAAAATATAATAGATGCAAGACCTAATATTCGTATGGAATATAGTCAAAAATCTGAATACCTTGATAGTATAAAAAAATTAAAAGAAAAATATGTGGATAAAATAGAAATTCAAACTGGATTTGAAGTTGAATATTTACCAGGTGACGAAGAAAATTTAAAAGAATTAAAATCAGAATCAGATAAAATAATTTTAGGTCAACATTTTATATATAATAATGATAAATCTGATTTATTAATATTTGGTAGTCACAATTTTTCTGATGACGAATTAATTAAATATTCTGAATACATTGAAACAGCAATGAAGCTACAAATACCTGATATAATTGCACATCCAGACATCTATATGTTAAACAGAAAAAGTTTTGGAGATATTGAAAGTAAAGTTGCAAATATTATTTGTTCTGCTTCTGAAAAATATAATGTTCCTTTAGAAATAAATCTTAACAATATATTTAATAGAACATATTATGAAAATAAAAAATTAAATAATTTACCTATTGAAGAACAACGTAAAAAATTATCTGCTGTTGCTTATCCCTATAAAGAGTTTTGGGATATTGCTTCTAATTATAATATTAAAGTAGTATATGGAATAGATGCTCATCATAGAGGTCATATTCTATTATGGAATGAGTTATTAGAACTTGCTAAAGATGTAATTGGTAGTGAAACAATAGAAAAATTAAATTTTATAGAAGAATAATAACCCAAAAGAGTTCAATTTAAAAATACTTGAAGTTGCAACAAGCAAAAAATAGCATTTCTTGACACATATTATTGCATCTTACAATGTTTTGTTTGATTATTACATTATATCATATATAATAATTATGCGTCCTTTTATTTTTCAAAAACAGTCATATAATTTTATCATTTATAAAATTATATCAACATTAAATGATATTATGTTGTAATAAAATTTTATTTATGATAATATTTTTTATATAAAAATTAAAAAATTGGAGGATTTTATGAAAAAGAAAATAATAATTTATATTGCATTACTAATGTTTTTAGCTACAATCTTATTTACACTAACAGGATGTACTAACAAAAATGAACCTACTAATCCAGTACTAGATATCAATGAAGTTGTAAAAAATCAAAGTAATAAAGTACAAAATACTGATGACAATAAAGATACTAGTACAGAAAAAGAAATAGAATTTAAAACTGTAAACTATGGTGATACAATATCAACAGAATTTGTAGATATGACAATTGATTCAGCTTCTAGTTCTGAAGAATTATACCCAACAGATACTTCTGGAGTATATTCATATGTAAAAGATACCGAAGGAGAAAAATACTTCTATCTTACAGGTTCTTTAAAAAATATTAGTGGAAATTCTTATGATGTTCAAGATATATATGCTGAAATGATTTTCGATAATAAATATACATATAGAGCACAATTAGTTGATGATAATGGTGGAAATGATTTTTATGGACATAATGTAAAACCATTAGGAAGTGTAAAATACTATTTATATTCTTCTATTCCAGATGAATTAATAGATTCTTATAATACATGTACAATAAAATTTGCTTTTAAAGAAAATTTTGAACATGATTATCATACTGATTTTAGTTTATATGATTATAGATATACTATTACTCTTGATAAATAATTTTAAAGTGCTAATTTTAATAATAAATTAGCACTTTTTTATTTGAAAAAGATATTTTTTAGTATTTTGCAATTACTATAATATACTCTTTTATTCTCTATTTAAATATCTCATAAAATGTTTTAAAAGTATAGCCTTCGTTTTTATAATACTGTATTATTTCAGGTAATGCATCAACAGTTTGTTGTTTGTCATTTGCATCATGCATAAGTAAAATTATACTATTTTTATCTCCTTTTGTATCAAGCATTTCTTGCATACAAGCTTCTTTCGTTTTTTTGTTTTCAGCATCACCTGTTAAGCAATTCCAGTTAGTATAAGCAACTCCATAATTTAAAAATAATTGTCTAGCTTCTGCTTTTATGCTTTCATAATGTCCACCACTAGAACCACCTGGAAATCTAAATAAATATGTGTTAAAATCTGGGTTTCCTAATGCACCTTTTATTGAATTTTCACATTCTACATATTCTTGATATACAGTATCTTTACTCTCATATACTCTTTTATAATCATGTGAATATCCATGATTAGCTATATAATGTCCTTCTGCAAACTCTCTTTTTAAAGTATCAGGGTATAAATCAACTCTTGCTCCAAGTACAAAAAATGTTGCTTTTACATCATTTTCTTTTAATATATCTAATATCTGTGGTGTAACATCTCTTGATGGTCCATCATCAAATGTTAAATATACCTGTTTTTCATCAGATGCATATATATCTTTTATAAGCTGATGTGCATTTTCTCTTTGTACTGGCATAATTTCCATTTCTATATTATGCTCTGCTATTTGAAAATGATTTCCTTCATAAGCTATTACTTCATTTTTATCTTTTTTGCTAGATTTTTTCTTTTCAATATCTTGACTTTTTTCCTCTTTACCTAATTCTGAAGATTTTATTTTATCTTTATTTATTATATTATATGAAATTGAAAAACTAGAAAACATTATTAAAAAACCTATTATAATAATAGCTATAACAAGTATTACTTTCTTTATATTTAATTTTTCTTTTTTTACTAATCCTAATTCTTCGTCATTCATTCCATATAACATTTTTATTTTCCTCTTCTTATCTCTCTCGACTATATTATTATATAGCATTTAATTAAAAATTCAAGTATTTAATGACATTTTTTAACGTATAATGTCGAATATTAATATTTATTATAAAACTTATACAATATTTTATTCCATTAATAAATAGAGTTCTTATCTATTATAGATAAAAACCCTATTTATAATTTTATTATTTCATATTCGTTCACTAAAAATATAAATCTAATTTTACTTACATATCATTTCTATTCATCTTTAGTAGAATTTATCTTTAATAATTTGAAAATTTCAACAATTAGTAATGGAGCAAATACTAAAGCTATTGTTTCTTCTAATTTGTGTAATGGTAAAACTGCTATTCCAAATATATCTCTTAATGCTGGTACTACTAAAACTGTTATCATTAACGTTGCTGATACTACTATTGCTAGTATTAATTTTCCATTATTAAATGGATTAGTTTTAAAGATTGATTCTTTATTATTTCTAATATTGAATACATGCACAAGTTCTGAAAGAGCAAGTACTGTAAATGCCATAGTTTCTCCTATAGCTATTTTTTCTGGTACTGATACATTTTCTGTTGCAAGACCTAATACAAAAGCTGCTAATGTAAGTAATCCTATCATAATTCCTTGATATACAATTCTCCAAGCCATTCCTTTTGTAAAAATACCTTTTGTATTTTTCATTGGTTTCTTTTTCATTATTCCTTTTTCTGCTGGATCAACTGCTAATGCTAATGCTGGAAGTGAATCTGTAACTAAATTTATCCATAATATTTGTACTGGTAATAAAACATCTAATTCATTAATATATTCTGACGTAATTCCAAATTTGCTTGCAAATACTGGTGTTAATAATATTGCTAAAAATAATACAACTATTTCTCCAACATTACTTGATAATAAAAATGCTATTGCTTTTAATATATTATTATATATTCTTCTTCCCTCTTCAACTGCTGATACTACTGTTGCAAAATTGTCATCTGTTAAAATAACATCAGCTGCTTCTTTTGCAACATCAGTTCCAACAACTCCCATTGCACATCCAATATCTGCTTTTTTTAGTGCAGGTGCATCATTTACACCATCACCTGTCATTGCAACAATTTCTCCATTAGCTTGCCATGCTTTTACTATACGTACTTTATGTTCAGGTGAAACTCTTGCATAAACTGATATATTTCTTACTTTTTTTGCAAGTTCTTCATCTGTCATTTTTTCTAATTCGC
This sequence comes from uncultured Clostridium sp., assembly GCA_947427205.1. Classification (GTDB taxonomy): domain Bacteria; phylum Bacillota; class Clostridia; order TANB77; family CAG-508; genus Scatovivens. Next base: position 79,241 of record CANEHB010000005.1, read on the forward strand.
TACCTGTTATTGCTTCTTTTTCATCTTTTAATATACCTAATTCTTTAGCTATTGCTGTTGCAGTAATTTTATGATCTCCTGTAATCATAACTGTTTTTATTCCAGCTGATATACATTTCTTTACAGCTTCTTTTGCTTCTTCTCTTGGTGGATCTATCATTCCAACCATACCAATAAATGTTAATCCTGTTTCTAACTTCTTAATATCTTCATCTGATAAAGGATGATTTACTATTTTATATCCTGCTGAAAGAACTCTTAAAGCCCCTTCTGCCATTTTTTTATTACAATCTTGTATTCTTTGTTTATAATTATCTAAATCAGCTAAAACTTCTCCATTCTTTTGATATGAACTGCAACATTTTAATAATTCATCTACACCACCTTTAGTGTAAACTACAAATTTTTCTCCAACTTTATGAACTGTTGTCATTAATTTTCTATCAGAATCAAATGGTAGTTCTGCAATTCTTGGATAATTTTCTAAATTAAAGTTCATTTTATTACCCATATCAATTAATGCTGTTTCTGTTGGATCTCCAGTTAGTGTTCCATCTTCTGCTTCTTTTGTATCATTACAAAGCATATTAGCTTCAAATAATAGATTTAATTCATCATTAAATTCTTTAATACTTTCTAAATCCACTAATTCTCCATTTGTAAAAACTTTTTTTACTGTCATTTTGTTTTGTGTTAATGTACCTGTTTTATCTGAACATATAACAGATGCACTACCTAATGTTTCAACTGCTGGTAATTTTTTTACTATTGCATTTCTTTTTACCATTCTTTGTACACCTATTGCTAAAACTATTGTTGATACTGCTGCTAATCCTTCTGGAATTGCTGCTACTGCTAAAGAAACTGCAGTCATAAACATATTAAGTGGCGCTTTTCCATATAAAATTCCTACTCCAAATATTATTACACAAATAACTAATGCAACTATACCTAATGTTTTACCTAAATTATTTAATTTAATTTGAAGTGGTGTTTGGCTATCTTCTGTTTCATTTATCATTTTAGCAATTTTACCAACTTCTGTTTTCATACCAGTTTCAACTACTATGCCTTTTCCTCTTCCATATGTTACTAAACTTGAAGAAAATAACATATTTTTTCTGTCGCCTATTCCTATATTTTCATCTTCAATAGTATCTGATATTTTTTCAACTGGTACTGATTCTCCTGTTAATGCTGATTCTTGTGATTTTAAATTCACTGCTTCAATTATTCTTAAATCTGCTGGAATATAATCTCCTGTATCTAATAAAACAATATCTCCTGGAACTAAGTCTGCTGATTGAACTACAGTTAATTTTCCATCTCTCATTACTTTAGCAACATGACTACTTAACTTCTGTAATGCCTCTAAAGACTTTTCAGCTTTGTTTTCTTGTGCTACACCTATAATTGCATTTACTATTACTACTATTAATATTATAAATGTATCTGCAATTCCTTCTCCTTGCTGAATTCCTACAACACCTGAAACAATTGCTGCAATGATTAAAACTATAATCATAAAATCTTTAAATTGCTCTAAAAATTTTTGAAATAGTGTTTTTTTAGATTTTGCTTTTAGTTCATTACGTCCATACTTTTCATATCTTTTAGATACTTGCTGTGAACTTAAACCTTTTTCTGCATCTGTTTCAAGTTTTTTAATTACTTCTTTTTCTGGTAAATTAAACCATTTTTCTTCCATATTAATTCCTCCTATACTCGCTTCGCTCGTACCGCAATTCGAAAATTTTTTTCTTTCGAATTGCGACGGCAAAATCTTCGCTCGTACCGCAATTCGAAAATTTTTTTCTTTCGAATTGCGACGGCAAAAT
>CANEHB010000006.1 GCA_947427205.1 uncultured Clostridium sp.
TCTAAGTACACACCACCTTTACCATTCGCTGCATCTAACTTAACTTCACCAGTTAAAGTAAAACTTGCAGCAGCTCTTAGAACATTAGTTACATTAGTAGTTTTAATTACTTCTAATTGATTAAAAACTATTTGTTCTGCTGCATTTTTTTCATCTTCTGCTATTAAGGTGGCCTCTGCTTCACTTAGTTCGGTCTTCTCTATATTTTCAGCAGAAGAAGTTTCACTTATATTATTAGATAATAAACTCTTCTCACTATCATTATCTAATTGTGAAATTTCTTCTACTTGATTATTCTTTTCTTCTTGTAAAGTATTATTTACACTATTTATGCTTTCTATAGCAATACTAATTGTTTGCATAAATGTAGACGCAATTAATACAAGCACTAAGATTAACATAATCTTAGTATAAAAACCTTTCTTATTCATAATCACATACTCTCCTCTTTTTACCTTTGAACTATACTCTAATTAAAAGTTTAATTCACTTGTTCATTTATATAAAAATCTTTATATAAATTTTAAAAAAATTAAATCTAATAAATAAAAGCTTTTGATATCACTTACAAGATCTCACCTCAAAGTAATACTTTTATTTATAGAACATATTATTTTGGAATCTCACTCCAAAACAATACTTTTTTATTTTCATTATTTTTGAATCTCACTTCCAAATAATGTTTTGAATTTGAGCATTTTTAAGATCTCACCTCAAAACTATTGCTCATTTTCTGTTTTCTTTTATCCAAATATACACCACTTTTTAAATTTTGCATATAAAAATATTTTTACATTTTTAAGTGCTTTTTGCACTTTCTTTACGCAAACACTATTTTTTACGTTTTTTTCATTTTGATTACTAATTTCTTTTTTATAAAAATACATAAAAAAACGCTTAGATAATCTAAGCTTATATACTATAATAAATATAGTTTATGCAAGTCAAATTAAATGCACTCATATTACCAGAGATATGCTAACCACATATCTCTTTTTTGTAAAATAAGAATGGAGAACCACTCCTTATACTATCCCTTTTAATATTCTTCAATACTATATTTTGCTCATACATAAAAATTTCACATATTAAAGCTTTCTTAAGTTTCTTGAATTCTAGGCAAATTAGTGTTATAATTAGCTCGAATTTTACTTAAGGAGAAGTAAAAAAAATGAAAAAAATACTTGTATTTTATGGTTCTTATGGTGGAGGTCATCTATCAGCAGCTAAAGCTATAAGTTCATATTTAACAGAAAACTATAAAGATCATGTTGAAGTAAAAACAGTAGATTGTATAGAATACATAAATAAATATATTAATAAAGTTTCAACAGAAGCTTACAAAGAACTTGCTAAAAAAGCACCTTGGGCATGGAAACATGTATATAAAAATTCTCAAAATGGTGCTTTATCACATATTAGTAATACTACAAATAAATTAATGTCTTATAAATTAAACATGCTTCTTCAAGACTTTAAACCAGATTTAATTATATCAACACATCCTTTTGCAACTCAAATGTGCGCTATTCTTAAGAAAAAAGGAAAAATTGATTGTAAGCTTGCAACTGTTTTAACTGATTATCATATTCATGCTCAATGGTTAGTATTATATCAATTTGTTGATTATTTCTTTGTTTCTAATGAGCAAATGAAAAAAGATATGATTATTGAAGGTGTACATGATGAGAGAATTTTTGTAACAGGAATACCTGTTTCCGAAAGATTTTCTGCTAAATTTAAAAAAGCTGAAATTTACAAAGAATTTGAATTATCTGAAGATAAAAAAACCGTTTTATTTTTTGCTGGTGGTGAATTTGGTCTAGGAAGAAATACCACATATATGGTTTTAAAAGCATTGATTAGAATGTTTAAAGATCTTCAAATAGTTGCTATCTCCGGAAAAAATAAAAAAATGAATAAAAAGTTCAGAGATTTAGTAGAACTTACAAATTCTTCAGATAGAGTAAAAATAGTTGAATATACAAATAAAGTTCCTGAACTTATGAATATTTCTATTGGTGTAATAACAAAACCAGGTGGACTTACTATAACAGAATGTTTAGTGTCGCAACTTCCTATTGTTATTATAAATCCTATTCCTGGTCAAGAAGAAGAAAATGCTGAGTTTCTAGTAAATAATGGAGTTGCAATTTGGATAAAAAAAGGTGATAGTATTGCTAGATCTTTAAAAGAACTTTCTCGAGACATTGATAAAATGAAACTTATGAAAAAAAATGCAAAATCTTTAGCTAAACCAAATGCTACTGCAAATATTTGTGAAACTTTAATTAGTGAATTTGACGATATAAACGAAATACCAAATAAATTATTCGTTAGTGTATTAATAAAGTGTAAAGATAAATATCTATTTATAAAACAAGACAAAAAAGGTGGAGTGTATCAAGATTGCTTACATATTGTTGGTGGAAAAATCGAGAATAATGAAACACCTGAACAAGCTATCAAACGAGAAGCTTTAGAAGAAGTAAATATAAATTTAGATAAAGTTACACCTTTCGATTTTGATAGTGATATTACAACATATAAAGGAAAATTAACACAATTGATATTTCTAAGATATACAGCAGAAATAAAAGATTTTGAAGGTATAGCTAGCTCTGATGCAAAAGAACTATTATGGATTTCAAAAGATGAATTTTTAAATTACAAACATAATGAGCCTTCAATAAGATTCTTAAAGAAATTAAAACTAATATAACTATATATACTATTATATTAATATAAAATCAATTATTATATTAGAATTAAGTAATGCACAACTTATGGAAGTTTAAAATATCTTTAATAACATATAAATATAAAACATCTCAAAGCAATTTAAATCCATAATTGACTAGCAAAGAACAAAATAATAACATACATTAAATATATATATAACTTAAAACAAAAAATATCTATAATTATTTACCCAATTATAGATATTTTTTATTTTATTTCTTTTTCATAATTTTGCTTACAATAACAGTCATATCATCTTGAGCTATCCCATAACTATTATCTATTGCCTCAGCTAAAATTAAATCAGCTAATTTTTGTACATTATTCGTACTAACATTTCTTAAAAATTCTTCCATCCATTCCTTTTTTGTGTCATCTTTGGCTTCTAATATTCCATCACTACACATTACCATGATATCCCCATCTGATATATCAATAGTTTGTGACTTTAATTCTATATTATTGACAATTCCAACTGGTAAACTTTCCGCTTTAATTTTTTCTATATTCTTTCTATTTTTTATGTAAGTATTACAAGCTCCACTCTTTAAAACTTCTATTTTTCCTACATATAAATCCAATATAGACATATCCAAACTTGAGTAAATTTCAGAATTTGATGATAAATTCATTCTTGAATTTATCATTTCTACTGATTCTTCTTTATCAAATCCTGCTGATAACATTTGTTTTACTAATCTTAAAGTAACTTTACTACATTCTCTTGCCTTTTCACCACTTCCCATTCCGTCTGCAATTGCTAGTAAATACTTTCCATCAGCTAATTTTATTTGTAAACTACAATCTCCTGAAATTTCACTTCCATCTTTTGTTATTTTTGCACTTCCCACTTGTAATACAAATTTATCTTCACTTGAATATACTTGATTATATTCCTTAGTTTCTTCATCTATTCTATCTCTTTGAAAAACTACTTTACTACCTATACTTTTTGATATGATATCACTTATATTAGTGGTTACATCTTTTTCTCTAACTTTCATATCTTTATAATCTAATTTTAGTTCTACAATATATTTTTCATTTTTAATTTTTTTCATCTTGCAGTTTTCAATATTTATTTTTTTACTTTTTAATAGCATTTCTATTTCTTGTTCTTTTTTAAAAAATTCACTTACCTTGTTTTCTTTTATTTCTTCTGCTACACGGTCTATAACTTTAGTTACACTTTTCAATCCTTGATTCATTGTTTCTATATTGCTTTTTCTTTCTTCTTCTTTTGCTTTATTAATTTGAAAAACTTTTAATGTTCTATTTGCTATTTTCACTACTTCTTGCAAATCATTCTTTATGTTTTCGTCTCTCATAATCACATAGTTATTGTGTTCTTTTAATATTTCAACTAAGTCATTATCTAATAAAATATCATTTGTTTTTAACACTGTACATATATCTCTTGCTATTCCTGTATCTTCATTTGATATTTCTTCATAAAATATATTGTCTTTTAATTCTTCAAAATTATCTAAAAAATCTTGAATAAAATTTTCATTTTCTTCTATTTCATCTTTATTTTGCGAATTTGTTAGCTCACCTAACATATCAGAAATTGTTTTCAATTTTTCTGATACCTCTTCATTCTTTCCTTCTAATCTGTTGTCTCCTGTATTTTCTATTAATTTAGTTCTTCCAACTAAATCCTCTATCTCTATTTTTATTTTACTTGGTACTACTAAAAGTCCTATTGATGCAATAAAAATTTCTCTAAAATAAAGTATAATATTTGATGCACCTCTTACCCAATATGTAAGTATTGCATTTCCTAATATAAATCCTACTATTACACCTATTTTTCCAAATCTATTTAAAAATCCTGATAATATTCCTGATATTGCAAACATTGATATTTGTATAAAGCTTGTACCATCTATAAAACTTACTGCAAGTCCTATTGAAATTCCAGCTACAGCTCCTATCATCATTCCATGTTTCCATCCAAGTACCATAATCATAAATATAATTATTATATTACTTATATTTAAATCAAAAATACTTAAATTATTTAGAGCAGTACTTGCAACAGCAATTATAAGAACTCCTGCTATTAATTCTTCTATTGTAAATGCTTTTTTTACTTTAAAGCTCTTTATAAGTGTTAATCCATTTACAAATATTTTATAAAACACATAAGTTATTGCAGAAGATATTATTGCCATAAAAACATCATACATCAAAAAAATTCCTGTAAATGAACTTACTAGGCTAACTATTGTAGATGCAACAAATAGCTTGCCACCAGTCTTTACAACTTCATTTCTTTCATCTACTGCTACTTTTGCTCTAAAAAATAGAACTAATATAAAATACACTATACTAGTTGCTATAAAATTGCCTAAAGCACTAAATCCTCCTCCAATACTTGTCCCAATCAAAGCCATTAAAAATACTCCTATGATTGGTAGTGTTTCTCCAACACATGCTGCTATCATTGCTAGTCCAAACGGAAAAACATCATTATTAATTGATAATGTAGACATAAATAAAGTTAAAACATATATAATTATATTCTGATACTTAAAAATTTCTTTTAATCTATATTTAATATTATTAGATTCTTTATTAATATTTTCTTCTGCTCCGACTCATATCTGCAATATTTTGAAACATCCTTAACCACCTCTCACTTTTAATATATACATATTTAATCACAACATAAAAAAAGATTTTGTCATTTTAAATCTGTACATATAAAAAGTTATTTACAATTTGTGATAATTTTTCTTTATTTTATTACATTTATGCCAAAAACACAAGTATTTATGACGAAAATGACAAAATACTTATATCATTTTTTATTATACATAGAAATCAAGAAAAAAGATTATTAACTGTATATGGTACTCAAGTATATAAATTTCAAAAAAAGCATAACATCTTATTGATTAGCCTGAAGAACTTATGCATTTATAGAAGTTGACATAAACTTGTATAAAATGGTATAATTATAATAACTGAATATTGAAAATTAATTTTGGAGGATGATACAATGGAAAAATTAACAAGCGGTAACATTTTAAACAAGGTAACTGATATACGGTTAACAGCTCAGATTTTAGACTTTAAAGAAAATGAAAGCTGGTATACCTTTGATACACATGAAACTGCTGTCGATTTTTTAGCAAGCTATGCGGCACGTACAGAGTGGCTTATTCGGGAATGTGACAATGAGGAACTTCTTGGAATTTACAAAAAAATTGTCGAGTTATTCGAAACCAAAACAAAAATATCTTCCGAAGACTTTCTGAAAGATCCGGTAATAAGCTATATCTATTATTGCAATGGTCCTATTGTAATGGTTGAACTTGACGAGAGATGTTTGGAAACTTATTAACATGTTACAACTACAACTTAAGCGGAGGTATTATGACAGGAAACGAGATTTACAATAAATTGACCAGCTCTGATTTTTACTCTAAAGCTTTAGATTTTAAGATTCAAAAGATTTTAGAATTTGAATCAGAGCGGGAAGCCTCCGATTTCTTATCATTATATTGTACTTTGCTTGTGGAAAACCAATATGATGATTTTAATGAGGAAAGGCTTTCAAAAAGTTACCAAAAAATTAACACTTTGATTCTCCAAAATAAAACACTCTCAACAAAAGAATTTTTGGAGAACCCCAAAAAAGAAGATATATACCTTTTACGGGGAAATTTGTGTAGGGTTCTGCACATAATATAAAGCACTTACAAGAATTTTGTTTTTCCTTGTAAGTGCTTTTACTTGTTATCTTTCTGCTCCACTAGCTTTTTCTCTTTCATTTTTAAAATCATGAGTTATTATTTTTTCCACTCTAATTGGCGTAGCAATCTTATCTGAAACAATACTCACATTAGCTTTTCCATCTGCCTCTTTATATAATCTTTTTGCATGATTTATTCGCTTTTCATACTCAATATTTTCTAATCTACTTATTTCTTTATCGGGGTCATCTTTAAATTTTGGATTCTTTCTTATTAGATCTTTTACAGCTTCACTAATTCCTTCAATTTCGACTTCTTTGCAATATTTTACTAATGTTCTATCACTTTCTATAGTGCCGATTCTTTTTAATCCTTCTAGTGTATTTACTGGTCTGTCATTTACTACTGCTGCTGCATATGCAACTGTTACTGGTGGTTTGCCACCATCAACTCTTTTATACATTTCATTAAATGGTTCTATTATTCCACTTTTTATAAACTTTTCATAATTTCCTTGAGCATTATCAAATTCTTCTTCTGTTAGCTCATATTCTTCTAAAAGCTCTTCTTTTGGCACTTTTTTCTCATTGTAAAATTCTAATGCCGTATATAGCGCTGCATTTTCTGCTAAGGCTACATCCAATAAATCAACTTCCTTAAATTCACTTTCGTTTTGTGATTCTCTTATTATATCACTTACTATTTTTCTTCCTTTTTGTGTACTTATATCTTTAAAATCAATTTCTGGATTTGCCTTTCTTGCTCTTTCAGCTAATGAAATAAATTTTTTAAAACCTGCTACCATCTCTTTATTACTACCAACAGTAATTCCTGCCCTTTTAAACATACTTTTTAATTGAAACACATTTATTTTTTCAGAATTCATAATTTTAGCTCTATACTCGGTATAAATATCTAGTTCCTTTAAATAAGTGTCATAATTTTCATATGCCTTTTTCGTTTCCTCATCTTGTATTCTATCTTTTATATTCATTTTCTTCATATGTATCACCAAATTTCTTTATATACTATTACAGGATAAACCATTAAAGTAATAGTTTATCCTGTAAAGCTGTGGCATTTGCTAATTAATTTTGCCTTTAAATTTTATAATCTACCACTTTTATTCTTATCTTAATACTTTTTTCTTTATAATTACTATTCCTATTGCTAATATTGCTAATGCTGCAACTATAACTATTAAGATTTGTAATGATATTATACTTTGTGCTTCAATACCTGTTGGTGGTGTGAATGTTACTAATTCTGTTGCACTTGTATCTCTTTCTTCTAGTGATATTTCAAATTCTCCAAGTTTTGGATTTGCATTACCTGGAACTGCAACTTCATCCCTTCTACCAACTGAGTTTTCTATTTTTACAATCTCTGTTATGTTATCATAATTTAAGTTGTCTGCATCATCTTCAGCAGATACTGTTTTTGTAATTGTTAATCTAATTTGTGATTTATAAGCATTTTCATCTTGAACAAATGGTACTAACTTACTTTCAAATCCTGAATTGTGTAATTGATCTCTTGCATCTGATACTTCTGTATCTATACTTAAGACTACATTATTTCTTTGTGATGTTATATAAGCAACTCCATTTTTGTCTATTAATTCATTTTCTGTAGTTATATATTTGCTTAATAATCTATCTGCTTCATATCCACTTCCTGTTAGCTCTGTAACACTTGTGTTTTTCCAGCTATGGTCTGGTGCCATATTATTCTCTGTAGCAAATATTCCATCATTATCAACATAATCTACAATTTGGCGAACTTTTGTAGTAACTACTACATCTGATCCTGTATTTCCTGTATAATATGTTGTTCCTAAGTATTCTCCAAGTTTAACTACACTATCAACTGTACTTGAATTTCTACTTTCTTCTTCTACTTTATTTGCTAAATTTAATATTTCATCTTTTACTTTTGTTCCATTATTTGTAGCTATTGTAGAAATTTCATTTTCTAACATATTACTTGTCATATCTACTTCACCAACATTTAATGCTGTCATTAAATAGTTAAGTTCTATAGTTGTACCTTGTAATATTGTATCATCTATATTGATAAATCTGAAGTTTTGTGTTCCTCCATTTGTTTCATCAATATATGTTAATTTATTTTCATTTTTATCTATTGCTTGCATTACATCAGTTCCTATTGAAACTTCATTTAATTTTACATCAGCAACTAGATATTTTCCATCTATTTTTGCAATTACGACTTTATCGTCTATGCTTCCAAATAAATCATTTCTTAATACATAATCAATATCATATGATGCATTGAAGATTACTCTTCCATCATTTGTTGTTAATTTAATTGAACTTATTTCTTTATCTAAAACAACTTCTGTTTCAGGTCTTTGAATTAATCCACAATCAATATTATTAATTACATAATTTATTATTTCTTCTTGTATTTTTACACTTCCATTTTCTAAAACTGTTCCTTGAATTTCTTCTTTTTGAACCCCACTTCCGAATTCTCTAATATTCAAGTTCATTTTAGCTGTGTCAGCAAACATATAGTAGTCATTATATAAGTCTGTATGATTTCCAGCTACATCATTTGCAGTTGCAAGTATTGTTCCATTTACATTTGTAATAACTTCTGATTTTGATGTTATCTCTAATCTTCTTGATTCACTATCTCTTGCATCTGAAACTTTAGCTTCTGCTAAACTCATGCTATCTAAATCATGCCATTCATTATTTAAATATCCATTAGAATCTGTGCTTGCAAATCCTACTTGATAAAGTGTTGTTCTATAATCTTGACCATTATAAACAGCTCCTGTAGCTCCTTCTTTATCTTCATCATAATTTGCTACTAATATTTTGTCTGTTCCTGAATAACTTGTTCCATCTGCTTTTAAAGCTACAGCATCACCTGTTATTCCGAAAGTATCTTCTAATTTTGTTTTATCATTTCCATATAAGAATCTTACTACATAATTTCCTACTGGAACACCTGTAAATCCATACTCTCCAACGCCTACATTTTCTGATGCTACTCTTGATGTTTCTGTAGTACTATCAAATCCTGTTAAGTATTCCATAGTTTTTCCACCTAAAGCATCTAATCCTTTGCTTGTTGGCCACAAGAAATCATATTCTGTATATGTCATGCCATCTTTTACTTTTACTTTTTCGATAAGTTCTGTTGTTAATCCACCAATTAAAGCTTCATCATTATCATATAATCCATTACCCACTGATTTTCCGTCTTCTGCTTTATCTTCCCAAGCTTTACCATTTAAACTTCTATCATCAGAAAGTAATGTTAATTCTAATACTGGTGCTGCATCTGTATCATCTTCATACCATGATTTCTCATTGTAGTTTCTAATATTTACGTTTGCTGGTGCAGAATCTCTATCTATTTTTCCTGCTATACTTCCATCTCTGTTAAATGTTGAATAGTTTGATATTTCTACAACATTTGATTTTGTTCCAAGTTCAATAGCTTTTTGTACTCCATTTACATCAGTTTTTTCTAATGCAAATGTTACGAATATGTCTGCTCTTTCTCCACTTGCAAGTTTTAAATCTTTTAATTCTGTTTGCATTTTATTGTATGTTATTTTATCAGAACCTTTAATGCCTGTTTCTGTAACATTCCAATTTACACCTGTTTTTGCACCTGAAGATGTTGTTAAGTATGATGCGTTTGCAACTTCTTTTAACTCATCTGTTTCTTTTCCATCTGTAGTTTGAATATATCTTTCTACTTTTGTATCAATTGGTTTTCCAAATGAACTATCAAAGTAGTCATCTACAGTATTAATTTGTGCTAAATACGTTGGTGATTCGTTATATAAACTAATCTTATATGTTAGATATACTTCTAATTCTGTTGTATCTATTCCTAATCCTAAGTTTTTATAGAAGTTTTCTAATTTATCATATCCTGCTGTATTAGAGTTTGCTTGATATATTTCAGCTCTATAATAGTAATCTGTTTTATATAATCCTAATTGATATTCGATTTTGTTTGCATCAGCATATGTTTGTCTACTATAACAATCTTTACCAATATCATCTAATGTATTAAATTTGTAATTTAATAATCTATCATTTACTACTACTTTTGCAGAAACTAAATCTTTTGTAGCAGCTAAGTCTGCTTCTTCTCTTTTTACAAGTCCTAAGTTTATATGTAAGCAATAATTATATGTTGCTGAATACATATAGTATTGTACTAATCCAAGTTCACTTATATAAGTATCATAACTTTGTAAGTGAATTTTATTATCAAATGGATATGTTAATCCACCTGTTGATGTTCTTGCTTTTGCTTTAAATACATCTAATGCTGTTCCATTTGCATTTGTTGTTACTACCTTTGATGCAATTCTTTGATTTCCATTTATAGAGCTTGAAGCCATTTCATAGTTAATAGCTTGTTCTCCTCTACTTCCTACTACTGCTCCTGTAGTATTTCCATTTCCGTCAATTGGTGTTTTTCCTTTAACTTCTTGTACTCTACTATTTACATCTTGTCTATCATAATCTAATGCCATTGAATCATTTGCCCAAGCATCTCTTCCTGATGTAGATGCACCTTTATATGCTCCTGCATCTCCATTTGATGTTGCTAAAAATTTTGTTGGTTCATATGTTTGTCCATCATATACAAATTCTACATCATATGTTCCTTTTTGCATTTTTAAACTTGGTGCTTCCCAATGTCCATTATCTGTTGTTATTATAGGTTGAGAAATTTCTACTCCATCATCATATACAGTAGCTAAACCACCGTCACCATTATAAATATAAACTTCTACTCCACCTATACCTTCTTCATTACCATCTATTTTTCCATTAGGTACTGATTCCTCAGTATTTTTGCTATCTGGCTCTTGAGCTTTATCTTCCCATACATCTCCAGCAAGACTTATTGTTAAATCGATTATTGTAAGTGTTTCTAATCTGTTTGTTACAACTATTTCTAATCCATCAGTTATTTCAGCTCCGTTATTAGATATACCGATATTTTTCCATCCTGTTGGTATATTATTTTCTACTACACTAACTGTTGGTGCATTATTTCCCCACCATTTAATATTTGGTGATGTATAAGTTTGACCACCTTGTAGTGATGTATTTATTACTCTTGTTGAGTTAACAACACTCTCTCCATTCATTTCAAATGTTCCTGAAATTGTAATTGTTAAATCAAAACTTGGTAATGCTAATCCATCTAGTAATTTTTCATCTGCTATTATTTCTTTTGTAACTTTAAAGTTACCATTTTTCTCGTCTTCTCTGTTTATTGCTACAACATTTACTGTAGCATTTGCACTTAATGTTCCTTCAGCGTTATCTATTCTTACTACACTTGAACCTTCTGGAAGGTCAATTTCTTCTACTTTGTATTTTGGTGCTCCAGATGCAACATCCCATTTAAATACATCTGATTTATATGTTTGATTTGCTTTTATTTTTACTATATATGGTTCATATCCATCTACAGTAATTTTAAATGTATATTCATTATCTGTAGTTACACCATTTTCAATTTGTTTTGTTATTTGTAAATATCCTTGATCTTTTTTTGCTTCGTTTGTAAATGTAGCAACTGTTGCATTTGCTCCTGGTTTCATGTAACCAGTTGCATTTAATATAGCTGTTGGTTTTGCAATATCAGATTCTAATTCTTCTACTGTATAACTTGGTGCTGCTAAACCATACCATTTTATTGTTCCAGAGCTCCATCTTTCTCCACCTTTTACTATAACATTTTCAAGTACTAATTCTTCTCCATTTCCAGTGTTTGGTCCATAAGAAACTCCATTATATTCAAAAGCTCCTCTTAAAGTTACTTTGAATTTAAATTCTTTTCCATTTAGAGATCCACTTGTTACTTTTTTATCAATAACTAAATCTCCTGAATTTTCTGTAAGTTTGTTTACAAAGCTATTATCTGTAGTTATTAAATAGCTATCTGTTTTACTTTCTTTTAATACTCCACTAATAGATGTTCCTGATTGTGTTCCATTTTCAGAACTTGCTGAAACAAATTCTGCACCTTCTGGAATTTCAATCTCTTCTATTGTGTATTTCAAAGGTGATTCATCTTTTTTCCATGTAAATGCATTTGATGTGTATTCCCATACATAAGTATTATTTACCTTTTGAGGTTTTAATGAAACTATATATGGTTCATATCCATCTACTGATATTTTAAATTTGAATACTAATTCTTTTATATAATCTACTGAATATTTATCAGCATTTTCTAGTGTTTTTATAATATGAATATATCCGGATTTTCCTCCATCTCTATTCCATGCTGTTACTTTTACAGAATCTGAACCATTTACTTTATCTGATAAGAATCCTTTAGAAGGTTCTACTGAAGAAATTACATTTTCACCTAAAGTATTTTCTTCTACTACAAATTGTGGTGCTGATTTTCCATACCATGTAAACTCATCTGATACCCATTTTCCTACTTTTGAGCTATCCACATGAATTACAACAAAATTATTTTCATCATAATTTCCATTTGTAATTTCTACACTACTGTCATTAGTTAATTGGATTGTTTTATTTACATATTGTACACCTTTATAAATAAATTTTCCGCTTACTGTAACAACAAATTTATAATCTTTATCAACTAAAATATCTTCTACAACATTTTTAGTTAAATCAATTCTTCCTCTATGTTCTTCTGATGGTCTATTTACAATGTTATTTGTTACTATATTATCTTTTTGAGCATCACTTACTAATTTACCAGTTACTGATGTACCTGATACTGATACTTGTGTATCTGGGCTAGAAGCTGAAGCAAATTCTGTTCCTTCTGGGCAATCAACCTCTGTTATTGTATAATTTGGATTTTTTCCATGCTCCCAGAAATAATATCCTGAAGTATATTCCCATACAAAAGTATTATTCTTTCTTATAGGTGTTATTGATATTCTTTGAGTTTCATATCCATCTACAGAAATATCAAAGTTAAACTTCATTTTCATTATTTCATCTTCTTGATACATATCAGCATGTTCTAAAGTTTTTATAATACGTAATTTAGCTTTTTCTGGAGCTGGTGTGTTTATAGCTGTTACTACTACTTGTTGTTTAGCTACTAAACTTCCTGAAGATGGTATTATAGAAATTACCTCTGCTTCATCTGATTTCATCTCAGATACTGAATATGTTGGTGCTGTTTCTCCATACCATTTTATTGTTCCAGAATTCCATGTTCCCACTCCACCATTTACTGTAAGTGTAGCAGTTATTGGAAGTGAAGCATTTTTATATTTTACACCATTATATTTGAATGTACCATTTAAAGTCACTGTAAAGTTAAATGTTTTGCCATCTAAGTTTACTTCTTTTCCATTTATAATTTTGTTTTGAACTTTTTTAACTATCTTTAAGCTTCCTTGATTCTCTTTTACGTTTGTTGCTATAACTTTTACTGTTCCATCTTCCTTTAAAGTTCCTGAATCATTTGTTATATCAACTTGTCTAAATCCATCTTTTGACATCTCTGTTACTGTATATGAAGGTGCTCCTGATTCTGCCATCCAATAATAAACTTTTGATGTTGCAGCACTTCCTGCTTTAACTTTTATTGTTTCTGATCCAGAATTTATTGCTCCATCTACATTAACTCTAAAATAGAAGAATTTGTTTACATCACCAACTTCGTCTCCATCTTCGTCAACAACATCTTTTTCTATTCTTATTTTTCCACTTCTAATATCTAATCTTCTATCTACTTCAATATATTCATACCATCTAGCAGCATTAATACCTAATGCTAATCTTTGTGATGGAAATTCTTTCATACTTGTTAATTTTAACCAATACTCTGTATGATCATATGAACTATGACTATTTCCTTCAGCATCTGTCCATGTATTATAATATGCTTTTGATTTTTCTTTCCATGTTGCTTTAAAATATGTTCCTTGTAAATCTTGATATACACCACAAGCATTCATATATCTAAATTGTGTTTTTATATTTGTTATTTTTGTTGCATTTTCTCTATAATTTAATTTGATATAGAATTTTTCATTTGCTAATGGATATTCAGATATATCTGGATCTGTTCTTTCTCCGTCAATCCATACAAATTCCCAGTCTGAGCCTAATTGTAAAGGTGTTGCTGAATCATCTGTATATATTTCCATTTTTGTAATTCCAGCAAATTGTACTTCTTCTCTTTCACCAAATTGTTCTGTAGAACCAACATAATCTATTGCAAGTGGACCTATTTTCCAAGCATCTCCATCCCATGTAACTGTTGGTGTTTGATACTCTCCATCTGTTCTCCATTCTGGTTCATATTCAAAATCAAATGCATTTTCAAATGTTTTATGTTCTCCATCTAATGTGTCAAATTCAACTGTTTTATGTTTTAACTCATCTGTACTTGCCACTTCTGCTGCTTCTAATATATATGCTTCAAAAGCATCTGCTTCTTTTGACATATCATTTGCTGATACAGAATTTCCATGACTTCCTGCTTCAGTTGTCCACCAAGCAAATTGCTCATAGTTAAGTTCACCCATTCCTTCAACTTTTATCATTTCTGATAAAATATATGCTTCTTTTGGTGTTGCTATTTCTGTTGAAGTTATTTTATATCTACCTATTGTTTTATTAGTATATGTTGAATGTTCAAAAGGTGATCCTGATGTAGAACTTTTACGTAATATTTCTTTACCTATATCACTCATTGTTAGATGAGGATAACTTACACCTTGAGGATCTGTTTTTACTTTTCCTATCCAATATGCTACTTCTGTTTGATTATCACTTGGAAGTGCTGTACCTTTTTGTGAACAGAATACATCATAGTAACTGTCTAAGTCACCAAAAGGTATATAACTTCCATTTGGATATGTATGTATATGTTCTGATTCTATTATTACTTCACCATATAATTTCTTAGCTACTGCGCTACATACTCCTATAGTGCTTAATATGACTAACATTAATATAAATAATGTAGAAACTTTACTTTTAAAATTCTTCATATTAAACACCCCCTTTTCTTTTAGCTAAGACAATTTTGTTATAAGCTATAAATATTACTATACTTCCTAATAATATTGTTGTTATTATTACTGAAATGTATATGAATGTTTCTCCTGTTTTTGCTGAAATAATTATATCTGCTGATCCTAGATCATTTTCACCTTGTGCTTTGTTTGCTGGTGTTGAATTATGATCTGAAATTCCATATATATTGTAATCTTCATATATCTCTGCTAAGTTATTTATAATACCTGCATTTTCAGCAGTCATTTGTCTTGTTAATACTAATTTAATTGTTGCAGATTCTCCAGGAGCTAATTCTCTATCAGCAAGAGCTGATGTGTAAAGATTTCCATCTGAACCTGTATACCAATTTGAGTTTTCTCCTAATGAAGAATTAAATGTCATACCATCTGGTATGTAATCTACTATGTTTTTAGCATATCCAGAAACATCACCAATATTTGATACTGTTATTGCATATTCTACAATTACTGTAGAACCTGATAAATATTTAGCTGCTATTTCTGTTTTTGCTAAATCAACATTATCGTATGTATCATTTGTTGTTCCTTTAACACTTTGTGTTGTTACTCTAGTTATTCCTTTATCTAGTTTTAAATCAAATGTATCTGCTAAAACTAAACCTATATCTATTCCTGATACACTACCATTTGCTATTGTTACAACATCTGTAATAGCACCATTTCTTGTTTTACCATCTTGTTCAAGTTTTGTTGTGATGGCATCAGAGTTAACATTTATTTCAACTCCGTCTTTTTTATATGCTGTTACTGTATATTTTACAGTGTCATATTCAAATATTACTAAATAATTTCCATTTTCTATTCCTGAAAATGTATATGTACCATTAGTATCTGTTGTAGTAGAAGTTTGGATAACACCTGTTTCGCTGTTTACTAATCTTACTACTATTCCTGATAATAATTGTTCTCCTACATTTCTCATTCCATCTTTGTTTTCATCTACCCAAGCTGTACCTGATAATTTATAAGTTTTTGATATATTACTATTTTGTGCTAATGAATTATTATTTGAAGAAGATTGAAGTTCACTTGCTACTATAGATTTCTCTGAAGCTTCAACAATATGTGTTACTGAATTTGTTTGCATTTCTTCTATTTCTTCTGAAGAAACTGTAGCAAAGTTTGTAACTGTTTTTTCTTGAACTCCACCTAAATTTGATGCAACAGCTTCAATATTTACTACTAATTCTTCTTTAGGTTTAATATTTGCCATTATAACAGCTTCTCTACTTGAAGAAACTTTTTTATTTCCCACTATTCCGTCTGAAATATATGTTATTTTTCTAACTGCTATTCCATCTGGAATTACATCTGTTAATTTAACATGGTCTGCAACTGCATCACCTTCATTTTTTACTGTAAATATGTAATTTACTTTATCTCCTTCTTTTATATATGTGTCTGTATTTTCTGATACTTGAGTAATAACAAGTACTGGTCTACCAATAATAGTTAGAACTCTATTTGATTCATATGAATCTGTTTCATCAGCACTAACTTTTGCTATTAATTCAATATCTTTTTTAGTTATGCTTTCATCTATTTCATTTACTTTAATTGTAAATGTTAATGGTATATAAGCATATTCATTTAATGTATCAATTTTCCATGAAATTGTTCTTGTAGTTTCGTCATAATTTCCTTGAGCTATTTCAGTTGATGTTAATCCATCTTCTTCATAACCAATTACTGCTGCTTTTACAAAACTAAAGTCTTCTGGTAATTCTTGAGTTACTACAACATTTTTCATTGTTTTCTCTGTTAAGTTTTCAACTCCTACATGGAATAAAACTTCATCTCCAGCTTTTTGAACATCTAAATCTTCATCTATATCTGATTTATTTTCTATAGTAATTTCAAATTCTGCTTCTGTTACTTTAATTTTATTTCCTTCGGCTGTTAGTGTAGCACCTAAATCTTTTGCTGATACACTAGCCTTTGGTTCTATACAGATTTCTGGAGCTTCTGTTATAACTTTTTCTTCTAATATATTTCCTTCTTCATCATATTTTATTATTTTATATTGTCCATCATATTCTCCAAAGCCTTCTGTTCCTCTATAATATTCTTCAAGTGTTGGCATGTCGGCTGCTTTTAAATTTACTTTAAATTCTATTTTTTCATCTTTTTCTAAAATTGCTTTTGAAGCTTTTATAACTTCATCTTCTTTTACTATATCAATATTTTCATCTTCTATTTCATAAGAAACATACTCTGAAAATCTTGGAATGTTAAATTCTACATTTACATTTTCTGCTTTAGAATTTCCTACATTTGTTGCTACTACATTTACTTGAACTTCTGAAAATTCTTTAATTACTTCTTTATCTGATGAAACTTCTATTTTTAATTCTGGTCCTTCACCTGTTGTTAAACCTATTTTATCTGGACTTGTTTTCTCGTCTGTTACAGCAATTTCTGAATTATTTGTATAATATGCTAAAAATGTTCCATATATATTTTCATTATGAGTTAAGTTTTCAGGAATTTCATATTCATATGTAAATCTTAAAATTTCTGCTTGTTCCATTTCATAATCTGATTCTACTGGTACTAATAAATATGATCTAACTGCTTCTAAATTTTCTGGATTCATTTTCCATCCATTTGATAAATCCTCTAAATCTTTAGTTGCTTCTCCATTTTCTGAATAATATATATTAAATAGGGCATTATTATGTGCATCTTGAACTATTCCACCTACTAATTTTGTGTCAAGTGTAGTTCCTAAATCTTCTCCTGTAGCTATATCTTTAACACCTTTGAAAGGTATTCTACCTAATATAGATACATTTGAAACTGTATTATTATTGTTATTCATTACAATAACTTCCATTGTTGCTGTTTTAGCTTCTGCATAAATATCAATTATATCTTCTTGTAATCCTTGTCTTACAGAAGTTACAGTTGCTCCTAAATTATTGTAATTTGATGTACTATTTACTGCTACAAGTCCTGTTGGAGCTGAATACATAAATTGTAATTCTCCTGCCCCTCCATCTTGATAATTTGTAGCTTCACTATTATTATATCTTAATTTGATGATATCTGATTTTGCTGGTGTATATAAATTAACTTTAATATTAGCATTAATTACTATATTAGTACCATTTGTTAATACACCTGAGTTAATTCCTTCTTGAACTCCACCTAATGTTACTCTTATTATTCTTCCATCTTGTTCTGCTCTTACTACTTCTAAACCTTCTCCATAAAGAACACTTATATTTGTTACTTCCAATTTTTCAACATATTCTGGTAATTCAACTTCAAATACTGAATTTCCATATACGTCTGATTTTTCTGTAGCATTGTTTAATTCTATTCTTAATTCAACATCATTGTTATTTGCAAGTGTTGAAAGATTGTCTCTATCCATAACTAAATTTGCTTTAGTTACTGTATCTATTAAATCTGTTTTTGATTCAGCTTCATCTACTTCAACTATTTCATCTACATATGAATAATTAGCTTTTATTACAGATTTTGTTTTTATAGAAGCAAATCCTGCAAATTCTTGTTTACTATCATTTGAATTTGCCATTACTTTTATATTGTTTATTACTAAGTTTCCTTCTCCTACTGGTTTAGTAGTTTTGAAAATTAATCTTGAGTAATTTCCTTCAAAAGGAACTACTATATTTCCTTCTTCATTTGCTTCACTTTCATTATTTATAATAGTTAATTCATTTCCTTCTAGGTCAAGTACTTTGATATTTCCTTCTTCACCTAAAATATTTATAAATTCTTCTTTTGATACAGATATTTGTTTATAATATAAATCATTATTTTCATGACTTTCTTCTGATTTATCTATATACTCATTTGATATATCTTCTACTTCAATACCTTCAACTATATCTTTATAAGAAACATTTATTATAGTTTTTGTATTTATTTGAGTCTCATATCTATCACTATTATTGTAGTTTGAATAAACATAAGCTTTTGAAACTTCTTTAGTTTCATTTTCTATATTCAAAGATACTATGTCACCAATTTGTTTATCTACTGAATATTCATAATTATCACTACTTGTTACTATATTAATATTGTCGTCTTTCTCTACTCCGCTAAAAGTTACTATATTAGCTTCGATTTCAGATTCTATTGTTGTATTTGATGCTTTAGCACCCTCAAAAGTATATGTAATTAAATATTCGCAAACTCCTGATTCATTATAATATCTTTCTTCTTCAACTACTTCTTTTTCAGCATCTTTTAAGTATTCGTCTTCATATTCATTTACTTCAACTAATCTTTTCTCATTAGTAACTTTTATTGATAATTCATTATCTTCTTGATTATAGTTCCAATTATCTTGATTAAATGTTAAGTTTCCAGCTGTTTGTCCATTTACTCCTGCTGTAGAATTAGCTACAACTGTTATATTTGAAGGAGCTATTCCATCAAATGTTGGAACTTTAATTTTAACTTCTGATTCTTTTACTGGTAATGTGTTTTTATCAGTAGTACTATCTACTTTAACTACTGTTTGTAAAATAACACCTCTACCAAAATCTATATATTTTTCTACTGCTGTTTCTACTTTAACTTCTCTTTCATCTTTCCAAGAAACATTTAATTTAATTTCTCTTGATACTTCTATTTCGTCACCGTCATCGTCAACATATATACCAGAGAATTTTACTAAACAATCATTTGAAAATTTATTTTCATTTACATATGATTCATTTTTATATCCTATTGGTAGTGAAAGACTAATTTCTTTAGAACTGTTTATTTGTTGCATTGAAATTATATTGTCTTCTAAACTTTGAACATATTCTGGTAAATCATATTCTATAGTTTCTTTATCATCACTTTCTATTGCTTCATCTTCTACGTCTTCTGTTACTTCAGTTTCTTCCTCTTGTTTTTCTCCTTTGAAATCTTTTACCTCAAAGTTTAATCCGTTTCCTTCTTCTGTTTCTGCAATCTCAATTTTAGCATCTTTTAAATATCCACTTTTTTGAACATCTAATTTCATGCTAATTGCCAATTCCTCATTATTCACATCACTAATAACCGAAGTTTCTTTCTCATCTTCGGTTCCAAAATAAGCTTCAAATCCAACATTTTTATGTCCTGTGTCAGATTTAGTGCCAAAAAGTGTTTCTGCAAAACTTGATGCAAAACTTTTTGTAATAAACGCAAAGTTTGCAGAAGTTAGTGTAAATATTAGGATTATTGCTAACAATTTTTCTAGAATTTTGTTTTTAAGCATAATCTTAATTCCTCCCATAATAACAAATTTTGTGACATAGTATTCTTTTTTACTATTTTATAAGTATAATTTTACTCTTTTTTTTTAAGTAGTCAATAGTCAAAGCCTTTAAAATAAAGGCTTTTAAAACATTTTTTCTTTCTACTCGCTACGGATGTTCATTTTTTAAACTTTCTTATTTTTTTATATAAAATTTTTATTACACAATCCTAGAGTTACTTATAATTTGTCGTAAAAACGCTATACATATCTATTATACACCATTATGTCAACTTTTTCAAGGATTTCGAGCCTTTTTTTGCCTTTTTTTCAATTTTTTTGTTTTTAGATTTCTTTATTTTATTATCTTTCCTGTCTTTCTTTGTCGAATTGTATATTTTTTTGCATAATTTTGTATATTTTTTATTCCGTAAATAGCTTTTGCGTAGCATTTTTATTATAAAAATACAGAACAGTTTTCTTATAATATAATAAAGAAGAGACCTATAAAAGCCTCTTCTCTACTTATTTTTTATTTATAACGTCTCTTTTTAATTTTAGTTATTATCGTTTTTGTTACAAATATTGCTATAATTACTACGGCAACTGCAATTACAATCACTCCTACACTTACTTTAGCTGTCTCTACTGCATTTACTATTACTCTTCTATTTTTCATCATACCAGTTGGTGGTGTTAATGTAATTGTCTCTGTTGCAGCTGTATCTGGTTCAAATGATGATGTTATGAATTCTTTACTTCCTTTTGTTGGATCATCTGGCGTTGTATTTACGTTAGCATTTCCTATTGTTGTTGCAAAGTTTGTTCTTCTACCTGTTAATGTTGTAAATTGTATAATCTCTGCTATATTTTCATAACTCATATTATCTGTTGATGTTTCAGCTGATACAACTTTTGATACTGGTAAATATACTATACCCCTAGATTCATATAGATTTTCTGTTTCATCTGTTACTGCTGGTAATAAGAATCTTGATAAGTCTTGATTATTTACAATGTATTTATCATTTTCATCACCTATATCAACTCTTCTATCATCTACTGATACTACTAAGTTTGTATATTCCATTCCTTGTACATTTATTAGTTTTACACCATTATCGCTTACTATTGAAGTTCCTGGCATTGCCTTTGTATTTCTTAAGCCTTTTAGTGTATATACATAATTTACAAGTTCAGATGCTGTGCTCTTTGACCAATATTTGTCTTCTAAATTGTTATTATTTGTTTCTTGATCAAATTCTAAATCTGTATCAACATAGTCTAATATCTTATCGAATTTTAAGCTTGATACTGTGTCTAATGCTGTTTCTTCACCTGTATAGTATGCATATCCTACATATGTACCATAGTATCCTGTTTTACCATTTGCTACATCTGTAATTGTCTTTGTTCTATTTCTATAAAGATCTGAGTTTTCATCAAATGCAAACATATCAGCATATACCATATTTCTTGCTGTTCCAGAAGCTGTATAGTTTGTATCGATTATATTAACTCCTTTTCCATTATATTCTGCCACTAAGTCTTGTGTTGCTTTATTTTCTTTATATCTAATATCATTTAAGTTTGTTGTTATTCTATCAATTTCACTTTCATTATTAGCTTTAAACTTATACATAATATCTATCTTAGATCCTTGTAATATATCATCATCAACTTGAATGTATATAAATCCTTGTGTATCTTCTGTTGTTAAATCTTTTAGTAATGCTGTGTAATCATTTGAGATAAATTGTATTAAGTCTAAACCTGTAGATTTTTCTGTATCTATATGGTGAACTGTTGCTTCTTGTTCTCCTGTTGTATAGAAGAATAAGTCTATTAATGTATTTCCATCTTCTGTTGTTATCTTAACTTCATCAATCTCTTTAGCTAAACTTATTTGAGATTCAGGTCTGTATTCAATACCAAAGTCTACATTCTCAATTTTGAAATCTCTAGTATTTGTATCTGCATAATGAATTCTCTCTAATTCTCTATAGTAAATATCTCTTGCAATAGCTTCTGCATCTTCTTTATTTCCTGAATTAACATCTTGTTTGAATATGTATTTAGGTGTTTGTGTATCTGTTAATTTTTCAGCTTTAACTAGGAATTCAACTGTCTCAGCTTCCATATATGTATTATCTGTTAAGATTTCTAGTTGATCAGCATTATTCTTATCAGATCTTTCTGTTAATTTTGTTCCATTAGCTACACCTTTTAATATTTCTGCAAGTTCATTTGTCATAACTTCTGAAAATCTATTTACTTCAAGTCTTCTAACCTCATCATCTCTACCATCGTTTCTATCTGCAACCTCTAATTTTCTGATTATTTCATCAACATCTGTTTCATTATCACTTAATTCATTTGTATATTGTGTTGATTTATAATCTTGACCATTAAAGATTAACATATCATTTTGAGCTTCTAATGTTGCATCATATGTCGCACTTGCTTTATTTTCTTCTACTGTATCACCATATGTAAATCTTACTATATATTTACCTGGAACAAATCCAATTAATTCATATTTACCATCTGTGTCTGTTCTTATATGTTGAACTTGCTCCCATGTTACATCTGAAAGTATTTCTTCATAATAATGTGTTGGATCTACTTGTACTATTTCAATAAATTCTGCTCTAGCATTTCTAACTTTAATGTCTTTTTCTTCGCTTACACTTTCATCTTTATAATGTAATTTAACACTTTCGTTTTCTTTTCCTAGATTATTCTTTATTTCTTCTGTATCATATAGACCATCACCTATATATTGTTCATCTCCACCTGTTCCTAAAGTATCTGTTCTTGAGTCATCCCAAACCATACCAGATATACTTCTTATAATCTTAGGTGTTCCTTGAAGTTCTACTACAATTTGAATCTTTTTGTATTTTTCTTCAATTTTTTCCTTAGTATTTTCTGTTGCATCTGCAACTATCTCAATACCAGTTTTATATGTAGTATCTTCATAATACTCTACATTATCTGCTGAAGTTAAACTTTCTGAATATCCTGCTTCACCAGGTATTACACCTGTACTGTCATTTTTAACACCTATATTACCAGGGTTAGAATCCATATCTACTAATGATGCTGGTTTTCCATCTGTATACCATACTGAGTATGCATTTACTTGAGCTATGTTTTCTGTGCCTCTGCCATATTTTTCTTTATATGCAGATGTTGTTCTTTCAGCTATTTTTAATGATCTTTCTAATACTTTGCTTGTTACTTTAGTTGTTGTTCCTTCTGTTTCTGTTATAGATGTAGAGCCAGATTTATTTGTATTTGTACTTTCTGATGTGCTTACTGTTTCCTCATAATTTTCATTTGTTATTCCAACTTCTAAAGCTTCTTTATCAATTACGTATTTAACATATATATCTAAGTTTTCACCTTCGTGTATTATTTCATCTCCCATACCTGTAATATAAACTGTGTTATATCCATCTGCTGTAAAGTCATTAGCTTTTTCAGAGAATTTTCCTTTTGGTCCTCTTGATGATGTATTAGATAATGTTAGATCTACTTTTACATAATTTCCATTAGGATCTTCTTTAAAGATTGGTTTTGCTCCTCCTACTGCTGTATCAACACTATATCTTGTACCTGTTGCTCCACTTCCTGCTGGTTTAAAGTACCAAGCTTCTGCTATATTTATTTTCTTATCTACTAAGAATCCTTCTGCATCTTTCGTTTTTACTGTTATAAAATCTTTTGCAACATCTTCTGTGTATTTAATAAAGTTTGCATCATATAAGTCTAATACTTCATGAACTTTTACATCTAGTTTTGTATCTGTTACATCTGGTTGATTTTCTCCTCTACCCTCTCTTACTGTATCATCATCTGTAACTGATTTATTGTCTAGTGTAATTCTATAAGTTACTTCAACATTTAGTTCACTTTCACCATTTAGACCTTTATATTTTCTAACTGCTGCTGCTTTATATTGTTCAAATCTATATTTATAATCTGATTCGTATAACTCTAATCCATATGGTTTTCCGATTATATAATCTTGTAGATATGCTCCTTGTGAATAGTTCTCTGCAAATCCCATATCTCCATTTAAACCATTATTTTGATTGAAGTTATATTCCATTTCTTCACCATCTATTGTTGTTTTTACTTTATAAACATCTTTTGTTAAAGCAATATCAGCATCTTCTCTTAATTCTAATCCTAAATTTATATGTTTTAAGTAATCTGTTTCTGGTTTTTCATTTCCCATTGATCCAAATTGGAATAGCCATAAGTAATTTGTTGAATTTGCATCATTTTTATTTGATGGTACGTTTATAAAGCTTCTTGATGTCATTAGTCTTGAATTATCTTCCATTAGCTCTGATTTGTGATTTACTTTATCATAAACCATATCATTTGTTTTATTTAATCCTAAATCATAAGCTACATTGTAAGAAATATATTCATATTGAGTATTAAATTGTTCTCTTACATCTTTAAATTCTGCTGCATTTGAATCTATTAAGTATTCTGGTTCATAAGAACCTTCTTCTTTTAGATGTTTCTTTCCATCTGTTCCTGCATAAAATTCTGTACTCTTATATAGCACACCATCATATTCATATTCTATGTAGTAACTTAAGATTTGGCTAGATGTTGTATAATTTCCATTTCCATCTTTGTTTGTTGCTTTATCAATACGTTGATACATAGTACCACTTGAGAATCCTGTATCATGGTTATAGTATTCTTTATACCATCCAAGATTTAAATCTCTACCAAATGTATATAAACCATTTGCATCTGTTTTTGTTGTTCTTAATAATGTTCCATCAGATTGATATAAGTGAACTACAACATCTTTCTTTCTAGCATCTGAATTTAAATTATAGTATTTTTGTTGAGTTTCATTTGCTGTATCTTGCATAAATCCATCTCTATCAAAGTCTACCCAAACATTACCAGCAATTACTAAGTCTTTCATTCTTACAAATTCACTTGAAATTTGTTGTTTAGAAATATTCTCATTATGACTTGGATTTTTTATTTCTCTTGTATCTTTATCTGTATTGTTTATATTTGTTAACACTGTAAGTTCTGCTTTATTTTCTAAATCATATAGATACATATTGCTTTCTGTAATTTCTACAGTTACATAGTAAATTATGAATTCTCCTGGGTTTAAAATTGTTTCGTTTCCAATTCTATATCTATATGTATTATATTTACCTTCTACAGTTGGTGCTGAAACATTAACTGCTACATTTCCAGTTGAACTATATCTTGTACATATACTTCCATCAGCATTATACATTTTAGCTTCAACATTTTTCTGTGTTAATCCTATTTGCATATAATCTTTTACTTCAGTTGTTCTAACTTGTGTTGCTGGTTTATTTCCTGAAGGTATACCTGCCCCTTTTGCTTTAGCTTCGTTTGTAACTTTAATTGCATATATTAGAGTTTCATATTTTTCTGCTGATACTGGTTTTTCTTGTTTTTCTTTATCTGATTTTCTTTCTCTTGAAGTTTTTAATGTACCATCAGCATTTGTTATAAATCCTCCATTTGTGAATGTATTGCTGTTATTCTCTTTTTCTATTTTCTCATCATATTTATAAACATATTTATCCATAAATGCATCATAATCATTTAATATATACCAGTCACTTGTATTTAAGTTACTTGAATTATTTTTTATTACACATAAATTATCTGGAACTGAATTATCTCCTCTGTTTGGTCCTCTATTGATATTTTTCATAGTACCTATAAATTTAACATTATTTTCTTCAATAGTTCCTTTTGTATATTCATCTACAGTTAATGTAACTGTTACTATTCTTACTCCTCCTGCTGGTACCATTAAATCTTTAATTGTAAATGTTCCACCATTTGTGCTTGCATCTGTTTTACTAATTATATGTGAGTTATTTCCTGTAACTCCTGTTCCACTTACCTGTATATCTAATTTAGAATATTTCTTAGGTAAAGTATCTTCAATGTTTACATATACTTTATCTGGAGTCCAATATGGATCTGAATCTCTGCCTACATCAAACCTTGAACCAGAACTACTTGTTGTATTGTAAACTTTTATTTTATATGTAACTGTATCTCCATACTCTACATATACTGGATTTGATCTTTTTGTACCTTCTGTCATTCCTCTTACTACTGATCTTTCATCTGTAGCTTTTAATGTTGTATCTATACTACTTATCTTAATATTGTCTTGATTATGTTCTACATCATAAATATATTTTTCAACACTTACATTAAATTCTTTGATTTTATAAAAATCTGAATCTTTTGTAATTCCTTTAGGACCATCTCCTAGTTCTGCTACGTTAACTACTGGACCATTATGTCTAACATCTCCTGGACTATAATCTGTTCTGTTATAGTCAACACTTCCAGAGTTCTTTGTAATAATTTCAGAAGAGTTTTCCCATAATCCAGTTTCTGCTGTAGGTCTTAAAGTTACTACTACTTTAAATACTTGATTTGCTTTAACTTCTAGCCAACCGTTTATACTTGGATTAAATGTTGAAGCAGTGCACTGAGTAGGTAGTATATCATTAATTTGGAATGAAACATCTTGATCTTGATTATTGATTATATCAATATTATATGTTATCTTGTCTCCTCTTTCAGCTTTTACATAGTTTGTTCTTTTAGCATCTACTTGGTTAGGACTGTCTGGTCTGTTAGGTGAATTTGCAGCACCTCTTGATCTTTCTAATGTATCTCCAAATGTTACTATACTTTCTCCTACATGTTCTACTTTTGTAATATATTTATTTATTGTTAAATCTGTTGTTAATCTTACATCTACATAACTTACTACTTCTGTTTCATATATAATTGTTTTAGCTTCTCTTAATCCCATTAATGGTTGAGCATCTAAAACTTGTAATTTTCCAACCCAATCAAATCTTTCACAATATTCATGTGAATGTCCACATAAATATGGATCTGTATGTGTATATGATTTAGAATCACCATGTTCATGATGACATCCGCTACAATATGTAGTTGTAGTTGAAGGACTACATGCTCCATTTGCATGGTCACAGCCTGAATGACTTGTACTTGTATGTCCATGACAATCTAAATAACAATTTTCATACCATGTATGAGTACATGTACTGTTATATGGGCTACTTGAAGTTCCTGGTGATTTGCTAAAACTACAATTTCCACTACCTGTACTATCTTGACATGTATAACTACAGCTACTTCTTGCAGCATTTTGCATATCAAAAGTACTAAACACATATTGTCCTCTTGCATAATATCCATCTCCACTTGATACTGTTTTTCTAAATTTGAATGTAAATGATGATAATGTTGTTGCATCTACTCCACAAGCACCTCTATCAACTATTATGTAAAACTTTGAATTTGGCCATGGATAATTATAATTACTTGGTGTATTCCAAATATCTCCACCATTTCTATTATTATCTCCTTCTTGAACATATTCTATAGTAATATTATCAAAGTTAACAATAGCTCCTGTATTTAAGGTAATATATCCATCTACTATTCCACCTACTATTTCTTGTTTTTCTATTCCTTGTCCTGAATAATTTACTACATGACTTGAATTTACATATGCATAATCACTCATTTCAAATGGTCCTACTTTATAGCTATTTCCTACTAGTATAGTTCCACAACCCATGTTTGGATCATTTTCATTTCTTATAGCTGTAACCATAGGAGTTTCACCATGAGCTCCTATTTCATTATTTAAAGCTTCAACTGCTAATCCTGCTTTATATAAAGTAATATTTTCTCTCCATATTGCATATTGTGAATTATTATGCCATGGATCACCATCATTTTCTCCATTAAATGATGCTGCATATGCTTCTGTTATACTTAAAGTATATGCATGAGATTTTTCAAAAGAAATATTACTATCAATTGCTTGTGTACCAGTTTCTCCTTTTTCTCTATAGTCTAAATATTTACCACTACCTTTAAAAGAAGGAGTTTGTCCATATTTAAAATTGATTTCTCCATCCATACTAACATCTGGTTCATGCATTCTGCTTAATATTCCTTCTGGATTATCAAATAATCTACCACCGTGTTGCATACAATATATTGAACGTTTTGTTGTAAGTGCTGTAAAAGGTGTTTTTTCTATAGCAGAATCAAATTCACCTTGAGATATTGTATGAGTTGCAGTATATGTTTTTACAATTGCTCCAATTCTATTTTCTATATCTATGCCATTTCTAGCTTCTAATTCTGCCGCAAATACTTTTAGTAAACCTACACTAGCAAGAGTGGCAATTAATAGTAGACATATTATTTTTATTTTTTGAATTCTATTTTCTTTTCTTTCTTCTCTCATATTAATCGCCTCCTTACTTATATATTTTCTTTGTTTTTATTTTTTTTGCTGTACTATTTTTATATTTCTTATCAAATGATATACCAAGCCTCTCTCGATTTTTGAATGCTACTATTGCAACTATTATTGCTATAATTGAACCATATATAGCTACTATTCTTCCACTTGTTGAAACTGTAATAAGTACTTCTTGAGTTGAAACATTATTATCTCCTATATCTTTTATACCTGCCTTATTTTGTGTTTCTTGAAGAATAACTTTGTTGCTTGAAAATCCTGTATTATCTTCATTAACCTCTTTTGTAGCAACTAATTTTAACTCTGCTTTCTCACCAGGTTTTATTACAACATCCTTTAATGTCTCATTATATATCTTTCCATCTTCTCCTAAATACCAACCGTCATTTTCTTTTTCATCAAATGACATATCTTTTGGTAATTCATCTACTATCTTTAAGGCATTTCCTTCTGCTAGTCCTATATTTTCAACTACTATCTTATATTCTAATTTAACTTTAGAACCTTTTAATTCTTTTGATCTGATTTCAATTTTTGATATACTTTCATCATTAAAGTTATACTCTTTCTCTCCTTTTACTGTTGTAACAAGAGCTTTACTCAAATATTTATCAACTTTTAAATCAAAAGTATCTTTTAATCTTAATCCTATATCAATATTTGTTATATTGTTATCTGTTATAGTTATATTATCTGTTACAGCATTTCCGTCAGATGTTTCTAGTGCATCTGAATCAAATTCTTCAGTAGCATCTTGTTTCTTATATGTTGTAACTACATATTTATCAGTATCATATAAGAATTTAATATTATAATTTCCTGCTGCTAAATCTTTAAATTCATATTTACCATTTCCATCTGTTGTAGTAGCTTTTATCATAGATCCATCTTTTTGTAATTGAACTTTTACTGTTGCTAATCTTTCTTCATTATCATCTCTTTTACCATCTTGATTTGAATCTAGCCATGCTTCTCCTGATATACTATAAATCTTGTTATTACTTTCATTATCATTTTTTTCATTATCTTTATCGTTTTTAACACTATTATCTTCATTCTTATTTGAATTATTATTTGTGTTGTTGTTTGTGTTGTTATCTATATTATTAGTTTGATTATTATTTAAGTCATTGTTTACATCATTTCCTTGATTGTTATTTGAGTTATTATTGTTGTTATTTTGATTGTTATTATCACTGTTTGAGTTATCATTATTACTATTATCACCATTAATAACATTATCAAATTTTTCATCTTCTTTTGGTTTTTCTTCTTGTTTATCTGGATTTTCTTTTAATGTGATACTTGCTATTCCTGTATCAATAGTGTCAATATAGTCACCTGTTATAATTGCTTGATTTGTTATTTTATCTTCTTTTATTCCATCTTTTAGATTTTCTGCTATTCCTGAAATTGTTATAACTATTTTGCCATTAACTGGAATAGTAGCTATAGGTCCTTCTATATTATTTTCACTATTTAACTTAATTACACCACTAGAAGATCCTGTATATTTTGCTTCAATATCTTTTAAGTATTCTGATACTCTATCTTCTATTCTTAGTCCTGTTGCAGGTCCATTACCTTTATTTATAATTTGTATTATAAACTCTGCATGTTCTCCTTCTTTTATGCTATTTACATTAGAATCTTGTATTACTTCTAATACAGGTCCTAAAATAGTTATTGGACATTCTGTTGTTCTTTCTTCTATTCCATCCTCCATAGCAAAGTTTGCATAACAAGAAGGTTCATTAGTTGCTCCTCTAACAATATTAGTAGCTACTTTTAATTGTACACTTCCTTCAATTGATAGATGAGATATTACAAAGCTGATTTCTCTATTTTCTTGATTATATTGTAATGTATTTTCATCATAAAAACTTCCATTAATTGTTAATACATTTGAGTTTTTAAATTCAACTTCTTTTGGTAATTTAAATGAAACTTTTATATTGTTTAATTCTCTTTCTGATATATTATAAGCAAATATATTATAATCCATTTCTGAACCAATAGTATTTTTACCACTTGTATCGTAATTAAAAGTATTTATTTCTAAATCCAAATTAGTTTCTACTATTTTATTAGTTACATGATTACTTTTTGTTTCAATACCTAAATTTTCTGCACGTACTATCGCTTCAGCTTCTACTAATACATCATTTCCTTTTTTATATTCTTCATATGTCTTTATTTTTGATGTTTTTACTAAATATTCAAATTCCTTTATCTCTCCTGATGCTAAAGTTTCTAAATTCCAGATTTTACTATTCTGATCTTGTGCTACAACATAGTTATTATTTCCTACTCCTGTTGTTTCTTCTTCAAATTCATATAATACTGTATTAGTTGGTTTTTTAGCTTCTATATTAATATTTTTTGCATCTACACTTCCTGTATTTTCTACTTTTAAAGTATATTTTAAAAATCTTGCTTCTCCTATATCAGCACCATCACCAATGTCAACACTTAATTTTGCTTCAATTTTTGGTCCAGCTTCTGTTACTAACGCAACTTTATCAGCACTTGAGCTTTCATATACTACAGCTCCATTTGTATTATTGTTATAGAATGCTCCAAAACCTCCAGCTATACTTGCATCATATGGTAAATTTTCTGGTATTTCAAAGTCATATGTATATCTCAATACTTGTCCTGCTGATACTTTTCCTTTTACTACTATCAAATAAGATTTTACTGTTTCTATATCTTCAATATTAGTTGTCCATCCATTTGATACATCATCCAAGTTTTTATTTGCATTTTCATTAGCTGAGTAATAAATTGTTGTCATATTTGCATTTTGTATATCTTCTTTTATTAAATCTTTCATTACTGCATTTGTTGTTGTTCCTAAATCTTCATTTGTTATAACATCTTTATTTCCTTTAAATGGAATTCTTCCTAACAACACTATATCTGAACAACTATTACCTGTATTGTTTAATGCTAATAATTCCATTGTAGCTATTCTTGATGCGCTATTTATTACTATTTGCTTTGTTACTGTTCCTTGTTTTACAGATCTTACTGTACTTAAATTCCCATCATAATTTACAATTCCATTTATTGCTACTAATCCCTTTGGTGCTTGATAATTAATTAATGCTACATCAAATCCATTTGTTGATTTTAATATTCCTACTGGTACTGCTTTTCTCAATGTCCATTTTGTTTGTGATTGATAATTACTAACACCTTCATTGCAATAATATAATTTTATTTGATCTTCTTTTGATGGTGTATAATCATCTAATGTTATATTTGTATTTACAATTATATTTGTTCCATTTGTTATTGAACTATCACTAAATGTTTTTTGCACTCCTTCAAGTTCAATTCTCATTTTAACAATATCATTCTCTGTATATGTTTCAAAATCACTTACTTTTAATCCATTTTCATATAGTAAATTTATATTCTCTACTGTTACATCTTTTACGTATTTT
The DNA here is from genome assembly GCA_947427205.1 of uncultured Clostridium sp. Taxonomy (GTDB): domain Bacteria; phylum Bacillota; class Clostridia; order TANB77; family CAG-508; genus Scatovivens. The sequence goes on from CANEHB010000006.1 coordinate 32,537, forward strand.
GGAAATACTAATTCAAAAATTGGATTTACATAAAGGTCACTTGTCTCTTTATCATTATTTAATTCAATTTTTAATTCTACATTTTCATTTTGATTTATTGTTGATAATGTCTCTTTATTTATTGATAAATTTGCTGAAGTATAGCTTTCTTCAAAATATTTTCTTGTTCCGATTTCTTGAAGTGCTAATTTTTCATCTATCTCTAAATATTTTACTTCTGCAGTTATTCTACTTTCAATTTGTGTAATTCCTTTAAATGTTACTTTATCTAAATTACATTTCTTAATTACTTTTGTAAGTTCAAAGTTTATTGTTCCATTTTTAGCTATATTGTTAGCATATACAATTATTCCATTTGCTCCATTTAAATTGATAGTACAATCATTTTCATTTGTTATTAATGAAGCATTTAAAGTATATAATAATTCTCCATCAGCATTTGTAATTACTATCTCTCCACCTTCTGCTAATATTGAACTTATTTCAGCATAACTAAATTTTATTTTCTTATATTCAATACCTTGTGCCTCTAATTCTGATCCATTCACATCTTTATAAAACTCTTTTGTACTATCTATTTTTAATTGTTCTAAAATATCACTTGTTAATATGTTTACATTAACTTGTGTTGTATATTCTGTTTCATACATTGGTTCTTCTGAATTATAATTTGCATAAATTTTTGCTTTGTTTATCTTTTCTTCAGTTGAACTTGTACTATATGTAATTAATTCTCCTATGTCAACTTTTACATCTTGTTTATCATTTATTTCTTTTATTAATATGTTATTTTCTTTTGCACTATATTCTTCTACTCTTGCTTTGACGACTTTATCTAAGTGTGAGTTTTCTGAATTTATATAATCTTCATATCTATAAATAATTACATATTCATCTATTCCATTTGCATTAACATTTAAGTCATTATTTACTACAATAGAAAGATTTTCAGATTGTGCATCATATTTCCAATTTTCTTTAGAAAATGTCGTATAACCTGTATCTTCTCCTCTTGTTGCTAGCAACTTATCTGCTACAACATCTATATTAATGGGAGCTTTTCCGTTTACTTTTGGTACTGTAATATCTAATCTTGTTTGTTTAATAGGCAAAAATTTCTCATCATTTATTTCTCTTTTTAATGAGATTTTATTTTCTACTATTGTTCCTTTTATTTCTCCAATTTCAAATGGTGAAAATTTTGTATATTCACTCTCTAATTCTATAGCTTTAGAATATTTCCAACCTACAGCAATTTTTTCTTCTTTTCCAATTGATATTTCTTCTAAATCACTGTTTATATATGTTCCACTTAATTGAAGTTTTATATTTTTATATAAATCTTCTAATTTTAAATTATCTCCTTGAACATATTCTAAATCAACTACTATCTTAGTATCTTGAATTATATTGCTTAATTTAATTTCATTATCATCTACAACATTAATATCTAATCTTGCATTTGCAATTTCTTCTTGCAATTTATTTGCTTTTTCAGTTTTCTCTTCAATTACTAAATCTTCATTTACTAAGATATCTTCTTCGTTAATATCATCTTCATTTTCCGTATCTTCTGACTCTAATTCTTCTACTACTGTATTTTCTACTTCATCAGCATCTACAGTATTATTATCTCTAACAGCATTTGAAGCCACAACATCACTATCAGTTGTATCACTATCTACAACTGTATTAGTATCTGCTGCAGCTGAACTTGAGTCTTCATCCATTTTTACATTTGCTGATATTAAATCTTTAGCTGTTTGAAGTTCATCTTCTCCTTCTTTATCTATTTCTTGTGATACTCCCACATTTTCTAAATTCGTTTTTGTGGTTGTATCTAAATTCTCTAAAAGATTTTCGCTAATACCTGATATTTTAAAGTTTATTTCATCATCATCACCACTAACTGCTTTTATTGTACCACTTTTTAAATACCCCTCTACTTGTGGCATAATTTCTAATATAAATTTTAGCTTTTGATTAACATTTCCAGTAAGTTCATCTATCTTTTTACCATTTTCATCTTCAAAATAGGCATTAAATTTAATTTCGTCTTTTTTGAAGAAACCATTACTAATTACTTGGAATTCCTCGCTTGTAGCAATGGCAGATAATGTATAACCAAAATTTGAAAACATCATCATGAAAACGATTAAAATTACTAAAAACTTACTCTTTTTAGATCTAATTACTCCCATACTAATCGCTCTCCTTTTCTTTTGAATTTTAGACGCAAGTACGTCTAATGATTTTTATATATAATAATATAATATTATTTAATATAAATTATGTAACCCTATATAATATATTTTACTACTTTTTTGAAGTTTTGTAAATCCCACTATATTCAAGTTTTTCTATAGCAAGTTTCTTCTTTTTACGGAAATAATTGCCTTTTAATCTCTTTTCATTATGTTAAGTTTATATTACAAATTTTAAAATTTTAGAAAACTTTTTCACTTTTTGTTATTCTTTTGTGGAAATCCCTATGTTTTTATCAACTTTTACTTTTTCTTACATATAATGTATTAATGATTTTATAAGGAGGATTTATTTTGAATAATATGGATATAAACAAACTTCTTTCTGCTATTTCTAAAATGGATAAAGAAGAACTTGAAAAAAACATTTATAAAGCTCAACAAATATTAGAAAGTTCTAATTTTAAAAAAGATATTAATAAGGATAATAAATAATATGAACGAAGATTTCTCAGAAGTTTTAAACCAATTCTCTAAAATCTTAAAAGAGAAAAATATTGATTTGAATAGTGTTGCAGGTGGGAACCCTCCACCTGCTCAAGATTCTAATAATGAATTAAATAATAATATGTCCTCTTCTGATCAAAATGCTAATACTTATACTCCTAGTAATGATAGCTCTGATTTTTCTTTAGATATCGAAACAATTATGAAAATTAAAGATATTATTGGTAAGATGAATAAAAGTAGCCATTCTCCTAGAAATAATCTACTAAAGTCTCTAAAACCTTACCTTGAAAATGATAAACAAGAAAAATTGGAAAGCTATATTAAAATTGCTAATTTACTAAGTGTTATGGAAGATTTAGATTTAGGAGTGACTTTTTTAAAAGATACTAAAAAAGGCTATGATTTTATATTAATCATAACCTTATTTCTGCTAATTTTTTAGAATATCAATACTTACTTTATTAGTAATTTAAGTTATTACAATATTCTTTAAGATATTACTATCTCATTGTTTTCTATTTTGCAAATTGGACATTTATCTATTTTTTCTCCAACTTCTCTAACTAAATTTGCTATTCTTATTTGTGTTACATCAATATAATTTGCTGATATTATTGCCATAGTATTTCCATTTGCACCAGCATGCGCAACCCCTCTTAGAGCGCCCAATATCATTATATTTCCACCTGCAACTATTTCTGCTCCATAATTTACATCTCCACATATTACTATGCTTCCTGCATATTCTTCTTTTTGTCCTGATCTTAATGAATTTTGAACAAATTTTGTTTCTGATATATCTATATCTGCTTCAAAAGTCTTTTTAATTGCATGTAGCCCTAGTAAATCTGATACTTCATCAAATTTTATTTCTACATTTATTTCTTCACTTATTGTTCTCTTTATTCTTTCTTTTTCTGCAGTATTAAAAAGTTTTCCTGTAATTCTCATTGGTATTGTAGAAGATTGATAAAAATCTCTAAGTTTTGGTAATTTTGCATCTAATTCTTCCAAAATTTCTCCCATTTCTGCTACTACATTTATATTTAATATTATTTCATTTGTAGTTTGACTAATTTTAATATTTTGCATAATGTCTCCTTTCTACTCCACTACCTAAACATCTCCATCTCTGATGAAGCTGACATATCTTCTGTAACTTGCTTAACATTCATTCCAAAATATTCTATAACTACTTCTTTTACTACATCTGCTGCATAATAACCATGAAAAGCATTTTCTATCATAACAACAACTGCTATTTCTGGGTTTTCATATGGTGCAAATCCAACAAACCATCCATGTGTTTTCTTTCCTGCTTCTGCCGAACCTGTTTTTCCTCCTACTGATATTGGGAAATTAACAAATGATGAATATGCCGTTCCACCTTCTCCTTCTGTAACTGATCTCATTCCTTCAAGTACTGCATGCATTGTTGTTTCACTTATTTGCAAGTCTTCTGAAGTATCTGGCTCTAAACCTAATTTTCTATTTATAAACTCATCTATTTCTGAACGAGAAACCTGAGTTCCATTTGAACCGTTAACACTTTTTATAATTGATACATCTAATTTATGACCACCATTTGCAAGCATTGCAATATATTTCGCTATTTGTAGTGGTGTAAAGTTATTAAATCCTTGACCTATAGATGCATATGCAGTTTGTGCAGCTGACCAAACTTGATTTTGTTCTTGTGCAACCTCTCTACTTGCTAAAACACCCTTATTTTCTCCTGTAATTTCTATTCCTGTTTTAGAACCCAGTCCAAAATATTTTCCATATTTTACTAAGTTATCTATTCCCATTTTTGTACTTACTGTAAAGAAGAAATAATTACAAGACTTCTGAATTGCTTGAGATACGTTTAAAGGTCCATGTCCTCTTCCATAATCATTGTAATACCAACAAGCAGGTGGCTTTGTATTACCAGTTGTTATTCCATAAAATGGTCCATTATCATTAATTCTTTCAGTTGTATTTGTAGTTCCTGTTTCTAATGCTGCTATAGCTGTTATCATTTTAAAAGTAGAACCTGGAGGATACGCTCCTTGAAGAGCTTTACTTGATAAAGGATGATATGGATTATCTCTATATTCACTATATTTTTCATTAGAAATACCATTATAAAAAAGTGCTGGCTCATAATCTGGGTTACTTGCCATAGCAAGAACTTCTCCTGTATTTACATCTATAACTACTGCAGCTCCACCTTCTGCTTCATGTGGTTCTCCATTAAATCCACCTTCTCTAATTTTTTGTATATTCGCAGCTAATGCTCTTTCTGTAACTCCTTGCAAATTTGCATCTATTGTAAGAACAATATCTGCTCCACCTATAGCTTCTTTTGAAGTATATTCTCCTGTTACTGTTCCATCAACAGACATATCTATTTGTTTTTCACCATCTTCTCCTCTTAAATATTCTTCAAATGTCTTTTCTATACCTGTTTGACCTACTTTATCATTGACTTCATATTCATGTGTATCACCATTTTTTTCGAACTCTTCTAAGTTTCTTTGACTAATTCTACTTACATATCCTAAAATATGTGAAGCTAGGCTTCCTTGATGATAAACTCTTGTTGGCTCTACAACTACATTTACACCTGTTAGGCTTTGTGAATTTTCTTGAAGTTGCACTGCGCTTTCTCTTGATATATTATCTGAAATTTCTATTGATCTTGTAGTTGAATATCCTATTGTTGATATAGCATACCTAATTGCTAAAATTTGTCTAATTTCTTTTGGATTATCATTTTTTATATTATATTTATCTCTAAATAAATAAAATGCTTCTTCTGCTGACGCTGTTTCTGGTATTTTATACTTTGCTTTCCATGCTACTAAATCTTCTTCTGAATTAAAATGATATTCAAATGGCTCTATACTAATTGGAAAATTATCTATATATGAATTGCCATTTCTTTCTAAAATAGTTGTCATTAGCAAAATAGAAGAATTAAGCTGATCATCATCAGTTTTAGATTTGTACATTTCTAATGAAAACTCCATTTCTGTACTTACTAAAACATTTCCACTTCTATCCATTATGCTTCCTCTTGCTGCTTCTATTGTTGCTTCTCTTGTTAATTTAGTATTTGAAACTTCTCTATATTCTGAACCATTTACAATTTGAAGATTAAATAGTTGTATAAGTATAATTATACCAACTAAATAAACAATTGTAGTTATTACATTATATCTAAAATTAGACTTCTCTAATTCACTTTTCAGTACACTCACCTCTTTTGATAGTTTTATTCATACTTTATCAATTCTTAGTTAAATTTTAAATGCTTTAACATTTACTCTATAAATTGGTTTCTTTTAAAAATATCTTGTTAAAATATTATTTTTCTTAAATGCTCTATCTACTGCATATCCAAATTTTTGTATTAGAGGATATATAATTATTGTAAGTAAAATATTGTATAATACCTCTACTGTTGCTATTTTAAAAAAGATTACATATTCTCTTTCAAATCCTAATATTATTGAACTTAAAAAATAAACCCCTAATTCATATATTAACGTAACTCCTGCTACCATAACTATTATTGTTAATTTATTTTCTTTTGAAAAATTTTTATCAAAATATGCTCCTAAATACCCTATTATGCAAAACATAACTGCTGTTAATCCAACTACTTTTCCATATACTAAATCTAATATTAACCCACATATAACACCAAATGATATACCTACAACTTGGTTTGCAAACAAACCGATAAATAGTATATAAATAACAAAAAGATTTGGTTTAACTCCTGCTATTGTAAAATAATTAAAAACGTCTACTTGCAAGAAATATATTAAAAAGAAAGTTACTATTAATCCTAATATTACACTAAATTTCTTCAATTTCAAAATCCTTTATTTTTTATTTAGGTTTCTTAAAGTAACCTATAAACTACTCATTTATAATAAGTACTGTATCTACTTTTGAAAAATCAACTGCTGGTGTTACTATTGCATATCTATCAGTAATATTGCTAGTTGTTATTATATCTTTAACAGTTCCTATTATAATTCCTTTTGGATATATTCCTCCAACACCTGATGTATAAACACTATCTCCTTGTATAAGCTCAGCACCTGTTGGAATATATGATGCTCTCAATATTTGATCATTTTCTAGTGTTCCTTTACAAATTATACTTTCTTGTGTTGTGCTAATAGTACAGCTTACTGTACTTGCTGCATCTATAATAACTTGTACTTTACAAGTTTTATCTGATACTGATATTACATGTCCAACTAATCCTTTATCAGCAATTACTGTCATTTTCTCTTTTATACCATCTTCTGTACCAACATTCAATACTAATGTACTACTATAATTACTCACATCTCTGTTTATTACATATGCTGGTATTGTACTATATGAAGCATATTTTTGAGATAAATTCATATATTCTTGAAGAGTTGAATTCTCAGCTTTTATTATTTCTAATTCTCTTAATTCAGTTTCTAATTCACTATTTCTAGTTCTTAACTGCTCATTTTCTGCAATAATATTATCCATATTCGAAAAATAAGCACTGTTTCCTTGAATTTTATTTTTTATATCTGATCCAATTCTTTGAATTGGATTTACAATCGCACTTGCTACTGTTTCTAAGTATGATAATTTATTAATTTCAATATTTGAAAGAAAAATTAGTAGTATTAAAACTATGGCTGTAAAAATGCCTCCTAATAATTCAGTTTGCTTATTTCTATTCATTAAAATCTTCCTTTCTTTCAAAGTATTCATTAGTTTTAATCATTTATTATACTATAGTATTTTCCATCACCTATAATTATATGATCTAATACTTGTATATCAAGTAAATTCGCTGCTTTGCATATTTTATCTGTAAATATAATATCAGCCTTGCTTGGCATTGGATTTCCGACTTGGATGATTATGTATTAAAATTATTCTTGGAAGTTGCATTTTAACTGGTTCACTCAAAATTGCCTTTATGTTTATAGATATATTTTCTTCACTTCCAACTGCAATACTTAAAATTTTTTTTATTATATTTTTATTATTTAATAATACTACTTTCAAAATTTCATTTTTCTCATTTTGCAATTCTTCTAAAAAAATATTTGCTATATCTTCTTTAGAATTCACTTTAATTTGTGCATTTATTAGTGGTTTTGAAATTCTTTTTGCTATTTCTCCAACTGCTTTTAATTCTATTGCTTTTACTTTTCCTATCCCTTCTATTTTCATAAGTTCTTGAATTGATAGATTTTGTAGAAATCTTAAACTATTTTCTTCATCTGCACCTTTCATAATAACTTTTTGTGCAATTTCTAATGCAGAACTTTCTTTTGTTCCATTTTTTATTATAATAGACAGAAGTTCAATGTTTGTAAGCGATTTCTCTCCATACATTAACATTTTTTCGTATGGTCTTTCTTGATTTGGAATATCTTTTATACCTGACATAAATTCCTTTCTGTCTGTTTTATGCCCTTATATTTTTCTATACCAAAAAATTGCTATTGCAAGTCCTATAATACTTGCTATATTTATTCTAAACATACAACTAAATGATATTTTTAATATACTTAAATCTAATGTTACTGGACTAGATAATCCAAATTCTTCTCCATATGCTAACCACCAAAGAAAATCAATGCTTTTTGCAAGTTCCCCTAGTAATCCGTCCTAAAACTAATCCAGATAAAAGAAATATTAATAAAATCCATATATTTTTTTCTTTTGTTGCCATTTTTTACCTCCATTTTTTCTTACGGAAATTTGTATTTTTTACCGTTATATTATATCTTGATAGCTATAATTTTTCAAGTCATTTATGTACTTTTTTTGTAATTTACTTACAAATTTATCATATAATTAATAGAAGTAATTATTTATAGTTTTTTACTATTTATTTCTTTATACAACTATAAGAATCATAGTTTATACATTTATTTACATTTACTTTTAATAAAATTCTTGTATAATTTAATTATATCGGAGGTAATTTCATGAGAATAGAAAAGGTTAGCGAAAATAAAATTAAAATTATGTTTGATTCTACAGAGCTTGAGGAAAATGATATCTCTGTACACTCATTTTTATCTAATTCTTTTGAATCTCAAAAACTCTTCTTAGCAATCTTAGATATTGCAAATGAAGAATTTGGATTTGATATACAAAACTGTAAAGTTTCTTGTGAAACAATATCTTTTAATAACAAAAACTTTGTTGTTATTGTTACTAAATTGCTAAAATCTACTTTAAAAGCATCTAATTCTACATATAATCTACTTGATATAGCAAATTCTTCTGAATCATTAGCAAATACAGAAAAAAATAAAAGCTTTTGTTTTCAATTTGAAAATAGTACTGATGAATTAGTTTATCGTTTTTCTAGTATGAATGATGTAATAGAATTTTGCAAATATTTTAATGCTAATTTTTCTAGTCTTGATGTAGCAAGCTTTCTTTATCAATATAAAGATAGTTTCTTTTTAGTAATCAGCTTTAATGATAAGCATCTTAATGAGAAAGAAAAAATTACTTCAATTCTTTCTGAATTTGAAACAAATTTATGCTTATCAAAATTAGCTATTCTTAAATTAGAAGAACATAGTAAAACTATTATAAAAAACAATGCAATTCGTACATTAGAAAAAAAATAAAGAATATATGTCCTCTTAAATTGATAGTTCTAAAAATAAACTTTTTCATAATTTTATATACCAAAAAAGCTTTTGAGAAAACTCAAAAGCTTTTTTATTATTTTATCTATTATACAAATAGTTTTGAGGATTCTTAGCTACACCATTTACACGAACTTCTAAATGTAAATGTGGTCCTGTTGAATTTCCCGTACTTCCTACTAATGCTATTGTATCTCCTTGATTTACTTGTGTTCCATTACTAACAAGTATTTTACTACAATGTGCATAGTATGTTTGTATTGAATCTGTATGTTGTATAATTACTAAATTTCCATAAGAGCCTTTATATCCTGCATAAATTACAGTTCCTGTTGCTGCTGCCTTTATTGGTGTTCCTTTTGAATTAGCTATATCAAGACCTGTATGTGTTCCACTTCTTCTAGTTCCAAATCTTGATGTTATTGTTCCAGATACTGGCTCTATCAAAGCTATCCCTAGTGCTGTATTAGAATAATCAACATTTTTTGCTGTAGTATATCTAGCTTTACGAGTAGTTGGCATTTGTTTATATAATGCTGTAACTATTTCATCTTTACCTGTAAATTGTTTTAATTCTGTTTCATATTTTAAGGTATATGTTATACTCGCTTGATTTTGACTGTTTTTTTCTTTTAATCCTTGTATAACTGCATCTGCTTCTTCATATGATTGGACATAATATTTTTCTTCACCATTATCTAATATTGCATAATATTTATAATATGGTACACCAGAACTAATTACTGTATTAAATATTTCTTCTGGATTGGCTGTAAGTCCTTTTTTTAGCAAACATAAATCATATTCTGGTAATTTTTCTATATCAACATATGCTACGTTTTTGCTATCTCCACTGTTTATATATTCACTAATCTTTTTTTGTAAATCCTTTTTGTCTTCTGTATAACCTATAAATTCTCCATTTAGGGATACACTATACATTGGTTTATATACGACAAAAACTATAAAACCTATAATTGCAAATCCTATAAGTAGCATAATGATAAGTTTCATCCATGCTCTTAAGAAAATTACAATATTTCTTAATACCGTAATTATTGCCCCCACCCCTTCATTCAATTTTCTTTATTAACGTGTATTTTCTAGCATTTATCATCTATGTAAAAAAAATGTAACATTTATTTTTTGTCTTCACATATATTAGATTATATTATTTAACAAATAATGTCAATATCATTTTTTTGATATTCAAAGTCAAAAATCCGTATAGTTTTGTCTGAAGTAAGAATACAAGGAAAAAAATTTTTTTATAAAAATTCTTATTAATTTTTGTATATGATTTATTATATTTTATTATCAAAATTAAATAAATATGAATAATTATTCCTTTTTCTTGAAATAATAAGAAAAAAGCGAAAATAATATTTTTGCATGACTATTTTCTACAAAAAGTTCTTACTTTTAGTTGAACTTTCTTAGAAAATAAAAAATAGAAAGGATGAGATAATGAGTACATTAAACCAAATGGAATTACAGAATTTGCGTCATTTTATTGGAGAACAAGAAAATTCATATTGCAAACTTACACACTATGCTGATACTGCTGTTGACCCTCAAATTAAGCAAGTTTTAAATAAGGCTGCGCAAGATTCTTTAAATTCAAAACAAAAATTAATATCATTTTTAAATTAGGAGGAACAAAATGGAAGAAAAGGCAATTGTTAATGATGTTTTAGCATCAACAAAAGCTTCTTTAAAAGATTATGAAGGAGCAATTATTGAAACTGCTAATATGGAACTAAGACAAACTCTTCAAAATTTAAGAAACTCTTCAGAAAGTTTTCAATATGAATTATTTAAGTTAGCAGAATCAAAAGGATATTATACTCCTGCTCAAAATGCTACACAAGATGAAATTACTACTGTAAAAGAAGAAGTTTCAAATTTATAATCTAGAAAAGTACGATTATTTTACTATAATCGTACTTTTACATATCTTATTTACTATATTTTTAAAACTTACAAATATTCTATTTTTCTATTCCATTTAAACATTTGCTAAAAATAAGTTCTTTCAAAGCTCCTAACTTTTCATCATCTTCATAATATTCTATAAGTTTAGTACCAAATTCAATTTTATTTTCTTCTGAAATAGAAATTATTCCTTTACCATTTTTTATTAACTCATGATTCGCAATTAGCATAGAAGTTCTTTTATTTCCATCATTAAATGCTTGCATTTTCATTAATTTGCACATTAAAGTAATTATTGAATCAGTATTGACTGAATTATTATTATATTTCTCTAATAATATATTCACTTTATCAATACTAGGTAATTCTGGTTTCCAATTTGTTCCACCCATAGTTACATCAAATATTCTTAATTTTCCAGCAGAATCTACAATATTCGAACCTATTAAACTATGTATACTACTTATATAATTAAAATCAATTTTTGTATCTATACTAGATAATATAAATTGCCAAGCATGTTTTAAATTATTAATTGTTTGTATTTCATCAATTCTCAAATGAGATACATTTTGACCATCGAAGATTGCTTGTGTTTCTGGAAATGTTATTGCTATTCCTTCTAAATTAGCACTTTTCCACATAGAATCTACAATATTTCTCTTAGCAAAATATACATTTTCCTCTTGAGTCATATTATACTTATCTAACAACATTAATTCTCTCCTTTATTATTTACTTATAATTGATCAAAATTTTTTATTAATAGTAAAAAAACAACTTACAAAACTTTATATTTTGTAAGTTGTTTTGGTGCGCCATAGAGGATTTGAACCTCCGACCATTTGATTAAGAGTCAACTGCTCTACCAACTGAGCTAATGGCGCATATATAAAGTTTTAAACAATTTAAACTAATTACAAGACTTATTATAAATCAAATTACACATATTTGTCAATAATTTGATTTTAACAATTATAAAAAAATCAGCCAGTCGGGGGAAATCCCCTGACTGGCTGTGAAACTAATACACTACACTGATGTTTTTTTGTCAGCCTTACTGTCAAATGATAAAATACTTGACAACAAATAAGACTGTCAGCACAATCATTGCAGGCTGTACCTCCTTGCGCTTTCCAGTGAAGAGCTTGAATACTGTATAGGAGATTACTCCCCAACAGATTCCCTCAGAAATGCTATAGCAGAAGGGCATTCCAATAATACACAATACTGCCGGAATCCAGTTGCTGTAATCTGAGGCATCAATCTTCAGGATTGCTTCAATCATCATAACACCCACCATGATAAGCGCCGGTGCCGTCGCAAATGACGGAATCGCAAGGAAAATCGGCGATAAGAATAATGCCAGAGCAAACAAGATACCTGTTGTTGTTGCAGTAAGACCTGTTTTTCCACCTTCTGCAACTCCTGCAGACGACTCCACATACGTCGTGGTTGTGGAAGTTCCAAGAATCGCTCCGATAATTGTTGCAATTGCATCAGCCAGCAGTGCCCACGTCAGGCGAGGCAGTTCTCCCTTTTCATCAAGCATGTCTGACTTCATAGCGACTCCTATCAGAGTTCCCATTGTATCAAACATGTCTACAAACAGGAAAGAAATTACCACAATCCAAAATCTTACTTCAAGAATTCTCGAAAAATTGAACTTGAAGAAAGTAAGTGATATACTGCTGATTTGTGTGCCCTGTGAAAAATCAGGGAACAAGCTGTACATACCGCTGTCCGGGCTGGGAACATAAACTCCAACTCCCTGCAGGATCATGCCTATTACCCATGTTACAACAATTCCAATAAGAATAGAACCTTTCACCTTTTTTATATGCAGGATACCTATAATAAGCAATCCTACAATAGTGAGTATCATTCCCATTCTTACTGCCGGATCTACCGTTCTAAAATCGTTCAGCGCAACAACCGTAGAATCATCTTTTACCACAATTGCCGCATTGATCAGCCCAATCAGGATGATAAAAAGTCCTATTCCGACTGATATTGCTTTTTTCAGAACTTCTGGTATGGCATTGAAAATTGCCTGTCTCACATGTGTAACTGACAATACCACAAAGATCACACCCTCAACGGCTACTGCCAGCAATGCATCCTGCCACGAATAACCCATACCACAGCAGACTGAAAATGCAAAAAACACATTCAATCCCATTCCGGGTGCCAGAGCAAACGGCAGATTTGCCATCAAGCCCATGAGTATCGATCCGACTGCTGCTGCCAGTGCAGTTGCAACAAAAATGGCATTTCTGTCCATCCCAGTTACTGAGAGGATATTCGGGTTAACCGCCAAGATGTACGCCATTGTAGCGAACGTTGTTGCTCCTGCGATTACCTCTGTCCGGACATTAGTTCCTTTTTGTTGCAGCTTAAAGATTTTTTCAAGTTGCATAAAATACCTCCTTTCAAGGTATGAAAAAATTATGCGCATACGCGCTGTTAACATAATAATTATACTATCTTATTATTTATTTGTCAATCTTTTTTTGCTTTATATCCAACAAAAATAATATTTTACAATTAATGTATGTGATATATAGTAGTATCTTTACAAATATTCTATTTGTTAGTAAATGCTTTATGTATACTGTTTCGATTAAAATAAACTTTAGCAAAGACTTTATATAATAGACTAACTATATAACTAAAAATAAAGAGCTACTTTTTGAAGTAACTCTTTATTTTTAGTATTTAATTAGATTTATAAAGAAGATTAAGCATTCATTATATCGTTAAATTCTTCTCCATCTATCTTTTCTTTTTCTAATAATACACCAGCTACCTTGTGTAATTTTTCCATATTTTCATTTAAAATGTCTACTGTTCTTTGATAAGCTGTGTCTATTATTCTTTTAACCTCTTCATCAATTAATCCTGAAGTTTCTTCACTAAAGTTCTTTTGTTGTGTAAAGTCTCTTCCTAAGAATACTTCTTCTTGTCCTGAACCAAATGTAATTGCTCCTAGTCTTTCACTCATACCATATTTAGTAACCATACTTCTAGCAATTTTTGAAGCTCTTTCAATATCATTACTTGCTCCTGTAGATACATCACCTAAAACTAAAGCTTCTGCAACTCTACCACCTAATAATGATATTATTTGTTCTTCCATCTCTGATTTACTCATAAATTGTCTATCTTCAGATGGTCTATACATTGTATATCCACCAGCCATACCTCTTGGAATAATTGATATTTGGTGAACATCATCTTGTGTTGGTAAAAATTTACTTGCTACAGCATGACCAGCTTCATGGAAAGCAACAAGTTTCTTTTCTTTTTCACTTATTACTCTTGATTTTTTCTCTGGTCCCATAGTTACTTTAACCATAGCATCTTCTATTTCTTCCATTCCAATTTCTGTTTTATTTCTTCTTGCTGTTAATAAAGCTGCTTCATTTAAAATATTTTCTAAATCAGCTCCAACAAATCCTGCTGTGTTTCTTGCAATAGTTGTTAAATCAACATCATCTGCAAGTTTTTTCTTTCTAGCATGAACTTTTAATATTTCTTCTCTAGCTTTAACATCTGGTGATCCAACTACTATCTGTCTGTCAAATCTTCCTGCTCTTAATAAAGCTTTATCTAATACATCTGGTCTATTTGTAGCAGCTAGTACTATAACACCTTCATTAGCTGAGAATCCATCCATTTCAACTAATAATTGGTTTAATGTTTGTTCTCTTTCATCATGTCCACCACCTAAACCTGCTCCTCTTTGACGTCCTACAGCATCAATTTCATCTATAAATATGATACATGGTGCATTTTTCTTAGCTTGCTCAAAAAGATCTCTTACTCTTGATGCACCAACACCAACAAACATTTCAACAAAATCAGAACCACTTATAATAAAGAATGGTACACCTGCTTCTCCAGCAACTGCTTTTGCTAGTAATGTTTTACCAGTACCTGGATGACCAACTAATAAAACACCTTTTGGTATTCTTGCACCCATGTCTGTAAATTTCTTTGGTGATTTTAGGAAATCAACTATTTCTGCTAATTCTTCTTTTTCTTCATCTATACCTGCAACATCTTTAAATGTTACTTTTGTTTTTGAATCAGTTGTGTTTAACATTCTTGCTTTACTTTTTCCAAATGTCATTGATTTATTTCCACCTTGATTTGGATTCATAAGTAAAATCCAGAATAGTAAGAATATTATCAATATAACAAATGGTGAGAAAGCACTAAGAATTGTCATTGCAATTGATTCTTCTTCTTGACTTAATACTAATTGTCCACTTACTAAGTTATCTGAAATTTGTTCCATAAAAGAATCTACACTTGGTATAGCTACTTCTTTTTGTGATGATTTACTTGATGTTTCTGAACCTTTTAAAGTAACATATGCCATTTGTTTATCAGAAGATATTTCTATTTCTGTGACCTCTCCTGCAGATATCTTACTTATTAAATCAGAATAACTCATTTTGGTTTCTGGATTATTAAATATTGCATTAAGTAATCCAATAAAAATTATTCCTAATACTAACCAAATAGCTAGTGTCTTAATTCCATTTTTCAAGTTTAATTCCTCCTACTTTTTCGTATGCATAAAATATAGCATAGCAATTTTTCATTTGCAATAGTTTTTTTTAAAAGAAATAAGTCTGTAATATTTATCTTTTTAAAGACTTTACGGAAAGCTATACTGAGCGTTCAATATATATTTTTTTATTTTTGATTACAATTTTAGTTTTTTTATTTGGTGTCAAAAATTTATTACCTATATTATTATTACAAAGCTTTATTATATCCTCAATATGTATCTTCTCTATTCCTTTAGTCGTTCCAAAAAGCTCATTTATTGCATACAAAATTACTCTTTTTTGAATTGCTTTATTTTCACTATTAAATTTTTTTAAATCTAATATAATTTTAGCCTCTTTTTCATCATTATATACATTTTCTTTTGAAAAATTTTCCTTTAAATGCATATTTTCATATGCATTTTTAGTTTGCAAACTTAAATAATTTATATCATCTTTTACAATATCTGATAATCTCATTATGGTATCAATTATATTTGGATTTAATTCATTTTTTATATACGGAATAGCTATGTTTCTTAATTTATTCCTTGTATAAATATTCTCATCATTTGATTCATCATGTCTTGGATTTAAATTTTCAGTTTCACAATAGTTTTCTATTTCTTCTCTTTTAGCTTCTATTAAAGGTCTAATATATTTACTGTTTTGTGCTTCTATTCCTTTTAAGCCACTCAATCCTGATCCTCTAATAATATTCATCATAATTGTTTCTACACTATCATTTTCATTATGTGCTATTGCAATTTTATTTGAATTTGTTTTTTCTAATATCTCATCAAAAAAATTATATCTAACTATTCTTCCTGTTTCTTCTAAACCTCTTCCTTCTTTTTTAGAAAGTTCTTTAATATTAGTATTTAAAATATAACATTCTATTCCTCTTGTTTGGCAAAAATCTAAAACAAATTTCTCATCTATATTTGCATTTTCTCTAATTCCATGATTAATATGTGCAACAACTATTTCAAATTTAAAAATTTCTTCATTCTTTAATTCATTAAGTATATTAAGCATAGAAATAGAATCTGGACCACCTGAAACCCCTAAAACAATTTTATCTCCATTTTCTATTAAGTTATACTTTTTTATAGTATTTAAAACAATATCTTTTAACATATGTTTCTCCTTTACAATAAAACTCAATTATAGAATTTTATAACTAATACTTTATAAATTGAAAGTACTTATATATATTAGAACGACGTGATGCGCAGCCTTGGAAGTTTAAATTTTCTTTACAAATTTTATAATAACATATCAAATTATATAAAATCTAAATCTACTTTAAATCCATAAACGACCAGCAAAGAACGAGTAATAATATATATAAGTACTTTCAACTAATATAAATAATTAAAATTATAATTGAACTTTATTGTTCTTCAAAAAATCTTCTTTCCAAATTTGCAAATTTAGTATAGCTTGGAAGCCATGCTAAATCAACTGTACCTGTTGAACCACCTCTGTGCTTAGCCAAAATAACTTCAGCTACATTTTTCTTCTCACTATCTTCATTATAGTAATCATCTCTATATAAGAATATTACTATATCAGCATCTTGCTCTATTGCTCCTGACTCTCTTAAGTCTGATAACATAGGTCTTTTGTCATCACGTTTTTCAACACTACGCGAAAGCTGAGATAATGCAATTACTGGTATATCCAGTTCTTTAGCTAATATTTTTAATGATCTACTAATTTCAGAAATTTCTTGCTCACGGCTTGAATTTTTTGTTCCGCTACCTTGAATTAACTGTAAGTAATCTATTACCACTAACCCAATATCTCTTTCTAGTTTTAGTTTTCTACACTTAGCACGAATTTCCATTATTGAGATACCTGCAGTATCATCTATATAGATTGGTGCATCTGATAATCTTCCTAAAGTTGATGCAAGTTTTACCCAATCATCATCTTCTATTTGACCTGTTCTAATTTTATTACTATCTACCATAGCTTCACTACATAAAATTCTGTTTCCTACTTGGTCTTTTGACATCTCTAGGTTAAAAATTGCAACAGATTTTGAACTTTGAATAGCAACATTTGTGGCTATATTAATTGCAAATGCTGATTTTCCCATTGCTGGTCTTGCTGCAACAATTATTAAATCAGAATTATGAAGTCCAGAAGTTTTCAAATCTAAATCTGAAAATCCTGTTGATATTCCACTTAATCTTCCTTTTTGATTATATAGTTCTTCTAGTTTAGCAAAAGATTCTACTAAAACATCTTTTAAATGTGTATATCCTTTTGCATTTTTCTTTTGAGATAAATCAAATATTTTCTTTTCAGCCATATCCATTATTTGATCTACTTCTTCTGTTTCATTAAATCCTAATGCTACTAATTCATTAGCAGAATTTATTAAATTTCTAAGCATAGCTTTTTCATCAACTATTTTTATATATTTATCAACATTTGCAGTAGTTGGTACTCTTTCTGGAAGACTTGCTAAATATTCTAGTCCTCCAACTCTTTCAAATCTTCCACTTTCAACAAGCTCTGCTTTTACTGTTATTATATCTATTGGTTCACTTTTAGCATACAAACTAAGAATAGCAGCATAAATTGCTCTATTATCTTCTCTATAAAAAGCATCTTCCTTTAATACTTCTATTGCACTTATAACAGAATCTTTATCTGTTAACATACATCCTAATATTGCTTGTTCTGCTTCTATATCATGTGGTGGTATTTTTCCTAAATCCATATTTACATCCCTCTTATTTTATATAGATTTTATTGTTTTGGTTCTATCATTACTGTAACTTGCGCCATAACCCCTTCATTTAATTTTATATCTACTTTTGTGGCTCCTGCTACTTTTATTGATTCTGATAATAATACTTTTTTCTTATCTACATTTATTCCGAAATCATTTTTTAGGGCTTCAGCTATTTCTTTTGCAGTTACAGCTCCAAATAATCTACCATTATCTCCTGCTTTTACAGAAATTCTTACTGTAATACTTTTCATTCTCTCAGCTATCTCTTTTGCTTCTTTTAAATCTTCACCTTTTCTAAAAGCTACTGATTCATTTTTTGATTTTAAATTATTCATGTTTCCATCATCAGCTGGAACTGCTAAATTCTTAGGAAATAAATAATTTCTTGCATATCCATCTGCAGCATTTATTACTTGATCTTTTTTTCCTACACCTTTTATATCTTGTTTTAAAATAACTTTCATATTATTCTCCCTTCTTACTTAATATTATAGCTTTATGTATTTTATAACATTTTTGCCTAAATTACAAGCAAAATTAATTATTAGCAATTATTATATCTATAATAAACACCACCCCACTTTCTTAGAAAGTTTTTCTATATGTAGGTGGCAAACCACATTTGCTTATTCCAATCTCTTTTAAAAGTGTATATTAATATTATTTTACTGTCAACAAGAGATATTTTTATATATTGAATTTAATATATTATAGAATAATTTAATTGCTTTACTAAAATAAAAAGATACATGTCTTTTAGATTACTTTCTAGTAGTCTAAACATATATCTTTTTTTATTTTACTCATTTTCTAATAAATATTCATTTATTCTAATTATTAGCTCATCTTTTGCCTCTTCTATTGTAAATCCTTCTAATTGAGCCCCTGCTAGAGTAATATGACCTCCACCACCTAATTTTTCAAGTATTACTTGTACATTTATATCTCCTATAGAACGTCCACTTATAAATACTTTATCACCAATCTTAGTCATTACAAAAGATGCTGTTATATCACTTATTGTTAAAAGCTCATCTGCTGCTTTAGCACAAATTAAATTTCCATTTTCATCTTCATTTTCATATATTGAAATTGCTATTGTATTATCTATAATCTCAACATTTTTTACTATATCTGCTATTATATTGTAGCTTTCTAAATCTGCTTGGAACCATTTTTTTACTTTTATTATATCAACACCATATTTTCTTAAATATGCTGCTGCCTCAAAAGTTCTTACACCTGTTTTAAATGTAAAATCTTTTGTGTCTACCATTATTCCACCATATAAACTTTCTGCTTCTATAAGAGTTAATGTAACATCATCTTGTGCATATTGAATTATCTCTGTTACAAGCTCTGCCGCTGAAGATGCATAAACTTCATGGAATGCTATTAATGCATTTTCTATGCAGTCTGGTGCTTTTCTATGATGATCTATAACTATCTTTCTTTCAATTTTCTCTAGCAAATCCGGAAATTCTACATATGATGTCTTATGAGTATCTACAATAATAAGTAAAGTATTTGGATTTATTAATTCTAATGCTTCAGATTCAGTAATTATTGCTCCTTTATATTCGTCCATACCTTCAAGTACTTCCAAAAATTTACCTAAAGACTTACCTTTTGGTTCTGAAGCAATATAACAATTTTTTCCTAAAGTTTTAGATAACCTATACATTCCCAATGCAGAACCAAATGCATCAATATCAATATTTTTATGTCCCATTATAAATATATTTTCTGATTCACTAATAAGTCCTGATATTGATTGAGCTACTGCTCTGGCCTTCACCTTTGTTCTTTTTTCAACTTCAAGTGTTTTTCCACCATAGAATTTATATTTTCCATTTTTTCTAACAATAACTTGATCTCCACCACGTCCTAATACGATATCCATAGCATTTAATGCTGATTTATATTTTTCATAATTACTTTTACCATCATTTGATATTGCTATACTTAAAGTAATTTGAAATTTACCATCATCAAATTCAATTGTTTTTATTTTATCTAATATATTAAATTTTTCTTTTTCAAATTCAGCTAAATATTGTTGATCAAAAACACAAATAAAATTATCTCTTTCTGTTTTTATTATTAATCCGCCTGCTCTTGTTATCCACTCAATTATTTCTTTTTCAATTTTTGCTAATAATTCAATTTTCTTTTCTGGTAATATTCTTTGTATTATGTCTTCATAATTATCTATCATTGCAATTCCTATGCAAGGTTTAGAATTATTATATTTATCAAACAATTCATTATATTTTGTTTCATCTATAAAATATAATGATAATATATATTCTTTTTGCTTTCTTTTATCTCTTTTTTTAGATTTTACAATACTACCACGAATTTTATATACTTTTTTATCAATGTTAAACTGTTTTGTTATTTCTATAGTTTCATCATTTTTTTCTATATCAAGTTTTATCTCTTTTATAATAGGTGTTAAATAGGTTGCTATATCTATATTTTGAAATTCATCAACAAATTTTTTACTTCTCCATACTATACTTCCATCTGTTTCTATTAAAACTAATGGTATAGGAGTATTTATAAGATTTCCTCTTGATGCTGTAGTAACATCTGATGTAATATCTTGTATATGATTTTCTATTTCTGTCATCTTCTTTCCACTACTCCACATAGTATATAGAACAGTCATAATAAAGATTACTATTGATGGTATTATCCATCTTAAATCATATACACATAGAGATATACATAAAAATCCTATTATCATTATATATATCATGTTTTTAACTGTAATATTTTTTAATATTTTTCCATTTGTGTTAGGCATAAATTCTCCTTATTCACATAAAATAACACGTTTATTATACTATTTTAAATCGTTTTTGTCAAATTAACTAAATAAAACAAAAAGAACCATATAAAATGGTTCTCTATTGTTCTATTTTTTAATTGTTAAATTAACTGATTTTTCTGTTTCTGTATATGAATCATATACTGTTATTGTTACTTTTCCAGGTGCAACACCAGTTACAATTCCATTTGAATTTACTGTTGCAATTTCTTCATCACTAGATGTATATGTTAAAGTATCTGTACTTGCACTTGCAGGTGTAATTTGTAACTTCATTTGTAAATCTTTTCCAACTCTTACTACACTATTTGTAGTTGTAAATTTCATTGTTTTAATTGGAGTTATTACTTTTACATCTGCTTTTCCCTCTAAACCATCATACTTTGCTGTTATAGTTGCTTTACCATCTGAAACAGCAACTAATTCATTGTCTTTATTTAACTTAACAATATCTGTATCTGATGATTCAAACTCTACGCCATTTGTAACTTCTTCACCATCTTTATAAGCTGTTACCTTAGATGTTTCCTTTTTATTTGCAGAAGATAAATACTCCTTCTCAATTTCAATTGTTAGTTTTGGAAGTATTGCTTCTGATGCTTTTTTGTCATCTACAGCTTCTATCGATACTAATGCTATATTTCCTATATGTCCTTTATTTAAAACTAATACTAACGCTATAATTGCAAGTATTATAAAAACTATTATTGATATCACTAAAGCTCTTCTACTCTTCATTTGAATTCTCCTTTTACTACTCTTTTTTAATGCTATTATTATATACTATCTTATATTTTAAATCAATAGCTGATAAATACTTTTAAAAACACTTTCAAAAATCATATAGTTCTTTATTAATTAGTAAAAACTTCATTTCACTAATTAATAACAATTACTGGAACTTCCATTTCTTCAGCAGATAGCCCACAATGTGTTGATTTTTTTACTGGTTTTCCATCTGCTAAAAGAGTTTCTATTTTAATAATACTACTAGATATTGAAAGTGCTACATAATTTCCTAAAAATTCATCTATTTTTGGATGTTTAGTACCAAATCCCAAAAAGTTTTTATCTAAAAATTCTTTTCTACTCATTAATAAAAATTCATCTTTAAATATGTTATTAAATCTTTCTTCAAATGTCTTTTCCATTCCCTCTTTTACGCAGAAACTAACAAATCTTGATTCTAATGAAATTGGCATAAATAAACATTCATGTATCTCTGGATAATCAAACAATGAATATGCTTTTTCAATATCTTTATGTCCATGATCTGCTGAAATAATTACTATGGTGTCATCTGATAAGTTTTTACACATTTTCTCTATTTTTGCTTCTGTATTTTTTACAAAATCTCGTACTTCTTCTGATTTTGTTCCAAATTTATGTAATAATCCGTCTGGATTTTCTGAATACGCAAAAATAAATTTTTCGCCTGAAAGCTCGCATAAATTTTCTATATGTTCTATCATTTCATCAGTATTATCAGCAATTAATGTTCTTTTGAATCTTCTACTTGGATAAAGTGGTGTTATTTCATAAGCTTTTACAGCTTTAGATGCCTCTTCTATTTGCTCAAAAACTGATTTGTAATTTACTATTGTATCAAAAACATTTATTTTAGCACTAGAAATATCTTCTCTTAAATAAGATTCTTGATGTGATAACATATCTATTGCTCTTCCATATTCTTTAAAATATTGTGACCAAGCAATCCATCCAGTTTCATATGGTGACTTTCCAGAATAATATGTTGTAAGTGCTGCTGTAGTAGTTGATGGATAAACTGATGTTACACAATCAATTTTATTTTTAGAAAAATAAGAATCTGGAGATATGTCTTCTAAAATAAGCTCTCCTAGCCCATCTAAAACTATAAATACAACATTTTTATATCTTTTTTCTAATTTCTTATCCAAACTTTCTAGAGAATTATGATTTGTTTTTACATTATAATACTTTAAAATTGATGTTATTGTATTTAATATTGAGTGATTATAATCTGGATATATAATCTCATTTATTCTTCTAAAATTAGACCATTTCTCTACTCCTGCTTTTACTTCTTCTGCTACTTCATCTATATCCATTTTAGAAATATCTTTAATAACATTATCTATCAGTTTAGTGCTTAATACTTTCAATTCACCTTCTTTATAATATATCATATCTTTTATTTTTTCTGGTAATACTAAGTTATACTTCTCTATTAATGGTTTATTCAAAACATCATAATCATTATACATATCATAGTTATTATAAATATCTTTTGAATTCCATGATAAATAATGATTATAAAATAAATAATCTGTTAATAAATGTAAAAAATATCCCCTATTAAAACTATTATCTATATTCTTATCTTGCAAAAATTCATATAAATTTGCATCATTACTAATCTCTCCATAATGTGTTTCCGATTTATCCTTTACACTGTCTGGATATATAACTCCTTCTATAAATTCATTATAATCTTCTTTATTATCTTTATGATTTCGTAAGTATTCTTCTGCAACTGCTAAATGTATAACATATCCTGCCATATATTTTTCCTTTCAAATTATTCTTCACTCTTGTTCATATCTATAATTTTATGTTCTATCATATAAGTTTATAATATAATTTCAAAAGGTCTTATACAAAATAAAGTATAAGACCTAATGTTTTATTTATTTTCTTCTTGTTTTACTTCTTCTGAAGCTTCTGGTATAACCATATCTTCTACAGTTTGCTCTACTTCAGTATTTATTTTTATATCTTGATAACGTCTTAAACCTGTTCCTGTTGGAATTAATTTACCAATTATAACATTTTCTTTTAATCCCATTAAGTTATCAACTTTACCTTTGATAGCTGCTTCTGTTAATACTTTGGTTGTCTCTTGGAATGAAGCTGCTGATAAGAAGCTTTCTGTTGCAAGAGAAGCTTTTGTTATTCCAAGTAATACTCTCTTATATGTTGCTGGTTTCTTTCCTTCAGCTATTAATTCTTCATTTCTAAATTCAACTTCAAGTAAGTCAACAAGTGATGCTGTATAGAATTCAGAATCTCCTGGATCCTCAATTCTAACCTTTTTAAGCATTTGTCTTGCTATAACTTCAATATGTTTATCATTGATATCAACACCTTGATTTCTATAAACTTTTTGAACTTCAGAAATAATATATGTGTAAACACCTTCAACACCTTTAACTGCAAGTAAATCTCCTGGATTTATAGAACCTTCTGTAATAGGATCTCCTGCTTTAATTTCATCTCCATCTTTAACTTTTAATTTTGAACCAAAGCTAATTGTATATGTTTTACTATTATCTTTGCTTGTAACAATAACTTCTTTTCTCTTCTTCTCGTCATTAATTTTAACTGTACCATCTATTTCAGTTATTATAGCTAATCCTTTTGGATTTCTAGCTTCAAATAACTCTTCAACCCTAGGAAGACCTTGTGTGATATCTCCTCCAGCGACACCTCCTGTATGGAAAGTTCTCATTGTAAGCTGTGTACCAGGCTCACCAATTGATTGCGCTGCAATAATACCTACTGATTCTCCTTCATTTACTCTTTCACGAGTTGCTAGACCCATACCATAACATTTAGCACAAGCACCATGTCTTGCTCTACATTCTAATATAGAACGAACAGTTACTTTTGTAATTCCTGCTTTAACTATTTTATTTGCTATAGCATCTGTTATCATAGTATTGTTATCTGCTATTACTTCTCCTGATTCAGGATTTTTAATATCTTCTACTGGATATCTACCAACTAATCTTTCTTGTAATGGTTCAATTATTTGATTTCCATCCTTAATGTCTTCTACTACAATTCCTTTTGTTGATCCACAATCTTGTTCTCTTATGATTATATCTTGTGAAACGTCAACTAATCTTCTTGTTAAGTATCCAGAGTCAGCTGTTCTTAATGCTGTATCTGTTAAACCTTTTCTAGCACCATGGGCTGAAATGAAATATTCTAGTGAATCAAGTCCCTCACGGAAACAAGATTTAACTGGAATTTCAACTGCTTTACCAGATGTATTAGCCATAAGTCCACGCATACCAGCAATTTGTCTTAACTGATTCATGTTACCACGGGCTCCAGATTGCGCCATCATGTATATTGGGTTTAATTCATTAAAATTGTTCTTCATTGCTTCTGTAACGTCATCTGTCGCTTTTTCCCAAATTTTGATGATTGCATTATATCTTTCAACATCTGTAATCATACCACGTTGATATTGTCTAAATATGTTAGAAACATCTTCATCTGCTTTTTCTAATATATCTTTTTTTGCTTCAGGAACGGCAACATCGGCAACAGAAACTGTTATAGCTCCTTTTGTTGAATATTTATAACCTGTAGCTTTAATATAATCTAAAACTTCAGCAGTTTTTGATAATCCATGTACATTTATACAATTTGCAACTATTTTTCCTAAATTCTTTTTGATTACAGGAAAATCAATCTCTAAATCTAATTCTCTTTCTGGATCTGTTCTATCAACAAATCCTAAATCTTGTGGTATTCCTTGATTATAAATTAATCTACCAACTGTTGTTTCTATTGTCTTATGTCTTTCTTCTCCGTTTTCATCTATTTTACTTCTTCTTACTTTAATTTTGCAATGTAATCCAACATCACCATTTTGATAAGCCATCATAGCCTCATCTTCATCTTTAAAGTATAGTCCTTCACCTTTTTCACCATCAATTTGAACAGTTAAATAGTATGCACCTAAAATCATATCTTGTGTAGGTACTGTAACTGGTTTACCATCTTGTGGTTTAAGTAAGTTATTAGTTGAAAGCATTAAATATCTAGCTTCACTAATTGCTTCAGGTGTTAAAGGCACGTGAACAGCCATCTGGTCACCATCAAAGTCAGCATTGAATGCTGTACAAACTAATGGATGAAGTTTAATTGCTCTACCTTCAACAAGTATTGGTTGGAATGCTTGAATACCTAATCTGTGTAATGTAGGAGCACGGTTTAACATTACTGGATGGTCTTGAATAACCTCTTCTAATATATCCCATACTTCTGGTCTTAGTTTTTCAACCATTCTTTTTGCATTTTTTATGTTATGTGCAATTCCTCTACCAACTAATTCTTTCATAACAAATGGTTTGAAAAGTTCAACTGCCATTTCTTTTGGAAGACCACATTGATAAATTTTAAGTTCTGGACCAACAACAATAACTGAACGTCCAGAGTAGTCAACCCTTTTTCCTAAAAGGTTTTGACGGAATCTACCTTGTTTTCCTTTTAACATGTCTGATAATGATTTTAAAGGTCTATTTCCAGCACCTGTAACAGGTCTTCCTCTTCTACCATTATCTATTAAAGCATCTACTGATTCTTGAAGCATTCTTTTTTCATTTCTTACAATAATTTCTGGTGCTCCAAGCTCTAATAATCTTTTTAATCTGTTATTTCTATTTATAACTCTTCTATATAAATCGTTTAAGTCTGATGTAGCAAATCTACCACCATCTAATTGAACCATAGGTCTTAATTCTGGTGGTATAACTGGAATAACACTCATTATCATCCATTCTGGTTTGTTCTCAGAAACTCTAAATGATTCTACAGTATCTAATCTTTTTATTATTTTTGCTTTCTTTTGCTCACTAGCTTTTGCAAGTTCTTTCTTCAATTGTACTGATAATTTATCAATATCTACTTCTGCTAATAATTTTTTTATAGCTTCTGCACCCATTTCAGCTTTAAAAGAACCTCTACCGTATTTTTCTTCAGCTTCAACATATTCTTTCTCTGTTAAAACTTGACATTTTAATAATCCTGATGTTCCTTTATCTGTAACTATATATGATGCAAAATAAATAACTTTTTCTAAACTTCTAGGAGATATATCAAGTAATAATCCTATTCTGCTTGGAATTCCTTTAAAATACCAAATATGTGCAATTGGTGCAGCAAGTTCAATATGTCCCATTCTCTCTCTTCTTACTTTAGCTGTTGTTACTTCAACACCACATCTATCACAAACTATTCCTTTGTATCTTACTCTTTTATATTTTCCACAATGACATTCCCAATCTTTTGTTGGACCAAATATCTTTTCACAAAATAAACCATCTTTTTCTGGTTTTAAAGTTCTATAGTTAATTGTTTCTGGTTTTTTTACTTCACCATGAGACCATTCTCTTACTTTCTCATCTGAAGCTAATCCAATTTTTAACTTATTAAAAACTTCTAATTCTTCCACTTTTAAAGTAGCCCCCTTATTTTATTACTTTTATAGGTAGCAAATAATTCTATTTACCAATCTTTAAATATATTTTAAATCATACACCGCTGAACAATTTTTACTGAGGTTTAAAATATTTTAAAGATATATATTTAATTTATTTATAAAAACATTTCTAATATATATTTTTAATTTATTTACTATCTTTAAGATTATATATTTTAATATTAACAGATTACTAAGAATTCGTAATTATTAAAATATACATCTTAAAGACATTTAATATTTTAAATATATATAAATTATTCATCTTCATTATCTAAAGAATCAAGATCCTTAAATATCTTATCATCTGGTAAATCTTCTTCATCTAATATGTTAGTAAAGAATTCATCATCTTCTTCTAAATCATCTTCTTGATCTTCTAATTCTTCATCACTAACTTCGTTTAGATTATCTTCTTCAAGTTCACTTTCATCAATTCTTTCTTCTACTCCATCTAATCCTTCTTCAGTATGTTCTTTTATTTCAATTTCTTCGTCAGTTTCACTATAAAGTTTTACATCTAAACCTAAAGATTGAAGTTCTTTAATTAATACTTTAAAGCTTTCTGGAATTCCTGGCTCTGGTATATTTTCACCTTTAACAATAGCTTCATAAGTTTTTACCCTACCTACAACATCATCTGATTTAACAGTTAAGATTTCTTGTAGAGTATATGCAGCACCATAAGCTTCCAATGCCCAAACTTCCATCTCTCCAAATCTTTGTCCACCAAATTGAGCTTTACCTCCAAGTGGTTGTTGAGTAACAAGTGAGTATGGTCCTGTTGAACGAGCATGTATTTTATCATCAACTAAGTGGTGAAGTTTTAACATATACATTACACCAACTGTAATTGGTTGATCAAATGGCTCTCCTGTTCTTCCATCATAAAGAATTGTTTTACCATTTGTTTCAAGTCCTGCTGTTTCAAGCATAGCTTCAATATCTTCTTCTGTTGCACCATCAAATACTGGTGTAGCCATTTTCCATCCTAACATTCTTGCAGCAGCACCTAAGTGAACTTCAAGCACCTGTCCTAAGTTCATACGAGAAGGTACACCAAGTGGGTTTAAAACAACATCTACTGGTGTTCCATCTGGTAAGAATGGCATATCTTCTTCTGGTAATATTCTTGAGATAACACCTTTATTACCATGACGTCCAGCCATTTTATCTCCAACAGATATTTTTCTTTTTTGTGCTATATAAATTCTAATTACTTGATTTACACCTGGAGCTAATTCATCTGAATTCTCTCTTGTAAATACTTTAACATCAACTATTGTTCCTGCTTCTCCATGAGGTACTCTTAAAGATGTATCTCTAACTTCTCTAGCTTTTTCACCAAAGATAGCTCTTAATAATCTTTCTTCAGCTGTTAATTCTGTTTCTCCTTTTGGAGTAACTTTACCAACTAATATATCTCCTGGTTTAACTTCAGCACCAATTCTGATAATACCATTATCATCTAAGTCACGAAGGGAATCTTCACCAACATTTGGTATATCCCTTGTAATTTCTTCTGGTCCTAATTTTGTATCACGACATTCGCAATCATAATCTTCTATATGCATTGATGTTAATACATCTTCTTTTACTAATCTTTCATTTAAAAGAATAGCATCCTCATAGTTATAACCTTCCCAAGTAGTGAAAGCAATTAGTAAGTTTTTACCTAATGCCATTTCTCCGTTTTGTGTAGCTGGTCCATCAGCTATAACATCTCCACGTTTAATAACTTCTCCTTCTTTTACTATTGGTCTTTGGTTAATACATGTACTACCATTTGTTCTCTTGAATTTTCTTAAAGTATATGTTCTTTTTTGTCCTAATTCATTTTTAATAACAATTTTATCTCCTTCAACAGTTTCAACAACACCATTTTCTTCTGCTAAAATCATAACTCCTGAATCTTTAGCAGCTTTATATTCGATTCCTGTTCCAACCATTGGAGAATCTGTTATCATTAAAGGAACTGCTTGACGTTGCATGTTTGATCCCATAAGTGCACGGTTAGCATCATCATGCTCTAAGAAAGGTATCATTGCAGCACCAACTGAAACTAATTGCTTTGGAGAAACATCTATGTAGTCAACTTGTGATTTAGCAATTTCTTTAATTTCAGCACGATCTCTAACTCTAACTCTTTTATTTACTAAGCAATTATTTTCATCAAGTGGTTCTGATGCTTGACAGATAATATATTGGTCTTCTTCATCAGCTGTCATATATGTTACTTCATCAGTTACTCTGCAAGTTTCTTTATCTATTTTTCTATATGGTGTTTCAATAAATCCATATTCATTTATTATAGCAAATGTTGAAAGTGCAGATATAAGTCCAATGTTTGGTCCTTCTGGAGATTCAATTGGACATAATCTTCCATAGTGAGTATAGTGAATATCACGAACCTCGAATCCAGCTCTTTCTCTTGATAAACCACCTGGTCCTAAAGCTGATATTCTTCTTTTATGTGTTAATTCTGATAATGGATTTGTTTGATCCATAAATTGTGATAATTGAGAACTTCCAAAGAATTCTCTAATTGATGATGTTATTGGTTTTGTGTTAATTAATGTTTGTGGTGTTACAACATCTAAATCTTGAATTGTCATTCTTTCACGAACAACTCTTTCAAGTCTTGTTAAACCAATTCTAAATTGATTTTGTAATAACTCTCCAACACATCTAATACGTCTATTTCCTAAATGGTCAATATCATCTACAAATCCTAATCTTGGCTTTGCTGGATCTGATATATGAACATTATACTCTAAGTTTAATAAGTAGTTTACAGAAGCTAATATATCTTCTGTAACAATATGCTTAGGTATTAATTCTTCTATTCTATCTTCTATTTCTTTTCTTAATGCTTTTTCATTTTTTGCTGTTTCTAAAATGTTTTGTAAAATTCCATAGTTAACATCAACTTTGATTTTTAATTCATCAGCAATTTTAGGGTCAACAAAAGCTCTAATATCAACTGTTCCGTTTCCTATAACTTTTGCTTTCTTTCCTTCAATATTTACATATACAATATTTATTCCTGAATCTTGAATTTGCTTAGCTACTTCTCTTGAAATAACTTCATCTTTTTCTACTAAAACTTCTCCTGTTTCAGGATTTACTATTGTATCAAATGCAATATGATTTGCTATTCTTGATGCTAAACTTAATTTTTTATTATATTTATATCTACCAACTTTTGATAAATCATAACGTCTGCTATCAAAAAATAATCCATCAAATAAATTTCTAGCAGCATCAACTGTTGGAAGTTCGCCTGGTCTTAATTTTTTGTAGATTTCTATTAAAGCTTCATCAGCTGTTTTAACTGGATCTTTAGCAATAGTTGCTAAAATTTTATCATCTTCTCCAAAGAAATCTATAATCTTTTCATCTGTATCTAATCCTATTGCTCTTAAAAGTGATGTAACTGGTAATTTTCTTGTTCTATCAATTCTTACCCAAAATACATCATTGCTATCTGTTTCATATTCAATCCATGCGCCTCTTATTGGCATAACAGTAGCAGTATATAATTTTTTACCTGCTTTATCATAAGTAGAATCATAATAACATCCTGGAGAACGTACTAACTGACTTACTACAACTCTCTCTGCACCATTTATAACAAATGTTCCACTATCTGTCATAAGTGGGAAATCTCCTAGGTATATTTCTTGTTCTTTAATTTCTCCTGTTTCACGATTAATTAATCTTACTTTTACATGTAATCTAGTAGAATAAGTAGCGTCTCTTTCTTTTGATTCTTCTAATGAATATTTTGTTTTTTCTTCCATGTAATAATCAAAAAATTCTAAAACTAAATTTCCTGAATAATCAATTATAGGTGAAATATCTTTTAATACTTCTCCTAATCCCTCTTTTATGAACCAGTCATAAGAGTCTTTTTGAACTTTTAATAAATTAGGAATCTCAACGAAATCACCAATTTTAGAAAAAGTTTTACGTACACTTTTCTCATGTACAATGTCTTTTACTTTTATTTTTCCCAAAATAAAATACCACCTTATCTATAAATTTAGCAGGTATGTGTATTTATTTATCTAATAGGTCCCTCTTGCAATAAAAAATTGTTATTTTCAAAATTTCCCCCTGCCAAAAAGCAAATTTTAAAAATAGTTCCTTTTTATTCAATTCCTCCTATTAGAACATTTTATAAAATTACTACAATATTATATATTTTTTTATATCTTAAGTCAAGCTATTTTTTAAATTTTTCTTAGGGAAATAAGACTTTTAAATGTAATATACTTGATTTTTAATTTAAAATCATTTATATTATTATTGAAAGTTATCAAAGCTTTTCTATTTATAGAAATTACATAACATATCGAATAGCATTTATTATTAAGGAGTTTATATGGAAGATAATTTCGAAACAAGTAAAAAATTAAATTTAAAAAAAGTTTTTATAGCCATAATTATTGCTTTATTTTTGTTAGTGATTATAATAGAACTAATCGCAAATTCTTTTAAAAATTCACATACTGAAAAAAGTAATAATAGTAATCCAAATTCTATATTTATGGATAATGATGAAACTATAAGTCTAAATCTTTCTAAAAAATATGAATTATCACAGTATGTACCAAAGCAAAATTATCTTTTAGAATTAAGATCGCAAAATAATCTAAATATCTTTGTTTCAAAAAAGGAACTAATAGAAAATCGTAGCTTAAATGACGTTATTTCTGCTGATAGAAGACAATATATTGAAAATTTTAGTGCTTATTCTAATTTATCAGATATAAATGAAATATCAACTACCGAAGAAGCTCCAGGATATACATATAGCTTTCATTATTTAGATAATAATACAAATCAAACTTTTTACTTACAAATAATTTGGATAGAAAGTCAAACTGGATACTATGTACTAGATATAGAATTTCCACTAGATGCACTTAATACATATTCTAATATAATAACAGAAGCAGCATCTTCATTTAGAATATACTAGTATAATTAAATATAACTAAAAATAAAAATTACTATTTTATAATAGTAATTTTTTAGTTTTTACTGCATATTATAATTATATAAATACTTAAATTCCCCAGATTCATATTATAAAATATACTAAATTAATATTGACTTTTATATATTTTTTTGTTATTATGGTTATGCTTTAATTGATGCGGGAATAGCTCAGTTGATAGAGCGTCGCCTTGCCAAGGCGAAGGTCGCGGGTTTGAGCCCCGTTTCCCGCTCCATTTTTTTATAGCAATTTACATATGGCGCCTTAGCCAAGTTGTTGAAGTTGTGCGAAGCAAAGCGAGCTACAAATTCAGTATACGAAAACTAAGCACATATAATAAACGGCGCCTTAGCCAAGTGGTAAGGCACGAGTCTGCAAAACTCTGATCATCAGTTCGATCCTGATAGGCGCCTCCAAACAAAAGGCGAGAAAACTTTGAATAATCATTGTTTTCTTGCTTTTTATTTATTATATCAAAATATCTACTTGTACTTCCTTAAATAATATTATATAGTAATTTCTATAGAAAATGAGATAAGTAGTTGTGTTGCCACTTTACTCGATAGTTTACTATCAGAAAGTGAGGTGGTGTTTATGAAATTTATATTGTTTGTAATATATTCATTAATATTTTCATTAGTCATAAACGTAGCCTTATTGACGATCATATACATACAATATGTTAATAGAATTTTAGATAAGGAATAAAATAACAACACATTCTACTTTTTGACCGAAGGGAATGTGTTGTTATCACTATATAAAAGTGGTAACCATATTGCTATGGTTTCTCATTTTCTATTTTTATTATACATAGATTTATAATTTTTGTCAAATAACGAATTTATCGGTAATATAAAAAAATACTACTGATGAAATGAACTCAACACCTTTACTTTTAAACTAAAAAAGTCTGTAATATCAAACGTTTTACAACTTAACCGATAGGTGCCTCCAAAATTAAGTTATTAGCATAGCTTAAACTGTGTTAATAGCTTTCTTTTTTGATTCTTTGTCAATAGTTTGGGTAAGATATTTTCAAAACAGCTTTACTTCAATATTTTCTTGACTTTATATCATTTCACTCTAAAACCTTAATTTTGGCACTTTTCATTTGAAGTTTTAAAAGAAAAACGAAAAAAATGGTAATAGCATATAATAATTTTCCAATTGGCCCACTAAAATGGCTAAGTCTGAAAAAGAAATTATTGGAATATCAACAAAGTTAAAGTACAAAGTTAAAAATCATATTTCTAAAATATTTTTTTATTATGCATAATTCTCTGATATTTTAAATATTTAATCGAGTAATATTCATTTATTATTATAACTATAAATTCTACTAGTAAAAATAAAATAATATAAGTTAATATCTGAACTACAAAGCTTATTATGTTGAATATACACATATATAGGCTACAAATTAAAAAAGTAATCCCCAAAATATATAAGAGAAAAAATAATATATAATTTTTTTCATATTTAATTCTCCTCATTTTGAAATATTATATAAAAAAATGCAATAAAAAACTATTCTACAGCAATTTTCCCTGAAACTTCACCTTATTTTATTGAAATACAAGAACTACTCATGAATGGTTACAATCTAAAAAAACTGTATTTTAGTGATTAATCAAAAATTAAAAGAAGAAATTAGAATATTTATATATTGGTATAAATAAAAATCATAGTGAATGTACAAAAATATAAGGCAGTAGTCTTGAATATTTTGATATGAGCAAGATACAGAATGAATCTACACAACTACTGCCTCCAAATAAAAAACGAGAAAGCATTGTTATATCAATATTTTCTCATTTTTTATGCTTTTTATTTTTAAATAATGAAAATTTATTTATTATATAATTTGATTAAAATACTGTTTGAAAATTGATATACGGGACCTAATCTGCCCATAGCATTATAGTATCTGACTATGGGCAGATTATTCAGATTAGAGCAAAATTGTCTTAAAAATAAGAAATAGTATAAAACAGATAGGGAGTGGTGATAAAAAGATATCAAGTCCGCGACCGCCAAGTGTTCGTGCATATACCAGCGCATCATCATTAGAGTCGTCTGTGCTCAAATCATCGATAATGCCCGAAAGCAAATGGATATGATTCAAATAAGCAAATATACAAACTCCCAAAATGATGCTGGACTTTATTTCTGCATGTGCAAACCAAAGAAATACTATAACACCAATAGCACTTACAATTGCAAACAGTGCTATTTTTAAAAGTCTTTCTGGCCTGAAAAATCTGTAGCTATTGGTAATTATGTAATACCAAGCTTCAAATTTTCTCATGCAAAAACAATAACACAATACCCCTCCTGATAGCACTGTTAATACATCTTTACCAGTTATCTCATGACCAGATACCCGGAGTGCTATAAAAAGGATAACTATTAGTACTAAAGATACAATTCCCACTATGACTGCTCCAATTTTCCTTCCCATACTTTTTCCTCCTAATTATATAATGAAATAAGAGCAATTTTCGGTTACATAATGATTATACTACATTTTTCAAATGCCGTCAATCACTATACTTTTAAGCAGTATCATAATGTATTTAAAATTTTATTTTACTATAAGATTTTCTTTAATGATCATATGCAATATATAATATAAGATACTAATCTTGAATATCATTATAATAGATGTAAAGATATATAAAAGTTCATTTTGTTCGCTTATATTATTTTAAATAATGTAATATAGTAGTAAAAAATAGATATAAAAGAAGTTTATATATGAGACTAAAAAGTCGTGAAATTAGCAATTTTAATGAAATAGTTGATGTATTAGAAAGATGCAAAACACTTCCTATGACTGCAGTTTATAAGATAGAAATCAATAAATTATCAGGAAAAAGAAAATTGCCAGAAGTATAATAGAATAAAAATTTGCTGTTATAAAAAAGGCTAAAAAACTTTTAATAATCTGTTTTCTAGCCTTTCATTAATTTGATTTTATATTTAATCTAATTCCTCTTCAATATTTCTCTCAATATAATAACTTTTTACTTCACCATTTCCGAATAGCCAAATTTAATAAGCTTTCTTGATCAGGCATACCATTAACATAACAATCTATTGCTATACTCACTCCACCATGAGTTACAAATAAAATATTCTTATCTTTATACTTATTTTCTATATTATCCAATTTCGTGTATACTCTATAAAAAAAATCTTTTATATTTTCTGCACTTTTAAAATGTTGATTTTTCTTATAACTCCAGAATCCTTCAAAATCAAAATCATCTTGTTTACTTCCCTCAAACTCTCCAAAATCTCTTTCAGATATTTCATCATCATATATTATTGGTATATTTCTATCTTTATTTATCATTTGTGCTGTTTCTTTTGCTCTTGCGAGTGTTGAACAAATTATTAAATCAATCTTTTCATTTTCTAATTTTTCTTTAGTTTTTTCTGCCTGTTCTACACCTTTAGTATTTAAGGAAACATCTGCTTTTCCTTGAACCTTATTTTCTAAATTCCAATCAGTTTGTCCATGTCTAATAACATACCATTTCACTTATAACATCCTCCCTATCAATTACTTAACATAATATAATTATCCATCATTTAATAGGGATTGTAAAATACTTAAAAATTATGTAGATATAACTTTAAGTTATATATTAATTTTATATTATTGTTTATATCTTAAAAGCTTCATATAATAGTAAATATAAAATAGCTGAAACCATCATCTGATTTCAGCTATCTGCTAACTTAAAAATTCTTTTTTAATTATTTTCACTAAGCTATTTAATTCCTTAAATTTATTATCATTATTCAAATAAATTCCAAACTCAATTGGTTTTAATTTTAGCTCTGTACTTAACTCTGATATTTTATTATCTTTTAATTCCTCTTCTATATATTCTTTTGTTATTATTCCTATACTATCTTCATTTTTTAATATTCCTAACATAGTTGTATAAGTAACATTTTTTATATTTTCCCTTTCTTCTATTCCTAATGCTTTCATAAAATTAATAGCTGTTAAAGATGTTTTCTTAGGAGTATATATTACTTCATTTTTTAAATCTTCTTTACTTAAAGTTTTACCAATAAATCTTGAATTGGTATTTACTACAAAAATATCATGTAAATATCCTAAACTAATAAATGATATTTTTTGATTGTTATATAGTTTCTCATCTACTTTTTTTGATAATACTATATCTAGTTTTTGATTTTCTAACATATACAACATATCATTAAAAGTCTCATTAGTTACATCTACTTGACTTCTAGGATTCTCTCTATAGTACTCTGCCATACATTTTCCAAACATTTTACTTAGCATTGTAACATGAGAACCTAAATTTATATTTCTAACTTCATTAATCTTTTTATCTATATTTGTTAATATTGATATTGAATCTTTTATCTCGTCATAAAGAAACTTTCCTTTATCCGTTAACTCCATACCATATTTATTTCTCTTAAATAAATTTACTTGCAATTCATTTTCTAAATTTTTGATATGTTTTGTTACTGCTGGTTGTGAAATATGTAAAACAGCACTTGCTCTAGTTAAATTCCCCTCTTTTGCTACAATTGTAAATATTCTATATAATTCTAAATTTACCATTTAATTGCTCCTTATTCCCAATAATATTCACCGTTTTCTTTTCTATAGCAATCCATTTTCAAATAATTTTTATTTCTTTTTATATAAAATTCTTCTATAAATTTTTTATCACTTTCTATTATATCAGTAGCCTTCTCAATGTCTTCCTTAGAAAACCATTTATACCTAAATTCTGGATTCTCAATTTCTACACTATTATCCATATTTAATAAGCATATATATAATAAACTTGTTGAATTTTTATCATGCATTATTTCTGAAGATACTCCTAATAATTCTCGAAACTTCATATCTATTCCTATTTCTTCTAACATCTCTCTTTTTACTGCTTCATCAATATGCTCACATTCTTCTACTTTTCCACCAGGTATTCCCCACAATCCTATAAAGTCTCCTCTTTCTCTTTGAATTAATAATATTTTATCTTCTTTTTCAACTATTCCTAAAACAACATTTACCATTCTCTTCTCCTAAATTTCACAGTCTAAATTTTCTGTATTCAATATTTCAGTTTTTAAATCTACTACATTAGAAGTTGATTTTATAATCTCTATAAATTCATTCATTGCAATTTCTAGTTCGTTTAATTCTCCTAATGTATCAAACATTATAAGCGCATCAGAAGTATTTTCATCAATTTTAGTAATTTCACTATCCTTATGATTCCAATAACGACATACTGGAATATCTCCACAATAATAACATATTTCTGCTAGGTCCTTAATTTTTTCTAATTGTCCACCTAGCCCCATTGGTTCAAACTTAACACCACCTTGAATAGCATATTGCAATTTTAAATCTTCAGCTGGTAGTTTTCTAATATCATATCCTCCCATTGGAATTCCATGTTTAACAGAAATAAAATTATATGCATCAACAAAATAATTTATTGATTTTAATTCTCCAAACTGTTCTATAATGTTCCACAATGCTAAAACTGATGGCAATCTACGTTCACTTGCATTCATATCAGAAAAGATTTCTAACCATTCCTCTCTAACCTTTTTCTGATCAGCAATAGTTTTTTCAAACTTTGTTAGCATTTCTAATTTTTCTATTTTTTTATCTGTAACTGATACTTTTATAAGTCCCATTTTATATTTAGGATATTTTTCTATTATTTTGTTTTCAATTGATACTTTCATAAATTTAACTCCTCTTATAATAATTTTCTAAAAACTATATATGGAATTAAAT
Source organism: uncultured Clostridium sp. (assembly GCA_947427205.1). Lineage (GTDB taxonomy): Bacteria > Bacillota > Clostridia > TANB77 > CAG-508 > Scatovivens. The sequence continues at coordinate 71,080 of CANEHB010000006.1, forward strand.
TTCAAGTCGTCCATAGTCAAAATCTAGTTTATTAGCTAGCATATCTTTTACCTCTATTATTTATTACATTTTTTATATCACAAAATGCATTTTTTTTCAAATGCGACATATTTCTTCTTAAAAAAATTCTATTAAAAGTGCAACTTTTAGTATTTTTAAATTGTATTATAATTAGAATTAAGATCTTATATTCAAATGGAGGAAAAAATGGAAGAAGATAAGAAACTATATATGAAGTTCTTAAATGGAGATAACGAATCATTTGAACTTATAATGAACAAATATATGGAAAAAATAATTTATTTTACTTATAAATTTGTTAATCGTATAGATGTTGCTGAAGATCTAGCACAAGATGTTTTTGTTTATATTCTTATGAATAAAGAAAAATATGATTCTAAATACTCTCTAAAAGCATACCTCTATACAATTGCAAAAAGCAAATCACTTAATTATATAAAAAGAGAAAATAAAATTACATATTTACAAGATAATGAATATATTTTTAACGAACAAGAAATTGAAGATGCTATTTTTAATAAAGAACAGAGTCAAAAATTAAAAATTGCGATAAATAATTTGCCAGAACCACAAAATCAAATAATTTATCTTGTAGATATAGAAGAATTATCTTATAAAGAAATATGTAAGATATTCGATATGTCCTTATCACAAGTAAAAACATTAATTCATAGAGGTAGAAAAAAATTAAAAAATATATTAATGAAAGAGGTAAATAATTATAATGGATAAAAATTTAGAAGAAAAAAGAAAATATTTTAAAGATTCTGTATATTTAAAATACGAAAATTTAAAATGCACTGAATCTGAAAAAAGCAATTTTGAAAATATTAAAATAAAAAATAAAGTTAAATTAAATAGCTTACAAAAAATAGCTGCATTTATTATCGTTGGTACTATGAGTATCACTGCTTATGCTGGAATAAGTAAAAACTTAAATATAGAAAAAATGGGATTTTTAAAATTAAGTCAAAATTATGAAAATAGTTTAGTAGAAATAAATCAATCAATAGAAAATGAATATTGTACTATAACATTAGAAAGTATGGCTGGAGATAAAGCATACATAATTGCAGAATATAAAATAAAATTAAAAGATAAAGCTTTCGAAGAAATGACAAAACCAATAGAATATGTAGAAGGAATTGGCTATGACTTACATATTTCTAAAAAAGTATTTTTAAACTCAAAAGAACTTACAAATATAAATGAATATGTTGATAAACTTTCTGATAATGAATATGTATATACACAAGTTATAAATATAATGAATGAAAATGCTAATAATTTAAAATTAGAAATAGGAATAGAAGATATTTCTTCTGGAATAATACATGGATTTGAAAATAATGACAATCACGCTATAACAATAGGAAAAACTATAAAATCAGAGATAGAATTAAAAGAAAATGAAAATACTTCTATAATATCAGAAGAACAAATAGATGAACATACTAAAATTATAATTGAAAAAATTGCTAATACTAAGTTTCAAAAATTTATTAAAGCTAAAAAAGTAGTAGATGGAATTACTTACAAAGAATATAATGAAAATTCAATGGAATATACTAGCTTTACAGTTACAGACGAAAATAATAATTCAATATCAAACATGATTTATAGTGGAACTGTTGCAGGAGAAAAAATATATTTAAAAGAAAATGGACAACTACAAGAAAAATTTGAAATTATTAAAGAAACAGATACCATAGTGCAAGAAGAAAATTTTATAATATTACTTAGCTCAGAAAATAATATTAATAAATTAAAAATAACTCCAATTAAGAGCAAATTATATGAAGATAGAAAACTTAATGAAAATGGAAAAACAGAAGAAGAAGAAATGTATGATAAAGCAACATGGTATCCTTTAAAATCTGGTAACAAGGTATATACTGCTACAAGTGGATTAGGAGGAAACTTTATAATTCAAAATATAGATATTAATGATGAAAGTATTACATTTTATTATGATGAGAATGGTTGTATAGGAAATGAATGGAAAATATTAATTAGACAAAAAACAAGTGATATGAACTATATATTTCCTGTAGAAGAACAAATAAAGGGTGTAAATAGCAATGAAAATAAAATAGTATTTTCTAGAAATACTAATCTAGCTGCTGGTCTAAACTTACATAAAATGTCATTGGATAATATAGATAATTTGGAATTCACATTATTATTTGGTTCTACAACTGAAAACATAGGAAATCCTGTTAATTTGGACGTCCCAACTCAAGATGAACAAACAGCAAAAATTAATAATTTAGAAATTGTAGATTTAAAAGCAAAAGAGAACGATATTTAATATACAAAAAACTTTACTGAACTGTCCCATCTTTGTTCTAAGCGCTGATTTTGTATAACAAAATCAGGTGTGAATTCGGAGAAGACTTTAGTTTATATAAATGTGAAGTACTTTCCTATAAAATAATATAATAGATAAAAATTATATAAGCATGTTAAATACTAATTTTAACATGCTTATAATTTTATATTTTCACTTTATTTTTTAACACCTTGTATATGAATAATTCTGATTTTTTTATATGGATATGAATTAACATCTCTTCCAAATGAATCTAATGTATGAGAAGCAATAAATATTTTCTCATTCTCTACTGCTATTATTATTAATGAATGTGTAAAATGTTGTCCGTCAAAAGATAATTGTACTATATCTCCTATTTTAGGCTCATCTGATATATTTCCAATTGGTCCTATTCCCTTATTATTTATTAAAAAATCATATAAAAATTCAACTCCTGTCCATGATGGTGATTTATCATTAGCATTATTATAATACCATCCATATACCTTATCATAATTCATTACATTACTTCCTGCATATATACATTGTGATACAAAATTTGTACAATCTCCTCCTATCATATCAAAATTATAATAATCTGGATTTCTTTTATATGCCCATTTATTTGCATATTCTACAGCTTTTTGCCTATTATATTTTTCAATATACATATAATCTTCCTCCTACTATAATTATATGAAAAAATATCTTAGACGATATAAACTATAAATATCAAACTTCTCTATTTTTATAAGACCTATAAAAATTAACTAGTAAATTAAACACTACAGTAACTGTAGTGTTTAATAAAATCTATATATTTTCTTTTCTAATTGTTTCTATAATATTCTGTTTATTAATCTTATCTAAAGAATATTTCATAATTAATCCAACTATTAAAAACACAAACACTATAGAAAGAACAATAGCTGTAATTGGTAATTTATAAGACATATCCATTCCCTCTGAAAAAGCTTTATATACAAAGTATGAACCTATAATACCAATAGGAATCCCTATAATTAATGATTTACTCCCATAGAATACACTTTCTAATTTTATCATTCTACTAAATTCACTTTTTGTCATTCCTATTGATTTGAGCATTGCAAATTCCTTTTGCCTTAAATTCATATTAGTAGTTATTGTATTAAATATATTAGTTACAGCTATTAATGTAATAACTGCTATAAATCCATATAAGAATATAGATATAACTAAAACCATTGCATTTTCAGTTCTTCTTGCCTCTTCATAATCATATACATTTGTATTCTTATTATACTTTTCATCAGAAGCAATTAAATTTTTAATATCATCACTTAATTTTCCAGAATCATCAGACATTATATACATATTAGATATTTTGTAGTTTTTAATTTCTTCCATCATTTTATCACTAACAATTATTCCAGTTCCATCATCCATCACCATAGGTCTTTTATCCGTTGATTTAGCAATTTTAATACTAAATGAATCACCTGCTACTACTTCATCACCTTCTGATTCTCCAATTTTGTTTAATTCTATAGAATCTCCAGCTTTAATATTATACATATCTCCATTTTTCTTTTTATTATTATAAAAGAAAGTTGTATTATTTATTAAAATCCCTTTATCCTCATAATCTTCTACTTTACCACCAATTTCCTCTACAAATTTTTTATACTCTGCATCTCCTATTGCCATAATAGTTTCAAATTGATTTTTGTCATTATCTTTTACTCCATAATATAACCTTCCTAAATCAGACAAATATGAATTAGAAATCAAAACACCTTTAGTTTTCACTATTGAATAGTTCTTTATATTATCTAATTTTGCAATATCTTCAAAAGTTATAGCTACCTTATCATAATCTGATTCTTGATATCCTCTAGAATACAAAACTAAATTATAATCCATCTCTTTATAATACTCATTCGCCATTTTAAATCCAAAATCTAAAAATGAAGAAAGTGAAATAAAAATTGCCACACTTACAACTAAAGAAATTACTGTACTTCTATATTTTCTTCTATTTCTTTTTAAGTTTTTATATGATATATCTCCACCAACTTTAAATATCTTTTTTATAATTCTAGATGATTTTATTTTTTTAGATGAAATTTTAATTTCAGTATTACTTCTAATTGCTTCTATTGGAGATATCTTTGAAGCTTTTCTTGCTGAGAATATTGTTGAAAAATATATTGTAACACTTGCAAATAATACACTAATTAAAATTGGCATAATTGGCACACTATATACAAATTTTATTCCATTTAATGCCTCAGCTAAAATATAATTAATTAAATGTATCAAAACAAAAACAGCAAAAACTCCACTTAAAATTCCTAACGGTATAGCTATAATTCCAAGAATAAATCCTTCAAATAGCACATTTTTCTTAATTTGCTTAGAAGTTGCTCCTATGCTTGCTAAAATACCATATTGTCTTATTTTTTCAGTAATTGATATAGCAAAACTGTTTTTAATAACAAACACACTTGAAACAATTATAATTACTATAACTACTCCAGCTACACTATATAACATAGACATTGTGCTATCACTCAATGCTGAACCTTCTAATCTTAATAATCCTGTATTATATGCATACATATACTCATCTGTATCATTTATAATATTTTCAGTTTTATTTTTATAATTTTTAGAATCTTTATATCTAAAGCTCAAAGTAATATTTTCATTTGAAGTTTCTCCAAAATTATTGTCTAAAGTTATAACACTATATCCTGGTGCTGTATATGGTTCAATCATCTCATTTGGTCTTGAAACAATACCCACTATCTCATATTCTTTACTATATTTCGCTTCCAGGTTTTCTTCTATTTCTTCATCATATGGGTTATTTTGAGATAATTTACATCCTTCTGATACCCTATCTGATATTTCTAAATTTACTTTATCACCTATTTTATATTCTACTTTACCATTACTTAAAATATGATATGGTATAACTATTTCATTATCATTTTGTGGTAATCTGCCTTCCACTAATTTTAAAGTATCTAATGATTCTTTACTATAACCTAATAAACATATGTAAGGTTTATAATCATTTTGAGACTCTTCTAATTTCGAATATCCTTTATATTTGTAAAAATTATAAAAACTTTCAATCTCTTTATTATTCTTAATTTTCTCAACATTTTCTGGAGCTACATCATAAATTGAAACATGAAAATTTCCATTGGATTCTTTTTCATATTCAAGTAAAGTCTTGTAAAAACTAGTTACCATACCAGAAACAGCACAAATTAAAGCAGTAGACAAAATAATTCCAATTATAGTAACTATAGTTCGTTTCTTATTTAAAGATAAATCTTTTATTACAAATCTATTTAAAATACTCATATTAACTATACTTTCCTTTCATCTGAAACTATTTTTCCATCATCTATTACAATAACCCTATCTGCTTCCATAGCAATTTTCTCATCATGAGTTATTACAATTACTGTTTGATTATATTTTTGATTTGATAATCTTAAATATGAAATAATTTCTTCTGAAGCTTTACTATCTAAGTTTCCTGTTGGTTCATCAGCAAGCATAATAGCTGGACTATTTATAATAGCTCTTCCTATTGATACTCTTTGCTGTTGGCCTCCTGATAATTCATTTGGAAGATGTTTTTTTCTATCTTTTAGATTTAATGTTTCTAGTAAATCATTTAATTTTTTGCTATCAACTTGCTTATTATCTAATTCACAAGGAAGTGTAATATTTTCTTCAACATTTAAAATAGGAATTAAGTTATAAAATTGATAAATAATTCCTATGTTTCTTCTTCTAAAAATAGCTAAATCATCACTTTTTAATTTGTAAATATCAGTTTCTTTTATTCTTACATTTCCTGAAGTTGGTTTATCCACACCTCCTAATAAATGTAATAATGTAGATTTACCACTACCACTTGCTCCAACTATAGCAACAAACTCACCTTCATCAACTGAAAATGATACCCCATCTACAGCATTTACTAAATTCTCTCCTTTTCCATATGACTTTCTTAAATTTTCTACTCTTAATATTTCCACAAAAAATCCCCTTTCTGTTTAAATCATGTCCATTCTTTACCTATATATTACTTTTAGATTAAACAAAACATAATTTAAAATATCTTAAAAAATCTATTTTCATTCTAGCAATAATTTCTTAATACTTTATTAACGTAAAATTAAAATTTTCTTAATTTTTTAAATTAAAACTTTAAATCAATTTATATAAAATTATGAACAAATTTATATTAAAATATTTCACATATATATTTTTTATATATACATAATAAATCAATTTTATATTTATTATTGTTATTTTTTTATATTTAATTAAAATATTGTAAATAATTTCTATTTATGGTATGATTTTTGTAGAATTTAGTCATACGAAGGAGGAAAATATGGAAAAAAAAGAAATTAGTGCTCGAACTACTGTAAAAGCAATAGTAACTGGCTTCGTATCTTATGGAATAATAGCTAATTTTTTATGTTTACTTGTTTTAGCTATTGTTAATTATTTTTTAAGTAGCTTATCTGGAAATTTTACTAATGGATTATATATAACTGTTCCATTAATTGCTATTATTTTGGTTTATTTTATAGTTCATGGTATTTGCAGAATTAGTACATATGATACATTTAAAAAATGCAAAACAAGTCCTGAAAATTATAAAAAAATTGTTAAATTTTTAAATATATTTTTTATGCTTTGTATAGTTTTATCAATTATAATTTTTCTAGGTTTGCTTTACTTAAACTTAGAATATCAAGTAAAATCAATTGAACTTTCTATTTTACAATATAAACAAAACTTTTCACAAGAGTTCACAGATTACTTAAAAAATGAAATGATAGATGCTTACAATGTGTCAAAAAATAATGCAATTACTTCAACCATCATATTAGAAATAGGATTTATGATTTCATTTATTTCTTTAATACCATATCAAAGAAAAATGATTTTAAAATATAATGAATTTGAAGCTGAAAAAAATGAAATTAAAGAATAATATTTTTAAAAGCCTTACTATGTAAGGCTTTTATTTTATATTATAGAAAACTGCGCTTAAAATCTCCCTCATTTAGTAAGCATATAAAAAATAGGCATATATTATACTATATATAAATAGATGTACTCTTCACTTTGCAATTCCTATAATTTAAAGTCTTAGTCAAAATTGTACACAAATTTATTACTTAAATTTTACACCTATAACAAAGTACAATAAATTATTTCTTTATCAATTTTTATAAACGCTTCTTTTGTTTTAAAAATTAAGTTTCAAATTCTAATACCTTTATTAAATTTAGATTTTTTATTATCTTGAATTTTATTTACTAAAAAATATAAATACTTCTTAAATTCTATAATATATTCTTATTTACATATGTATTTTATGAATATCTTTAAAATTCTTTAATATAATTGATTATATCTTTTAAGTTTTAAAAGACATTTTATTTATAAAGGATTATAGTATGGAAAGTATTGGAATTATAAGTTTATATGGTCTTATATTTGGAATGATCGGTACTACTCTAGGAGGTATTATTGGCGCATTTTTAAACGTTAATTCTAAAAAATTTCTAAGTTTTATATTAGAATTTGCAGCAGGATTAATGACAGCTGTTATATGTTTTGATTTAATTCCTGAAGCACTTAATATTACTAATATATCAACTTGTATTATAGGAATTTTTATAGGAATATCTACTATGATTTTATGTGATAAATTTGTGAATAAATATTGTAAAAATAATTCATCCTTAAGTCAAAATCATATGCTTAAAACTGGTATTATTATAGCAATAGGTCTAGCTGTACATAATTTTCCTGAAGGATTAGCCATTGGAGCTGGATTTGAAGCATCTACTGTACTAGGTTTCAAATTAGCAATTGCAATAGCTCTACATGATGTACCAGAAGGAGTTTCAATAGCTGTTCCTTTAAAAAACAGTGGCTCTTCTAAAAAGAAATGTATACTTATAACAACTCTTTCTGGTTTAACTACAGGCATTGGTGCATTTTGTGGTGCTATTTTTGGAAATATATCAAATACATTAATTGGTATCTCTTTAGCTTTTGCAGCTGGAGCAATGCTTTATATAGTTTCTTGTGAACTTATTCCAGAATCTAAAAATTTATACAAAGGTCGTTTTGCTTCTTTAGGTAATATTCTAGGAATAATAGTTGGAATATTAGCAGAAAGTTTATAATTAAAAATAAATAAAGCTAGGATTTAATACTTCTATTAATTCCTAGCTTTTATAAGAGTATGAGATTATTTTAGGTCATGGGGTTTTGAGGTGCCCCATGCCTAAACTCAATGACTAATTTATTTGCTAACTTTATTTTATGTATTTAATTTTTGCTTTTGTCTACATATTAATTTATATAGTTTTTCTTTTTCTGCTTTTTATGTATTTTTTTATTCTAGTTAGCTCTTCTATTTTCATTTGATAAATAATATTTCTAGTTTATATTTAATGTTTATCTTTAGCTAATAATTTTTTTATTTCTATTAGCTTATTGCTTATTTTATAGTTTAATATTTAATTTATTATTTATCTTCTTTTTTAGCTTTTTTCTATTCTGTACTTATAATTCTATGTTTTATTATTTATTCATTTTCTTTTGTATTTTTTCTTTTTCTAATTTGAATTACTATAATGTTTACTAATATTACTATTGAGAT
>CANEHB010000007.1 GCA_947427205.1 uncultured Clostridium sp.
ATAATAATAATAATAAATTTATGCTAAAAAACACTCAATAACTCTTGCAAAAATCTATACGTATTTTGTAATGATGTTATTGAAACTCTTTCATTTGGACTATGTACATCTTCAGTATTCGGGCCTATACATACATATTGCAAATCTTTTATTTTATCTTTAAAAAATCCACCTTCAACAACACCTTGTGTAATAATTCTTTCTAAATCTTTTTTATATAAATTCTTGTAAACTTCATTACATTTTAATATTAAACTATTATTTATATCTTGCTCTACTCCTTTTAATTCTTGATTCCAATATATTTCTAAATCATTCGTTTTAACAAGTTTTTCTAATCTTTCTAAATATTTATCTCGAAGTTTTAAATCATTTGCTCTAGTTGAATAACCAATATTTATATACAAATCATCTTCTTTTACTTCTGCCATATTACAAGATAATATAACATTATTATTTATATACTCTAAAGCTCCATTTTCATAATTATATATAAAATCTATAACTCTATTTGTAATGTCTTTAGAAAAACACATTTTATCTTCATTGCATTTTATTATTTCAATACTTACATTTTCATAAAATTCTTTTTGCTCATTAATCATTTTTTCTATAATTTTTATTTTTTCTGATTTAGTAAAAAATTTTACTGAAAAATCTCTTGGAATAACATTAACCTGACTTCCACCACATATTTCTTTTATATAAACATCTTTTATTTGCTTTAATATACTAATTCCTAATTTTATTGGATTACCTCTTTTTATATCTCCAATATTTCCTCCTGAATGACCTCCTTTAAAATTGTTATATTTTAGTTCATATTCTGAATAATTTTCAGGAATACCTATATATTCTTTTTTTATTCTACCTTTCCACTCTAAACAATTTGCAGAACCTACTAAAATTTTTCCTTCTCTGCCTCCATCCAAAGATATTATTTTTTTACTCTCAAGTTTACTTAAATCTATATTTATAGCACCTATCATAGTAGTTTCTTCTTGTACTGTAAATATTGCTTCTACTTTTGGCATTTTTACTTTTGAATCTAATATTGCTAAAATTTGAGCAACTCCTATTCCATTATCTGCTCCCAATGTTGTACCATTTGCTTTTATATAGTCATCTTCTTTATATAAAATAATTGGATCTTTCTCAAAATCATGTTTTATATCTTCTCTTTTTTCACATACCATATCTGTATGTGCTTGAAGCGCAATAACTTCGTTATTTTCATATCCACTTGATGCTTCCTTTTTTATAATTACATTATAATTTTCATCTTCATATACTTCTAATTTTCTCTTTTTAGCAAATTCTACTAAATATTCTTTTATTTTTTCTTCATTTCCAGACTTTCTTGGAACTCTACTTATTTCTTCAAAAAATTTCAATACTTCTTTTGGTTCTACTTCATTAATATTTAATTTTTCCATTTTCCTCTCCTTCACATCAATATATCTTTTTAAGAAATCTTTTGTTCTTTGTTTTTTAGGATTTCTTATTACATCATAACTACTACCTTCTTCAATAATTTTTCCTTGATCCATAAATATTACTCTATCTGCAACTTCTTCTGCAAATTTTATTTCGTGTGTAACTATTATCATTGTTCTTTTTTCTTTAGACAAATCTTTTATTACTTTTAAAACTTCTCCTATTAATTCTGGATCTAATGCACTTGTTGGTTCATCCATACATATTATTTGTGGATTTATTGCTAAGCATCTAGCTATTGATACTCTCTGTTTTTGACCACCTGATAAATTGCAAGGATATGAATTTGCCCTACTTAACAAATCCATTTTTTCTAATAATTCATCTGCAACTTTTTCTGCTTCATTTTTATCTTTTTTTAGTACTTTAGTTTGGCTTACCATTATATTTTCTTTTACTGATAAATGTGGAAACAAATTAAAATCTTGAAATATCATCCCTGTATATAAATTTATTTTTTTCAGAATTTCTTTATTATTATAAATCGGTTTTGATTTTTTATATTCTTTAATCATTTTTTCACCATTTATAATAATATTACCTGAATTTATTTTTTCTAAATTGTTTATACATCTTAATAAAGTTGATTTCCCTGATCCTGAAGGTCCAAGTATTACAAGAGTTTCTCCTTCTTTAACATTTAAAGATACGTCTTTTATAATTTCTAAATTACCATATTTTTTTGATACATTCTTAACCTCTAAAATATTCATTTTAACTCCTTTCCAATTTTTAATTTTCTTAAAATTTATATATTAAATTAAAGCATTGAATAAAACTTCAACTTTAATAATATTTTCTACCGAAATTTCTTCATTTCATAATATTTCCAAGCTGTTATCTAGTATTTAGATTATTATATTTTTATTCATAATACTCTAATTTCTTTTCCAACTTATTAAATAATATTGACACTACAAAAACTAAAATTAAATAATATACTCCTGCTATGCAAAGTGGTATAACTGAAAAATTATAACTGGCTTGTTTTTGAGCTAAAGCAAACATTTCTGTAACACCTATTATTTGTGCAAGAGAAGTTGATTTCAATAAAGATATAACTTCATTTGACATTGATGGTAAAATTATTTTTATAACTTGAGGTAAAATTATTATCAAAAAAGTTTGTATTTTATTAAACCCTAATGTATATGCAGCCTCCATCTGACCTTTTGGTATACTATTTATTCCACTTCTAAAAATTTCAGAAAAATATGCTACATAATTTAATACAAACGCTACTATTATTGCCACAAATCTATCATAAGTTATACCAAGCAAATAATATGGAGAAAAATATACAAAGATTATTTGTAACATTATAGGTGTACCTCTTATTATCAAAATATATAGTTTTATAATATTGGATATTATTTTACATTTTGAATTTCTTAAAATAGCTACTAAAATACCAAGTGGTATTGAAAACATTAATGTTAATATAAATATTTTTAATGTTATATCTATTCCTGTAAAAAGTATTTTTGTTACATTAATACATCCATATATACTCATTACTTACTCTCCTTTACTGTAATCATATCTTCACCAAACCATTTTTTTGAAATTTCTTTTAAAGTTCCATCTTTTTTTAACTCATATAAAGTATTTTGTATTTTATCTCTTAATTCTGTATTTCCTTGTTTAAAAGCAATAACACTTCCATTACTTTTAGATATATTTTCAGAATCTACTGTTTCATAGCTTTTATTTTTAGATTGAATTAAATAATTTCCTATAATGCTTGAGCAAAATATACTATCTACTCCTCCTGTTTCTAAGTCCATAAAAGCTGTTAAGTTATCACTATATGATATAATTTCTACCTTTTTTCCAAATTCTGAATTTTCTAAATCCAATGCTTGACTTGATCCTGATTGAACACCTATCTTTTTACCTTCTAATTCATATTGATTCTTAGCAGTTGTTCCACTTTTTAAAATAAAATAATTTTTTCCTTTAATATAATTTTCAGTTAATGTCATTGTTTTTGCTCTTTCTTCTGTATAAGCAAATCCATTCCAAATACAATCTATATTTCCAGAATTTAATTCTTGCTCTTTAGATGCCCATGATATTTGTTGAAGTTTAAGCTCCATTCCTAATCTTTCACACACTGCTTTTGCAACATCAATATCAAATCCAACTATTTCATTATTTTCATTTCTAAATCCCATTGGTGGAAAACTATCATCTAAACCAATTACTAATACATTTTCTTTAATTTTTACATTATTTTTGTTTAAGAACATTGCCACCATAACTACTATTAAAATTACTACTAAACTACAAAATATTAATTTCTTGTTCATACTAAAACCTCCTAAAATTTTAATTGTCAAAAAAAGAATTTTATTTTTAAGTTATATAAGTATTGTTAAGGCACTTTCACATCACATAAGTATAAAATTTATTTATTTTCTCTATACTTTTCTATAAAAAAAGACTTAAAGGTTTTTGTACCTTTAAGTCTTTTTTTACTTTAAAGGCACAAGCATCTATAAGCCTGTGCCAATACTAGCACAAGCTACTTTTTATGATGATGTATATTACTTTTTAAAATATTTCTCATTTTTTATCTCCTTTTATAAATTTCTTTTATAATTATTTTCTAAAAACAAAAGTAGCCTTAAGGTTTTGTACCTTAAGGCTACTAAACACAAAAGGCACAAGCATCTATAGCCTGTGCCCAATTTTGACACAAGCTATTTTTTATGATGATGTTTGTTACCTTTAAAAATATTTGTCATAAAAAATAAATTCTCCTTTTTGACTTCTTTATGTTTTTTATTTTAGCATGATTTACAATTATTGTCAACTAATTAAAATTTATAATAGAACTAATAAATGTATAAAAATCCATAAGTGTTTATTTAATAGCAAATGTAATATATTTTTCTCATATAATAAAAATTAAAGTAATTATATATTAAACAGTATATAATTACTTTATATTTATATTTATTTTAAATCTAATTTTATATGGACTTCTCTTAATTGCTTATCTGTAACATTTCCTGGTGCTCCCATCAATAAATCTTGTGCTTTACTATTCATTGGAAATGCTATTACTTCTCTAATACTTTCTTCACCTGTTAAAAGCATTAACATTCTATCTACACCTGGTGCAATTCCTGCATGTGGTGGTGCTCCATAATGAAATGCATTAAATAATGCAGAAAATCTATTCATTATTTCTTCTTCAGTATATCCTGCAATTTCAAAAGCTTTAATCATTATCTCTGGATCATGATTTCTTACAGCTCCTGAAGAAAGCTCAATTCCATTACATACTATATCATATTGATATGCATATACATCTAATGGATCTTTTGTATTTAATACTTCTAATCCCCCTTGTGGCATTGAAAATGGATTATGACAGAATTCTAGTTTTCCATTATCTGCAATTTCATACATTGGAAAATCAACTATCCAACAGAATTTATACACCGAATCATCAATTAAATTTTGTCTTATTCCTATTTCTTTTCTAATTTCTCCTGCTAATTTTTCTACTAATCCTTTATGTTCTGCAATAAAGAATATACTATCTCCAGCTTTAGTATCTGTTTGAGTTAATAATTCTTCTCTTGCTTCATCTGGAATTAATTTAGCAATTGGACCTTGAAGTGTTCTATCATCATTTACTTTAAGCCAAGCTAATCCTTTTGCTTTGCATTCTTCTATAGCAAAATCAACCATTCCATCATAAAATGTTCTTGTTGCTTCAGCTCCATTTGGAAGTGTTATTGTTCTAACAATCTTTCCATTAAATACTTTTATATCTAATTTTTCAAAAATATTTGTTACATCTTTTATAACAAGTGGATTTCTTAAATCTGGTTTATCTGTACCATATTTTAGCATAGCTTCATTATATGGAATTCTTGGAAATGGATGTTCAGCTACTTTTTTATCTGAAAATTTTGTGAAAGTATTATAAATTACTTCTTCCATAACTGTAAACACATCTTCTTGTGTGGCAAAAGCCATTTCCATATCTAGTTGATAAAATTCTCCTGGTGAACGATCTGCTCTTGCATCTTCATCTCTAAAACATGGTGCTATTTGGAAATATTTATCTATACCAGATACCATTAATAATTGTTTAAATTGTTGTGGTGCTTGTGGAAGTGCATAAAATTTTCCTGGATACATTCTACTTGGAACTAAATAATCTCTAGCTCCTTCTGGTGAAGAGCTTGTAAGTATTGGTGTTTGTACCTCTAAAAAACCTTGCTCTACCATTTGAGCTCTTAAAAATTGAATAAGCTCTGCTCTTAATTTTAAATTTTCTAAGTTTTTTCTAGCACGTAAATCTAAAAATCTATATTCTAATCTTAAATCTTCTCTAACATTTCTGTTATTTGCAATTTCAAAAGGTAATCCTTTAGTTCTTTTTCCTAAAATTTCTATTTTATCTGCAAATAATTCTACAGTTCCAGTCTCTAATGACATATTTACTGTTTCTTCATCTCTTAATCTAACTTTTCCTGAAACTGATATTGTAGATTCCACTGGAATTTTTGAGGCAAAATCAACCTTTTCTTCATCACCGGAAACTACTACTTGAGTAATTCCATACTGATCTCTTAAATCAATAAATAGAACTCCTCCTAAATCTCTTATTGTATCTACCCATCCTGCAAGTTTGATTTCTTCTCCTACGTTTTCTTCACGTATCTCACTACATTTGTAAGTTCTGTAAACATTCTCTTTCATAATATCGCTCCCTTTCTTTTATAGGGACGGAAATACAAAACAAAAAAGCTTTCATCTCTGTAACCTTACGTTACAGGGACGAAAGCCATAACTTCCGCGGTGCCACCCTATTTGAAAACAATTAGTTTTCCACTTTTAAATAAGTTGCATTATAAATTTTACAACTATTTTTTTGCTCCAATGTGTTTCGCAAAATTGAACTTAATTTAAAATGCTCTCAGCCAATGGCATTTTTTCTCTGTAAAATGTTTTTCAATTGCTTTCATCTTCATAGCAAATCTAAAATATATTATACACTATTTATAGACTATCTGTCAATGTTTTATACATTTTTTTCAAAACATATGCCACCTAATTTTATCGTTTATAATTTTTTAGCAAAATTTATCAAATTTTTATTAAATATATATGATTTTAGAAATCTTTATATCTTATAAAACGGTTTCAGGGGCCTTAGTCTAAGAGCCCCTTACTTTCTTTTCGAACCATATTCAATTTTCGTTAACCTAACAGGATCAGTATTTATTGCAGTTTGAACACCTTGCAATCCTTTTCCTTATACCAGATCGTCTGCTCATTTGAATCAACAATTTCTTCTGCTCCCATTTCATGAAGTAATTCTTTTGTTTCATCCTTGAGCATCGCTGTCTTGAAATATACCGGCATATTTTCTTTCTTCGCAAGTCCGGCGAACACCTCTTTGAAAATCTCTTTTTCCAGATTCTCATCATCTCCGACTTTAAAAGCATAGTCCACAACACAGATATTGTGATACATCTGCTTATCAACGCTTACCATAAATGCGCCGGACATCTTGCCATCTACTGTTACCCAATAGCACCGCATTTTCTCGCTCGGATTTGACATTAATGCTACTAAAGCATTTTTTGTAGTAAAAGACATAACTTTCCCTCCTTGTTGTTTATTGATCGTTTCATCTGTTACTTTACTTCAATTTTAATTACATTTACTACCTTTGCCGCTGACCATGCATGATCAACTTCGATTGCTTCTGTTGCGCCCATTTCTTTCAGGTACATTTTGGTTGATTCTGTCAAGACATTTGCATTGAAATATATCGGCAACTTCTCCACATTCAGTAGTCCCTCAAAGACTTCTTTGAAGATTTCTCTTTCAAAGACTTCGTCATTGCTGTTGGACTTAAACGCAAAATCAAGTATACAAATCTTGTTTTGGCTGAAATGCGCCCTGAATCCACCTCCTGTAAGGCCGTTAGCTGTTACCAGATATCTAACCTCCATTTGAGGTGCAGGTGTAGACATCCCCATTACAAAACACCGTTTCGTTGTATACATATATGATTCCTCCTTATTATATACTCACTTAAAAGCGAGTTTATTCTATTTTATTTTATCACAATCCAAACATTATGTCAATCACAAAAAGTTTTATTTTTTTTAACAAACAATATTAATATAAAACAAAAAGCTACTTCAAATACTTGAAATAGCTTTAAAAATCTCACTTTAATAATTTAATTAATTTTCGTTTTCTGTTCCTTCATCAATAATTTCTTTTATTTTTTTGTATTGTTCTTGTGCATCTTTTACGCAATGAATATATATTCCATTTTTTCCTGCTGCTTTATGATTTTTACTATTTACCATTCCACTAGATGCATTTGTAAATAGTCTTATTGTTCCCATATTGAACATTCTTTCAATTATACTTTTATTTAAAGTAACTTCTCTAATATATTTATATTTTAATTCTTTTTCTTCTTTGTTTAAGAATCCATCTTTATATTCTATTTTTGTTGCATAAAAATCATATTGTAAATCATTATATTGCATTTTTTCTAATACTAAATGTATTAAAACATAAACTACAAGAACTCCTATAATTGCCCAAAATATTATTGGGAATTCAATTAATAGTTCATATCCTGTTAAGAAATATACTATTAATAAGAATTATAGAAATGCTCTTCCTATTGAACAGATTAATTTATATGGTAAATTAAATGTAGGTGTTACATGAAGTTTAACTTCATTATCTTCTTCTACTTTTTTAGCTTTTGGAGCTGATCCTCCTTCTTTATCATATCCACAATTTGGACAAAAACGTGCATCATCATTTATTTCTGCACCACAATTTTTACAAAACATAATATGTAATCCTCCTTAAATATCTAATTATACATCTATAGTAGTTTTTATTTTTTTGTATATATCTTGAACATTTTCAACATTTACAATACAAATACCATTTCCCATACCTGTTTCTGCATTAGTAAATAATACAATGTTTCCAATATTGAAAAATCTTTGGATAAAAGTTTGACGCATTGTTACTTCTCTAATATATTTATATTTAACTTCTTTTTCAGATACATTTAAAAAGCTATCTCTATAAATAACTTTTGTTTTATAAAAATCATAAGAGTAATTATCATATTGTTTTTTACTAAAGAATGCTGCTATAGCAAATATGATTGCCATAAATATAAAAGTTACTCCTGTAACTCCTATAGCAACGCTTGCACTTACTGCTAACATAGGTAATCCTATGCAAACTGCCAATATAACAAATGTAAATACATATGGTAATATCATGTATCCTATTTTGTATGTAGGCTTAACATTTAATTGTACTTCCTTATCATCTATTTTTTCTTTTGATTTAGGTGTACCACCTGCTATACTTGCTCCACAATTAGTACAAAATTGAGCTTCATCTGGTAATTTAGTACCACATTTTTCACAAAACATAAAAAAATCCCCCTTGTTTTTATTTTGTTATTTATTATATTTTCGTATAATATTATATACTTTATATTTGCTTTGTCAATAATATATATTATATTATTCGACATTTTTTATATACTATAAAAACATAATATATAGAAACTATTTCTTTTTATTAATATGTGAACCATAATCCATCATCTTTTAGCTGTTTTATTATTTTATTATGCTCTTCATTATTTTTTGTAAAATATACTTTTCCATTTTTATCTGCCACAAAGTAAAGTGCATCTGTTTCTTTATAGTTTAATGTAGCTTCTATTGCTGATTTACTAGGATTTGAAATTGGTCCTACAGGAATTTTCCCAATCATATTTGGACCTCTTGTATTATATGGATTTTCTGTGTTTAATTCTTTAGCTTTTAAATCTCTTTCTCCCATATCAACTTTAAAAGCATAATATGTTGTAACATCACTACCTAAACTCATTTTTTTATCTATCCTATTAAAAAATACTCCTACTATTTCTGCTCTATCTTCTGTACTTTTCCCTTCTAGTTCTGCCATTGATGCTAAAGTTAAAATTTGATGTACTGTTAAATTATTATTCTCTATCTCTTCTTTATATTCATTCAAATATTTTTCTGTATAACTTAAAATTTTAGCAAATATTGATTTTACAGAAACTTCATTGTTTTCAAAAATATATGTATCTGGTAATAAATATCCCTCTAATGGATAATATATTCTCTCGTCTTTTATTTCATCTGTTAAAAACCAATATTTCTCAATTAGTGAATCTATATAATCTTCCTCTTCTAAAAGTTCAAACACATCTTCTTCTGTATTAACAGTTTTATCTGCTATTGTTTTAGCAATCCATCTCATGTTCTTTCCTTCAATAAAAGTTATCTTTACTTCATTTTTTGAAACATCTCCATTATAAAGATGAGAAAGTATTGATGGCATGTCCTCACTACTATCTAATTCATATGTTCCATACTGAAGATTTCCTATTTTATTTACTTTTACATATATTTTCATTACATTAGCATTTTTTATAATATTATTTTCTTCTAATAGTGATGCAATCCTCGATATCCCCATTCCCTCTTTAATTTCAATTTTAATTATTTTACTTTGTTTGCTTACAGCTTTTAAATTACTGCTATACCATGTAAATATAACAATTCCTAAAATCACAATTAATACTAATATGCTAATTAATACTATTACCAATTTATTTGTTTTCTTTTCTTCCATCTTTACTCCTCTACTATATAGTCAACTATATTTTCTATTTTACTTTTATCTACATTGTTAGCCAATGTTACTGCAACTTTTAATCCTGCAGTTTTAAATCTTGGTACTAATTCTAATATAAATCTATTAAAACTATTTATATCATCTATTGAATTAAATTTTATATTTATTCCAATGTAATTATTTTTTAAAATTAATTCTTTTAATGAATTAATTACACTAGTTCTTTGAGAATAACTAAGTAAATTTGTTGAAACAGTACTACTATTTTCTAAACTTGGCAATATTTGTAAATTATTATTATCTGTCCAAGTTTTATAAACTGAATAAGTTGCTGTTGTATTCATCGTTCTATCTAAAACTTTTGAATTTTTATCAATATAGAAAAAAGTTGGAATTACAACATTTAATTTACTTGTATCTACTTGTATATTATCATAAATTCCTGATATATTTGAATAATTTTTATATGCATTTAATTCCTGATTTTCATTTTTTATATCTTCTCTAATTATCTTTTCTTCTGATAATATTTTTGATTTTACATATCCTATATTTCCAAGTGGTGTTCTTACTTTTTTGTATCTTCCAGAATCTTCTAAAATAACAACTTTATCTCCAATTATTAATTTTTCAAGTGTTCTATTTAATAATCCTCTTTTATTTTTGACATTAGTAATTTCTAAAATTTTAGCTTCAACTTTTTTACTATTAATATCGTCTATTATTATTCTATTACTTTTTTTAGAGTATCTTATTTCTAAATCGTACACTACTTGTAAGTCTGTAAGTGGCATATATATTTTGCCATCTATTTGTTTTAAAGTTCCTTTAAGTTCTATATTTTCATCATTTATTGATGCATATTTCTCGTCAAGTTTCAGTAAAGCAACATGTGTGTTATAAGTAGTTATAAGTTCTTCTTCAACTTCATTATAATATATAGTCCCATCAAAGTTTTTTTGAATATCATCTTTTGAAAAGTATATATTATCATTTTCATCTATAACTACTTGATTAATTGTTTTAATAAACTCATTATTTAAAAGAATTGATAAATCTTTGTATTTGTTATTCTTTTTACTTATTAAATAGCATATCATTATAATAAACAATATTATTAATATTATTGCTAATAATCCTATAACTTTCTTTCTATTTAATTTTCTATTTTTTATAGTCATTATTTTTACTCCATATAATTTCTACAGGTTAAATTATATAATAAGCACTAAAAAAAATCTACAATATTTTTAATTCTTAATAATATTTTCATAAAAATGTTTATTTTTATAGATTTTTGCTAAATATTGTTGTATAATATTGTTGTAATTTATTATTCTTTATCGGAATAGATGGAGGTATATATGTGGCAAGTATGGTTAATATTAGCTGGAATATTTCTAATCATTGAAATTATTAATTTTGGCTTTTTAATTTTTTGGTTTTCAATTGGTGCACTTGTTGCAATGGTTTCAAGTTTCTTTACAGGAAATATAATAGTTCAAACTACTATATTTTTAGTTGTTTCTACTTTATTATTATTTTTAACTAAACCATTTGTAGACAAAATGTTACCTAAGGATAAAATCATAAAAACAAATGCTTATTCTATAGAAGGTAAGATAGGAAAAGTAATTTCTGATATAGAGCCTATTGAGGGAAAAGGCCAAGTTAAAATAAGTGGTGAAGTCTGGTCAGCAAAATCTTCTGGTGACATATATATTTCTAAAGATACAGAAGTTTTAATTGAAAAAATTGACGGTGTTAAAGTAATAGTAAAACCATTAGTATAAAATTTAAGGAGGAAAATTATAATGGGAGCATTTTTTTTAGTAGTATTTATCATTATTTGTATTGTAGCTTACAAAACAATTAAAGTTGTTAGACAATCAGAAGTTTATATTATTGAAAGATTAGGTAGATTTCACAAAGTAGCTGATGCAGGTCTTACAATCATTATTCCTTTTTTGGATAAAGTTCGTTCAGTAGTTAGCTTAAAACAACAAACTATGGATATTCCACCACAAGGAGTTATTACATCAGATAACGTTACAATTACTATAGATACAGTTGTATTCTATAAAATTACTGATCCAGCAAAAGCCGTTTACGAAATTCAAAGTTTAAAAAAAGGTATTGAATATCTTGCAATAACAACAATCCGTGATATTGTTGGTAAAATGGAATTAGATGAAACTTTCAGTTCAAGAGATCAAATTAATGATAAATTAAGAGTTATACTTGATGAAGCAACTGATGCTTGGGGTTGCAAAATCGATAGAGTTGAAATCAAAGATATTACTCCACCAGCTGATATCAGAGATGCAATGGAAAAACAAATGAATGCAGAGAGAAATAAAAGAGCTTTAATTCTTGAAGCAGAAGGAGAAAGACAATCAGCAATCACTCTTGCAGAAGGTAGAAAACAAGCTGCAATATTAGATGCAGAAGCTGATAGGGAATCAAGAATTAGAAGAGCTACTGGTGAAGCTGAAGCTATAAAACAAGTTGCTGATGCTAAGGCTCAAGAAATTCAAAGAGTTTATGAAGCTATAAAAAAAGCTGACCCAGATGATAAATTAGTTCAAATAAAATCATTAGAAGCACTTCAAGAAGTTGCAAAAGGTCAAGCAAATAAAATATTTATTCCATTTGAAGCAACAAAAGCTCTTAGCAGTTTAGGTGCAGTTTCAGATATTATGAAAAACGAAAAAAAATAAAATAGTATTAGAAAAATATTAATATTTATAAAAATTATAAAGTAATTATATATATTAGAATAAAGTGATACATAGCATTTTTACTAACAGTTCAATAAAGTGATTATTGTTAGTTAATACATAGCTTGGAAACTTGCAAAGCAATGTTTATCAGCAAAAAGCAAATAATAATAATATATATAATTACTTTTATATTTTATAATTTCTAATACTATTTTATTTTCTTAAATTATTTACAATTTCTTCAATATTTTCTACAAGATATTGTGTATCCTCCATAGTATTTTCTTTCCCAAAAGTTATTCTTAAACTACTACGAGCTAAGTTATTTGGTACTCCTATAGCAAGTAAAACATGTGAAGGTGTTAAAAGACCAGCACTACATGCAGATCCACTTGATGCACAAATTCCCTTTTTATCTAATTCTGAAAGTAATTTTGCTCCATCTACTCCACTAAAGCAAATATTAGCATTTCCTGAAAGTCTGTTTTCCATATCTCCATTTATTCTTATATATGGTACTCTCTTAACCATTTCTGAAACATAAAAATCTCTTAAATTTTTTATTTTTCTATTATATCCTTCAAGATTTTCGTCTGCAATTTCCATAGCTTTTGCTATTCCAACAATTCCAGCTACATTCTCTGTTCCTGCCCTTTTATCTTTTTCTTGATGTCCACCATCTTGCATTCTCATAAAAGGTATATTTTCTCTTACATATGCTACTCCTATTCCCTTTGGTCCATAAAATTTATGGCCTGATAATGAAATAGCATCAATATTATATTCCTTTACATCTACTTTTATATTTCCTATTGCTTGAACACTATCTGTATGAAAATATATGCCATATTTTCTTGCTATCGCACCTATTTCTTTAATAGGTTGAATTGTTCCTATTTCATTATTGGCAAACATTACACTAATTAAAATTGTATTTTTAGTAATACTTCTTTCTAATTCCTTTATATCAATAATACCTTTAGAATTTGGTCTTAAATATGTTACTCTAAAACCAAATTTCTCTAAAAATTTGCAAGTATTTAATATTGCTGGATGTTCAATTTGAGTTGTAATAATATGATTGCCACGATTTTTATTCGCAAATGCAATTCCTTTTAATATTAGATTATCACTTTCACTACCACAACTTGTAAAATAAATCTCATTAACTTTACAATTCAATATAGTAGCAATTTTCATTCTTGATATATTTATAACTTCTTTATTTTCTTTTCCAATACTATATACTGAAGAAGGATTACCATAATTTTCAGAAAAATATGGTATCATTGCTTCTAATACTTCTTTGTCTACTGCTGTTGTAGCTGAGTGATCAAAATATCTAATTTTCATATAACACCTTCCTCCTATTATAAAGTAAACATTTTCTTCTAATCTTCATAATGTCCACTCTCGTTTACTCTTATACATTTTTCTCTTTATATAATATGAGACTTATAAAAAAATGTTAAAAAAAAGAATCTCTTATTGAGATTCCCATCTAGTTATTTTTATATCTTTATATTTATTTAAAATTTCCATATATTTTTGATATTCTTCTTCCCATAAAGCATCTGGAACTTTGCCAAATGCATCAAATACTATATCAGCCTCTTTTAAAAACAATACCTGTTGTTGTGGAGTAAGTTTTTCGTATTTCACAGAAAATGCATATAATTTGTTTAAAGTATCATTTGCCTTTACAAAAGACCAAAAGTCTTTTACATTCATTCCAGCCATTTTTATTTGTGCTACTGCAAGTGCTGATAAAAACAAAATTATTGTAACTAAAATAACTATTATTGCTACGAATATCAAAAATAACACCTATCTTTCTTTTGTTAAAACTAAAGCGATTATAACATATAGTTTTTCTTTAATCAATATCTTGTAAAATTTTTATTGTGTGGTATCATATAATTCATAACATACATAATTTATATAAATATGCGAAAGGATTTTTATATGGAAGGTAAAAAGTTTAATGATATAAAAAAAGCTGGTTTAGCTGGAATATTTGGAAATATATTTTTATTAATGATAAAAGCAAGTATTGGTTTTATTACTAAAAGTCAGTCAATGATTGCAGATAGTATGAATAGTGCTTCTGATATACTTGCATCTTTTATGACATTCATTGGTAATAAAATATCAAGTGAACCAAAAGATAATGATCATAACTTTGGCCATGGAAAAGCTGAATATATTTTTTCACTTTTCATAAGTCTTACTATGATTCTACTTTCAGCCAAATTACTATTTGACTCTATTTCAAGTTTAGTAAAAAAATCACATTTTGAATTTTCTTGGGGACTAATTGCTGTATGTATCTTAACTATTATAATAAAATTTATATTATATATTTATACAAAATCAATGTTTAAAAAATATAATAGTATTCTTTTAAAATCTAATTATAAAGATCATAAAAATGACTGCATTGTTACTACTTTTACTCTTATTTCAATTTTATTTGGTTTGATAGGAATATATTGGATTGATGGATTAGTTGGTATTGGTATTTCAATATGGATTTTAATTACTGGAATTGGAATTTTCTTTGAAAGTTATAATGTTCTTATGGATGTTTCTTTAGATGAAAAAACAAAAGAAACTATAATGAAGCTTGTAAAAGAACATGATGAAATAAAAAATTGTTACAACTTATATTCAACACCAATTGGATATAAATACTTTGTTGTTTTTACTATTGCAGTTGATGGAAATATGAGTACATATAAAAGTCATGAACTTGCAAATCATCTTGAAAAAGATGTTGAAGCTTTAGATAAAATCGACAAAGCTGTAGTTCACGTTCATCCAGTAAAATTTTAATAACCAATTGGGGACGTTTGTTGTTCATTAGCAAACGTCCCCAATTGGTCATATTTTTAATCCTTCTGCTGAAATTACTATTTTTTTATTTTTATTTATCTCTCCATTTAAGATGCCCTCTGCTATTTTGTCTTCTATATAAGTCTGAACTGCTCTTCTTATTGGTCTTGCTCCATAATTACTATCCATTCCATTTTTTTGTATTACTTCTTTTATTGACTCGTCAAATTCTAAATAATAGTTTTGATCATTTAATCTCTTTTTTACTTTTTCAAGCATTAAGTCAATAATACTTCTAATTTCTCCTTCATTTAATTTGTGAAAAATTACTATTTCATCAATTCTGTTTATAAATTCTGGTTTTAATTCTCGTTTTAATTCTCCCATTACAGATTTTTTTATTTCATTATATTCTACATTTTCTGAATTATCATTTTCATTTATAAATCCTAATTTTTTCTTTTCTGTTATTTGCCTTGCTCCTATGTTTGAAGTCATTATAATTACACAATTTTTAAAGCTAACTGTTCTTCCTTGACTATCTGTTAAAATTCCATCTTCTAAGATTTGTAGTAAAATATTCATAATATCTACATGTGCCTTTTCTATTTCATCAAATAAAATAACAGAATACGGCTTTCTTCTTACTTTTTCAGCAAGTCCATTAGATTCATCATATCCAATATATCCTGGAGGTGAACCTATTAATTTTGATACAGAATGACTTTCCATATATTCAGACATATCTATTCTAATCATTGAATTTTCATTCCCAAATAAACTTTCTGCTAAAGCTTTTGTAAGTTCTGTTTTTCCAACCCCTGTTGGTCCTAAAAACAAAAATGAACCTATAGGTCTGTTAGGATCTTTTAAACCTACCCTACTTCTTCTAATAGCTTTTGATATTGCTGAAATTGCCTCTTCTTGTCCTACTACTCTTTCATGTAAAGATTTCTCTAAATTCTTTAATTTTTCATTTTCACTTTCTGTAATTTTGTATGTTGGTATTCCTGTCCATTTAGAAATTACCATTTCAATATCTTCTTTTTCAATATTAATTACTTTTTTATTATTCTTATTTTTCCAACTATCATTCTCTTTTTCTAATTTATCTATTAATTCATTCTCATAATCTCTTAATTTCGCTGCTCTTTCATAATTTTGTGTATTTATAGCTTCTTCTTTTTCTTTAGTAATTTTATCCAATTCTTTTTCCATATTTTTTAAATATTCTGGTTCTATAAAAGATTTTAATTTGACTTTAGAAGATGCTTCATCAATTAAATCTATTGCTTTATCTGGCAAAAATCTATCGTTAATGTATCTACTAGAAAGATGCGTAGCAGCTACTATTGCATCATTAGTAATTTTTACATTATGATGTGCTTCATATTTATCTCTTATTCCTTTTAAAATTCTTATTGTATCATCTATACTAGGCTCTTCAATATATACTGATTGAAACCTTCTCTCTAAAGCTGAATCCTTTTCGATATATTTTCTATATTCTTTTATAGTTGTAGCTCCAACAACTTGAATTTCTCCTCTTGCAAGTAATGGTTTTAAAATATTCGCAGCATCTATAGCTCCTTCTGCCGCTCCTGCACCAACTATTGTATGAATTTCATCAATAAATAAAATTATGTCTTGTGCTTTTTTTACTTCTGCCAAGCATTTTTTTACTCTTTCTTCAAAGTCTCCTCTATACTTTGCACCTGCTACCATTGAAGTAATATCTAATGTGATAACTCTTTTATTTTTTAAATTTTCTGGAATATTACCATTTATAATTTTCTGTGCTAAACCTTCAATTACAGCTGTTTTTCCTACGCCAGGTTCTCCTATTAAACAAGGGTTATTTTTTGTTCTTCTTGATAAAATTTCTATAACTCTATCTGTTTCTTCATTTCTACCAATTACAGGATCTAGCTTTCCTTCTCTTGCTTGCTTAGTTAAATCTGTTCCAAATTGATTTAGACTTTGAGTGGAATTATAACTATTTGATTCTTGCTTTTCTTGATTTGAATTATTTATACTTTCTTCAAATTCATTTAAAGTTTTAGCAATGTCTGAATACATATCTTCTGGATTTACATCTAAATCAATTAAAATTCTTATTGCTAAGCTATCATTTTCTTTCATTATTCCTACTAAAATATGTTCGGTTCCTATATAATTAGAGCCCAATTTTTTTGCCTCTAAATAAGCATTTTCTAAAATCTTTTTTGTTCTTGGTGTAAAACCTAAAACAGTAAAGTTTTCTTTAACTTGCCCCCCAATTAGCTCTTCTATTTTGTCTAAAATATCTTCTGGTGTAACATTTTGATTTTCTAAAACTTTTCCAGCCACTCCGTTTTCTTCACAAGCCAATCCATACAATATATGTTCTGTTCCTATATAACTATGTCCTAAATCAACAGCTAGCTCATTTGCTATTGATAAAACTTTTTCTCCACTTTTTGTAAATTTATATACCATAAAAACCTCCAAAAAAATCTTATTAGTAATATACACATTTTTTTGAAGTTTTAAACTTTAAAAATAAAAGTATTTTCTGTTTAATTTTTATAATCTTTAATTAATTATAAAAAAGTAATTAATATATATTATAATGAAGTGATGCACAGCCTTGGTAGACTTGCTTAGCAATATCGACCAGCAAAGAACGAATGATAATATATTTAATTACTTTTTTAATACTAAATTTAAACAGAAAATACTTTTATTTATCTTGGTAATCTTACTGTAAATATTGTTCCTTTAGGAGTATTATGACTTGCTTTTATATTTCCTCCATGTGATGCTACTATAAAATCAGCTATTGAAAGTCCAAGTCCACTTCCTCCTGTTTCTCTACCTCTAGCTTTATCTTCTCTATAAAATCTTTCAAATATACGTTTTAATCCTTCATCACTTATTCCTATTCCAGTATCTTTAACTTCCATAACAAATTTATTATCTTTTAAATATGTTTTTATTTCTATTGTATCATTTGCTTCTGTATATTTAATTGCATTATCTAGTAAAATTATTATTAATTGATAGAATCTACTTGTATCAACATCTATATCCATATTATAATTCAAACTAAGTTCTATTTTCTTTTCTTGCATCTGGGCAATTTCACAATATGGATTTATTACTTCTTTAATATATTCATCAATATTTACATTTTCTTTTTGCAAATTCAGTTTATTGGCATCTGCTCTTGAAAGTATCATTAAATCTTTTATTAATTTTGTTAATCTTTTAGTTTCATTTAATGTTAATATTATATCTTCTGATTTATCAATTATTTTAGCATTTGGTTCTTGTAATAATAATTCTTGCTTTGCTTGAACAATTGTTAACGGAGTTCGAAGTTCATGTGATGCATTTTGTACAAATTCCATTTGCTTAATCATGTTCTCTCTTAATGGTTCTAATGTTTTTTTAGATAGTATAACACTTGCTATAATAGAAAGCATTATTCCTACTAATACAGCTAAACTAATTATTTTAAAATAATTAGAAACTAAATCTTTTTCACTATCAACATTTACTAATAATTGTATATATCTATCTTCTGTTATTCCATTTCCGTCAAAAATAAAATTTAATCCATTGTATGAATATTTCCCATCAATTGTTATTTCATAAATTCTATTCAAGTTATTTTCATCAAAACTTATTTCATCTGTGTAATCTGAAAGCCTACCTATTTCAGTTTCATTTATAATTTCTTTATCTAAATCTCTTAAAATAAGAATAACATTAGGATTTATAATTTTTCTAACTAACATATAATCCTGATATTTTTTTATAGAATTTTGAATCCAACTATCTCTTTGCTCTTTTGATATATAATTAGAATCAATAATAATATTGATTTTCTCATTATCTATATCTAAAATTTGTTTTTTACTATCATATAAATCTTTTATAACACTACTAAAAGTTACACCTTTGACTAAAAAGAATATAAAAATTCCAAATACAATAAAAATTACTGCAAATCCAATTATATTATAAATGATATGTTTAATTAATTTATTTTTTAAAACTTCTTGTTCTTCCATTTTTTACTTTATTCTGACCAGATATATCCTACTCCTCTAATTGTTTTTAAATACTTATCATATCCAATCTTTTTTAATTCCTTTCTTAAACCACTCGCATAAACTTCTATTACATTTGTTGTTGTCTCGCTATTGAATCCCCATATTTTATCAAAAATCTGCTCTTTTGTTATTATAGTATTTTTTGAATTTATAAGATATTCAAGCATGTCAAACTGCTTTCCTTGTAGTAATACTTCTTTTCCATTTGCCTTAGCCGTTCTATTATTTAAGTCTAATATTAAGTCTTTATACTCTATTACATTTTCTGTATAATTACCATTTGCTCTTCTTATTAAAGCTTCTAATCTAACAATAAGTTCTTCTCTATTAAAAGGTTTTACTAGATAATCATCAGCACCATTTCTAAATCCTTTTACCTTATCATTTATTGCATCTTTAGCTGTTAATATTAATACAGGAGTGTAATTTTTTTCACTTCTTAATTTACTTAAAACTTCATACCCATCTAAAATTGGCATCATAATATCTAATATTATTGCATCATAAATACCTTGTCTTGCATATAAAACTCCTTCTTCTCCATCATATGCATGATCTACATCATATTCTTTTCCTATACACTGCTCAACAGTTTTTGCTAATACTTTATCATCTTCAATAATTAATACTCTCATAATTTTAATCCTTTATAAAAATAGTGAACAATTAGTCAAGAAATTGTCCACTTTATCGTTTAAAATAGCATATTAACAAATTAATATTTTCATAACTATCTTTTATAGAAAACTTCTTGACAAATTTTTCTATTAGCATTTTACAATAACTACCTTAAATTAAAATTAAATATTATTTAATATTTGAAGCCTTTTTTGAGAGCATAAATTCTAGTAAATTATCCATAAATTTAGTTTTCTTTTTATATTCTTTTAATAGTCCTTTATATATTAATTTTGAATTTTTTATATCTTTAAAATGTTCTGGTTTTATTATTTCAGGAAGACCTGTTGTATCTATTTTTGATTTTTCTAAAACAGCTTTTACAAATTCAGCACAATAATATGTTTTTGCTACTTTTCTTCTTTTATTAAATCCTGCTAAAAATAATCCTAAAATATTAAATCTATATTCATCTTTATGTTCTTTTACATATTCTATTGTTTCACAAACACTTTTATATTGTTCTTCTGAAACTTCTACTTCATATACACTTATCTCTGTATTATAAAATCTTTTAAAAGTTCCAAAATCTGCTCCTTCTCTTACAAATCCTCCTATAAAAGCAATATATGGATACTTTCTTCCAAAAGAATACATCTTTTTCAAATCTTCATCTAATGCAATAGATGAATGCGTATATTCTGCTCCTGTTTTCATTTTTATAATTCTCGATAAAATAGTGCCTGTATGCGCTAAAACAATATAAATTTTTTTCATCTTTCTTCCTTCTTAAACTTTTTGTAACACTAACATTATAATTCATATTTATATATATATCAACTATTTATAATATAAAAATGCATATCTAAAATAATGATATGCATTTTTTAAAATTTTATTATAAATTAAACACTGCTGTTGAAATCACAAAGAAAAGTAAAACTGATACTGTATCTGCAATTGTAGTAAGAAGTGGTGAAGCCATTATCGCAGGATCAAGTTTTAATTTTTTAGCTAAAATAGGTAATATACATCCTAAAAGCTTTGCAAGTATAACTGTAAAAATTAATGTTAATGAAACTACAAAAGCAATTTTTACATCATGATATTGAATAACAATTCTAGCCATATTCACAATAGCTAAAGCAATACCAACTAAAGCAGATACTCTAAATTCTTTCCACATTGCTTTAAAAATATCTTTTGTTGATATTTCATCCATTGCAAGACCTCTTATTATAAGAGTAGAACTTTGTGAGCCACAATTTCCACCAGTTCCCATAATCATCGGAATGAATGATACAAGTAATGGAAGCGAAGCTATTGCGCTTTCAAAATTTTCAATAATTGCTCCTGTTATCATTGCTGAAATCATTAAAACTAATAACCATACTATTCTATTTTTTGCATGTTTAAATACACTTGTTTTAAAATACGATTCTTCTGCTGGTGCCATAGCTGCCATTTTCTCAAAATCTTCTAATGTTTCTTCTTGCATTACATCTATAGCATCATCTATTGTTATAATTCCTACTAGTCTATTTTCTTTATCTACAACTGGTATTGCAACTACATCATATTTATCGAACATTTTTGTTACTTCTTCTTGATCTTCTAGAGTATTAGTTTTTATAATATTAGTATTCATGATATCTTTTACTAATTTATCTGTATCTGCTACTAATAGTGATTTTATATCAACCACTCCTAAAAGTTTTCTATCAACAGTTAGAACATAACAATTGTATACTGTTTCTTTCTTTAAACCTTTCTTTTTTATAGATTCAAAAGCTTCTCTGACTGTCATATTTTCCTTTAAATCTATAAACTCTGTTGTCATAAGACTTCCTGCTGTATCATCAGGATATTTCAATAATTCATTTATAATTTTTCTATTTTCTGATTTTGTATTTGCAAGTATTCGTTTTACAACATTTGATGGCATCTCTTCTATCAAATCAACTGCATCATCCATATAAATCTCGTTCATAACATTTTTTATTTCTGTATCTGTTAAGCAATTTATTAATCTTTCTTGATCATCATGCTCTAACTCTACAAAAACTTCTGCTGCTTTTTCTTTTGATAAAAGTCTATATACCATTATAGTTTTTTCTTCATCTATATTTTCTAAAATAGCTGGAAAATCAGGACTATTTATATTTTCTAAAAATTCATGTAATTTATTTATTTTTTTATTTTCAATCAATACACTTAATTCTTCTACTACATTTTCTAAATCCATTTAATTTTCCTCCTATTCTTATATTTTTAATATCATTTTTGCTAAACTAAAGTACAATAATATGCATCCTGTATCTACAATAGTTGTTATTAGTGGTGCTGCCATAATTGCTGGATCTAACTTTATTTTTTTTGCTAAAATAGGTAATATACATCCAAGTAATTTCGCCATTACTACAACACCTATAAGAGTTAAATTTACTACAATAGCGATAGTTAAATTTTGATATTGAACTGCTATTCTTACTCCATTTACAATAGCTAAAACTATTCCTACTAAAAGTGCAATTCTAAACTCTTTCCACATTGCTTTTAAAATATCCTTGGTAGATATTTCATCCATTGCTAAACCTCTTATTATAAGAGTTGAGCTTTGTGAACCTGAATTTCCTCCAGTATCCATTAGCATTGGTATAAATACTACTAAAACAGGCATTACTGAAATGGCATCCTCAAAGTTTGCCATAATAGTTCCTGTAATTGTCGCAGATAGCATTAAAAGTAATAACCATAAAATTCTTTTTTTTGCATGTTCAAAGACACTTGTTTTAAAATAGCTGTCATCTGTTGGTGTAATAGCAGCCATCTTTTCAAAATCTTCTAAAACTTCTTCTTGCATTACATCTATAGCATCATCTATTGTTATAATCCCTACTAATCTATTTCCTTTATCTACAACTGGCAAAGTTACACAGTCATATTTATCAAATATTTTTGATACTTCTTCTTGATCTTCTAGTGTTGTAACTTTTATTAAATTAGTGTCCATTATATCTTTTAATAAAGTATCTCTTTCAGCAATTAAAAGGTCTTTTATATCTATTATTCCTAAAAGAATTCTATCATCACTTAAAACATAGCAATTATATACTGTTTCTTTTTGAATACCACTTTCTTTTATTATTTTAAAAGCTTCATCAACAGTCATATCTTCTTCTAAATCTACAAACTCTGTTGTCATAAGACTTCCTGCTGTATCATCAGGATATTTTAATAATTCGTTTATTATTTTTCTATTTTCTGATTTAGTATTTGCAAGTATTCGTTTTACAACAAATGAAGGCATTTCTTCAATTAAATCAACTGCATCATCCATATAAATTTCATTCATAACATTTTTTATTTCATTATCAGTCAAATAGTTTATTAATTTTTCCTGTGCATCATGATCTAATTCAACAAAAACTTCTGCTGCTTTACTTTTTGGCAAAATTCTATAAACCATTATTTTCTTTTCTTCATCAATTTGCTCTAATATACTCGGGAAATCAGCACTATTAATATTTTCTAAATATTTACGTAACTCATTAATTCTTTTATTTTCAATTAATTCAATTACTTCTTCTAGTTCTAGCTCTTTGCTCTCCATGCTTATCCCTCCTATTTCAATTTTATACTGTTTAATTATTAAAATGCTTAAACATAAAAATAATTAATAAACAATTTTATTGTTATTAATTTGTTCATTTGAAGTCCACATATATTTTATTTAATTATATTTTTAGTATTTATGTAAATTCTCCAACATATTTATTATACTATTTATGAATATAAAAGTCAACATGTAGCAAAAGAAGTCTATTTTTATTTATTTTTCACTTTGTATCTTAGTTCATTCTTTTATTATCTCTTATTTACTCGTTTTTTCTTTATTTTATATTGATTTTTGAGTAGTTTACATATTAGATTTAATTTTTATGCTAAAAGTATACATGGGGATGGAGTTATTGTCTAAAATTTTAATTTTATAATTTATAATAAATTTAGATAAGAACTACGTTCCCATGTCTACTTTTAGTATTGATTTATTAGAAATAGTTTAATATAATAAGTAAAATAATATGTGGAGGTAAATTGTAATGGTACATAATGATAAATATAAATTTGTAGCAATAATCAATGAAAAGATAGAATCTGGTAAAGCTTTAAATGCAATAGCTCACATGGGATTAGGATTAGTTAATATTGCTAATGATGAAATAAAAGAAAACATGTCTTTTATTGATTTTCCAGATAAAAATGATAACATACATAAAAGCATATCTGGATTATCTTTAATAGTATTAAAAGGAAGAAATGGAGAAATAAAAAAAGTAAGAAATCAATTTGCAGAGCAAAATATTTTATTTGTAGACTTTTTAGAAACTATGACTGGAGACACATATGCTGAGCAATTAGTTAAAACTAAAGAATTAACTACTGATGAACATAATTATTTTGGATTATTAGCTTTTGGAGAAATAGATAAAATAAATCCTATTACTAAAAAGCTTTCATTATATAAATAATTTAATTTGGAGGTAACTATGAAATTTACTGTATTAGCAGAAGATAGAAATTGTGATAATGGATGTATTAATGAAAATGGTTTATCAATTTATATTGAAACTGATAATAATAAATTCCTTTTAGATAGTGGAATTACAGATGCATTTTTAAAAAATGCTGAAACTTTAGGTATTAACTTAAATACTGTGGATACTATAGTTTTAAGTCATGGTCATTGGGATCATGGAAATGGCTTGCAATATATTAATAGCAAAAAAAGACTAATTTTACATCCAAAATGTTTTACAAAAAGATATAGTTTAAGAAGAAATATGGCTTATGCTGGAATTGAAGAAACTAAAGATCAATTATTAAAAAAATTTGAATTGATTGAAACTAAAGAACCTTATCAATTTTTTGAAAATGTATGGTTTCTTGGAGAAATTGATAGAAAATTTGAAGTACCAATTAAAAATTTACCTACTGTATTAGATAACGAAGAAATAGATTATTTATATGACGATTCTGGTCTTGCTATTAAAACAGAAAATGGAATCATAGTATTCGGCTCTTGCTCTCATTCTGGAATAAATAATATAATTGAACAAGCAAAAAATGTTACAAACGATAATAGAGTTCTAGCTGTTGTTGGAGGATTTCATCTAAAAGAAATAAATTCATATACTTCAAAAATAGTGCAATATTTTAAAGATAACAAAATTGAAAAAGCTTATATGGGTCATTGTACTTCTGATGAAGTAATAGATTACTTTAAAGAACAATTAATTGGTCATACAGAAGTAACAACATTATTTGCTGGAGCAAAATTTGAAATCTAAAAAAGTATATAACGTTTCTAAAATCAAAAGAATTCTTTTTCTTTATATTTAAAAATACTTTTTATAAAAAAATAAAAGCAAACATTATACTTTCCTCTTAAATAACAAAAGAGGACATTATAAAAATTGAAAAAGACAAAATCACTTGCTTTCTTTCAAATGCTCACGTCTTTGCTTGAGTGCATAACTTAGCTGTAGCTCACTAATTTTCGCACAGCTAAGTTATGTACAAAATTTTTCGAAGGCTTTATATTATAGGAAATTGCTCCACAATTTCCTATAATATAAAAATAAGAATCTACCTTAATATAATAGATTCTTTTTTATTTCTATTTTGACACAATGGTATATTTCCCTTTATCTAAAAATAAATATACATATTTTTCATCTTCTTTTTCAAAAGTTGCAAGTTTATTATCATTAAATTTGCCTTTTGTATATATTTCTTTATTGTTAATTAAAATATCATATTCATTTGACAATTTTTCGATTGCAACTAATGTCTTTTCTGGAACATTAATTTCTAATGTTAAACTATTGTCCTCTTCTTTCTCGGCTTTAATATTTATTGTTCCTTTAACTGTATTTACATTCGCACTTAATTTATTTAGATTTCCAAAATCAGGCTTTATTAATATTTCAGAATATCCTGGTTTTAAAGGTTGTACTCCTGCAAAATATTTTGACATTATAATTAATGGTCCACCAGACCAAGCATGATTTTTACTTCCAATTGTATTATTCCAATATTCCCATACAGTAGTACTAAAATCTTGTTTTTCAACCATTTCACTATATCTATTTTTTATTCTATCTTGTGCTTCAGTAATTTTTCCCATTTTAGATAAAGCTTCCAATACATATTTTTCCATAAAAGTAGAATTGTCATAATTATCTACTATTATATCTGATATTGAATCGTATTTAGATTCATCTGCTATTCCTGATAAAACTGCAATAGAATTTACTCTTACATCATATCCTTCAAAACCTTCTGATTTATAACCTTTTCCATCCCAAAACTTTTCATTTAAAGTTTTATTTATCTCTTCTAATTTTATCTTATATCTATTAGCATCAATTTTTAAATTCAAAACATCTGCCATTTTATATGAATTTTGAATAGCATAATAATACCACATATTTTCTAATATTCTTGAATCTGTTTGTCCTTGTGAATCATACCATTGCCATAAATTCCATAAGTAATTTCCTGTTCCAGTAACTAATCCATCATTTTCTACAACCCATAAATTCATATAATTTTTAACACTTGGATATACCAGCTCTAAAAATTCTTTATTTCCAGTATATTGATAATAATTATACATTGAGCATATTGCCAATAAATTTTGAATTGGTAATTGCAAATTTGCAGCTATTGATGGAGAAACACTGCATAATACATCCTCATATTTCCAACCTATTACTGTTTTTATAGATTTTTCATATAAATCATTTGCAGATGTATCTAAGCCATACATTGCTTCTTCCATATCAATACTCATATCTCCTATCCACATAGCTCTTTCTCTATCTGGACAATCCATATATGTATCTCTCATATTTACATATAAAGTTCTATTTGCCATTTGCCATAAAGTATTTAAGAATTCATCATCACATTCAAAATTTCCACTCATTTCAGTATCATAACCAGTTTGTCTATATCCAAGTGATATTACTTCTACTCCATCTGGTATATAATAATATATTTTATCTCCATTTATCCAAGCTGGTGATTCATATTCTTGTACTCCTGATTTTGTTATATATGTTACTTTTCCATAATTTTCACTATTATTAAAATTTTTATCATTTGAAATGATTATTTTTTGATTGCTATCACATTTTACTTTTAAATATGGAAGCAATTGAATATTATATGGTAATTTCATTTCAAAAATTTCACCATCAATATTTTCACTTTCATATTCTTTTATATCTGAATATTTAAAAAATGGTATATCTCTTTTTATTAGTACTCCCCATTTTCTATCTCCATATTTTCCATTTATAACAGCATTACTCCAACTTGAATCATCATAATTGTTTTTATACCATTCATCTAGTTCTAAATTTGAATTATAATATATATTTATTTCACTCAATCTAGGATTAGTAAGTTCTTCATCTGTTAAATATGCTGGATTTTTAATTGCTTTCCATGTATCATCACTAATTATTACTTGATCCCCTAGTTGAGCTTGAAATAATAATGTTCCATATCCTGAGTCAATATGTGAAAATCCACTTTTTCCAAAATGCCATACTAATATCGAAATATTATTTTCTCCTATACGTAAATATTTTTCTATATCTACTTTGTCATAATATATTGAATTCCCTTTTTCTCCACGTTTTAGTTGTCCATCTCTTATAACAATTTCTCCATTGATATATAACCAATATTTTGAGTCAACAGCAATTCTACAAACTGCATCTTCAATTTGCGATTTATTATCTATATTAAAATTTTTTCTGAAACATACCCATTCATTTTCTCTTTTATCTTCTTCATAATTTGTAAGCCAAATATAATTTGCTTGCCAATTTAAATTTTTCTCTTCATTATCTATAATTTTATCTTTTTTATTTATCTCTTCAATTTTTAAACATAATATCAAAATTATTATAAAAATAATAATTAATATAATTTTCTTTCGCATAAATTCTCCTTTATTACTAATTATTATTTTTATTAATAATTAATAATTTTTTCTATAATATCTTTATCTTCTATATAACTTTTATCTAATAATAGTGCTTTCATAATACATTTCTTGAAAATCTGTTAATAATTTAATTTCACTATCTGT
The DNA here is from genome assembly GCA_947427205.1 of uncultured Clostridium sp. GTDB lineage: Bacteria > Bacillota > Clostridia > TANB77 > CAG-508 > Scatovivens. Next base: position 28,644 of record CANEHB010000007.1, read on the forward strand.
AAAATCTTTATTTTCTGGTACTATAACTAATTTATCATCATCATCGTTTAATCTATGTATTACTGCAATACATTTTCCTGTATATTCTTTTAGTGGCTTATACTCTCCTAAAATATAGCAATCTAATTCTTCTCCATCTCCACTAACTGTATTTGGAACAAATCCATAGTTTACTAAATAGATATGATCTGGGTAGTTAGGATGGCAACTTCCAATTGGTCTATCTATTTTCACATAAACATTTTTTCCTATATATTCTATAGCTTTTGATTTCATCAATTTTCCAATCATCACTTTCTATTCCAAAATAATTATATATTAAAAACAGTATTTACACGATTGTAAATACTGTTAGTTTTGGTGGCTTCAAGTGGAATCGAACCACTGACACGGGGATTTTCAGTCCCCTGCTCTACCAACTGAGCTATGAAGCCTTATATTAAAAATATCTAGTTGACACTAGATATTTTTTTGGCGACCTGGAACGGACTCGAACCGTCGACCTCCGCCGTGACAGGGCGGCATTCTAACCAACTGAACTACCAGGCCATAAATAAATGGTGGTCGCTATAGGGTTCGAACCTATGACCTCCTGCTTGTAAGGCAGATGCTCTCCCAGCTGAGCTAAGCGACCGTTATTTTGTGTCCACCAACTTGATATATTTTACTATATTAAATTTAGTTTGTCAACACTTTTTATTTATTTTTAAAAAATGGTGGGCAGGGATGGATTCGAACCATCGTACGCTCTCGCGGCCAGATTTACAGTCTGGTGCCATTAACCACTCGACCACCTACCCATGTGTCTTAAGCACGTATTTAATTATAAGTTTTTTTTTCAAACTTGTCAATACTATTTTTAAATTTTTTCTAAACTTTTTTTATAAAACTGTTAATACTATGAAAACAAAATAATTTACTTCAATAGTAGTAATAAAAATAAACTCAGGGACTGAAAATCCCCGTGCCTATTTTTACTCTTTTTCTCTATTTTTAACTCACTTAAAATTTTAATTATAACATTAAAGTGTTCCTCTTTATTAGACTTTTGTATAACAAGTTTGGAACACTACAAAAAATTCTTTTTTATATTCTATTCATAACTAATTTTAAATTTTATTTTCTTATAATTTTCTTTTTTATTTAATATGTCTTTTCTTCTATATATTGATAACACAAATGCAATACTAATCATATTTACTAATAATCCATTTATTCCATATGATACAAATGGTAAATTTACATCAGTTATGGGTATTAAATTTAAATTCATTAATATATTAAAAATTGCTTGTAATAGTATTGTACTCCCTAAACCTATAATCAGCAATCTTCCAGAAGTATCTTTTACTTTCCTATAGTCCATAATTAATTTAACTGCTAATAAAATCACTGTACTTATTATTACTATTCCAAAACTAATTCCATAATACGCAATTACAGTTATTAAAGCATGATTGGTTCCACCATCAAATAATCCAAAATAAGTTTCCATATCATCAAGTCCTGAAAACATATTAGCACTTTCTAATACTTCGTTTATTTTATATGGTACAAATCCACCTCGTTCAGTATAATTTTGATAATTATATGTTGAGTTTATCCCTCTTAAAATTCTATAATATAATCCATTTTGAGTTACAATAGAAAATATAATTAGTATTATTCCTAAACTTATAAATACTCCATATAACTTTAACAAATTTTTCTTTACATTTTCTTTTGAACTAATAATATTTGCAGTTGATATAACAATATATGATAATAATAAAATTATAGAAACAGTAATTCCACTTGCAATACTTATAAAAACTATAGAAATTGCTGATAATATTATTACTTTAAAAATATCTACTCTAAACTTCAAATTTATTTTTTCTATATTGATGTTACATATTTTTTTATCTAAATTACTAATCATGCCAGCAAAAGCAATAACATACAGAAACACGCAAATATTACTTGGATCTACATGATGAAATCTTCCAATTAAAATCCATGTATGAACTCCCACTGTTCTAAAACCAAATAACATAGCAAAAATCATTATAGCACTTGATATTCCATACACTATTTTATATTTTCTTACAATTTTTCTATAATCAAAAAAATAAACTCCTAAACTAAAAAATAATCCAATTATGAAAAATACAATATGGCGTTTTAAATAATAGACTGAATCTTCTCCTATTCTTTGAACTCTTATAGATGAAACTAAAAAACCAAATCCAATTAAAATTGTAACTAATAAAAATAATATCCAATCAAATTTAGGTCTATGGATTTTATCTAATTTTTTACCAATTTCTGTTGCATCCCCCATATTAGCTACTGCTCTTTCTTCTGCTTCTTTTTCTGATATTCCATAATTTAGATGTTCCTCTTTCATTTCTTGAATATGTAGGCTAAGCTCTTCTGAAATATCATTCCTTATAGGTTTATATCTAATTTGATCACAAACATTTTCTAAAAAATCTTTAATAAGCAAATGAAACACCTCCTAATACAGCATTTATTCCATTACTAAAAACTCTCCATTCTTCTTTTTTTGCTTGTAAGTGCTTTTTCCCTTCTTTTGTAATTGAATAATATTTTCTTTTCTTTCCTGTTGATTCATCCCAATAAGAAGTTATAAAATTATTTTCTTCTAATGAATGTAATATTGGATATAATGTTCCTTCTTTTAATTCAAAAACATTTTCAGATCTCTGATTCAAAGTTTTTATCATTTCATAACCATACATATTTGCTTCTACTAATAAATTTAAAATCATCATAGTGGTACTACCTTTTAATAGTTCCTTATTAACCTTCATAAAAATTTCTACCTCCTATATATAACACATAAATATTAGTTATCTCATGGAAATAGCGCCTTTTTCCTTTATATGAATGTGCACTTTCATATAAAAAGATACCTAGATAATCTATGTATTTTTATACATTGTATATCTAGGTATGCTTTTTGTCAATATATATTTATAAAATTACAAATACTAAAATTTGTTTATAAATTTACTTGTTTATATCTTTTAATCTATAATGTGCTGATATTTTCCAAGCATTCTCATTATAAAATTCTAATCCATCTTCTTCTCTATTTAGTTGTCCTGCATTATGTATTATATAAGGAATCCCCTTCTCATTTCTTTTATCTGATATTATCCCTACATGATTTTTCTCAAAAACTACAATATCACCAGGTTGCCACTCTCCAATTTCATTTAAATCTATAGTTAAAGATATATGATTTCGTTCAAAATAAACCATTAGATTAGGAACTCTCCTAAAATCTATATTAGGATCTGGCTTTCCCTCAACTCTCGGATATTTACTTACATTATTTGCAATATCTTCATCTATCATATCTTTTAATGAATATCCAGCATTTTTAAAAGCTCTCCAAATAACATCTGTACACACACCTTCATCATCTGGTGGATATCCTCCACTATAATATTCACTTCTATATGTTGGTCTATTTTTTGCTTCTATTCTTGCTCCTTCTAATATATCTGTATAATCATCAATTCCATCATTATCAAAATCTGTATTACTTTTAATTACTTCTATTCCAAAATCTTCTGCATAATATACTTTTTCACTTGGAATTTGTATAACTGAGTGTATAACATATTTATATTTTATAGCAAGTATACTTAAAATAATAGTTATTAAAATAAATATTATTACAATTACTATTACAGCTTTTTTTCTCATACATTGCACCTCTTCACATTTATTATATACATTATATAAAACTATTTTATATTAGTAAATAAATTAGCCAAAATCTACTAGTTACATATTTAAACTAGTAGATTTTTTAATACCTCTTTTATCTAATTTTTATAAATGATATATTAATTTTGCCTAACTACTTTTAATATTCCTTAATTTAAAAAATATTTTTTTAAAAAGTATTGACATATTAAAATTAATTGTTTATAATAATTCTTGTCGTAAGAAATATCGACTTGCGCCCTTAGCTCAGTTGGTCAGAGCAACCGGCTCATAACCGGTGGGTCCAAGGTTCGAATCCTTGAGGGCGCACCATAAACCGTAGAAATACGGTTTATTTTTTTTATAAATTAAAAGTATCAAAAAGAGCTGGCAAATGAGCCAACTCTTTCATAATAAATAAGCAAATGAATTTATTTGCCAAATATTTTCTATCTTGTTGATATATCTAATTTGCTTCAGTTGTATTATCATAATTAATTACTATTCCTTCACTAGGAGAATAAAAATATTTAATATATATTTCTGCAAATAATAATTCGTATGGATTTATTTGCATTCTAGTTATTGATTTTATACCACTCATTCCTTGTACGCTATTTTCTATTCTTTCTAGTTTATTAATTTTAGATGACTTAACTACTAAACTTGCTGGAAATATATTATTTTCTCCTTCATATCCGTCTAATAAATTTGCATTATCTAATTTATTCTTCATTTCTTCTAATGAATCTTGTTTTGATTTGTAAGTAATTTTAGCATTTCTATCTATCTCAATTATAATCTCTTTTATATCCTCTATTTGATTATCTGTTATATTATCTTCTAAAAATATTTCTATACCTGCTTTATTAAAATAATTTACAAACGCAACTATACTAATTAGAACTGCAATTACTACTAATATTGATAATATAATTATTATTAAATTTTTCTTTTTTCCTTTTTTATTTATTTTTTTTAAATAATCAATTTCTATATTATCTATCTCTTCTTTATCATCTTTTATTTCTTCATAAATTTTCTTACATTTCTCACATTCTTTTAAATGATTTTCAACAAATTCTTTTGAACCTTCTTTTAAAGTTTCATCATTATATCCAAATAATAAATCTTGTACTATATCACATTCCTTCATAATCTTCCTCCTTTAGTTTTTGCTTTCCACGAAAATAAACAACTCTTGCCCAACTAGAAGTTCTATTCATAATCTCTCCTATTTCTTCATAGTTCAAATTTCCAAAAATCCTTAAATATATAACATTTCTAGTTTCTTCATCTAATCTTTGAATTTTTTTGAATAATTCCATTTTACTTTCTTTTTCACAAATCATATCTTCAATTTGCTCTTCAAATAAAATATTTTCTTTCACATCTTCTATTGGAATCTTCTCACACTTTTTTTCTTTTCTTAAGTTTTGATACCATATATTTTTAGCAATCTGGCAAAGCCATGTACTTATCTTACATTTCCCCTCAAATTTATTTATATCTTTTACAGCTACTAAAAAAGTGTCCTGCACTATTTCTTCAGAAAGTTCTTTATTTCCGACTTAAGCAGAATATGTATTTGTAAACTATTTTTGAATATTTTTCATAAATTTCTTCAATATTCTGCATATCTTTCCTCCTTTCACTTTATTAGTGTATAAAAAAATAAATTTGTTACATAATTTTATAAATTTATTTTCATAAATCTTATATTTTCATTCTATCACCTTTGCCAATGCTCTACAATTATAATAGTAGTAAAATATCTAAATTTTATTGCATAATATTACTAAAATATAGCTAGATATAATTTATCATACTTTTCTATAACTAAAATAAAGTTTCCAAAACACTTTATCTTTAAGCTTTTTTATGTTATTATATTAATCGAAAAAATACAAAATAAATACCCACATTTTCTTATTTTAAAACAAATTTAATACGTAATTTTAGAATAAAAATGATTTATGAAAAATACAAAACTTTACTATTACACAAATGTGGAAAACTATAAAGGATTTTATTATGAATTTAAAAACTATAGAAAAACTAGAATTTAATAAAATTTGTGATATCTTAAAAAATTATGCAATTACTTATATTGGCAAAAATTACATTAACGATTTAAAGCCTTTATCTTCTAAATCTGAAATTATAAAATCACAAAAACAAACTACAGAAGCCTCTATTCTTTTATACAGAAAAGGCTCTATTCCAATTTCTGAAATCGAAGATATAACCGAACATTTAAAAAAATTAAATAGTAGTTTATTTTTAAATGCTAAGCAATTATTAGATTTAGCTTCTATTTTAAAAATATCATCAAATTTAAAAGATTACTTTTTTAGTACTGAAATTGATATATCAGAATTTACCAATCTTAACGGATTATTTAATAATTTATATATAAACCCATCTATAGAAAGAGCCATTTTTAGTGCTATTTTAGATGAAAATACAATTTCTGATGATGCATCAAAAGAATTAAATAATATTAGAAAAAGCCTTCGTAGTAAAGAACAAGAAATACGTTCTAAGCTTAATTCTTTCTTACATTCTAAATATGTTCAGGAAGCAGTTATTACTATGCGTTCTGGACGTTTTGTAATTCCAGTAAAAAATGAATATCGTCAAGAAATTAAGGGATTTATACATGATATATCTTCAAGTGGTTCTACTGTTTTTGTTGAACCTATTGCAATTTTTGATTTAAACAATGACTTAAATAGTCTAAAAAATGATGAACACGTAGAAATAGAAAAAATATTACAAAAGCTTACTTCTCTATTTTTTGATATTATACCCAACATAGAAAACGATGCAAATTTAATAGGTCTTATCGATTTTATTTTTGCAAAAGCAAAATATTCTAACTCATTAAATGCTTGTGAACCTATAATAAATGACTCAAAAACTATTAATTTATTACAAGCTTGGCATCCTTTGATTGATTCTAAACTTGCTGTAAAAAATGATATAAAAATTGGTGATTCATACAATAGTTTAATTATAACTGGTCCAAATACTGGTGGAAAAACTGTAACTTTAAAAACCTCTGGTCTTTTAATGCTTATGGCTATTAGTGGACTTCATATAACGGCTAAAGAAGGTAGTAGTATTTTTATTTGTGATAATATTTTTGCTGATATTGGCGATGATCAAAGTATTAGTGATTCTTTAAGTACATTTTCATCACATATGACAAATATTGCAAACATTTTAAAAGAAGCTACAGAAAACAGTTTTATACTAATAGATGAACTTGGTTCTGGAACTGATCCTGTAGAAGGTTCTAGTTTAGCCATAAGTATTTTGGAAAAATTAAATTCGTTAAATGCACTTACACTTTCAACAACTCATTATCCTGAAATAAAACATTTTGCTTTAGTTACAGATGGTTTTGAAAACGCTAGTGTTGAATTTGATTTAGAAACCCTATCTCCTACTTACAAATTATTATTAGGAGTTCCTGGAACAAGTAACGCTTTTGCTATCAGTAGAAAACTTGGTATATCTGAAGAAATAATTGATAGAGCAAAAGAATTTATAGAACAAGACAAAATAAATATCGAAGAACTACTTACAAATATTTATGAAGATAAACGTACTATAGAAACAGAAAAACAAAAAACTCTTGAAAATTCTAAAAAAATAGAAGAATTGAAAAAATCTCTTGAATTTGATTTTTCTAAATTAAACGAAGAAAAGAAAGATATTATAAATAAAGCAAAACAAAGTGCTAGAGACATTCTTCTTGAAGCAAAAGAAGATGCAAATGATATTATTAAAGAAATCGAAAATTCTTCTAATAATAAAGAATCTAATAAATTAAGAAATAAATTAAATAAAAAAATAGATGATTTAAATATTATTAACTCTAATACTCAAAGTTCATCTAAAAAACCTACTTTAGAGGAATTACAAAATGGCCAAACTGTGTTTATTCCAAAAATAAGTCAGTCTGGTACAGTTTTATCAGTATCTAAGTCTGGAAAAATTCAAGTTCAACTTGATTTAGGAAAAATGTTTTTTGAAATCAATGATTTAGAATTAAAAGAAAATAAATCTACCTCTAAAAAAGTTACTTCTAATTGTAATTTTATTAGAAAAGATTTAAAAATAAAAGATATTTCACCTGAAATTAATGTTCTTGGAAAAACAGTTGATGAGGCATGTTTTGAAATTGATAAATACTTAGATAATTGCTATATTGCAGGACTCGTTTCAGTTAAAATAATACATGGTAAAGGAACTGGTGCCCTACGTACTGGTATTCATAAATTTTTAAAAACTCATCCACATGTAAAAAACTTTAGAGTTGGTACCTTTGGTGAAGGTGAAATGGGTGCAACTATTGTAGAACTAAAATAATTATATAATTAAAATTTATAATATAATAAACTTATGTTCTTATATATTATAATATAAATTTATTTAATCTAAAAAAGGAGGAATGTATGATTATTTAGATTATTAAATATCATACAAAAAATTATTATGTCTAAAACAAAAAAAATAATATTATCTGGACTATTACTTGGAATATTAATAGTACTTTCACGATTTGTTTCTATAAAAACACCTATACTTGTAATTAGCCTTAGCTTTTTACCAATCATGATATCTGCCTATATTTTAGGTCCTGTATATTCATGTTTAATAGCAGCTCTTGGAGATTTAATTGGAGCTTTGCTTTTCCCTTTCGGCCAATATTTTGTAGGCTTTACTATTATACAAGCACTAGTAGGACTTGTATATGGGTTATTTTTATATAATAAAAACGAACTTTACACTGGAAAGTCGCTACTCATAAGACTTCTATTAAGTAGTATTTTAGTTCTTGGAGTTATAGAACTTTTAATTATGAGCGCTATGCTTCATTTCTTATATGGAAATGCCTTTATAGCTGTAATGATGGCTAGGTTAACCACAAAACTAATAATGTTACCTATTCAAGTAACTGTAATATACTTCTTGTCAAAATATATTAAAACACTATCAGAAAAATACTTATATACAGAAGAATAAATAATTAATTTATATATTTATAAAAAAAGGACTAATATATGATAGAAATAAAAAATTTAAATTATAAGTATAAAACTGGAAATTTTAGCATTTCAGATATCAATTTAAAAATAGAAAATAATGAATTTATTTGTATTATTGGAAAAAACGGCTCTGGAAAATCTACTTTCTCAAAAATTTTAGCAGGACTTACAAAATTCAAAAATGGAAATATTATTGTAAATAACATAGATTTAAAAGGTAAAAATAGTTTTTTAGAAATTAGAAAAAATATTGGAATTGTTTTTCAAAATCCTGAAAATCAATTAATATTTGATAAAGTATATGACGATATAGCCTTTTCTCTTAAAAATTTAGGCGTTCCCTACTCTGAATTTGATTTTAGAATAGATGAAGCTTTAAAAAAAGTAAATATGTTAGAATATAAAAATTCATCTACTACAGAGCTTTCTTTAGGTCAAAAGCAAAAAATAGCAATAGCTTCAAGCCTTGCTATAAATCCTAGTATATTAATCTTAGATGAGCCTACAACAATGCTTGACCCTATGAGTAAAAATTCTATATATGAAGTTTTAAAATCTTTAAAAAATAGTGGCATTACTATTATTTTCGTTACTAATTTTATTGATGAAATACTACTTGCTGATAAAATAATTTTATTTGATAACGGAAAAATCACTAATTATTTTAAAAAAGAAGATTTATTTTTAAATTTAGAAACATTAAGAGATTTTAATGTACCAGGTATAGTTTCAATTATTTCTAAATTACACGAAAATGGCATTTCTGTTGATTTAAAAGAATTTTCAATAGATAACTTAGTAAAAGAAATTTTGAAAAATTAAATTTAAATAATACTTATTTCATATCAAAATTTAAATATAAAGAGCATAGATTTTAGTTCAAATCATTTTAGTGCTTTACTTATGCTCAGTTATTTAATTACTAAATTAATCTTTAATTATAGAAAGGAGCAAAATTTGATAGATTTAATAATATTTATTATTTTTTTAATATATGCTTTTTTCATATTTGCAATTAACAATATTATAATTCAAGCAATATTTTTTATTTCAAATATTGTTTTAATGTTTGGCTTAAAAATACCTTTAAAAAAAGCTATAACAAATCTATTATTTTTAACTCCATTTATCATAATAACAAGTATTATTAATTTATTTTTAGGAGAAGCTTTTAAAACTTTATTAATTGCATACAAATTAATCATAGTTTGCAATATAACTTTTACTTTTAAATATTATTTTGGAACAACTAGAATCATTAAAACTATAGAAATACTTTTTAGTCCTTTAAAAATAATTAAAATAAATCCTTCAGATATTAGTTTAATTATTAATATAGCAATAATATTTATTCCAAATATTATTCAAGAATTAAATCAAATAAAAAATTCTTTGCAATCCAAAGCATGTAAAATATATTCTATTAAAGGCTTGAAATATACCTCAAAAATTATACTTACTTCTATTTTTAAACGAACAAATGATATGGAACTTGCATTAAAAGCAAAAGGATTTTCAGAATAGAGTTTTTTAATATCTCAAACAAATTCTATTACGTTCTTATTATTTATATCATTGCAACTTCAACTTATACAAGGAGATTTATATATGACTTTAGATACATATTTATCAAAATTCGAATTTATGACTTCAGATAAACCTGATTTACTAGCAATGAATTGGTTTATGGAAAAACTTAACAATCCACATAAAAAATTAAAATTTATTCATGTAGCTGGTACTAATGGTAAGGGAAGTATTTGTGAAATGTTAAATAAAATCCTTATACTTTCAAACTATACTGTTGGAAAATATATTTCCCCTTATTTAATTACAGCTAACGAATCAATTTGTATTAATAATAATTTTTTCTCAAAAGATGATGAAGAAGTTTTTATACCTAAAATTGATAATCTTGTTAAACAATATATATCTACTTTTGATAAAAATCCATCCCGTTTTGAAGTTGAAACTTCACTTGCTTTATTGTATTTTTATGAAAAAAAATGTGATATTGTTATTTTAGAAGTTGGTCTTGGTGGTATGTATGATTGTACAAATATTATAGAATCTTCAATTTCTGTTTTTGGAAGTATATCAATTGACCACACAAACATTTTAGGAAACACTATAGAAGAAATTACACATCAAAAAGCTGGTATTATAAAACAAAATTGTGAAACAGTTATGTTTGAACAAACTACTGTAACTCCTATAATAGAAAAAGTTTGTAATTTAAAAACAAACTTACTTCATGTTATAAAAAAATCAGATATATCAAATATAAATATTAATAATCAAATAATTTTTGAAAATGCAGATAACAAAAATGATAATACTTCTAAAGTAAAATCAAATATATATGGTAATAAAAATATACTAGACACTTCTAAAATAAATTTTTACCAAAATTTTGACTATAAAAATTTTAAAAATATAAAATTAAATTTATTAGGAAAAAAACAAATTCAAAATGCAAGTGTAGTTTTAGAAACTATAGAAATTTTAAAAAAACAGAATTTTGAAATTACTGAAAACTCTATAAAAAATGCCTTATGCTCAATTATTCATCCTGCAAGATTTGAAGTATTATCAAATAATCCTAAAATAATATTTGATGGTGCTCATAATGAAAATGCTACCGATAATTTTATAGAAACAGTAAAAGATTTCTTTGAAAGTTCGTATTCTATGTCTTTTATAGTTTCTATAATAAAAAACAAAGATTATAAGACTATTTTAGATAAATTATGTACTAATTTTAAAAATTCAAAAATTATTTTAACAGATGGAACAAAAGAAGATAAGTATTTATCAAAAGAAACTTTATATGAATTTGCACAAAAATACTCAAATTATTGTGATATAACTACTGATGACTTTGAAAATGCTATTAAAAATATTAGTTCTGATGTTAATTTTATTGTTGGAAGTTTCTATACATATAAACTTGCAAAACAAGTCTTAAAATAATATTTTAAAACTTTACCTATTATTTGTTCTATATACTTAAATTACAACTAAAAAACTAAATGCCAATTTCCTGAAACTTCATCATTTACATTCCACTATATTTAAATTACAACTACACATTAATAAATGAAAGGAGTGGTATTTTAATTTACATTCTACTATATTAAAATTACAACCTGACAAAATTATAAAATTAGAAATAAATTATAAATTTACATTCTGTTATATTAAATATAACTATTACAATCTAAAACATTACAAAAAGATTTTTAATAATAAATATCTATAATTATATATACAACATTTTTTAATATTCTTTATCCATTTACTATTTTATATATAATTTTAATCTATAAATAAAAACAGAGTTTTATATTTTTTCTAAAACATAAAACTCTGTTTAACTTCTTAATATAATACTATAAGTTTTTATCTTATCTTTCTAAATACACCTGATACTTTTCCTAATATTTCGCAATTAGGTACTATTATCGGATCCATTGTAGAATTTTCTGGTTGTAATCTAATATGATCTTTTTCTTTATAGAAAGTTTTTACTGTAGCTTCATCTCCTATTAATGCTACAACTATTTCTCCATTATGTGCTGTGTTTTGTTTTCTAACTAATATGTAATCTCCATCTAAAATTCCAGCTTCAATCATACTCTCACCTCTAACTGTTAGCATGAAACTTTCTCCTGTTCCAACGAAATCTAATGGTATTGGGAATGTATCTGTTACATTTTCAACTGCTAATATTGGCTCTCCTGCTGTAATCTTTCCTACTACTGGTACATCTACCATTTCTTTGCTTGAATATGCTTCTTTTTCAAATGTAACTTGTTCTCCTTCTAGCGCTCCACCTTTTATTAATTTTAATGTTCTTCCTTTTTGACTTTCTTTTTTAATATATCCCTTTTTCTCTAAAGATGCTAAATAACCATGTACAGTAGCTGTTGATTTTAGATCAACTGCTTTTCCTATTTCTCTAACAGATGGTGGATATCCATTTATATTCACTTGTTTTTCAATAAATTTTAATATTGCTTTTTCTCTTTTATTTAAGCTATCTGGATCTTTTTTTCTCATTTTATACCCCATAATCCTTTCTATAAAACTACGTCTTTTTTTGATAAAAAAATCTTATCACAAAACATTTGATTTGTCAAACAAAAGTTTTATTTTTATTGATAATAATTCTATTTTTATTTAATATTCATAAAATCTATTATCACCACTAATACATTTCAATTAGATTTTTTATTAATTATTTTTTATCTTGCTATATTTTCTAAAGTAATACTAAAAAAAATCAAAATAGCTCTTCTAACAAAAACTTTAATATTTAATCTTCCTGCATTCTACACATTGCTTTAAATATTCTTATATGGTTTTCTTCATCTTTAATAATTCTTGATAGTATATCTTTTATACATTTATCTTCTGTATTTTCTATTAGCCTTTCATATTCTTTTATTGCCATTTTTTCAGTTTGAATATTATATTTCATCATTTCTTCTACAGAGCTAAATTTATACTTTACTCTGTCTGAGCACCATTTATTATTTCTACTTCCCATATAATATGGAATAAATCCTAATTCAACTAATAATTCTCCTAAAATTTTTAAATGATGCATTTCATCCATTGCTACTCTCATTAAAACATTTCGTAACTCTTTATTTTCCTCATTAGTAATATTTTCATATACATACTGTGTTATTGCTGTTAATTCTCCATAAGATCCAGCATATGAATCATATAGCATCTTTCCAAATCTGTAATCTTGTTTTATATTTTCAATTTTTGGATATGGATCATTTTCTATTTCATTAAAATTATTGTATAAAACTTCAAAATTCATATTACACCTCCCTATAGAAGTATAATATGAATTTTTGATAAAAAGTTTTCCACTATTTATTAATTAATTATTATATTATTCATACCATTCAAATTCCCATTCAAGAATTTTTACTGTATCTCCTTCTTTAACTCCTTTTTCTTTTAATGCTGTCTCAATTCCAAGTTTTTTTAGCATTCTTTCCATATAGTTATAAGATTCATTATCACCTATATTTACTCTTCCCATTAATCGTTCTGCTGCTGGTCCTTCAACAATAAATTCTCCATTTATAACTTCTACTGTAAAGTCATCTTTATCATCTTCTAAAGTATAAACTATTCTATCTTCTATTTCTACTATGTCTTCTTTTGATAATTCTTTTAGTATTTCTGAAACATAGTTAAATAGCTCATTTAATCCTTCTCCTGTTACTGCAGAAATTTTGAAGATTTTTAAATCTTTATCTTTTGCTATTTTTTCTATTTTATTAAAGTTTTCTTCATCTTGCATACTGTCGACTTTGTTTGCAACAATAATTTGTTTTCTTGTAGCTAACTTTTCACTATATTTTTTTATTTCTTCATTTATTTTATTAAAATCATCTATTGGATCTCTTCCCTCTGTTCCAGCAATATCTAATACATGTAATAATAATCTTGTTCTTTCAACATGACGTAAAAATTGTGTTCCAAGTCCAATTCCTTCACTTGCGCCTTCTATAATTCCTGGTATATCTGCTAAAACAAAGCTATCTCCATGCTCTGTTTTTACTACACCTAAGTTAGGATCTATTGTTGTAAAATGATAATCTGCAATTTTAGGAGTTGCTTTTGTTACTCTTGAAAGTATTGTAGATTTTCCTACATTTGGAAATCCAACTAATCCAACATCTGCTAATAATTTCAGTTCTAATATTAATTCTTTTTCTTTTCCTTTTTCTCCATCAATAGCAAATCTTGGCGCTTGTCTTGTTGAAGTAGCAAAATGTGAATTTCCTTTTCCACCTCTACCACCTTTTAATATTAATTCCTTTTGTCCAACTTCTGAAAGATCTACTATTACTTTATTAGTTTCAGCATCTCTTACTATTGTACCTAAAGGAACTTTTATATAGCAATCTTCTCCACTTTTTCCAAATCTATGGCTTCCACTTCCATTTTGACCATTTTCTGCTTTAAATTTTTTAGTATATCTAAAATCAATTAAAGTATTACTATCTGGATCAACAATAAAATAAATGTCTCCACCATTTCCACCGTCTCCACCATCAGGTCCACCTGCTGCAACATATTTTTCTCTTCTAAAAGTTGCTGCTCCGTTTCCACCATCTCCTGATTTAATTATTATTTTTGCATAATCTACAAACATTACTTTTTCCTTGCTAATTAATATATTTAGATTTTTAAATAAGGTTTTACCTATAAACCTATTATTATATAAAATTGCTCCATAATTTCTATAATATAAAGCCTTCGTCAAATTTTGTACATTTCTTAGCTGTGCGAAAATTAGTGAGTTACAGCTAAGTTATGCACTCGAACAAAGATGAGGACTTTTGCAAGTAATTTGTCTTTTGCAATTTTTATAATGTCCTCTTTTGTTCTTTTAATATAAATCGTTATCTTCTCCTACTATTTCACCTTCACGTGTAAACTGAGGATTCATTATTAATAATAATTCCATTTCACCTGCAAAAATAAATTTTGTACTAGGTGGAATTTCTATAACATCACCTTTTTTTACTTCATATATATCATCTTTAATTTTAAATTTTCCTTCTCCTGATATTACATAATATATATGTGTAATTTTAGTATTTGTACAGTATTTATCATGTCCTTTATAAACATATTCATACGTTATACTTATGTTTTCATTATCTAATTCTGCTATATATCCATCAAAACCTTCTCTTTTAAAACTTGGCTCTTCTGGAAATTTTTTTATATAATTACTCATTTATCATTTCCTCAACTAACTTTATTTTTATAAGCATCATTTTAATGTATTTGTATTATTAATTTTCTTAATTAACATTTTTTGATTTTCTTAATTAATGAGTTTATTTATTAGTATAAGATAATAATTTTTATTCTTTAATTAATACTTTTATTTATTGTCTTCAAAATAATTAAGCATCATCGCTTCTTTTACTTTTTTCATAGTTTCTTTAGCTGTTTTTCTTGCTTTTTCTGTACCTTTTCTTAAAATCTCATCTACTTCCTCAATATGTTCTTCATAATATTTTCTTTTTTCTCTTATTGGTCTTAAAAATTCTATAATGTTATTTGCTAATTCTTTTTTGCAGGCCACACACCCTCTTTGACCTAGTTTACATTCGCTACATGCTTTTTTACATACTTCTTCACTTGAGAATAAATTATGATAATATGCAACCATACAAACATCTGGATTTCCTAAATCATCTTTTTTTATTCTATTAGGATCTGTAACTGCACTCATAACTTTTTTTGTTATCTCTTCTTCACTATCAGATAAATAAATAGCATTTCCTAAAGATTTTCCCATCTTTTCGTTTCCATCTAATCCTTTTATTCTTTTTGAACTAGATAAAACTGCTTCTGGTTCTTTTAATATTTCTCCATATATACTATTAAATTTTCTTACAATTTCCTTGCATTGTTCTATGAGTGGTAATTGGTCTTCACCTACTGGAATTAACTCTCCTTCAAATGCTGTTATATCTGCTGCTTGGCTTACTGGATATCCTAAAAATCCATATGTTACACTTTCTCCAAATATATCTTTTTTCTGTGCTATTTCAGTTTTAACTGTTGGATTTCTTTGAAGTCTAGCTATTGTTACTAAATTAGAATAAAATACTGTAAGTTCTGCAACTTCTGGTATCATTGATTGTATATATATTGTTGTTTTTTCTGGATCAATTCCTATTGATAAATAATCCATAGCTACTTCTCTAACATTTTTTCTAACTTTCTCTGGATTATTAAAATTATCTGTTAAAGCTTGAACATCGGCTATTAATATGTATGGGTCATATTTTCCACTTTCTTGTAATTCTACTCTTGTTTTTAAAGATCCAAAATAATGTCCTATGTGCAATTTTCCTGTTGGTCTATCACCAGTTAATATTTTTTTCCTATTTTCCATATTATCCCTCACTTAATCTTAAGTTAAATTTAAAGCACTACTATTATACTTCATTTTTCTTTAAAAATCAATCTTTTACCAAATTATAAGCATAAATAACTTAACAATATCTAAACTTATTATTTTAAATTATTAATATAAATTCTTACTAAAATCTATATTTTATCATATTATTATTTTAATTTGTAAATTATGTTAGTTTGTGATATAATATTTAAGTTGAATTTTTATTATCGCCTATGGTTATATTCAATTACGGCATAATAATTAACCCAAAATCCCAGTTTAAACTATAACACACTTGCTGGGTATCTACAGTAGCTCAAACTACTATAGATAAAGAAAGGAGCAACAATGAAAGTAGTTTTATCTGCACCTGATATGCAATTCATCATAACAGATACTTTTAAAGCCTTTTTTGATGGCAAAAGTATTCGGGCATATTCAGGCAACTCTTTAGTGGCAATTTTCAACGGTGCTAAAGTTGGGGAATCTTATTGCATAAGTCCCAAAACGTTTAACATCCTCAAAGAACGAAAAAGCAAAAAACATAAAAAGAATTAAGGTTTGCATTATACAAACATGCAACCTGCAGAAAAAAAGCTGCCCCTTAACGAGCTAATCGCTAAGGGGCCCTTTCTTAACATTAAATATAGACATCAGACTTTATTGTGCTGAATTAATAAATATATTTTATTTTCTTAATATTCTCATTGTATTTACTATTGTAATTAAAGTTACACCAACATCAGCAAAAACTGCTTGCCACATCTCAGCTACTCCAAATACACTTAAAACTAATACTAATATTTTTATTATTAATGCAAATAATAAATTCTGTTTAATAATTTTATTAGTTTTTTTAGAAATTCTAATGGATTCTTCTATTTTTATTAAATCATCATTCATAATAACCACATCTGAAGCTTCAATAGCTGAACTTGCTCCGATTCCACCCATTGAAATTCCTACATCTGATAATGCTAAAACTGGTGAATCATTTATTCCATCTCCAACAAATGCTACTCTATTTTTAGTTTCCCTATTTACATTTATTATTTTTTCTAATTCATTATATTTATCTTGTGGTAACATTTCTGATTTTACTTCATCTATTTCAATTTCTTTACCAATTTTTAAAGCTATATCTTTATTGTCTCCTGTAAACATTCTTGTTTTTATTCCTAAAGTTTTTAAATTATTTATAGCTTCTTTTGTTTCTGATTTTAAAGTATCATTTAAAACTATTGCCCCAACTACTTCATTGTCTAATTTCACATAAATAACTGTTCCTACTTCATTTTCTTTTTTAGCTTCTGTAAAATCTACATTCCCAATTTTTATTTCTATATTTCCTAAATTATATTTTATCCCTTTTCCTGAAACTTCTTCAAAAGTTCTTATCGCCGAATTTTCTACCTTTTTCCCATATTCTTTTAGTATAGCAACTGCTATAGGATGATTTGAAAAACTTTCGCCAATCGCTGCATATTCTAAAATTTGTTCTTCTGAATATTTATTTGTATATAATTTAATTTTTTCTACACCGAATTCACCTTTTGTAAGTGTTCCTGTTTTATCAAATACAATTTCCTTTATATCTTTTAAACTATCTAAATAATTGCTTCCTTTTATTAATATTCCATCTTTTGATGCTTTACCTATTCCTGTAAAATAACTTAAAGGAACTGATATAACAATAGCACAAGGACAAGAAACTACTAAAAATATTAATGCTCTATATATACTTTCTGTATATTTTACGCCTGATACTAAAGGTAAAATTATAGCAACTGCTAAAGCAAATAAAACTACTATTGGTGTATAAATTCTTGAAGCCTTATTTACAAAAGTTTCTGTTTTCGCTTTTTTATCAGTAGCATTTTCTACTAAATCTAAAATTTTTCTTACTGTACTATTTTCATATTTTTCCGTTACTTTTACTTCTATTAAACCTTTTTCATTTATACTTCCTGAAAGAATATTATCATTTTCTTTTACATTAACTAAGTTACTTTCTCCAGTTAAAGATGCTGTATTCAAAGATGCAGAACCAGAAACAACTACTCCATCTAATGGTACTTTTTCACCTTGTTTTACTACTATAACATCTCCAATATTTACTTCTTCTGGTTTTACTTTATGCTCATGATGTTCATGTTTCAAGTTTGCATATTCTGGTTTTATATCCATTAAATTTGCTATAGATTTTCTTGTACTATTAACTGCCTTTTCTTCCAAAATTTTTCCTATTTCATATAAAACTATAACCATTAGACCTTCTGCTCGTTCTCCTATAAAATAAGCTCCTATGCATGAAACTGTTACTAAAAAGTTTTCATCAATAGTTTTACTTTTTAATAATTTTATACCATTTTTAGTTGTTCTAAATAATAGTATTGCATATGCAAAAACTGTACATATTAAATTACAATATCCTGGAAGTTCAATATAAATTCCAAATATCATCAAAATTATTCCTACAGCTAATCGTACAAAATTTTTATTTATTTTAAACTTATTATTCTTTTCTTCATGTTCATCATGTGAATGTTCATGATGATGTGCATCTAATACCTCTACTTCAGGCTCTAATTCTGCTACTACTTTTACAATGTCTGATCTTATATCTTCTAAATCTGATTCTAAAGTTAATTTCAATGTATTAAAATTAACATTAACATTTTTATAATCTTTATTTTCAGCTAACTTATTTTGAATTTTATTTGCACAATTAGCACAATCTAAATCTTTTAATATAAACTCATACTTCTTCAATGTGTTCACGACCTTTCTCAAATATTTCTTTTACATGATCATCATCTAATGAATAATAAACAGTTTTTCCTTCTTTTCTAAATTTAACAAGTTTTGACTGTTTTAATACTCTTAATTGATGTGATATTGCTGATGGAGTCGAATTTGTTATACTCGCTATATCTCCTACACATAATTCTTCTTCTAGTAATGCACATATTATTTTCATTCTAGTTGAATCGCCAAAAACTTTAAATAATTCTGCTAAGTCAAATATTAATTCATCACTTGGTAGAGTTTGTTTTACTTTTTTTACCTTTTCTTCATCAACTATTTGAACATCTTCACCTATTAATTCTTCGTTCATATATGCTCCTTTCTTTTTTAGTAATTTATTTATATCATATGTGAATATATGAATATCTGTTCATATATTCATTATAGTTATAATAAAGTATTTTGTCAATATATTTTTATAAATAATTTGTTGATTTTTGTCGTTAATAAACATTCTCAGCTTAACTCAAAAGTCTTATAAAATTTGCGTACAAAGTTTAGCTAAATTTTTATATAAATAAAAAAGAGATTCTAGCTAAAATCACAACTTGAATCTCTTTTTTACAGGACTTTCTTCCATTCCCTTTTATATTATTCAATTTTTAATTAATTGTCTCTTCCTTCTGGTAATGCTGGATAGTCTAAAACTACTTTTATTTGCATTACATATCTTATTGTTCTTACAAATTTACTATTTTTAAATCTTTGCCATAATGATGGTTTAGCTTCAAATCTAGTTTCTTCAAAGAAATTATCTAATTCATCTGGTACTACTGTTTGACCAGTAACTTCTTCAGTTCCTATTCCTGATGTTACATCTGCTCCTTCTACTGATGCTGCTGCAACATTTTCTGCTACACCTTCTGTTTCTCCTACTACTTCAGCTCCTACTTCTGTTTCTGTTCTTGCTTGTTCTGTTACTTCTCCCTCTTCTTCAACTGGAGCTGGTATATATTTTAATGCTTCTGCAATTTCAATTCCTATGTAACTTAAAGCCTTTGATCTATCTTCAATTCTTTCAATATCAATTTCAATATGTAAATTTGATTCTAAGTTGTTTATTTTTGCATCTATTAATTTAACTGCATCTGCGCATTCTTCTGATTCTTTATCTTTTGCTTTTCCAATTATTGTTAAAGCTTCTGCAACATCTGCTGGATATTTTGATTCTATTTTCTTTACTATTTCTTTCCAATTTTTAGCTTTTCCTTTAACAGCTGTTGTAGCATCTCTTAATACGCTTGCTAATTTTATATTTTTTTCTCTTTGTCTAATTAATTCTTCAATTTTTTTAGTGTTTTCTTCAAATTGATTTGTTGCATATTCAACTAAATCATAAGATGCTTTATAAACACTCTTTGGAAAATTCTTTTTATTAGGATATTCTAATAAATATGTTTTAATTGATTCTACTAAATCTTTAAAATAAGAATCATCTTCCAATTCAACTATTTGTTTTTTGCTGTTTGGATTAATTAATTTTTGAACTTTGTCAATATTTGATAATATCTTTTCTTCCGTGATCACCATTTTCACGTTTACTATGCCTGATTTATGAAAAAATGACATTGTAAACTACCTCCTTCGTATCAATCTAATTAAATACTAAAATAATTATATCCTCTTTTCCGTAAAACTACAAGTCCTTTTTCGACTTTTTTTATTACATTTTCGTAACATTTTACTACAATGTTGTAATATTATATCTTTTTTTGTCAAACACTTGAAACTTTGGGATTTTCTTCTACAAAACTTTTTTTATTTCTTCAAATCTTTTTATTTTTAATGTTGTTGTTTTTATTAATTCTTCTTCTGTCAAAATCATCTCTTTTACATATTTATATGTTGGCATTGTTCTATTTATTTCTTTAACCTTATTCCATAATATCTTTTTAATTTCTTCTTCATCTTCTGTATTATATTCTTCTTTTATTTTTTCTTTATCATATACTATTTTTGTACAAATTTTCAAGTCTACAGGATCATCTTTTTCTGGTTTTCCATACACAAATGATTCTTTAACTCCTGGTACTTTATTTATTAAGCTCTCAATTTCCTCTGGATATACATTTTTTCCGTTTTTTAATACAATTACACTCTTTTTTCTTCCTGTTATAAATATAAATCCATCTTTATCAATATATGCTAAATCTCCTGTTGCAAACCATCCATCTTCTGTTATAGAATCGTCATTCGTTCCATAATATCCAAGCATAACACTTGGCCCTTTAACAGCAAGTTCTCCTATTCCCATTTCATTTGGCTCAATAATCTTTGTTTGTAAACTTGGAAATGTTTTTCCTATAGATCCTAATTTTCTACATGTTGGATGCTCTGCTGCTATAACTGGTGCTGTTTCTGTTAAACCATATCCTTGATATGTTTCAATTCCTAACTCATTTAATCCTTTTTCTGTTTCTGAATCAAATGCAGCTCCTCCTGCAACAAATAATCTTAATTTTCCACCTAAAGAATCTAACACTTCTTTAAATAATTTTCTTCTAATATCTACTCCAAAAATTTTAGCTACTTTACTTAATTTTATTCCAAATTTTACTTTTCCAAGTTTTCCTTTTTTTTCAATTGATTGCATAACTTTTTTATACATATTATCAAAAAGAACTGGTACTGCAATCATTGCACTTGCTTGATAATCTTTTAAATTTTCTGCAATATGTCTAATTCCTTGACAAAATCCTATTGATGCCCCTTTACTTACTGGATATAAAAATCCAACTGTACATTCAAAAACATGATGTAATGGTAGGAAAGATAAAAAAGTATCTTCTTTAGTTACATCAAATGTAGATGCAATATCATATATATTCGCACATATATTTCCATGTGATAGCATAACTGCTTTTGACTTAGAGGTTGTACCAGATGTAAATAACATTGATGCCATTTCATTATTATTAATTTCTGCATCAAAAAAACTTCTTGCTCCATTTTTTATTAAATCTTTTCCTAGTTTAACTAATTCTTTTTGCGAATATACTTCATCTGTTTTTTCTTCTAAATCCATTGATATAAAAAATTTTATTTTTCCTATTTTATCTTCTTTTGCTTTTTCCATTACTTCATCATATTTAGAAGAATAAAAAATAGCTTCCATTTCAGAACGCTCTATTAAACTTAAAATTTCATTTTCTGGAAGTGATTTATCTAATGGCACTACAATTCCTGTACCACAAATAACAGATAAATAAGCCTCTTCCCATTCATATCTATTTTCAGAAATAACTCCTATTCTTTTATCTTTTAATCCTATACTAATTAATGCTGTTCCTAAACTATTTATTTCGTCAATATATTCATTATATGACATTGTATTTATTTTTTCTGAATCATCTTCTTTAAGTTTAAAAGCTATCTCATTTCCAAATTCTTTTTTTGTATTTGTTATCATTTCTTTTAAATTTTCAAATTTCTTTGCTTCAAAAACCTTTTCGCATCCTTTATAGATTCTTTCTCCCATTTTTACTCCATCCTTTATATGATTTTATCAAATAATGTTTTTTCATACTCATTATACAAATCATGAATATCTATTTTCTCTAATCCTGCTTTTCTTTTGTAAATTAAAGTTGAACAAGTTAATGAAAATATTTCTGAAGCTAATATTTCAGCATTACAATTTACAATATCTCCATTATCAACTCCCTCTTGTACAATCCCCTGTATCACTTCAATATATTCTATAACCTTTTGTTTACAAAATACATTTCTTGATTCATTCCCCCATGTTTGACTAAGAACAATGGTTAATAAATTTTCATATTTTGAAACAGCCTTTAATTGTATTAAAGAAACTGCTTTAATTTTATCTAATACATTATTACATTTTGAAATTTTAATTTCTATACTATTTATTAAAAGTTTCATTCCTTCTTCTATTAAAAAATTAAAAATTTCTTCTTTACTATTAAAATGATAATATAGAGTTCCTTTAGCTACGCCTACAGTAGCTGTAATTTCCTCTATACTAGTAGCATCATATCCTTTTTCTGAGAAAAGTTTTAATGATGTCTCAAATATTTTTCTTTTAGTTTTATTCATACAATTTCACCTATCTAAAAATTTATACCTATTATATAAAATTCTAATAAAATTTGCAATAACAAAATTGTAAAGTAAATAAATAGTCAAATTAATAAAATTAATTTTATATTATTAAATAGCAAAAAGCCAGGCTTAATAAAAACAGCTGGCTTTTGCTTTATTCTTTTTTACATAGATTATGAAACATTTAAATACTTTTTAACTGCATCACGCAATTCATTAATAGCCTCTCTCTTCTCAGAATTTGCTGAATTTTCTTTTTTAGCAAACTCTGACGACGTAAGAATCGTATTATATGAAGCTTGGAGCAATATATCTAATTGCTTTTCCATTGGTAATCCACCTCTGATATCTACGATATATTCATCCTCTCCTCGTATTTCAATCTTTCTTACAACGACTTCCATGCTCTAATCCCTCCTGTCTTGACTTAATTGCTAATTGCAATGCTTGAATACATGTTACATTTTCTAAAAATTATAGAACGGTTATTTAAATTTGTCAATATAAACTTAACTATTCCTGTATTCTTTTTATAATTTCTTCAAAAGTAATTCCATATTTTTCAATTTCTTTAATATCTTTTTTTATACTATTTATTTTATTATTTATTGTATTTTTTAATATAATATCTGTTTTTTTATTAATAAAAGTTCCTTTTGTTGATAGAGTAACAATTACTCCTTTATTTTCTAATATTGTATATGCTTTTTTTACTGTATTAGGATTTATTCCAAGCTGAGTTGCCATATCTCTTATAGAAGGAATCTGCTCTTCAGGCTTTAAAATCTCCAAAGCAACATATCTTTCTATCTCTTGAACAATTTGTTCATATATAGGTTTTCTACTTTGGTAGTCTAAATTTATCATATCAATTCCTCCTTTCTAAAAAGATATTACTTCTGCATTTTCTGTTGTACCTTTTATCTCAACGTCTTCTTCTACATTATAAAACTCACTCATATTAAAATTATTCTTGATTAATCCTTCAAACTTTTCTACTTCATTAGTATAAAATCCAAAATCAAGTTCATGGCAATATACATAATAATATGTTTTTTCTGGATTAACTTCATTTTTATAGTTTTCTTTTATAAATTTAAATATTATATCTCTTTCTTCATTTTCTGCATACAAACTTGCTTCTTGTTCACTTTCTGGATATTTTTTTACTATTCTAAGGTTTGAATTATTTGAATATTTATTAATATTTTTTTCATATTCAGCTATGCTACTATTTGCATCCTCATTAATTATTTTAATAAGCTCTTTTTCAAGTTCTGGTAAATCATCTAATTCTATTCTTATAGTTTGTCTTTGATGATTTTTATATCTATAAATTATTATATAGTTACTTGAATAATAATTAACATAACTTTTTTTGTTAGACTCTAAATTCATTCTATTTTCGAAATATTTTTCTAGATTATCGTTAATTAATTTGACTAACTCATCATTTGATTTTAAATTTTTATTTTTACGTGTTTCACCTAAATTTATAATAACATCTTCTTCGATTTTTATGTTCTTAGCTAAATCATTAACATATTTTTTCTCATTTACTAATTTATTTAATAATTCATTAAATAACTCTCTTTCTAAGTATGAATAATCTTCTATTATATCACCATTTTTAAGTTTTAATTTTAAACCTATCTGGATTCCATTGTTTGAAAAATAATCTTTTTTATAATTATCTAAAATAAAATCTACTATTTCTTTATTTTCTATTTTAGCATCTAATTTTGTTCTTCTATTATTGGTATAGAATATTCCTAAATCTAAATTTATTTCTGCTACATCATCAATATCAATCTTTTGTACTCTATGAAATACAGAACTATTTACTTGGTTTAAACCAATGATTACTCCATATAAAATAACACTTGAACATATAAAACTAATAATTGTTGTTTTTAATTTTATTTTTTTATTTGTTATTAAATCATAAATAAAATAGTATACAAATATTAAAAATATTATAAGAACTAATTCTGGAATTCTCACTTCATCATGTAAATATTCTACTATTCTTATCATGGGATACAATGTTAATAGTTTTACAAATAAATGTACTTTTGTACTTTCAAAAGAGTATCCTGTATTTTCCATTTTTCTTTTTTCAAATAATTTTACTCCTAAAAATATATAAAGTACTCCTAAAACTAAAGTATAAATTGTAGAATTAAATCCATATATAGTTCCTTCCTCCATAAGAGTATAAAAAATATTTATTGGTAATGTAAATATTGTTGATTTACTAATATATAAAAATCTATCAGGTCCACTAAAATAATTCATTTCAACTGGTACATTATATCCTGCACCTAAATTAAAAACTCTAATACAAGGTAATAAAAATAATATTAGCATTGTCAAAACTATTTGTATAAATTTATTTCCAGAAATAGTTAATGCTAAACTAGAAATAATAAACATAAAAACATATGCAATCGTCATTATAACAAAACTATCAACTAGCATTGACATTGAAATTAAACTTGTTTTTACTATAAGTAAGTAAAAAGCAATTATTATAAAATTTATAACTTGTAATAATACTAGGTATAATATTCCTGTTATTATATTAGTTAAATATATTTTTTTTCTACTTATTGGCATTGCATTTATAAAATCTATACTATTTCTTTTATATACATAACCTAACAAAATATTTGATAATATAAAAGGAATTATAAATATCCCAACTATATTTGCTATTATTAAAGGTGCTAATTCATATGGTGTTTCATATGAAGTATTATCATAACTATATAAGCAAAACAACGTTATTATCGGTATTATAACAAGCATTATCGCTAGAACACCTTTGGATTTTTTTAAATTTTGTATCGCATAATTTTTACTAAACAACTTGGTTAAATTCATATCCAATCACCTCCATTTCATAAATAAATATTTCTTCTAAAGTAAGTGATAAAAAGTCTAAAATTAAAGGCGATTTTTCTTTTAATTTTTGTTCTATTTTTTCTCTGTCTCCTTTAAAAATCATTGTAGCAACACTTCCTACCTTTTTAAAAGAAAGTGGCTCTAGTTCTTTAAAAGTCTCTTCGGTAAAATCTTCTTTTAATGATATTTGAACTTTAAACATATTAGTTTTTAAACTATCTACATCACTTTCAAATAGAACTCCACCCTTATATAAAACACCTAGATTATCACATATATCTTCTAATTCTCTTAAATTATGACTTGTCATTATTATCGTTGTATTTTTACTTGACATATGTTTTGCAAGTATCTTTTTCATAAGATTTCTTACAACAGGATCTAAACCGTCAAAAGTTTCATCAAAAAACATGTAATCTGCATTGGTTGCTAATATACAAATCAGAGCACATTGTCTTTTCATTCCTTTTGAAAAATTATCTAATTTTGTATTCATATCTAATTTTAAAATTTCTGCAAGTTCTTTTAAATATTCCATATCAAATTTCTTATACATTGATTTATAATATTTTGCCATATCCATTAATGTATAACTTGAAATAATGTATAAATCATCTGGCAAAAATGCTAATTTTTGTTTTACTTCTTCATTATTCTCAACTTCTACATCATCAATAAGTACACTTCCAGAGTCCTTTCTAAATACATCATTAATAATTCTTAAAAGTGTTGATTTTCCTGCACCATTTGCTCCTATTAATCCATATATTGAATTAGTTTGAATATTGCAATTTAGATTATCTAAAACTTTCTTTTTCCCAAAAGTTTTATTCAAATTGCTAATTTTAATCATAAATACCTCCTATCTGTTTCTAATAAAGTTCAAGTTTTCATCTTAAACTTGTAGTAACAAATAAAAATATAATTGTACTATTTGTACTAGTACAATTATATTATTCTTTTAATATAAAGTCAATATATTTAAAATCATAATCCACCATTTTATGTATATTTTACAAAATATACATAAAATGTTATAATAATTATATGGACTATACTTTTATAGATTGGAGGCGAATATATGCCTAGCATAAAAGAACTATTGTCTATGTTGCAAAATTTAGAGGCAGATCCCAAACTTCGGGAATTCACTCCACTTTTCGAGGAAATAAAGGCTGGTATTGATGATCCAGATTATGACAATATAGAAACAGTTTTAGAGCTTTTTGTTAAAACTAACTATTCTTTTAATTGCAGGAAAATTGCTGAAGAAGCATATATAAATGCAAATAAATATCTTCCCCGAAAAAAGTGGTATGAACTAGATGATGATTAACTGTTCTTATGCGAAAAAACTGCTGGTACAACAAGTACTAGCAGTTTTTATTATATTATTTAATTATCTATCATCTCTTAATCTTCCATTACAAATAAATCTATATCTCTGTAATATCAACAGGTAATAAATCTGTTTCATCTGTTTCGTCTTCTATAGCTTGATACAATGCATTTACAGTATCCAAAGATGTAAAACAAGGAATTTTGCATTCTACTGCCATTCTTCTAATTTTAAATCCATCTCTATTAGATTCTTTTCCTTTTGTAGGAGTATTAATAACAAAATTAATTTTTCCTGACTCTATTAAATCAATAATACTATTTGTTCCTTCCCATAATTTTTCTATAATTATTGATTCTACACCATTACTTCTTAAAAATTTAGCTGTTCCAGATGTAGCAAAAATTTCAAAACCTTTTCTTTTAAATTTTTCAGCTATTGGAAGCATTTCTGGTTTATCTTTATCTCTTACAGTTATTAATATAGCTCCTTTAGTAGATACATTTGCCCCACTTGCTATAAAAGCCTTAAGTACTGCATCTTCGAATTTTTTAGATACACCTAAAACTTCACCTGTTGATTTCATTTCAGGTCCTAAAGAAGTATCAGCATTTTTTATTTTTTCAAATGAGAATACTGGCATTTTTACACATATATAATCACTCTTTTTATACAATCCTGTTCCATATCCTAAGTCTTTTAGTTTTTTACCAAGAATTACATTAGTTGCAATATCTATCATTGGTAAGTTTGTTACTTTACTAATATATGGAACTGTCCTACTTGAACGTGGATTTACTTCTATTATATAAACTTCTCCATTACTTATAATAAATTGGATATTTAATATTCCTATTATATTAAGTTCTTTAGCTATTTTTTCAGTGTATTCTATAATCTTTTCTTCTTGTTCTTTTTCAACATTTTGAGTTGGATATACAGAAATACTATCTCCAGAATGTACACCTGCTCTTTCTAAGTGCTCCATTATACCTGGTATTAAAACATCGTCTCCATCACAAATAGCATCTACTTCAACTTCTCTTCCTAAAATATATTTATCAACAAGTATAGGATGTTCTTGTTCTATAGTATTAATTTCATTTACGTATTCTTCTATTTCTTTGTCATCATAAGCAATAGCCATACCTTGTCCACCTAAAACATATGATGGTCTAACTAAAACTGGATATCCTAAATAATTTGCAACTCTTTTAGCTTCATCAACTGTATATATTGTACTTCCTTTTGGTCTTAAAATTCCACAATTATTTAATGCTTCATCAAATTCTTTTCTATCTTCTGCTCTATCCATATCTACTTCCTGTGTTCCCATAATTTGAACACCCATATCTGATAAAGCTTTTGTTAATTTTATAGCTGTTTGACCACCAAATTGAACTATTGCGCCATCTGGTTTCTCAACATTTACTATATTTTCAACATCTTCTGCTGTTAAAGGCTCAAAGTATAATTTATCTGCTATATCAAAATCTGTACTTACTGTTTCTGGATTGTTATTTACAATTATTGTTTCATATCCTTGTTTCTTTAAAGCCCAAACTCCATGAACACTACAATAATCAAACTCTATACCTTGACCTATTCTTATTGGTCCTGAACCAAGTACCATAACTTTCTTTTTACCTGATTCTTTTGCTTCATTATCATCATCATAACTTGAATAGTAATAAGGTGTTTTGGCTTCAAATTCAGCACTACAAGTATCTACCATTTTAAAATTTGCTACAATACCACTTTCTTTACGTAGATTTTTTATTTCTGCTTCTGTTTTTCCAGAAAGTTTAGCTATTATTTTATCAGTAAATCCAAGTCTTTTTGCTTTTTCAAGCATTTTAGAATTCATTTGATTTAATTCAAGTTCTCTTTCCATTTTTACAAGTTTATAAATAATTCCTATAAAGAATCTATCTATTTTAGTTATTTCATGTATTCTCTCAACTGATATTTCTTTTCTAATTGCCTCTGCAATTGCAAAGATTCTTTCATTATCAACATTTTTTAATATTTCTTCTAATTCTGATTTTTCTAAATCTTTTAATTTATCTAAACTTAAATACTCAACATTTTCCTCTAACGAACGAATAGCTTTCATTAATCCAGCTTCTAAGTTAGGAGCAATAGCCATAACTTCTCCTGTTGCTTTCATCTGTGTTCCTAAAGTTCTACTTGCTGTAAGAAATTTTTTGAATGGCCATTTTGGTATTTTTACTACTACATAATCAAGAACTGGCTCAAAACAAGCAAAAGTTTTCCCAGTTACTTCATTTTTTATCTCATCTAAAGTATATCCAAGTGCAATTTTACTT
Source organism: uncultured Clostridium sp. (assembly GCA_947427205.1). Taxonomy (GTDB): domain Bacteria; phylum Bacillota; class Clostridia; order TANB77; family CAG-508; genus Scatovivens. Next base: position 58,833 of record CANEHB010000007.1, read on the forward strand.
GCAACTTTAGCTATTGGATAACCTGTTGCTTTTGAAGCTAATGCTGATGATCGACTTACTCTTGGATTAACCTCAATTACTGCATATTCAAAACTTGTTGGATTTAATGCAAATTGAACATTACATCCACCTTCTATCTTTAATGCTGATATAATTTTTATAGCAGATGTTCTTAACATTTGATATTCTTTATCAGATAATGTTTGAGAAGGAGCAACTACTATACTATCTCCTGTATGTACACCAACTGGATCGATATTTTCCATATTACATATTGTAATACAGTTTCCTTTACTATCTCTCATTACTTCATATTCTATTTCTTTCCAACCAGTAATACATTTTTCAACTAATATCTCATTTACCCTAGACATTCTTATTCCAGAACCTGCAATTTCTTCCAACTCTTCCATAGTGTAAGCAATACCACCACCAGTTCCACCTAATGTATAAGCAGGTCTAATAATTACTGGTAATCCTATTTCTTTAGTAAATTCTACTGCATCTTCTACAGTATGAACTACTTTACTTGCTATACAAGGCTCTTTGATTTCTTCCATCATGTCTTTAAAACATTGTCTATCTTCAGCATTTCTTATTCCATCAACACCTGTACCTAAAAGTCTAACATTTCTTTCTTTTAAGAAACCTGATTCTGCAAGTTCCATAACTAGGTTAAGCCCAGTTTGACCACCTAAGTTTGGAAGTATGCTATCTGGTTTTTCTATTTCTATTATTTTCTTTACAGTTTGAACAGTTAAAGGTTCTATATAAATTTTATCAGCCATATTCTTATCAGTCATAATTGTTGCTGGATTAGAATTAATTAAAACTACTTCGATACCTTCTTTTTTCAGTTCTCTACAAGCTTGAGTTCCTGCATAATCAAACTCTGCAGCTTGTCCTATAATAATTGGTCCTGAACCTATAACTAAAACTTTTTTAATTGATTTATTTTTTGGCATTTTACTTCTCCTATCTTCGCTCAGACCGTGATTTTAAAATTTTATTCTAAAATTTTAAAATCACAACTATACGAATATATTATAATTTATTTTTTATTTCACACATCTGCTTATTGATGAACAAAATGTCCATCAATAAACGTCCCTAAAGGGACATCATATCAATAAATTCATCAAAAATATATGCTGTATCTTCTGGTCCTGGGCAAGCTTCTGGATGAAATTGCACTGTAAATATTTTTTTGTTTTTGTATCTTAGTCCTTCAACAGTTCCATCATTTAGATTGATATGTGAAATTTCTGCTACATCTTTATTTATACTTTCATCTAAAATATAGTATCCATGATTTTGAGAAGTTATATGTACTCTATCTTCTTTTAAATCTTTTACTGGATGATTTGGTCCTCTATGTCCATATTTTAATTTAGCTGTTTTTGCTCCTAGAGCTATTCCCATTAATTGATGTCCTAAGCAAATTCCTAAAATAGGAATATTTGTATCATATAATTTTTTTACATTTTTTATTTGAAACTCACAATCTTTAGGATCACCTGGTCCATTTGAAAGCATTATTCCATCTGGTTTCATTGCAATTATTTCTTCAGCTGGTGTATCTGCTGGAAAAACTGTTACTTCTACATCTCTTTTTAATAATGAATTTACTATGTTATGTTTAAATCCATAATCCATTAAAGCTACTTTTTTCTTCTTACCTTTTCCATAAACTTTTATTTCTTTTGATGTTACTATGTCAACAACTTTTCCAACTTCGTATTCCTTTATTTTTTGCATTATATCGTCAATATCATTAATATTTGAAGTAATGTATCCTTTCATTGTTCCAGCATCCCTTAATATTTTAGTTAATTTTCTTGTATTTATATTTGTTAATCCTGGAATTTTGTAATCCCTTAAAAATTTTTCAAGATTTTCCTTTGTTCTAAAATTACTTTCAAATTCAGCAAGTTCATGGATAAATACAGCTTTTGCCCATATTTTATCAGACTCTGTATCTTCTGGTATAATTCCATAATTTCCAATTAATGGATATGTCATTACTATACCTTGTCCTGCATAAGAAGGATCTGTAAATGTTTCAATATAACCTACCATTCCTGTATTAAATACTACTTCACACGCTGTATCTACATTATACCCAATTCTTTCTCCCTCAAAAATTTCACCATTTTCTAATACTAAATATCCTACCATTTTATTTCCTTTCTTTATCAATATTAAAAAATTACTTATAATAAATCTAATTACTTTTAAAAAATTAAAATCAATATTTTGTACATAGTTCAAACTGATATACAATCTATATCCTGTCATAATTATCTAGTACAAAAATTTTTCTAATGAAATAAATTCCCTACTATATAAAAAACACTAAATAAATTTAGTGTTTTTGAAATAATAATTATTAATTTTAAAATTTGAAAATGTAAATAAAACTATTAAAGAATAAATAGCCTTAGAATTTAAAAATGATTTATTTTTTATTCTTTTTGAGCTATTTAATATTAACATTATAATTTTTCCTTTCATTTATTTACAACACTTTATAAATTTTACTATATATTTAGTTAAAAATCAACCTTTTAGTAGTAAAATTTACAATTTTATTTAAGTATAACAAAAGTGAACGATATTCAATAAATCGTCCACTTTTAATTTAAAATTTATAAAAATTCTAGCGACCTCCGCAACCGCCTCCGCCGCCTCCGGCCTCCGCCGCCACCAGAGAATCCACCTCCACTGCCACTTCCACTACTACTTGAAGAATGTGCCACATTATAGGCTGATCTAGCATCTCTATAAACATTTTCTAATCCACTACTTAATGAATTAAAACAATTTTCTCCATAATTAGTGTTATTTATTATATGCCAATACGTATATCTATAAAATCCATTACTATAACTTGTTCCAGTTTGATTCTCTTCCATAAACATTTCAGGGTGAACTACTTTTAATTGTTTTATAACTTGTTTTGATATTCCAAAAGTAGTTGCATATACTAAAAATTTCTCCCATAAAACTATATCTGGAACTTGTTTATCTTTTAATAAAGAGTAATCTTCCATATATTTTTTCAAACCTCTCCATTGATGTAATTCCAAATCACCTTTTTGTGAAAGTAATGTTATTTTATTTATATTACTATTATAAACAGCTATGTTAGCTATTAATAGTATATATAATGAAAATACAAATATAGCAATTGGTGCAATGAAAAATAGTATTACAAGCACAACTATATTAAAAGTCATTTTTCTTCTCCATTTTTCTGTAAGTTTATACCTTGTTTTATCAAAATTTCCACATTCATTTTGATATGTTTTAACTATTTTTTCTAATTTTTGAAGTCTTCCATATACTTTATCATAATGTTTTTTTGCATATTTTGAAAATTCTTTTGTAGTTATATATCCATTTCCACTTGAATTTACTGCTTCTTTTAATATTTCAAAAATAATTTCTTCATCTTTTGTTAATTCTACTTCTTTACTATCTTCACTTAAAATTATTTTTACTTCATCTTTATCTATTGGCTCAAACTCAACTAAATTTTTTAAAGACAAATCTAATATTGTTGCTGCAAAAATTTTAGGTAAATTCATCCCAATTACAGAAGTATTATTTTGATAAAAATATAAATATGAAGCTCTTGCTGGTGTTGCATTTGGTTCATCTGGTATCTCTCTAAAATATTCTATATGTGGATCTGGATATGCATATTGTTCCTTTAATTTATTTCCTTTTTTATTAATTCTAATAACTCTAAAAACTGTAATTAATATAACAAGTGCATTCCCAATTATAAAAACCGATACTTGTATTATAGCCATTCGTCTTTCTTCATTTGCTTCATCTGCCCATCTTTGTTCTTGTATTAAAATACGTTCTAATCTATCTTTATTCGTTGTATTATATACATTGTCATATATATTTTCTTCTGTAACAACTCTAACTTCTATCATAGTTCCTTCTGATAATGAATCAATAGAGAAAGAAACAACATCTTTAGCTGTCCTTTCAATATTTCCTGTTAAATCTCCGTGTGCCCATACTCTTAATTTTTCAATATCACTTACTTCTTTTGGTAATTTTATAGTACCAGTAACATTTTTTCCTGAAATTTGGTTATCAGTACCTAAAAATTGCCAATATATCTCTGTACAGTCATTATATACTTTTACAGCATCTTCTATTGTATAATATAGCTTATAAGTTCTAGTAGCTGTAGAATTATCTAATCCAACATTCCAAGCTATTTCAAATTTATAGTCACTTAGTGCTAATGCATAAAAACATCCACTATCTACATGATATTGTTCTTCATAAATTTTTTGTAATGGTTTTTCTACACCATTTTCATCAATTCTTGAAACTTTAACATTAGTTATTGCAGAATACTTAGAACTATCAAGTCTAAAATCTTTAAAAACTGTATTTGTTTCACTTATTTTTATATTCCAAGTCTCTACTACATCCATACTACCATCTGAATTTACAGTAACATCATAATTAAGAGATTTCCATTTTTGTGTTCCTGCATATGATTTTATGTTTAGAAGTAAAATAAAAACTATAAAAATTAAAACTGCTCCTAATATCTTCTTTGACATATATTTCCTCCCCAAAATACTTTTATAAGCATAAGTTCATAATATTTTCAATGAAAATTTATATTTACACTTATTAAAATTTTATGTATAAAAATTTAGAATTAATATTTTGTACACAATAAAAATTGCTGTAAAGTCTAATTTTTACCATAATTGTTTTTTTATAGAAAGTTATTATACTATAATAGCTTTTCTAGAAGATAAAAAAATTATATATCAAATCATTAATAATTACCATATAATTTTAAAAATTAAAGAAATAACTTCACACTTTATATAAATAAAGAACAAAAGTGAACAATATTTAATATGTAAATAACAAAAGAGGACATTATGAAAATTGCAAAAAAACAAAAATACATGCAAACTTCTTCACCTTTGTTCGAGCGCATAACTTATCTATAACTCACTCAGCTAAGAAATATACAAAATTTACCGAAAGATTTATATTATAGGAATTGCTGAGCAATTTCCTATAATATAAAAAAGCATACTAATATTAGAAAAACTAATATTAATATGCTCTAAATTATAACTTCCAAAAATTATTATTGTAATTGTTTCATAACTTCTTCTGCAAAATTTTCTTCTTTTTTCTCGATTCCTTCACCTGTTTCAAATCTGGCAAATTTAACCATTTCAGCACCTTTGCTACTAATTAATTCTCCAACTTTAATGCTTGAATCCTTAACAAATTCTTGATCTAATAAACAGATTTCTGAATAGAATTTTCCAATTCTTCCTTGAACCATTTTTTCAGCTATTTCGGCTGGTTTTCCTTCATTCATAGCTTGTGCTTTTAAAATTTCCATTTCTTTAACAACTCTATCTTGTGGAACTTCTTCTCTTTTTAAATATTCTGGTCTAGCCGCTGCTATTTGCATACACACATCTTTAGCTAGTTCTGTTTCACCTTTTGCAAAGTTAACTAATACAGCAATTTTTCCTGCACCATGAATATAACTTTCAACTAATCCTTCTGATTCAAATCTTTCAAATCTTCTGATTGACATATTTTCTCCGATTGTAGCTATTTTATCTGTTAATACTTCTTTAACAGATTTTCCTGTTTCTTTATATGATGTTTCTAATAAAGCTTCAACATCTGCTGGATTTTTTGTAGCAACTATTTCTGCAATATCATTAACAAATCCAACAAATTCTTCGTTTTTAGCAACGAAATCTGTTTCAGCATTTACTTCAACAACTGCTCCTACTTTTTTATCTCCTGTTACATATGTTGCAACAAGTCCTTCAGCTGCTACTCTTCCAGATTTTTTAGCTGCTTTAGCTATTCCTCTTTCTCTTAATAATTCAGCTGCTTTTTCCATATCTCCATCTGTTTCTGTTAAAACTTTTTTGCAGTCCATCATCCCTGCACCAGTTTTTTCTCTCAAGTTTTTTACTAATTCTGCAGTTATCATTTTGCTACCTCCTATTATTTAAAATTAGGGCGCAAATACACTATGTAATAACGCCCTTTTATATGTTCGTTTTAAATTATTCTTCAACTTTTTCTTCTTCGCTTACTACTGTTTCCATATCTGTAGATTCTTCAGAATCTGCTATCTCTTCCATTTCAGAAGATACTGTAGAATCTTCACCTTGTTTTCCTTCTATAACAGCATTAGCCATAACATCAGCTATTAATTTAACTGCTCTTATAGCATCATCATTTCCTGGTATAGCATAGTCAACATCTTCTGGATTACAGTTTGTATCAACTAATCCAACAACTGGTATTCCTAATTTTCTAGCTTCTAATATTGCTATTCTTTCTTTTTTAGGATCTACTACAAACATAACTCCTGGCATTTCTTTCATTTCTTTGATTCCACCAAGATTTTTTTCTAGTTTTTCCATTTCGTTTTTTAGAATACTAACTTCTTTTTTAGGTAATACTTCAAAAGTACCATCTTCAGCCATTGTTTCTAAATCTTTTAATCTTTTAATTCTTCCTTGAATTGTTCCGAAGTTTGTAAGCATACCACCTAACCATCTTTGGTCAACATAGTACATATCACATTTTTGTGCTGCTTCTTTAATACATTCTTGTGCTTGTTTTTTTGTTCCTACAAAAAGTATTGTTTTTCCTTCTTCAATTTGATCTTTGACGAATTTATAAGCTTCGTCTAATTTTTTTGATGTTTTTTGTAAATCGATTATATGGATTCCGTTTCTAGCTTGGAATATATATTCAGCCATTTTAGGATCCCATCTTCTTGTTTGATGTCCGAAGTGAACACCTGCTTCAAGTAATTGTTTCATTGCAACTACTGCCATTTTTAATTCCTCCTTATTTGTTTTTACCTCCACAGATTTCAACATTTTAAACAACTATTCTATAGCACAATTTAAAACTCCATCTATGTGTGTTATTTTATAACTCTGATATTATACCAACTTTTTACTAAAATTGCAATACCTTTTTATATTTTTTATGTAGACATTATTAGTGAAATTAAAGATATTTATCTTAATAAAATACTTTAAACATTAATTACATTTCTATATATCTACTATTCATATATTTCTATTTCTTGTCTAAACATATTATCATCTTTAGTTGTAAATAAATCTAAAGAATTATCCTTTTTTAATATATCATGTATTTTCCATAATCCTAGTCCTGAATTTTTCTTGTTCTTTTTAGTTGTATAATTCTTTTCAAAAATTTTCTTTGTATCTATATTTTTATCTTTATATGTATTTTCAATTATTATTAAATGTTTATTTCTTTTATCTTCTTTTATAAATTGAACATTTACTACTTTTTCTTCACATTCGTTTGTTGCTTCCAATGCATTATCTAATAATATTCCAAGCATTCTAGAAATTACATAAGATTTTTCTTTTAATTTCTCACAACTTATTAATACATCAATATTCATTTTTATATCATTTTCTTCTGCAATTTTATATTTATTTAATAAAACTCCATAAATTGCTGGATTATCTAACATCTTATAATTTAAAACATCTATTACATTCATATGATTACACTCTTTTAATAAAGATTTAAAATATTTTTGTAAAGAACTCATGTCATCTAAAATAATATATCCATCTATTGCTTGTAATATATTATTAAAATCATGCTTAAAACATCTAGCATGATTATTAACTTCTATTAAATTTCTATTATTTTCTTCCAAAGTTTCAATTTTTAATGTATTAATTATTATTTCTCTCCTATTTATAAAATTATAAATATTTATAATAACAAGTATTAAACAAATTATAATATTATAAATTACATATTTAATTCCTCCTATTAAATTTATAGCTTGAATCATCTCAATATTAGATATAATTATTCCTAATATTGAAATTAGTAAACAAACTATATCTCCAACTTTCAACATCTTTAAAATTTCAATTTTGTCAAAATTTTCTCGTAACTTCATCTTTTGTATCCTCCAAACATAAATTTTATCGAAATCTTTATTATATTAGTATATGTAAATTGCTTTTTCAACATATTTTTGTATACAAATTTCGACAATCGATAATTTTAATTTTGCCTTTTTATTTACTTAAAAATTAATAGTATTCTTAATTTTTCCCTTTAAAAAAAGCATATCTAGGATACCATAAATAAAAAGTTTTGTGTCAAAAAGTGACGAAAAGTGATGAATTTTTTTTACTAATTTTTGATTAATATACTTTTTAGCTAATTATACATTCATATAAATTATTTTTATAAAAAACGTTTTTTTACAATTTATTAATACATATTATATGTAATAAACATTTATCACAATTTATTAATTATATTGTTATTTCCATAACAATTATATGCAGTATTAAACTTTTACTTTTTATTTTAAAACGATTTATAACATTTCCTTTATCTTTTTTATCTATTATCTGATATTATAAATATTCAAAATTTACAGATTACACTATTGTATTTTTGAAAAGCCATTATTAAAGAGTGTGAACAGTCTAACTTTTTAAAATGGCAACCAATTTAGTGCAGAGAATGAAATAACACGTAAACACTGGTTTCCTATTTAGGAGGATAATAATGAAAATAAACAAAAAACTTTTTGCGTTACTTCTAACTCTGGTTATGTGTATAGCTTTTTCAGCTACTGCCTTTGCAGAAGCATCTGCATCGCCCGACATCAGCGATCCTACGGCAGCGATTGAGAAGCATACCATCGAGGTCACAGTGGAACCTGGTGAAGAAATCACAGATGACGGAATCATGCCACTTATTTGGGACGATCCTCTTCTATTTGTGATGAATGGCGGAACTGCTGATACTCCGAGTTTTTATGTTTCAGAACGATACTTTGCCTATGAAGTAATCGTTACAGGTCCATATGGCGAAACTATTACAAGCGGAAAATTTGCACTGGCTTTGATGTATAATTCATCAATAAAAGCATCAATGTCAGGAGATCCCAATGGTTCAAGTTATAAGGTGGACTGGATTACAATGGAGCCTGGAACATATTATCTTCGAGCTTTTAACAACAGTCCTGCTATCTTGAAGTTTCAAATAATATATTACAGTTGGAAATAACCTTATATATTATTTGGAATATTCAATAATTTAATTGATCTCGTTAATATAATTATTACTCATTTTTTTAATTCATCTTTGCACTAAAAAAAGGAATTGGCAGAAAGGTTTTCAACCTAACTGCCAATTTCTTTTAAATAAAAAACAATTATCTCATCATTATATTTAATATTCAATTTCAAATTCTCTGTATTTGAATCCTCATCCACAAAAAAGTTTGCAATTATTTTGTCATTTTCAAATTTTGAAATTCCATTAATATTGTATGTTCTTCCACTATTATCTTGTATATATACATCATTTCTATTAGCATCAAATTTCTCAATGCATTCTTCTTTAAATTTTATTTTAATATTTAAAACAAAATTTTTGTAACTTATTTCACAACTTTCAATTAAATTTTTACTATCTATATAATATTTTTGTTCCTGAAAAACACTATTAGTAATTTTAGTTACCAAATCCCAATTTCCTTGTATATACTTACTTGTATCATTATTTACTAATTGAATTTTATTTATGTTTATTTTTAAATAATCGTAATTATAAAACTTATTCTGCATTTTACTAAATTTCCCAAATATTATCGCTTTATTTTTTAAAATTCTTTTAGTTTCTGATTGAAAAAATATATCTTTAAATAATTGTGAATTAGAAAATATTATATTATTTTCTTCATCTAATAATTCAAATTTATCTAATAATATCCTATCAAACTCTTCTTCTGCAACTACATCCAAAGCAATATACATATAGTAATCATCCATATAAAAATAATCTGCTTTAATTTTTATACCATTACTTTCTACATAATCCATATCTATATTTTGAACATATCCATTATCAACAGCATACTCAATATTTGCACCTTGACCATAAAAAATCTTAGTTAAAATATCTTTCCATTCTCCTGCAAAAGCACAACTTGATAAAACCAAACAACAAATAAATACAGCTGCAATCTTCTGAGCAAAAATATATGTTTTATTCTTTTTAGGAACATATTTAATAATTTCATTTTCAGAACGAGTATTTCTGTCTTCTATAATTTTTCTAATTTTCTCTTTTCCCTCTTCACTCATCTCCATTTTACTTCTTTTTTCTTTAATCTTTTTTATTTCTTCCTCAAGATTTTGCACTGTACTCACCTCCAGACTTTAAAAGTTTTTCTAATTTTGCTTTCGCTCTTTTCAGTCTAGTTTTAACACTAGCTTCAGTTATCTTTAGGACTTTACTTATTTCTGATATTTTCAAATCCTCAAAATAAAACATTTCGAAAACTGTTCTATACTTTTCTTTTAATTTACTAATTGCTACTTCTAAGTCAGTTTTAGTATCTATATCATAACAATAAAATGGTTCATCTTTCAAGGGAACATTATACTTTTTTCTAGCTGATTTTACTTCATTAGTACATAAATTTATAGTAACTCTAATTATCCAATTTCTTTCATATATCGAATCATTAAACTTTCCATTTTCTTCAACATAATTCATATATCTAATGTATACTTCTTGTGCAATATCTTCAATATCATCTTTATTATCAAAATATCCAGATGCTATACGATAAATCATATTTGAATATTCACTTAGTAATTTTTCTGAATCGAAATAGATTTTCATATTTTTTTCCTTTTTTTTAAATTTTTGTCACTTTTTGCCCTTCTAAATTGTTTTATTAATGGAGGAGTTTTTAATATGCATAATTTAATAATTTATAGTAATAATTTAGATTTAATATCAAAATACTGTAATAATGTATTTTCAAAATTTAATAATTTAAAATTAATTGGAATTATAACTTCTGAAAAAGATCTATCAAATTTAATAGACTTTTCTAATCCTGATATAATTTTCTTGGCAGAAAAAAATAAAGATACTCTCCCTTCTATCTTAGATAAAATAGAAAATAAAATAGTTCTTTGCCAAAAAAACGATAAATATAAAAATTCAAAACATACTTTATACATTTCTGAAAACATTGATTATATTTCTACAAGAAAAAGTATTTTAAAATTTATATCAAATATAAATGAAAATGATTTGCATCACAGAATTTATCAAATACTAGATAACTTAAATTTTGATTTTAAATTATCTGGTACAAACTATCTAATACATGCAATTAGTTATTCTTATATAAACAAAGATGACTATCTTTATGAAAATCTTGAAAAGAAAATTTATCCATATGTTGCAAAAAAATTCAATATTAGTGAATCAAATGTAAAATGGTCTATTGTACGTTCTATTAATAATATGAATTCCAAAAAGAGCCCTAAGTTTAAATATATAGATAAAATTACATCTAAATCCCTAATTTCTCATGTAGTACATAATCTCGACTAAGTAATTTTTTCATGTTTTTTATTATAATATTTAAAATAATTTATACTTTAAATTTGTATTCAAAATAAAACAATTTTATCGTTAATTTTATGTGGACTTTCTTAAAATTACTGTACACTGTATTTTATTGACTTATAGCCACCTCTCTATTATACGATTAGTTGTATGTATTAACTACATTTTTATTGTGGAAATGACCATCATTCGAATTCCTACAGGAATACGGGTGATGGTCATCTTCATACTAAAAATTCAAGCATTATCACTACTCCAAAAAACAGAACCTTCATAACAATTATAAGTATAAAAAAAATCATTTTGTTTAGTCTTCTTTTATTAGTTTTTCTTTAAGTGCATACTTATAATCCATCTCATTTTTATTTATATTCTGCAAATTGTTTAATTGTTATTTTTCACATAACAACCTTACAATATAATGTTTTTAACTTATTCGATATTACCATATACTTTATTTTTTATCAATTCCTATTTTATTAATTATACTATTAAAATTAATATAAACTAAACACTCTCTAATACTTTCATACATTTTCAATTTTTTTTCAAAAAATTATTGACATATGAAATTTTAGATAGTATAATAACTCTTGTCAGTTGAAAACTGATTTGCCAGTAAAAATGCAGATGTGGCGGAACTGGCAGACGCACAGGACTTAAAATCCTGCGAGGGTTAAACCTCGTGCCGGTTCGATTCCGGCCATCTGCACCAAAAACCATTGAAATTTAACCAATTTCAGTGGTTTTTATTTTTATCCAAAAGTATTTGTAAGTATTGATATTACTGTATTTTATTATTTTTCGTTATTCAATCTATTTTCAAAATTATTTAAAATTATTCATCAATTTTTCTTTTCTGCACACAATATGCACACAAGCTTTGCACACAAAATAATCTTTGAAACTTTATTAAAATATAATTTATTCTTAAATTATATAAAAAACTATCAAAACAAATTTTGATAGTTTTATTTAAACATATTTTCTATAAGTTTAATTACTTTATTCCAAAAACTAAAGAGCATAATTATTGAGACTAGCAATCCAGTAGTAAATGAAAGTAAAAATGGATGTTTTTCCCAAAATTTTGTTGTTTTTTTTCTTTTTGAGGCATTGAGCTATTATTAAAATTTGAAATTTTATTATTATCACCTATATATATTCCCATAATTCCCCCTATGCATTAAAAGTACTTTCTTCTATTGAATTATCACTTCCAATACTTACAGATTTATCATATATAATAGCAATAATATTTTTATTTACTTCGTTAATAGTTACTCTATCAGTATTATTTAAATCTATATCTAGTTCATCTAAATTTCCAAATTCTTTTTCTAATTCTAATAAAATATCCAATGTTTTTTTCTCAACCTGTTTTATAGTAGACCTTACTTGAGTAGTATTTACAATTACATTTGCATTTATTAATATAAACCCATATTTTTTTGAGATTATAGAACATATTGCTGAAGATAAAGGTTTACCCATTTTAATATCATTATCAATAGAATTTTGTAATGTTTCTATATCATTATATATTTTTGTAACTTTTATTGATTCTTGCCATTCTTTGGATAGCTCTTCAATTGGAATTAGTTGATTTTTTGCTTCTACTAATCCATTTATATAATTACCATATACTTGACCATTAAAAATTCTATAAGATGGTAATTCATCTAATTCACTATATCCATTTAGTTCTTTATCAAGCCATTCTAGAGCTTCCTGATATTCTAAACTATATAAAATAACTTTTAATCTCTTTAAAGTTGTATCTAAATCTGATTGTTTAGACACAAAATCTTTTATAATGTTACTTCTTGGCATAAATATTCCTTTCCACCTTAAAAATCAATATTTTATTTATTATATTATATTTTTTTGTTAATTTCAATACCATAAAAATAGGATTGCAAAATACAATCCTATTTTTTATTTATGTTCTTAAACTATCTATCATTAATTTATTAGACAAATTATAACCATATGAAAAAGCTTTTTTCCTTTCTATATCTATTAGTTCAGCTTCTTTAGATAAATAATTATCGAATATTTGATAATCTCTTTTAGATAATTTAGCTTTAAGTAATTCGTCAATTTTATTAATTTCATTCCACAGAGTATCTATTTTATCGTCTTTTTCTATATCATCAACAATGATTCCTTGTAAATTATCGTATAAATCTTCTATTTTATTTTTATTCATTTTTCACAACCTTCCATTATTTATTTTCTTACATTCTCCCAAAAGTTTTGAACTATACTTTTAAGTCTTTCTATTGGAAAGTCAAATAAAATATGAACACACTCGAAAGTCTTATTTATAAAGTTTTTTAATGTTTCAACTTCACTTTTTAGTTTTACATTTTCTCGCTTTAATTCCTGATTTTCTCTTTGTAATCTTTCTGTTTCAAACATTGTTTCATCAACTATATTCTTAATTTTAGTATATCTTTTAGCAACAGTATTAAATTTTCTAATAACTCTTTTATAATTATCTTTTAATACTTCAACATTATCTGTTATTATTTCTCGCTCTAAATTATTTGTTTCTTTAAACATTTCTTGAACTTCATAATTAGTAACTTTCTTTAGTTTTTCTATTGGTATATGTTCATTTTCTTCTTTATTTCCACGTTCTAAATCAAATCCTGACCTAATCATATATGAATAAAAATTATCTTGTAAAATCTTATAACTATTTTTACCTTTCCAAAACTCTGAACAAGAGATTTTATCTATTACTTTTCCACTTTTTGAATCTGTTTTGTGGACAACTGGCATAAAAACTATATGTAAATGTGGTGTGCTTTCGTCATTATGAATTTTTGCAGAAAGTATGTACTTTTCTCCTAAATTTTTATAATTCTTAACAAATTCAAAAGCAGTTTTAAAATATCTTTTTGTTTCTTCTTCACCAATATTCTCAAAGAATTCTTTATCAGAAGTAATGATATATTCACAAGCTACATTACTATTTTTCTTAATCCACCCATGTAAATTATTTTCTTCTTTTATTTTTCTAAATGCTTTACTATATGGCATATTACAATTCTTTAAAGAATAATTATTTATTGCTTTTTCTTTAGTAATATCTTTATTTGAATAATTGGTATTTTTTCTTTCATTATGTCTATAAATTCCGTTTAAATTATTTATAGTGTACTTTGCATTTCGTATAATAGCATAGCTCACACTTTAAAAACCTACCTTTCTTTACTATTGGATTTATAATATCTTGTTACCATAGCAATAGATTCTTGTATTGAGTTTTCTAATACTTCGCCTAAAGGGGTGTCAACATTTAACCAATCGTGATAGAATTCACTTAAAATATCTTTTTGCTTTAATAAAGCACTAACTTCTAAAGGGTATAATTCCATACTTTTTAAGCTATCTTTTATTTCTTCCTTTACAGTTATTTCATAAGCACTATTTAATATCTCTTGAGGGGATTTTGTTTTGGCATTTTCACAAAAAGTTGTAAACTCATTATCTAGTTTTTCATCTAAGCTATTCTTTTCTTCTAATTGCTTTATATCTAGTTTGATAATACTATTATATCTTTTATCTATTGTTTCTCCGTTTTTCCATTTTTGGATTAGCTCCATTTCTGGTTTTGGTAAACTAATCGTTCCTTCTTCATTTGCTTTTAATAATTTATCTAAATCTTGTATAGATATGTTATTACTCATATTTTTATTTTTCCTTTCATTCTATAAGTAAGCCTTCGTAGGTCTACTTATGTTATATTACTTATTATTCAGCCTAATTACTCGTTAGCATTTTCATGCTCTAACATACTAGAGAAACAAAGTTTCTCTGTATGATTAAGGGAACAAACTTCCCTTAATAAACCCGTTTCAAGATTATTTAAAATTATTTAAAAATCTTGATTTAGGAAACCTCTGTCGGTTTCCCAAACCCTTCCACTATATTTATAAAATTGATTAAATATAATTTAAACAATTTTATAAATTTATCTTTCTTCGTGCATTTCATAAAAGTTGGTATTTTTTCCTTTACATATTCCATCTATAAAAGCCTCAATTTCATTCCAAGTTTTAAAGCAACTTTTATTATCAACAGAATACCAATCTTTATTATTATTGTTCTTATCAACAATAACTATTGCTTTGTTATAAGTATAATCACTTGAGATTGTAAGTAATTTTAACTTTTTGTCACTATCTGACAACATACATTCATTTAAACCATTTATACGTTGTTTTATCTCTGATTTGTTCATATTTATATTTCTCCTTTTTCTTCTTTATTTAATTCTTGTTCTATTTTTTGCAAACATTCCAAATTTTCTAAATATTCAGCAACTGGAATTGTTCCTTTTAAAACAGCATTTCCCACCATTGAATATAGCTCTTGTATTTTTTTCTTCTTTTCAATAATAGAATCATCTTTATTATTAGATATTAATTGCTGTTTAATTGTAATAGCATTTAATTTGTTTAAAAATACTATTTCTTTACTTATACTATTGTTATTTTCTTCTAAAAATGGTTGAAGTGGTTGTATAATTGAATTATTCATATAATACTTATTAACTTTGTCTAATTCTTCTAATTTAAATCTATTAAAGATAGATGTATATGTATCTAATGTTACTGATATATTTTTATGACCCATTAGTCTTTGGGTAACAACTGGAAGTATTCCAGCCTCAATACAACGAGTTCCATATGTATGACGTAAGCAATGTGTAGTTATATCTGGTAATCCAAGCTTTCTAGATATATTTTTTAATTGATAATTGACATGATTTGGTCTTACGTAATTACCATTAGTATATAAAAATAGCTGTTTATCTCTATTATCTTCTGCTAGTATCATTTGATTTATTATCTCATTTTTTATAAAAGATGGAATAGGCACTTCTCTAATACCAGAATAAGTTTTAGTAGTATCTCCCATAACTACTTTTTTGTCTTTGTCTAATGTTAGAGTTTTGTTCACAGATATTAAATTCTTATGTAAGTCTATGTCAGTACTTCTTAATGCCAATATTTCTCCTATACGTAATCCTAAATACATTTCTATTAAATAGGCTACTTTGTAAGGTTCATTTTCTCCGGGTATACTCATTAAATAGCTAGTTAATTTTTGTTGTTCTTCAATCTCTAGTGCTTTAACTTCTTTTTTTTGTTTTGTACTTTTAGGACGTCTAACATCAAACATTGGATTTCTTGTTATATACCCTTTATTAAATGCTATATTGAAAGCTTGAGAAAATTGTTCTGTTACTTTCTTTATTGTAGAGTCACTATAATCTTTTAAAGAATTCAAATAATTTGTTATATCATTACTAGTTATATCCATAATATTTTGTTTTGATATTGGGCTTTCTTCAATTTGCCTTATTGTTTCCATTATTCTTGTATAAGTCCTTGCTTTAATTAAATTTAATTCCAGTTTTTGTTCAGCATTTTCTCTCATAAGTTGGTTTAGTAGTATTCCATTATTTTTAATAAATAAATCATTTCCCCTTTGATATTGAATACTTGTTCTAAAATCATTTGCTTCTTTTTCGGTATCAAAAGACTTCGTTCTTCTTATTTCTTCAAGAGTATTCGTGTCATAAATATAATAAATACATCTCCATTTTTTACGTTCTTTATCATAATAGACACTTCCACTTTTTTCTTTATTACTTATAATGACCACCACCTAAATACGTTTACTCATTTTCCATATTAAATAGGAAAGTAACATTACTTGATTAGATTTACCAATATTTATTGAAGGGAAGTCATCTCTTTTAAAAGTTTTATAAGCTATGGTTTCACATATATTTAAATCTCTCATTACATCTTTAACACCAAGCATTCTAAAAGGGTGCTTGACACGTCTTATAGTATCTATTGCCATTCTTTGTTCAGGTGTTAAAGTTTCTTTTGTTTCAATTATAATATTTTTCATTTCTGTATTTTGTATTTCATCTATAATTTTATTATTTAAATCATTTAATTCTTCCATTTTATTTACCTCTTAAAATTAATCTATATTATTTTGTATGTATTTTAAAATGACTGTTTGAATACCTAAAATCATTCTCAAAACATCTTCATCTTGATTTTTAAAATTATTTTCATAATCATCTAAAGTTTTATCTTTAGTAATATTTTTTAAAAATTTGGTATCAATAGATAATTTTTTTAACTTTTCTGTATTGTTATCATAATGAAAGCTTGCATTTTTAAGAAATTCTGCATATTTTATAGATTGTTCTTTAGAAAGACTTTTAAATTTTTCAAATTCTTTACAAACTATAATAATGTTGCCTCGTATAGTTTCTCCAATACTTAAAAATTTTGTTGTAATGTAGATATTAGGTTTTAGATTTTCTCTAATTTTTTTGCATACAATTACTACATCATCATAGGGAATTAGCTCGATTTCTCCGACCAAGCATTTTTTCAAATTCGTTTACATTATTTTTTATTTTCTGTAATTTTAAATTTTTGCCAACTTCTTGATATATGATAATAATTTCATCATTCATCAAACCCATCACTTCCATTATTAGAATTTACCAAATATGATTGATACACAAGATCATCTAAATATTTTCTATTCTTTGTGTCATCTAAACTTATGACATCTTTAGTAAATAAGTTATCAATGTTTTTAATTTTTTTCATTTTTTCTTTGGTAATAGGTTTTAATATTTTTTTCATTTTTAAATCTCCTAAAATATATTTAGGTTACCGGTAGCCTAGACAGGCTTAAGCTTGATTTAATGATACAATGATTTATGCTTTCAAAACGCAAAAAACTAAAAATTCCAAAAAATACACTAAAATTCCTAAAAAAACTGAAAAATACACTTTCAAAAAAATCTGAAAGTGTATTAAAATCAATATTTTATAAAGTTTTTAAATTCAATTTACGTATAATATTATAAAAAAGAAAAAAGCTTTAAATTTTAGTTATAATCTATAATTCAAAGCTTTTGTAATATCTATGTTATTGTTCAAAATCTTCCTTATTTTCAACATCAACATACCAAATATTTATTTTTTCCATTTCTTCAAATTCTCTAGTTGTTATTTTTAATTCTTCAAGCATTTCATCTGTAAAATCTAAATCAGTTTTTGATATAAAGCATTTTCTGCAACTAGGCTCATACTTTCCATTAGTACAAAATAAAACACCTCTCATTAATCTATCAATACTGTTAGCTATGTTTATATTTATTTGAGTGCATTCTAATCTTGGACTTGTAGGCTTATAATTATTGAATTTTAAAAATGCCATAAAATTATCAGTTTCAATATGTCCAATCATATATATTTTATTTGTTTTATAATCTACAAAATGTAATTCACAATAATTTTGTTTTGGAATTATATTTATTTTAAATTTACATTTATCAAACTTTTTACTTGTAGGGTAGTAACCATTATAATAAATATATAAGGTATTAACTCCAAAAGGATTTATGCTTTCTTCATTATTTCTAATTTTATAAGAAGAATTAAATAATTCACATTCACTAATTTCTAATTCATTACATAGTAAAAATATTTGTTCAGCATCTGGAATAAGTCGACCACTTTCAAATCTAGCAATAGTTGATGAATTTTTACCAATAGCCATTGCAAGATTTTCTTGACTTAAGCCTTTTTCTTTTCTAAACTTCTTTAATCTCTCTGCAAATTCTTTTCTATTAAATTCAGCCATATTATCACTTCCTTTAATAAACATATACACTATTAATTATACCATTTTTTAACTATTATTTCAACTTCAAAAGTCTGTAATGTATTGAGGTATCAATAGTTAGATTGAAATTTGTGTAAAAATATGCTATAATAAATATAACTTTATAGTAAAAAGAATGGCTTTGAAATCTTAATAATCAATCCATTCCACAAGCGTAATGCTTGATGTTCAATTATAACATTCAGGCATTGCGATTGCCTGGATTTTTTATATACGAGATTTTAGT
The DNA here is from genome assembly GCA_947427205.1 of uncultured Clostridium sp. Classification (GTDB taxonomy): domain Bacteria; phylum Bacillota; class Clostridia; order TANB77; family CAG-508; genus Scatovivens. The sequence goes on from CANEHB010000007.1 coordinate 78,304, forward strand.
TTTATTGCTTATTTTCACGTATTAAATATATATTGAATTTTTACATAGAGAATTTTTATACGGGAGAATACGCAATGGAAGAATTTGTTTATTGTGGTGGACGGTTGCCCTGGTGGTTACCCTATACCAGCTCAGGTAAAATAGCCATTCGGCTTTTGGGGGTGCAATTCCCCCAATATCTATTAAAGTATTGATATTTTCTTAAATTTAATTTATAATTTAGTTAATTATTCTAGACTAATCGCAATAGTTTAGATTAATTATAGCTTTAAAGATTAAGATTTAAAGCATATAACACGGGGTTATGCGTATTCTCCCGTGTTTTTTTATGCACTATGTGCAATATTTTATAAAAAAATATAAAAATTATAAAAAATTTATAGATTTTATTTACAAAACTATTGAATTTAAAGTATTTAATGTCTAAAATTTGCATATTGTGCATATTTCATTGCACTTGGTGCAAATTTTATTTTTTTGAATTGTTTACATAAATTTGATATATTTATATTGTAATAAGAAATATTTTTTGGAGGTAATTACTGATGAAGGGAGTTAATAATAGTAATGTAATTAATAGCAAAAATATTATAACTATTTTTAATATTCTTCGTTCAATAGGTTTAAATACAAGTCATAGAGGTACAAAATATATAAATAAGGCTATTCAACTAATGACTTTAAATGATAATGATATTGTTATTGTTGAAAATATTTATAATACTATTGCAACTATCTATGGCAATACAACTTCAAAACAAGTAAAAAACGATATTTCTTATGCAATAAAAAGTAGAGTAGAACAAAAGTCAAAAGATAATTTTGAAAAAATTTTTGGTTTTGAATATGATAAATATTATTTTACAAACAAAATGATTATTGAGGAAATCTCTCGTTTGATAAAAAATAATTAAAAGTATTTTAATTACTTTTAATTATTTTTAATTATTTTTTTCTAAATTTTATTTAAATTTCAGGTTTATTTATACTTATTTGTGGATTATTTTGTAATTTATAATTTATCTCATTATCTTTCGATACCACTTTATCTATTGATTTACTATCTTTGTTTATAAAAACTTTAGTTTCATTATCATATACTGTTAGAATGTATTTATTATCATCTTCAATAATAGGCATAAATAAATATTTCTGAATAATTAAATTAGATATAGTAACATCATGAGAATTCAAATATATAGCTTTATATTTTTTTGTATAAAAATCATTATATTCTTCTTCGATTATTTGATTTTTTTCAACATCTTGTAAAATATATTCTTTATTAATATCATCAATCCAAATATTATATATATGTTCATCATTTTCATATACTTCTATGTAATAATTATTATTTTGAGCATATATACAATTCTTGTTTTTACTATCATTAGATGTAATAATTTCTTCAAAATAATAATTATTAATTTCTTCGTTAAAAGAAAATAATGATTTTAAAATTAAATAGTTTCTTGTTAAATTTACTAAAAAAATAATAAATATAATAAAAATTAATATTAGTACAATTCTTAAAATTTTTTTCATTTTTTCCCCCTTTATTTTTATTAGGTAGTGTAAACTAATTTTATATCTTATTTAGCTACACTCTTGTATTTTCAAG